>CAZXTL010000019.1:0-37864 GCA_964643725.1 uncultured Candidatus Marinamargulisbacteria bacterium
AAATATGATTCAAATTGGGATCTTTCTTTTGCTAGGGCATATTCTGTGATAAAGTTTTTTATAGAACAAGAAGGTATTTCACCAATGAGGATACAGGCTGTTGGGTTTGGGGAGTATAGGCCAATGAAGCCAAACGACACAGAAGAAAACAAAGCAGCTAATCGGAGAATAGAGATAAACATAATGTTGCAAGAAGTTTTTGTTAATAATGCATTAGGCACTTAGGAGCGCGTGAGGGAAGTATGAGAAAAATATTTTTAAGCCTTTTTTTCTTGATCTCCACAATGGTATTAGCTGCACCTAGTGTAACAATACGTGCTTATGATCAGCAAACTGAATATATTCATGCTTATCAAGACATGTGCGTCGTTGTAGTGGATTCAGTCTATCAAAGCGTTACCATAAACATAGGGGACCTTGTAACGATAACATCTAATACTTCGGGTAAGTTGGGGCTTGTTAAAGGATCTGAGCAACTTCTTAAAGATGAGGATGATCAGATTAAGGCCACTATGTCATATAGTTTGACTGATAAGGCTTGGACCTTGTGGTTTGTTGCAAAAGGTGATGCGAATTTTGTTCAAGGGAGCAAATATACAATTACAGTAGACGTAGGTAATGGAACCCCGTTTGAGAAAGTTGTAACATTTAATAAGCAATATGTTATAGGCAGTGTAACAATAGATGCAAACTCAAAATATAGAGAGTCAACAATTGGTGGTGATTATTTTAAATCAGGTTTAAATAATAGCGACTACTCTGATGCTAATCTAAGCGTTACGGGTACAATTCATTATAGATATGAGCCTAATGTTTTTCCGTCTATGAATATAGCACAGGCCGTAGTGTTATTTATTAAGAATGAATTTAAAGGGCAAGTTGATATAGGCGCAAATGGCTTGTTTAGTTTTACAGGGTTTTCTATTCCAACGATTTCATCACTAGCAGATGAGTCTCCGGTCGAGGTATCTGTAAACATTATAGGGGCAACCTTATATAGCGTCGCTATTAATGAATCTAATTTTTATATTGGCATTGACAGTACATTACCACAGTTAAATGGAGCTAGCTTAGGTTTTATACCAGCAGGATCCATAATAAGCGAGGGCACTACAATAAATCCTGTAGCAGGTTACTTTAGTAATACAACCGTTAGTTTTGTTGTGAATAGTCCTCTGGCAGCAGCAGACATAGACAACTCAAGCGGTATTAGTGATAACATTTGGGTTGTCGACCCGAGTGATGCCTCTCTAGGTTTTTTTACACCTATTGCAAGTGAGTTTGTTGTAACCTTCTCTCAGGGATCAAAAGAGCTTATCGTACGCGTGTTTGATAATGTTTTTAATTATGTAACAACAAGCGTTAGAGTTACTATAGATTTAACGCCGCCAAACGAATTTGTTGTGACTATTCAACCTGATATTAATAATGAGCAGAATCAATTGGCACCTGATTTAGGTTGGTATAACGACCAAACTGTCAGCTTTAGTTGGGCTGTACCTGTTGATAATTCTAGAATACTTGCATATCAGTTTAAAAGTGATGGTTGGAATACTTGGTCAGCGCTAGAGGACACAGTAGTAATCGAAGGTGTTTCGCAAACGGCCATAGAGGCTTGGGTGACGGTTGACCAGGGCGGAGATACGGCACGTACAATTTGGGTTCGTGCAATTGACAAGGCAGGCAACACACAAACAGCTTATACTACAGTTAAGGTTGATACTACTGTGCCCACAGTCACGCTTCAGCTGGCACCTGACCTTACTGGTAAGGAAAATGTGCTTGTTAATATATTGCCTCAACTAGGTTGGTATAATGATGTAAACGTTAAGTGGTTCTGCGGAGCAGAAGATAGTGGACAGCTTAGAGATAAGTCTTATAAATATCGATATGTTTTTGGTACTAGCAATACAGCAACTACAGATTGGTTAAAATTAGTTAGTGAGGTTACAGTAACTCCTAGTGTAGGTGACACAAATAATATTTTTATGTTAAGTGCAGTTGATAAGGCAGGAAATATAGGGATGGTTACTGCCCAAGTTTTTGTAGATTTATTAGATCCCGAACCAGTAAATTTGAGTATATCTTTTAATGCTTGTGGCATTAAAGGTGATGGGGTTGAGCCTGAGCCTAGATGGTACAATCAAACAACTGTAGATTTAACTATCACTTGGTCTTCAGTAATTGAGAATGGTGAATTGTATAAGGTAATGCTTTATGTTGGACAAACATCTGTTCCAACAATTCATGTACTATCGGATAGTAACGAGTCTATACGTTTTAATAATATTAGTTTGATTGCTAATGATGCAACACCAATATTTTTTAAAGCACTACTCGTTGATAAGGCAGGTAACTTTAAGGAAATCAATGATTTTATTTATTCTGATGTTGTTACTCCCAATTACTTTCAGGTAGTTTTGGCAGGTGATTCTGACTCTAAGGGTGATGGTCTTGCTCCCGAAGAATGGTATTATGATAATCCAGAGCTAATGTTTATGCTTGCGTTTAGTCAAGCTGATCCTACAGCCAGGAACCTTCCATTTCAGTTTAGGGTCAACAATAATTCTTGGGGAGATCCCACATCGAATTTATATATTACCAATTTTAGTGTAAGTGAAAATATGTGTAATTTGATTGAAACAAGATACATGGATAAGGCAGGAAATGTTTTAACAAGTAGCTTTTTGGTAACAGTGGATATATTGCCCCCAGAAGGTATTTTTTCTTTAGTTTTAAAGGATTGTGGTTCTACGCCAATATTGCAAGCAACACCAGATGTTGGTTGGTATAACAAAACCAATGTTTCTTTTGATTTTTCTGTTTCGATTGATGTGACAATAACGGATACTGGTAATTTAAGAGAAGAGCCATATTTTTTAAAAGGAGAGACAGATTCAGAATGGAGTAACGGAAAACAAAATTCAAAAAATGTATCTATTGAAGTTGCAAATGGTGGTGCATTGCAAAGGACAATTGTTGGGGCAATTGCAGATAGAGCAGGTAATATAATAATGAGTAGTGCAAATGTATTTGTTGATACTGATCCTCCAGTAACAAATTTTGAGGTTAGAATTCTACCAGATGTAGATTCTGGGGGTGATGGTATTTGGCCAGAGGTTGGTTGGCATGCGAATCCTTTGATTAATCTTAATTGGGATCAAACAGTTGATGGAGCAGGCCTTTTACAGACGACTCCGTATAGGGTCCGTTCTGATGGAACAAATGATTGGAGTGAGTTTCAAAGTGGGTTAAGCTATGCTGGGATATACGTTAGTCCTAACAATAATACTACACAGAATATTTACATTCAGGTTAGGGACAGAGCTGGGAATTTAGCAACGAAGTCAGCAGGGCTTAAGGTTGATACTACAGATCCAGTTGTTGAGTTATTTGTTTCGCCGCAAATACCACTTCAGGGTGTAACCTATAATGTTTTTTTTCAGGCATACAGTGGTCGCACCTTTCCATTAAGTGGTTGGGTAAATACAGAGAATTTGAAGCTTACCTGGAATGTAGTTGGTGAAGAGTGGTTTCCTTCCACTAGTTTTAGAGTTAAGTCATCAGAAAATGTTGAATATAGTACATCTTTGAATAGTACCTTAAGGCAAATACAATTAATGGTTTCAGCAAATGATTACACTACTATAAATGTGTTTATCAAAGCATGGGACAATGCTGGTAACAGTACTCAGGCAACTGCTGGCATAAAGGTAGATATAACACTACCAAGAGTAACTATAAATATGCAATCACAACAAATGAGAACGGTTATGCCCTTTGTTAATAGTCAGGATGTGTTATATATAACCCTAAATTGTACTGAACCCATATCTGTGACTCCTTTTGTTTTTTATACCTTTTCATCTGATTCGCAATTGTTAGTGACAATAGACAATGTAATGGGATGGGGTTCGGTTTGGTTTTGTAGTCTTAACATGAGTACAGTAACAGAGAATGGATCTCATTTATTCAAAGTTTTACTTATAGATGATGCTGGAAATATTGCAACTAATATTACGGGATATAATAGTTTTGTTAAGTTGGCACCAGGGGTAGTTCCTACGCCACAAGGATTTTTTGCTCAAGACATGTTAACTAATTCCAAAAACTTAACAAATGCGGAGGCTGTTAGCGTTTCTTTTGTTGTAGGGACAAGTATAAATAGATATCTTATTCTCGAGGGAGACGAAGCGGGGCTCCCTAATGTTGCACGCGATAAAACATTTCACGATTTGTTCGCAAATCAGCGGAAACCAGATGGGACAGCATTTAGGTATTCAATCTCATATTCGTTTGATGGTGCATATAGCAAAAATGGAGTCAGGACACTTTATCTGTGGGTAAAAAATGATGAGGGTGAGGGCCAGATGACAATGACCGCTGTGACCTGTGATATTATTTTAGACCAACAGGTGCCAGCAATAACGATTGTTCCGGACATGTCAAATCCTAGTAGTTTAGAATTAGTTAAAATGAAGTACACAGCTAAGCTGACGGTAACACATAATATTGAATTTACTGGTGGCTTTTATATTGAAAGGTTACCCGTAACACCGCAGTGGGAGATTTCAATAAAAAATGGCAGTTCTTGGATTGCCTCTTTTGTTCCGTTGTCACCATATCTTCTTTCAAATAGTGCTTCTCCTGATTATAAAGCAGTATGGTATGCAGAGTATGAGTTAAGGGATCTAATAACAGGGAATGCGACTGGTTTGTATGATGGTATTTTTAATGTAATAGTAACAGACCAAGCAGGAAACGCAACTACTAGCATACAAATGTTTACGATAGACACTAAGGCACCAGCAAGTCCCATAATGGTAATAAATAAAGGGGCGTTTTATACAAATAGCTTAAATATTGAGATAGTTTTGAGTAAAAATGAACCTTCAGATGTACCACCAGATCAGTATACTTATTATAAAATATTTGATAACGATACTTCATCACCAAGGCAAGATGATTACGATAACAATGATTGGCCTAAAATTTCTAATGTTGAGGTCGTTAGTTTTTCGATGACTTATACTATAAAAGATACAACTCAGGGGACTAAGGATATTTATGCCTGGGTAGCTAACAGCAACGCTCAAAGCTGCGTAGCAGCTACATATTCAAGCGTAGTTTATGACTCAATACCACCAACTTGTACTATTTTTATTCAGCCAGTGGAAGAAACTGTGGGAGAACCTTTTATGGTTACACTGTCTTTTAGTGAACAGTTGGATCTTGCTCAAAACGATAGGTTATTTGTAGTAGATAGTACTGGGAATGCTTTACAAGAAGCTACAATAATTCTTTATGGTCAGATTAGTGAAAATTATGTTTATGTTGCTTCAATTGTCAAAATAGAAGGTATCATTGATACAAAAGCATTGCTAATGGATAAGTATATTAGCATTAATGTGTTTGATAGAGCAGGAAACAACTTTCAGGATTTAGTGCCTTTTTCACGGCAGCTCGAGGTTCTAGGCTGTTATGATTATTTTGCTAGAGCAAGGAGTCATTATTTAAGTAAGTATAATTTTAATAGTTTAGAGGTTGGAAAAACGGGAATACCAGTTATTTTAGCAGAACTTAAGGCGATATCTCGAGATGTACACGTTGTCGGAGTAAATTTACAGCTTGATAATATGGGGGAATCCAAAATTGATAGATTTTATATATATTTGGATAAGGATAACGACGGACTTTTTGATATAGCAGTAGATACGAAGCTTGGAGAAAAGGTTTATCAGGGATCGGGTCAAATAATGAACCTGCCACTAGTGAATGAGCTAATTGTAAATTATCAAACCACAACGACTATTTTTTTAATATTAGATGTGTTTTCAGGAGCATACTCTTCGGGAACTGCTCCTCTAGGGTTTGGTTTTGTTACAAATGATCCACTAAACGTTTCATATTATGAATCAACAATTCCCATTCTAGGACAAAGAGATGATGGTATTGTGGCAACATTTAATATAACAAAAACAAGACTAAATATTTCGTATCTTGAACAGAAAGATGAGTCTGATATTGTAACCAGTAATATTAATTCTGGGGAAAGGGTAGTAGTTAAAAAATTTGCTTTGCGTGCTTGGATAGCAGCCTCTGCAGGAACTGGAAATGGTAATAATTATGGGGCACTATGGGAAGGAGTTAATCTAAATATAAATTATTCTTCAGATAAACCTATGTTACCAAATAAAATAACTAGAGTAGCTATTTATAGAGATAATGGGAGTGGGAAATTTTACGATGATCCATCTTTGTTAGTTAGTTCTGGTCTAGATAGATTTGAAACAGCACAACAAGTGTCAGTTAATTTAGCATTTCTTCCAGTAAATGTTGGAGGTGATGATCCGGTATTTTATATAGTAGTGGATTCAGATAAAAGCTTAGGATTCAACCAGGTTTTCTCTTTTGAAATTGTATCCCCAGATTCTTTTAGGTTTCAAAAGGGTGATTCGATGATAAATGCTGGGGAATTTCCCGTGAGAACGATAACGTTTGACTCCGATTATTATGTATCACAGATATCACTTGAGTCTTATAAAAATACGGAAAGGTATGTATATCAAGACACAGAACTGAATGTTTTAAAGTTTAAATTAAATGTTGACTATAGAACAGCAGGTTCTTTTTTACCAAAAATATATTATTTTGATGTTTATAGAGAAAGAGAGGATGATGGCATTCTGTTAAATGATGATGTGGATGTAATGCTTTATAAATATTCTGGCGTGCAGTCGGATAGTAATTTTTCTTATCTTTTACCAATAGACATATCGGTCTTAGATACTGAAGTGGAGGGATACTCGCTGGGAGAAAGAGTCAGAGTAATGTTTACTCCTGGAACCAATCCAGAAACCAATTCTCAAGTGTTAGCAACAGAAAATTTTTTCGCTTTGATCATTAAACCCAGAACTACAAGCAGACCAGGCAGGGAAGGTGTTTTTAAGATAAAATTTGTTAACCATGATACAGCTGCTGATAATATTAGTTTTCAGGAAACAGAAACAGATGAAGCATATGGGAAAATTGTTAACGAACAAGACGTTACCACAAATAGGATTCAAATAGTGAGTATGCTTCAACCAAAAAAACCAATAATATCAGGGAACGTTTATACGAATCAGCATAGTAAAATTAGTTTTTATTATTCAACATCAGTGAATGTAGATAGTAATGGCATAGATTCTTTGATGGTAATGCTAGGATCAACAAGTGGTGGAAGTGATATATTTAGCGGGATAGTGTCTGTCAACAGTATAGATGTCGTAAATAGTAAAGATATTCAATTGGCAACTGTTGATATTCAGATAACAAATTCAACTAAATTTTTAATTGATAACAGTACTTATAATATTACAGTAAGGGCAAGATCTACAAAACTAGAGAATCAGCTCTGGTCAATTACTGGAAATTTTTCTTTTCATACTGATTTTACTCCACCGTGGCTTGGTAATAATACGTTGACTGTAATAGCAAAATGGGATGAGGGAATTCATGATATATTTTGGTCTAAATTTATTGAGGATGAGTCCAGAATTGAATATTATATTGTAGAGATGCTTTCTGGCCAGTCCTTGAAGTGGGTGTTTGTTACACAAAACAGTAGTTTAAATAGAGCGTATAGCAACCCTAATGTACTACCAGATACTCCATATCAATATAGAGTCAAAGCAGTGAATGCAGCAGGATTGCATAGTCTTTATCTGGATTCTGGAGAGAGAATTATGACAACAAATACAACAGAGACAATTTTTAATGTATCAAATTACCCAAATCCGTTTTATTCAGCATTTTTACCAACCAGGATAGTTTTTTCTTTGAATCAGGACATAGATGCTACCATTACTTTATATGATTCAATGGGACATTTTGTGAGAAGATTTGACAGCAAACAGATAACTAAAGAAAGTGGGTCTACGGGTTCTGGTTATTATTGCTTTGTAGACTGGGATGGCAGGAATGAAACTGGACAATTTGTATCAAAAGGTGGATACTTTGCAGTTATTGAGGCTGCGCCGTATGCTTCAGGAGGGAAACCAGCAAAGGTGGTTAGGATGATAGGAGTGATCCATTAGTGGAGAAAGATTCAGTATATATAACCACTCCAATTTATTATGTTAACGATATTCCACACATAGGCCACTGTTATACAACAATAATTGCTGATATATTGGCAAGATTTTATAGGCTTAGGGGTAAAGATGTTTTCTTTTTAACAGGGACCGATGAGCATGGACAAAAGATAGAAAAGGCAGCGGAAGCTAAGGGAATGACTCCCAAACAATTAGTTGATGGTGTAGTCTTAAGATTTCAGGAGTTATGGCATAAACTTAATATTTCTAATGATTATTTTATTAGAACAACAGACATTGAACATCAAGAAATAGTTAAGGCTACTTTAATTCAAGCGTATAAAAATGGGTATATATATTTGGGAGCTTATGAAGGTCTTTATTGTAGACCATGTGAAGCTTATTTTACAGAAACTCAGTTAGTTGATGGAAAATGCCCTGATTGTGGTAGAGAGGTTATAACTTTACAAGAAGAAGCATATTTTTTTAAGCTTTCCGTGTTTCAAGATAAAATATTAGAACATATAAAAAGAGTTCCTGATTTTGTTCTTCCTGAAAGTAGAAAGAATGAAGTTATAAGTTTTGTAGAAAGTGGACTTAATGATTTATGTATTAGTAGAACAACAATAAATTGGGGTATTGAATTTCCACAGCTTGAGGCAACAGAAAAGAAACATTATGTGTATGTTTGGTTTGATGCACTTTTAAATTATTTGTCTGGTATTAAGTATCAAAAAGATGAAATATTTTTTAAAAGATATTGGCCAGCACATGTACATTTGATAGGGAAAGATATTCTTAAATTTCATGCTGTTATTTGGCCTGCGATGTTAATGTCAGTTGGAGTTGAAGTACCACAACATGTTTTTGGTCATGGGTTTATTTATCAGGGTGGAGAAAAGATGTCAAAATCTAAAGGCAATGTTTTAGATCCTTTTGCTATCATGGATGAGTATGGCGTGGACCCTTTTAGGTATTATCTTTCAAGAGAAATGGTGTTTGGTTTAGATGGTTCTTATAGCGAAGAGACAATGAAGCAAAGATACAATAGCGATCTTGCTAATGATTATGGCAACTTACTTAATAGAACGCTTAATATGATGATAAAGTATTTTGAGCTGAAGGTTCCAGATGCAAATGATGAATTGTTGTCACAAGAGGAGTTAACTCTTAAGCGGGCAACTTTAAGTCTTGAGACCAGCATACCGGCTTTGATGGATTCATTTAAGCTTTCTATCGCTTTGGAGGAAATTTTCATGGTTATAAGGCGAGCAAATAAATTTATTGAAGAGACCGCGCCTTGGAATTTACAAAAAGAAGGCAATATTGAAAAGCTAGCAACCGTAATGGTTCATTTGTTAGAGACATTAAGAATAACTACTATTTGGCTTAGTCCTTTTATGCCAACGGTTACTGATTCTTTTTTCTTTCAGTTAAATTTAACGGAAGAAGAGAGAAGGAAACCTACTTTTGGTTGGGGGTTTTTTACTGAAGGAAGAACACTAAATCAGCCGGAACCGGTTTTTCCAAGAAAATAATGTCACTAATAGATACACATATCCACCTTACTGATAGTCGGTATAGTGAGATTGGTCTTGAGAATATTTTAGAGAAAGCAAAAAGTGTTGGCGTAACAAGATTGATTACTCTTGGTGTTGATCTAGAAGACAGTAAGCGAGCTGCTGAACTTTCTGAAAGTTATGAGTGTATATATTTTTGTGCAGGGATACACCCACATGAAGCAGATAAAATTAAAGATGAAGACATTAATGAGTTATCAAAATTACTTCAACATAGTAAATGTGTTGGTGTTGGTGAGGTAGGCTTGGATTATTATTATGAGCATAGTCAGCCAGAAACTCAAAAAGAAGTATTTAGAAGAATGGTAGAGATTGCTAATAATGTAAAGCCGATAGTGTTACATACCAGAAGTGCCGAACAAGAGGTGTTAGATATAATTAAAGATAAACCAGGGAAATACAATTGTCATTCATATACCGGGGATGCTGGGCTGATAGAGTCCTATTTGCGATTAGGGGCATTTTTTTCTTTTAATGGCATGATTACCTTTAGGAGAGCTCAAAACATAAGAGATATCGCAAAAAAAGTACCGCTGGACAGGGTTCTTGTTGAGTCGGATGGGCCATATTTGGCTCCGGTTCCTTTTCGAGGAGGAATAAATTTACCTGAGTATTTAAAAACAACAGTTGTTGTTTTGTCAGAAGTGCTTGGGCTGAGTTATGATGAAATGGCAAGTATTACAACAAGAAATGCAGAAAGGTTCTTTTGGGATGATATATAAATTACTCTATTTATCAAAAAGAGGTATGTTTTTTTGTCATGCGTCTTTAAATCAAGTAGAGAGGCTTAAGAAGAAGAAGAAAATATTTATTAAGATTGGAAAGAGTAAGTTGTCACTTAAAGAACAGTTGCAGATTTTTGAATTTTTATCTTTATATTATTCTGAGGGAGAGAATGTTTATCATTTACTATTAAAATATCAGCAATTTGTTGATAAAAAGATTAAAGGGATTTGTGGGTTTATTTTAGCTGAGCTACGAAGAGGAAAAGAGCTTAGTCAAATATTTAAAGATTCTCAATTGTTTAGTGAAGAGGTAAATTCGATTTTTTTGATATCTAAGTTGGTAGGAACTAGTAATACAATGTTTAAAAAGATGGTTTTGTTGTTAAAAAAGAAATTGAAGAATCAAAAGGAATTGTTAAAAAGGTCTATTTATCCAGTAATGTTATTATTTTCAGGACTATTAATGATAGCGTTTGTGTCTTATAGTATTATTCCTAATTTTTTATTCTTTTTCCAAGATAGCGGGACAGAGATACCCTTGTTGTTAAAGTTAATTAGCAAAGAAAATCTTTGGAGATTAGCTTTGTTTGTAGTTGCAATTGGTATGTCTTTATATGGGATATATAGGGCAGTACCTGTAAAAGTAAAAGCATCTATTCCGATTGTAAATTATTTATATAAAGCTAGATTTCAATTATTATTTTGGCAACTTTGTTTAATTTCTACAGAAAGCGGAGTTTCATTAGAACAGCTTATTGGTGATTATTTGAGTCTTGAGAAGCGAGGGTTTAGCAGATATTCGTTTTCAACAGTTTTATCTAGATTAACCAGAGGATTGCCTTTTGAGCAGTCAATAGATATACCATTAATAGAAAAGAAGCAAAGGATACTTTCAGCTATGGCTACTGATAATCAAAGGAAAAAGCAGCTTTATGAGAATTTTTTGTTGGAAGCTGAAGAAAAGAATAATGAAACACAAATAATAATTGCTAATTTAGTAAGTGGTTTAGCGCTTGTATTCATTGGGATATTAATACTTGTGCTTGGCTATGTCATGCTAATACCCTTAAGACAAATAAGTGAAATTGTTTAAAAAATAAGTTTTCCACTAAAGATAAGCCCAAGAACGGTATAGCTAATTCCTGCTATATTTGCATAATCATTTTTTATTACGATATGTGCTTCAGATGAAAAAACAAATTTTTCTATCATTCCACTGCTTTGTTCGGTGAGTGGTACTTCTATCTGAGATTCAAAAGAACCTTTTATTCTTAGATTGTCTATTTTTTCTATTTTAGTTTCTACAGTTTTTCCTGTAAGTTTTTCGGTTTCCTCGAGAGTATAAGAGTTAATACCGGTTCCTTTGTTATACTCTAGCAGAAAGCCGACAGTTGATTTATTTAAAATAACCATTAATACATCTCCGACGTTTTCAACGGGAGCAAGAGCGATTAGTGTGGCAGGCTTATATGTACCCTCAATTCTAATAGTTTCGCTTCCATTAAATAGGCTTTGAGTTGTTTTTTTATCTTGACTGTTTTTAAGAGTATAAGTTCCTTTTAAAAAGAGGCCATTAATAATTGAGGTGTCTATTCCAACCCCTAAACTATAAACATCATATTCTTTAGGGTCTTCTGAGACACCTCCTGAATTACGGTTATATACGTTTTCTTTGATGTTGTCATATCCGATATTGGCGAGAAGATTAGTTTTTTCTATAAATGGATAGGATGCGCCTAGAGTGGATTGTAGTTTATTATTATATATACGTTGGTTATAGATTGAACCAATATTACTAAAAGAGTAGTTGTCAGAAATAGTTGTAAATTGATCCGTCCTATAGACGTTTAATTTTGGTTTGATTATTAGTTTGTCTAAGAATTGGAAATCAGAATATATTTCATAGTCTTCTTGTTCTCTTAGTTTCATCCCTTTCGCAGTATCAATATAGTCGTCTTTTATTAAATTATTATTAAGATATATGGGATGAAATTTTTCTAAGAAAACATTATTAAATTTATTTGAGTACATATGACTAGTGTTGTTATAAGTGGTCAAATTTCGAACGGAAAAATCTGAAGTGGCTAGATAATACGTTAGTTTTTGCTCTTCGTTTTCCACGTTGTTATAAATATGGCTAGTTTTAAAAATGTCAGCAACATGAAAATTATTTATTAGCTGCAGATTACTATTAGGCTTTGTTTGAGTAGAGTGAATAACCTCGATTGTTTTATTTTCTGTTGAAAGTGCATAGTTTTCGTTTAAGGTATAATCTACGCCACCATTATATTCTTTAATGGGGGCCCAAGTTAACCCGTATATTGTGGAATTACCAAAATTTTCACCTATGTTGCTTAGTGTTGAGATGTTTCCAATACTATCAAAGGCAGATGAGCGAGAATATTTTCTGGAGAAAGGTTTAAGCGTTAGAGGGAAGAAGTTGTTAAACAGGCTAAATCCATTAATTGTATATTCTCCAAGATAGGATTCTCTTTTAATTTTTTCGTTACTTTGCAGTGAATTAGCTAAGGAATTTCTTAGCGAAATAGAAGTTAGGCCAAATAATCCGAAAGATAATTTATTTCCAATACTTTTGTTTGTATCAGGACTATATGATGAAAGCAGTGATTGTTTTTCAGTATTGGAGAGAGCAAATCCATAATCTGGTCTTTGGAAAAACGGAATATCAATAGGTGGTGCAAGAGAAATGTTGGTGCCATAGTTTCTCGCCTGTTCTTTAGTTGCATTTTGAGTAGTGCTTTGATAATTATTTTTATCAAGATTCTCTTGAGAATAATTACCATTAATGCGGAGAAAAGAGATAGGTCTTACTCCTAGATCAAGTCCATATCTTCTGTTGTTCTGGTCACTAATAGCTTGGTTTCCTGAAGTTTGTAACTCGGTTGTTTCTTTAAATGTTGAAATTAAACGAAGGTCATTTGCAAATAGCACAAGGTCATTATTAAGTTCTAAGCTTTTTCCTAATGTTTCTAGTCCTGTTGTTCGATTAGATTTGTCGGTGTTATTAAAGTTGTTTATGACGAGATTAGTTTTAAAAACTGAAGGGCCAGATGATAATGAGAAATAGTATTGATTCATGAGTTTATCTATAGGTTTAAGGCCATTATCTAAATTTATATCTGTTTCATAATTTTGAACATCAACTCCACCATTTATACTAAAAATATCAAGAGGAGAGTAGGCGGCACCTAATTTGTACTTATTTTCGTGATATTTTAGATACTCTCCTGTTTTGGTTGATTTAAAGGCAGACTTCATTTTATTTGTAAAAAACTCTGTATTAATATTTAGTTCTTTAGATGGATTTATTTTTGAACCTAAAATAAATATGTTAGATCCCGCTTGATATTGAGAAGAGCCAACAGGGTCAAAGGTGTCATCAACAAAAACAAGTTGTGCGTTCGTATCATGAATGTTTCCTTTGAGATTAGCTTTTAGTCCGATAGCTGAGCCGCTTTGCTCATATTTGGCGCTTTCTCCGCCAGAAGTTTGTGCAAAGTAACTATATTCTATTCTGATATTGTCATTAGGTCCGGGGTTAAGGCTAATAAAGGTTATTTGGCCAGTATTATAGTTAATATAGTAGTTCATGTCTCTTATTGCCACGTTGCCGTTTAAATAGGCTGTTTCTGAGTTTTCGACTATGTTGGGAGCCGACAGGGTATAGGTTTTATTAAATTCACCAGTGCCCACCAGAACATCGGTTGTGATTTTGGTGGTTTTTGTGTATTCTTTGTGCGAGCGTGCTACTTCAACAGAATATCCGAAGTTTTGATTTAATTTTTGATTGTATAACATGGCAAATTGCTCATTAATTATTTCTCCTGCATCAGGGATATTGGAATTAGTGTAATAGTAGGTTATTTTAAAGAGGTCATTGCTTCCGAGGTTTGATGGTAAACCATACATAACAGTTTCAAGGCCGTTGTCTATAGTCACGCCCCTTTCGTGGTAAAGGATTAAATAGATTTGTCCTTCTTTTACAGGGTCAACATTAAATTCAATATCATAATCTAGACCATATTTTAAGGTTTTATAGATATCAGTATTATTTTTGTATTCAACTTTGATATATTGTTTAAATGGGTCATATTTTATTGGATGAGAAAGATTTGACTTAACGCGATGAGAAAGTTTGTTATTATAAAAAATATAATTCTCAATTTCCCTATTTGAGCCAGAAAAGTTCCATTGTTGAGGACCAAATTCTTTATAATAGGAATAGTTAATTTGAAGAGTGCCGGTAGCAGTATTTAGTGCAGTAGCATTTAATGTTAAATATCCAGTATAGTTGTTTATTTCTAAGTCGCTAGGGCTGAATGTAGTTGTACCATTTAGCAAGAAAGAGACTGAATCTTTTAAAACTGGCCAGTTTTTTAAGTTCATTGTTATGAAGGAAGTGGAGCTAAAATAATTTCCAGTGGAGGTGAGTTTTTCGGATGTTAATTTTGTATTTATGTCTTCCTGTGATTTGGCAAATTGTCTAATATATGAAAAATTTACGTCGTAATCAGAATCTGTTTCTTTGCTGAACGTTTTTGTTTCAAATTGTATCTGTCTATAAGAGATAGACAATGTTTCATTTATAGGGATTGGATACTTGAGTACAACCATCCCTTTCTCGTTTTCTATTTTATAGTCTTTATTTTTTTCTAAGAGATTACTCTGTAAATAAATTACTTCACTATTATTTAGAAGAGGAGTATTTTTAAGATAGAACGCTAATCTGTCACCATTGCCTTGAATTTTTTCTTTATGAGTCTTAGTTTCAGGAGCTTGATAACTGATACTTATATTAGTAAGATCTCTATTTTGAAAAAGGATAGTTCCAGAAGAGTATTGGATATAGTAATCAATATTTTTTTTGAGTTCAAGATTGTTAGCTAATATTTTCTCAGAATCCAGTTCAATTGGTTGTGTTTTCAGTAGCACTTCCCCGTTTTCAGTGATATGAGGAATCTTCTCATTTATAGAAATTATTTTCTTTACGATGGTTTGTTTGTATTTGTTGTCATATTTGGCATTTATTCCGATTAAGTTAACGTTACTAGCAATTGGAATAAATTCTTCAATGGGGTTTGTATATTGATATGAAAACTTTAGAGTTTCTGCTGAGGTCTTGCTAGTTGCAAAAACAACTTTTCCTTCAAAGTAATTAACAGTATAATCTTTATTTAATATTTGAACTCGGTCATTTACCCAAACTTGTACTGATTTTTCTAAAACAGGTTTATTTCGTAATTCATATTCATCGCTTCCATTCCCTTGTCTGGAGAAAGTATCTTCTTTACTCTTTTCTGCACCAAATGCAAAATTAAAGGCAAAAGGACCTTCTGTGCCTTCTACAGAAACACCATCTATTTTTTTACTAACGTCTGTGAAAGAACCTAGCCTAAATGATTTTTCGGAATAACCAAATTTTACCCATGTTTGTCTTACTTTAAGTGAAACGTCAGTTTTTTGTGGCAGGTCTGGCTCTTGAGAGACGTTATAGTATACCTCTGCTTCATCACTTATTTTTGCTTGAATAAGAAGATTAAATCTATAATCAATTTGAAAGGCTACTTCTTTGACTTTGCCTGACAAATATTTATAAACCTCATCATTTAATGCGTAGGATCTACTTTTGTTGTCAGCATTTACTACTAGTGAATATACTTTTAGTTCTCCAAATCCATCAACATAAGGAGGCGACTTAAAGGCCGCTAATGGGTCTTTTTTTTCTTCCCATTGTTCCCAGCGGAAGTTTTCCCATCCATCAATTTCAGTTTTTGGTTGATCTTTTTTCTTGGCTTCTAGGTAAGAGCGGTTGTCTGTGATGACATATGGTGTTTTAGGCGTGTTAGCCGCTTGCGTTTGTGATCGGGTACCTGTAAATATTATTTTAGGGGGAGGCTCCGGAATGGTAATGACAGGGCTTTCTTGAGGTGCTTCAATAAAGGGAAAAGAGAAGGCGGCAGGAAAAATTAAGTTATTTTGAGATTGTTCCATATTGTTTGTTGCTGCTGTTATTAGAGTTAACTCATTTAAATTAGAGGTCCCTATAAGTGAAAAGATATTTTGGAGCTCTTGTGTGTTAAGGTCGTCGTTGTTTGAGGTTATTTCAGTGTTTATGGTTGTAGTTATGTTCTCTGTTGTCTGTTGGTCAACGGTTGAGACAAACGAATCTACTGCTCCGAAAAGCATACAGGAATGGATAATCAATAGACAGGCAATATACCTTTGAAACATAGTCCCCTCGTGATCAAGCCCTATATATTAATATTAGTCTATTAATTCTGAAATAGAACCAGCAAACTCGGTGATTAATATAGTTTTTTTGTTTGAAAACTCCCCTTTAATAATTTTTATATTTTTTTGAGAAATTTTCAACCTTTTAGCAATCATTTTAATAATTTTTTCGTTAGCCTTCCCTTTTTCAGGAACCTCTCTTATTTTTACCCTAAACCCATTGTTATGTACAGCAATAGATTCATTTTGAGCTTTGGTAATGACTGTTACGGTTATAGAAAGAGAAGCATTAGTTTCGTGCATAGGTTGAAGATTAGGTTGGCAAAGGGTTCTCCTAGGTAATGTATAAATAGTACACCAAGAATAGGTGATGCGTCATAGCGGAAGTATAAGATATTTTGGAACGGGTTACAAAGAAGGTCTGTTAAAGCCTCAAATAGTTTTAAAATAAACTTTAAAGGTTGTTTAGGCTGGAATTGTGAAAAACGAAGATAATTAGTTAGCGCACGTCCTATGAGGAGAATATAGAGTATTTTAAAAAATATTGATAGGTACAACATTAGAATATAAGTATTTGTAAAAGTAATTTTTGAACAAAACTTAATACAAAAAAAGCGACAATTGGAGATAGGTCAATCCCGCCAAAATTCAAATTGAGTGAACGAAACAGATTTAAGTAAGGGTCAGTAAGTTCATATAGTTTCTCAACTAGATAATGATAGTGGTTATGAGGAATCCAAGATAATAAAATGCGTATAATTAGGAGTACTTTATATACCTCAAAAACAAGAGAAATTATTTCTACAATAGTAATCATATGTTCACTCCTTTAGGCTTAGTTCGGCAGCTCTTTTATTGGCGGCCGTAATGCTCGCATTGATAATCATATTAAGTTCTTCTGTTTGAAGCTTTTTGAGAGCTGCTTCTGTTGTTCCACCAGGAGAGCGAACCTTGGTAATAAGATCTTCAATAGAATCCTTTGATTGTAAAATCATTTCCGCTGAACCAAGCATTGTGTTTGTTATAAGAGACAATGCTTCATTATAATCAAGCCCTAAGCTTTGTGCTTCTTTTGCATAGGTATCAGCAATGTGATAAAAATAAGCTGGGCCACTTCCACTGAGAGCCGTTACTGCGTTTATTTTGTTTTCTCCCATGAACATAACTTTTCCAGTGCTGGAAAATATTTCGGCGACAATATTTTTTTCATTTTCAGTACAGTTGTCACTAGCACAGATAACACTGATGCCTTTATTTATAAGACAAGGAGTATTAGGCATAACTCGGATTATTTTGAGTGGGGGGAAGTGCTTTTGGTAGTAATCGATAGTTATTCCGGCAACAATGGATACAAGGAGGGTATCTTTATTTATTGCGGGAATAAGGTCCTTAATTACTGATGGTATGTTTTGTGGTTTTATAGCAATAATGAGGGTTTCATAATTACTTATTTCAGAAAAAGAAGAGAGCCTTTTTATGTTATAAGTTTTGCAAATATAGTCAGCTTTTAGAGCATTTGCTTCTAAGAAGCCTAGGTTATCTGCTGAAATTGAATTTAGGCAGCCTTTTATTAAGGCTTCTCCCATGTTGCCAGCACCAAGAAAACAAATCGAACTTTTCATAATTAATTCACAGTCATTATGTTCATGACTATTTCTTCATTAGCATTGTTATTTGTTTTGGTTCTTTTGAGATTTTCTTCAGTTATTACAGTTCTTTCCGAACTAATCATTAATAATGTGTCTGATAATTTTACGCTATTACCGTTTAAGGAACAGATGGTTCCAGAAATAAAGTCCATAAAGCGGTTTATTTGCATAGTGTTAAGGTATTGGAAATTTACAATAACTGGAATGTCTTGTTTTAGAAACTCGGCTATATGTGTTCCATCAGAAAATGATTTTGGTGAAACTATTTTTATTTCAGAAGATGATTTCTTAAAATATGCTAGGTTAATTGCATTGTTGCTTTTAGTGCCATGGCTTCCGGATTTGTTTTTTATTTCTGTCATATCCTCCAGTCCCAAGAAAAGTTTGCATTGTTCAAAAAAAGATGTGTTCATTTTTTTATTCATTAATTTTTTCCTCCTTTAAAAATAATACGGTGCCTAATCGTAACATTGTGGCTCCCTCCTCTAGGGCGACGAGATAATCATTACTCATACCCATAGACAGTTCTAGACAATTGATTCCTTTTTTTTCTAACTCCTTTCCTATTTTTTTAGTTTCATTAAATATTTTCTTTAGAATATTTTTATCTTCAGTTAAAGGCGCCATAGTCATTAGTCCAACGAATTGAGCTTTTTTTAGGGTTTTAATTATTTCAAGTCCTTGAAATAGTTCATCCTTATTCATTCCTTGCTTGGTTTCTTCACCGGAGATATCAAGTTGTAATAGCACTTTAATCTCTTTCTTTTCTTGTACACAAAGTTCATCAATAAGTTGTAGTGTTTTGTAGGATTCAATAGAATGAATGTAGTCAAATAAGTTAATAATTTTTTTAGCTTTATTTGATTGTAGTCTTCCTAAAAAATGCCATTTTACGGAAGGATATTTTGGCTTCAACAGAAGTATTTTGTTTTCAGCAGTTTGTAACCGATTTTCTCCAATATCAGTGAGACCATCAAGTATAGCTTGCTCTGTCCCTTGGATATCAAGGTATTTAGTTACGCCAATTAAGCGAATAGAGTCAACAGTTTTCGTGTCCTCGATTAGTATCCGAGTTGTACGAATTTTTTCTGAAAAGTTCATGCATTTCCCCCTGCAATGCTTCTATTATACGGAAAAATAGAACAGTTTCAATAGTTTCTTTTCGTATATGCGTTTAAATTGTTTATTTGTTTTAAAAAAAGAGTCGAGATGAGCCTAAAACTTACCCCAACTTGGCAAGTCTGTTTTAAAAAGTAAGTTTTCACCAGTAATGGGATGATTAAATTGAAGTGAGTAAGAGTGAAGAAGCTGTGTCTTGCCTTTGCCAGCCTTTCCGTACACAGAATCTCCAACCACTGGGTGCCCAAGATGAGCAAGGTGTACCCTGATTTGGTGTGTTCTGCCTGTATGCAGAGTTAGTTCCACTAGAGTTTTTTCGTTAGATTCTTTTATAACGGAATAGTCTGTTAAGGATTGCTTACCTTTAGCATAATCAACCTGCATTTTTTTATAGTTATTAGGCATTCTTCCTATTGGGGCATCAATACTGCCTTGGTCATGTGGAAGATATCCGTGCACAAGGGCGAGATATTTTTTAATAATGTTTCTTGTTTCAAATAGCTTGGCCATTCTTTCATGTGCTTCATTATTTTTTGCAACAACCATTAATCCTGATGTGTCTTTGTCAAGCCGATGAACAATGCCAGGTCGTTCAAGTCCGCCAATATTAGAGAGCTCTTTGCCGTAATGGAGCAAGGCATTAACTAAGGTATTGTCTTTGTTGCCTGCGCCTGGATGGACGGTTAATCCTGATGGTTTATTTATTACTATTATGTGTTCATCTTCAAAAACAATGTCTAGGGCAATATCGACAGGTTTGTATTCTAAGGGTTTTTCATCAAGAAATATTTCTATTTTGTCGCCCTGTTTTAGAGCTAGGCTAAGTTTAGTTTTTTTGTTATTTACAGTTAATTGTTCATTTTGATGGCACGTTTTTATAAATGAGCGACTTCTCCCTGTTTGTTCACTTAACCAGACGTCAAGACGAGTAGATGTTTCATTATCAAATACTAGAAGCATTTTTTTTAAATAAGCCTACAAGGTAAAGTATCATGCCAATATTAATGAAAAGATCAGCCAAATTAAAATAGGGGATAAAGGTAATTTTAATAAAGTCGACAACATGTCCATAAAGAATTCTGTCTAGTAAGTTGCCAGCACCTCCCGCTAAGATAAAGGCTATAGCTTTTTGGTGCCAGATGTTTTTTAAAAAAAATTGTTTTCTGAAAACGAATAACAATAAGAGAAGGGAAGCAGTTATTAATAAAACTAATGAGGATTTTTCTCCGAGCATGCCAAAAGCTATTCCAGAATTTTCAACAATAGTTAAGTTAATTTTAGAGGCAAACATAACGACCGATAGCTTTGTTAGCTGATCGGCCATTAATAGTAATATAAATAGAAACGGCATTATTAATCGAGTAGCGCTGCAATGCCTGGAAGAACTTTTCCTTCTAATAGTTCTAACGAAGCACCTCCACCAGTGGAGATATGATCGATTTTATCTTCAAGTCCTACTTTTTTGATAGCAGCTGCACTGTCTCCGCCACCGATAATACTTATAGCATTAGACTCGGCAAGAGCTTTAGCAATGGCGTTTGTTCCTATTGCGAACTTATCCATTTCAAAAACACCAACTGGGCCATTCCAGATTACTGTTCCAGCTGAGGCAATAATTTTTTCAAATTTCTCTATAGTTTTTGGTCCAATATCCAATCCTTCCCAACCATCAGGCATTGCTGTATATGGGACTATTTGTGAGTTAGCGGTGGCACTAAAATCATCGCCAACAACTATGTCGTCAGCAAAATAGATTGGAACGTTTTTTTCTTTTGCATAGGCCATTATTTCTTTTGCTGTATCAAGATAATCAAGCTCGCAAATTGATTTTCCAACATTGAAACCTTGAGCTTTAAAAAAAGTGTAGCTCATTCCGCCACCGATTAGTAAGGCGTCAACTTTTTCAAGAAGATGTTTTAGAACAGTTATTTTTGATGAAACTTTAGCTCCACCAATTATGGCAACAAAAGGTCTTTTTGGATTAGTAAGTGCTTTGCCAAAATATTCCAACTCTTTTTCAATTAAGAACCCTGCATACGCTGGAAGATATTTTGTAACACCTTCGGTTGAAGCATGAGCTCTATGGGCAGAACCAAAAGCGTCGTTCACGTAGATATCAGCAAGAGAAGCAAGTTGTTTAGAAAACTCAGGGTCATTTTTAGTTTCCTCTTTGTGGAATCGTACGTTTTCTAAGAGAAGGACGTCTCCATTAGCCATTGAAGAAACAAGTTTTTCTGTGGCATCTCCAATGCAATCCGGAGCTAGTTTAACTTCTTTATTTAGGTGGTTGCTAAGATTTTTTGCAACTGGAGCAAGCGAGAATGCTGGGTCAGGTCCGTCTTTTGGTCTGCCAAAGTGACTACATAAAATTACTTTAGCTCCTGCGTTTTTGAGAAAATTTATTGTAGGTAAGGCTTCAACAATTCTTATATCATCAGTGATTTGGTCTCCTTCAATAGGGACATTGAAGTCGCATCTTACGAGAACTTTCTTTCCGTTTAGATTTTTTATATCTTTTATAGTTTGTTTCTGCATAATAGTCCTCCTTAAAGTAGTTGAATTCATTATAAGGCACATAGCAGGTTTTGGAAAACAAGAAATTAGTAATGAAGCCTTTTAAGGGTTAATATATTTATATTACTAGCAATTGCTTTCAAGGATCAATTGATAGTAATATAATAAATCCATGACATTATTTAATAAAGCGTACTCCTTTTATTTTGTTTTCGTAGGATTTATGTTGGTTTTGATGACTTATATTCAAGCGAAAGCAATTAAATTAATTTTAAGAAATAGGTCACCGTATTTATTAAGAAGATTATATAAAAGAAATTCTAAGATAATATTGTTCTTTCAAGGAATTATTCCTTCGGTAAAGGGGACATTTCCTAAAGGGACCGTTGTTTATTGTATGAATCATCAAAGTGATTTGGATATATTGATAGCACTAGCGCTGCTTCCTGCTGGTTTTTTGTTTGTTGCAAAGGAAGAGCTTTTGAAAGCACCGCTAATAGGTTCATTAATTAAAATGGCAGAATATATAACCATAGATAGAAATAATGCGAGGAGATCAACCGAGACATTAGATAAAATAAAAGAGGAGTTAAAGAGTGGTCACTCCGTTCTTGTCTTCCCAGAAGGTACAAGATCAGTTGATGGAGAGATCCAAAAGGTTAAAAGAGGTGGGCTTCAAGTCGCGTTTCAAACAAGGACAGATGTAGTTCCCGTAATAAACGATCCATTATATAAGATATTTAATAAAACAGAGAAAAATATCGTACATCAAAAAGTTAAAACAAGTGTAGGAAAACCCCTAAGTTTTGATTGGAATAATGACTCAAGGAATTATTCTATAGAAAGTGCATTTAAGTTAGAGCAAATAATGAAAGAGATGCTATCAGAAATTCGTAAATAGATAGATATTTACGAATTGAATCTATTTGATAGGGTTATTTTTTAAGCTTTTTCTTCTTTTTAACGCCTTGTTTAAGTTGGATATTTCTCTTTAAATCAATTTGTTTTTCTTCGCTTTTCTTTAGGAAGTTAAGCATTTTGGATTCAAAAGGATTTAGCTCACCAGTCTCGGCTAATTTTCTAGCTTTTCTTCTATCCATTGTAGCTATTCTGTTTTCTTCTGAATTGTCTCCTTCTTCAACTTCTTTAGGAGGTGCTGCTTTTTTCATGGAAAGATCGTATTTGCCTTTAGGGTTTTTGCCTAAAACTTTTACTTTTACATTATCATTTAACGCTACATGCTTGTTGATATCTGTGACATATTCATTAGCTATCTCTGAAATATGAACAAGACCTTCGTTATTTCCTGGTAGCTTAACAAAAGCTCCAAAGCTTGTTACACCAGTAACTACGCCTTCTACTATGGAATCTTTTTCTAAATTATTTTCTTCTATCTCTATGTTAATCACCTTTTTTACGTACTATTTTGTACGCTACCTCATTTTGCTTTACAAGACCCAGTATTGTTCTCGCCTTTTGTTCAACATTCAATACTGTTCCTGCTTCGATAAGTTCCTCATTTAGAGCCTTGTTCTTCTTTTCTTCAATAATAACAAGTCGGCCTTCAGACTTGATTTTTTGACCGTAGTTAATATTGTAATACAATATCCTAAGATTTTGATACAACATACTGACTGCCACTACAACCAAAACAATAGTAAATAGCCGACTTTTAATAAATGTATCTAACACAAAATCAAAATGCCTTTTTATATCTTCAGATTATAAAATGATTTAATACCCTTGTAAACAGCTTCGGTTCCTAGTTCTTCTTCAATTCTAAGTAATTGATTGTATTTTGCTATTCTATCTGTTCTACTTGCTGAGCCAGTTTTGATCTGTCCAGCGTTAGTTGCAACAACAATATCAGCAATAGTTGTGTCTTCAGATTCGCCTGATCTGTGTGAAACAATGGCCGTATAGTTAGCTTCTTTGGCCATTTGAATTGCATCAAGAGTTTCGCTTAATGTACCAATCTGATTTACCTTAATAAGGATTGAGTTGCCAATACCTTTGGAAATACCTTCAGCTAATCTTTTAGTATTAGTAACAAATAAGTCATCTCCAACTATTTGTACTTTATTTCCAAGTTTTTCAGTCATTAATTTAAAGCCATTCCAATCGTCTTCTGCTAAACCGTCTTCGATAGAAATGATAGGATATTTACCACAAAGAAATTCATAGTAAGCGACCATTTCTGCTGATGTTCTAACTACGCCTTCACCTTTGAAGTTATAGTGACCTTTGTCGAACATTTCAGATGCGGCAACGTCTAGTGCGATCATAACGTCAACGCCTGGCTTGTATCCTGCCTTTGTAGTAGCTTCCATTATTACTTGGATAGCTTCTTCATTTGTTTTTAGATTAGGAGCGAATCCGCCTTCATCACCAACAGCGGTGCTCATGTCTTTGCCATTTAATACTTTTTTTAGTGAATGAAAAATTTCTGCGCCACAGCGAAGAGCTTCTCTGAAATTAGGTGCGCCAACAGGCATTACCATAAACTCTTGGATGTCCACTGTGTTATCAGCATGTGAACCACCATTAATGATGTTCATCATAGGAACTGGAAGTTGGTGAGCGTTGGTTCCACCAATATATGAATAAAGAGGAAGACTACTACTCATCGCAGCAGCTTTTGCTACAGCTAATGAAACACCAAGGATAGCGTTTGCGCCAAGTTTTCCTTTGTTTTCTGTTCCATCTAATTCAATCATCGTGTTGTCAATATTTCTTTGTTCAACAGCATCATAACCGATTAGTTCTTCGGCAATTATTTCATTTACGTTTTCAACCGCTTTAAGAACGCCTTTGCCTAAATATCTGCTTTTGTCTCCATCTCTAAGCTCTACTGCTTCGTGAGCTCCTGTTGATGCTCCGGAAGGAACGATTGCTCTTCCCATAGCTCCATCTTCACAAAATACGTCTACTTCAATAGTAGGATTTCCTCTGGAATCAAGAACCTCTCTTGCGTGAATATCTATTATTTCTGACATTAAATTATCCTCCTTATAGTATAGGTCTTCTGTATTATAAAGCTAAACTGCCTACTTCGCAAAGGAATAATAGCCGAAACGGAATACGTCAGCATTGTCTGAAGTTATTTAAACGTTTATTATAATTGGCAGCAATGTGGTTTAATCTAATCATAAATAAGGATAGAGACTATTAATTATGATGGATATGACAAAGGGTGGAACGGCTAAACAAATATTATTATTTACTATTCCTATGTTTATAGGTAGTGTTTTTCAGCAATGTTACAACCTAGTAGACTCAATTATAGTAGGGAAATTCTTAGGCAAGGGAGCGCTTGCTGCTGTTGGCGCATCTTTCCCAATTATGTTTCTTCTAATTGCTCTTACTATGGGAGCTACAATGGGGATAACGGTTATGATATCTCAGTTTTATGGTGCTAAGAATTATGAGAAGGTGAAGATTTGCATAGAGACTTCTTATATATTTTTAGTGATAACAGCGTTATGCCTAACAGTAATAGGCTTTCTTTTTAGTGAGCACATTTTAGTCTTTTTACGAACACCAGCCGAAGTTATTGGTGATTCTCGTACTCCTTTGTATCTTTTAATCTTTTCAGTGTTTGTAAATATTGTATTGGACCTATTATTTATTGTGGTATTTAAGTGGGGGATTTGGTCAGCAGCGTTTGCAACAGTGATTGCTCAAGGAGTTGCTTTTTTTGGAGGGATAATTTATTTGCAGAGGATAAATCCTTTATTTAAAGTTAATTATTTTAAGTTAAGGTTTGATCGGGAAATATTTAAAGAGAGCTTAATGATTGGACTACCTAGTGGAGTTCAGCAGATGTTGGTGGCTGCTGGAATGATGGCACTTACAAGAATTGTTAATTTATTTGGGACAGATGCTTTAGCTGCTTTTACTGCTGCGGGAAGGATAGATTCTTTTGCAATGATGCCTGCAATGAATTTATCAATGGCTATTTCAACCTTTGTTGGACAAAATATTGGTGCAGGGAAGCATGAACGGGTGCGCTCAGCAATGAAGACGATTATTTTAATGTCAGTTGTGATTTCTTTAATAATATCTTTTATCGTGATTGTTTTTAGTAAGCCATTGTTGGGTCTTTTTACAAACGACGCTGCGGTTATAGCTATTGGGCAACATTATTTATTTATTGTTGGCGGGTTTTATTTGGCTTTTATGTTGATGTTTATTTTTCACGGAGCGCTTCGAGGCGCTGGAGATACGATTATACCAATGTTTATCACATTGTTTTCTTTATGGATTATTCGAATACCAGTGTCGTCTTTTCTTTCTACAAAGATTGGAACTGATGGTATTTGGTGGGGGATTCCAATTGCGTGGGTAATAGGAGCAGTGTTTTCTGGTATATATTTTTCAACAGGAAGATGGAAGAAAAAGGTTGTTATTAATAAATGGAAAACAAAACCTGTTGGCGCAGAAGAAATATTAGAAGAAATTGAATTTACAGAACTCGAACGAAAAGAGTGTAGACCTTAGTTTAATAGTGGCCAGTCCGTAAGCCGGATCCTGTTCTATGTCATCATTTATCTTGGACAGACATTGCTATCTATCTCTAGCGACCTACCCGCAAATCCAAATGGAGCGAGCAACTCCTCTTTGCCTATTTGGTCTTGCTCCCTGTAGAGTTTAGCCGTTTCAGCCTAACTTAATAGGGTCGTTTCTGTTCCACTAGTCCTCAGCTTGCGCCGGACGGGCGTTACCCGCTACAGTGCTCTTTGGAGTCCGGACTTTCCTCCCGTAAATAAATACAGACGATGACTCGACTGGCCGATTACATTATATATCTTTTTAGTAAAAAGAAACAAAAACTATTACACTCCCCCTAGCCCCCTCTCAAGAGGGGGAATTTTTGTATAAAACTTCGTTTTATGATTTCATAAAGAGCCGAGCTCTTGATTTCTTTTGTAAGGGCTTCCGCAGCCCTTACGATCCCCTCTGCTCCGAGTGCTCCGCACCTTGAATTATTAAACTCATTCCACTAATGGACAAATTCGCCTGTCCTGGCTCAGTTGTCCTGAAAAATCGTCCTGATTTTTCTACGTTTCATTCATTAAATAATTCTACGGCTCTCCCGCAACGGAGCAAGGATTTGACTTGAGATTATAGAATTTGTATTAATTAAATATTTGTCCAGGAGCAACCTGAGGGAATATAAAATTGTAGATATTTCGACGTCATTTTAAGGTGCTAAATAATAAAACAATTGTAAGGCAATGCTCCTGCAGGTTGAGTGCTTTATTATGAAATTGGCAGTGACTCACAAGGTGACTAGAAATATCCCAGATTTTAATGAAGCGAGTTTGCGTAGGGACTAGCGGATTCTTAAGGTCGGCAATGAGACCTTAAGAGAAAACGAGGATTCTATTCCTCAATCTCCTCACCTGGATGATATGGAGAATTAGAATAAAGATTCCAGATCCCACATGGACAGATAGAAACGCAGATACCGCAACCAATACATTTGTCTTCATCAACAACGTATTCAAAAGAACCGTCATTTTCGATTCTGGTGATGGCTAATTCAGGACAGCTGTCTTTGCAGATTTCACAGTCACGACAAGTACCACAACTTATACAACGAGTTTTATCTGCACATCCACTGCAGATATCTTTAGATTGTACTTTGTCAAAATAAGCAGTTACTAAACTATTTCTACTTACTAACTTTTTAATAATCGGAGCATATGTTTGGTTTGTTGCTTTGGCGTCTATGATATTTGCTAATTCGCGACCATGACCAATGGCATCTACAAGAAGACCAAGCTTTGTAATGTCACCAATGGCATAGACATTATCTGCTAAATGAAAATTTTCTTTAACATTCATATATCCTCTAGTGGTTTCATAAGGATCTTGAATGTGATCCAGTATTGGCACTTCACCAATAGCAAGAATAACAGTATCTGCCGTAATCTTTTCGCCATCAGCGGTTAGAACTCCGTCTGCATGAATTTCTTTTGTAAAAACAGGGTATCTTATTTCTGCTCCTAAACTTTTAGCGTGATTTATTTCTTGTTTAAACGCTGCTGGTTTTTGTACATCTATACACGTAACTTCTTTAGCACCACATTTGTATGCACCAAAAATAACATCCATGCCAGTATTTCCTGCCCCAATAACTATAACTTTATTTCCAATGATTGGTTTTTCGCCTTTGTTGACTTTTGCGAGAAAATCTAGGGAATACATAAGTTTTTCTTTTCCTGGAAAAGGAGGCACTTTAGGTGCATAAGCACCTGTAGCAAGTACAACATAATCAAAATCACTTTTAAGTTTTATATATTCTTTGGCACTAATTGGAGTATTTAGCTTGAAATCTATGCCAAGTTGGTTGAATTTATCTAAGTCGTACTGAAGCGAACCATCTTTCAGTCTTTCTCTAGATACTGCATTCGCAAGCTTTCCGCCAATATTACTATCTTTTTCAAAGACAGTGACAGGATATCCCATCATACGAAGATGCCAAGCAGTTGTTAGTCCGCCAACACCAGCGCCAACAATGGCAATTTTTTGTTTTTTGGTTGTTTTAGGTTCTGTAACGTTGATGTTACATTCTGAGCCCAAACCTTTAATGTCTAAGGCTTGATCAACATCTTTTCTGGTACAGTCGGTCATACAAAGGTTTGGACAAACTTCACCGCAAACGGTTTTTGGGAAAGGACTATATTTGTAAATTAATTCTAAGGCTTCTTGTGTTTTGTCATTTCGTAAAAGGTTAAATCTTTCCTGCGTAGGGATTCCAGCAGGACAATTGAACTCACAAGGAGCAGCAAATTTCTTATTTTCCCATTTTGGGTAACGCAATCTGTCTATTCCGTTAGTAATTAAACCTAGAATATTTCCTTGATCAGGGAATACATCAGAGAAGATGCCACCTTCTACCCAGAAATCTTTGCGAAAACTCCTGAGGTTATCGGCTGATTTTTTGTGAGCACCTTCATAGGATAAAGGAACAATTTTTTGCCATTCAGACCATTGTGTAAGTTTATTTTCTAGTTCTTTTTTTTCGATTTTTGCTAGGAAATCTGGCAGACCAATCTTTAAAAAAGTTATGTCGCTATCACTTAGCGGATAAATCTTAACTTCTTCGGAAACACCCTTTATTTGACCTCTAACATATACAACTCCGCCAACCATGCCGACGCATGCTCTGTCGCCAAGAACAGACTCAAGATTGTCAGCGTCGTGGCCACAAACGATTCCAATTCCTCCGCCCATGAATTCAAAAGAGAAACTGCCTGTATTTTTTAATACCCAGAATTCAGGTGCTTCGAATTTAGGGTCATGCTTCATTAGTGAACCAGACCTTGTGCCAACTCTGCCGCCGATAAATATTTTCCCTGCTGCAGCACAATGCGCAGTAGTGTCTCCGCCATCGCCTTTAACAATTATTTCTCCGCCTGCATTAAGCCAGCCTACGTCTGCTGGAGCTGAGCCTTCTACAATTATTTTTGTGTTTGGCAAGCACATTGAGCCAACTCTTTGGCCTGGGTTTTTTATCTTAAAAGTAATAGTTTTCCCGTCTTTATTCCAAATAGGTCCACCAATATCGTGTTGTCCGCAGGCATCTATCGTTATATCTGTTTCGCCTTTTTCTACAGCTGAATATATTTCTTGTAACAACTCTTGAGTTGATAATCTTTTTTGTCCGTTTAGTGTTTTAATTTTTTTCATTTATTATTCCTTAACAAACATATGGGATTTGTAATTTATCAGCAATCGCTTTATCAACGGATACCAATGCATCACTTCTTCCAACAGGAAGAGAACTATTTCCAATAGGAGCCATCATTTTCTTTAATTCAGTATCTACGTTAAGCATGTAGTTAACAATAGCTTCAGCACCTTTGTCTATGTCTAGTCTTTGGACAAGCCTATAGTCTTGTGTGCATATACCAGTAGGGCATAATCCCGCGTTACATTGATTACATCTACCATCGTCGTTACCAATACAGCCAAGGAGCTGAATAAGTATTTTTCCTGCGAAAACACCGTTTGCTCCAAGACAGATAGTTTTAAAAGCATCTGCTGCTAAGTCATAAGTCATGCCCATTCCGCCACCACCCCAAAGAGGTATTCTCCCTTGTTTGCCTTGAGCAACAGCAGCTAAGTAAGCGTCTCTAATTTTAGAGACTACTGGGTGACCAGTATGATCAAGTGAAACTTGGTGAGCCGCACCTGTGCCTCCTTGAATGCCATCCATAAAGAAACCGCCAACGATATGGTAAGGATCTCTAAGTAGATTGTTATAAACAGAAACAGATGAGGAGGAAGCGGCTACTTTAATGGCAACAGGAACTCTGAATTGGAAAGCAGCGTTCATTGATAAAAACATTTTTTGTACAGATTCTTCAATACTATAAAGTCCCTGGTGGTTAGGAGGAGAAAGCAAATCATTTCTTGGGACGCCTCTTATTTCTTGGATATGTTTGGCAACTTTTGCTGCCATTAATAGACCACCGTCACCTGGCTTTGCTCCTTGTCCTATTTTAATAAGAATACCAGCGGGGTCTTCAACCATTTCTGGCATGGCCTTGATGATTCTATTCCACCCAAAGTGGCCAGAAGCTATCTGCAGAATCATGTATTTTAGATATTTAGATTTTAATAGTTTTATTGGCATGCCACCTTCGCCAGTGCACATTCTGATTTGGATTCCATGTTTTTCATTAAGGTAGGCAGTTGCTATGCAAATGGCTTCCCATGCTCTTGTAGATAGAGCACCAATTGACATATCTCCAAATATTATTGGATATATCCATCGTACAGGAGGTGTTTTTCCTTCTATTTTCATTTCATCATCAACAAATTTAATTGGTAGTTCTTCAGGGCCAAGGATTCTTCCAAAAGGTGTTCTTAGGTCAAACGTATGACGTTGGGCATCAAGTGCTGGGTCAGTCATTTGTGAGATTCTGCCAATTTTTATTTTATCAAGTGTTCTTTCGGTGCTTAAGTTTGTACGTCCGCCTCTTTTTATAGGACTTCCTCCTGGGTGGTTTAGTAATGGTTCTCTGGAATCAGTATTTCTTATTGGTTTAATCGCTTCATTGGGGCAAACTTTTTCACACATTCCGCACCCAACACATTTATGATTTAAGTCAGATATTTGTTTTACAACAGGAACAGCTTTAAATTTTCTTTTATGAGCTGTTGGGTTGTTGTTTTCAGGTTCAACAGCGGTGTATGCTCTTTTTTCAACTTGCATTTCTAAAGCATTAAACGTGCAAGTGGCGATACATTTTCCGCAACGAGTGCATCTTTCATCATCAAAGTTAATCTTCCAGTTTAGATCGTTTTGAGTTATTTCGTTTATTGTTGTTTCCATCTTTTTATCTCCAGGTTATCAGTAATGGCAACAATTTCTCTTTCGGTTGGGTATATGTCAGTTTCTGCATTTCTGTTAGGAAGGGCATCATTAATACCACACACCTCAGAGGTTATAATAACTGTTTTGCCATCGGAAGCGACAACGACAGGTCTTAATTTCTTTGAATCACAACAAGTAAACATTAGGTTGTCAGGCATGAGCCCAATAATGGTATTAGGTCCGTTTATTTCTAAGTGGGCTAGAGATTCTCTTATTTTATAGAGAGCTCTTTTTTTATCTTCTTCCATTTCGTCTATTTCTTCAAAAGGAAGAGGAGTAATAACGTGTTTGTAGTAAGGCAAAGGCCATTTAAGTTGGTGGTGCACATAATGGAGTGTGTATAAAAAGCATTGAGAGTCAGATTCGAATCCAACGTAACCTCTGTGAAGATTCTTCTGGCACTCTTTATTTTTTACATAAAAGGTGTTTTCTCCATTAGCACAAAGAGTGTATCCTTGTAGGAAGAAAGGATGTGCTGCATAGCGGACTATTTCGTAATTAGTATTTTGTCTGTATTGAATGACAATGTTTTTGGAGAGGATGTCGTTATTTTCTGTCCATAAATTAAAATACTCACCAATGTGATTAGGGTTCCCGATTTCTTTTAACATTAAAACATCTGGCCAGAAAGAAAAAACAAATCCTTCGCCTGATTCTTCTAATATTTTTCTAAGTTCTAGGCGTACATCAAGTAAAGCGTTTTCTATTTCTGTCCAAGGAACATTCATAAGGTTATCAGGATAATTAAAAACGTCAAAACCATAGAATGGCATTTTGGCAAAGTCCATGCCTTCAAAAGGTTTTACTGGTGGCTCCCAACGAAATATTTTCTTAGAGAAGCCTTTTTCCATCATGAATTCTTCTATGATTGAGATTCCTTTTTCAGTACAGGAATAAGAAAGCAAAGGTTTGTCTTTATAAGGCTCAAATATACCATAAAGATCTTTCATTACAATCGCAAACCCAGAGTTGTCGTGGCCTTTTTGTTGAGACAACATAAGGTTTAAGGCTTTAGATGGATGAACTGGTTCCAGGCTTTTAATAGCGCCTATTCTACACATAGTGTTGTAATTTTCTTACAAAACACATCAATGGTCAACCAAGAGCTATCCGGAAAAAAGGATTATAGAGTATTTGCAATAAAAATTTCAATTTTTATCGGCTATATGGGTATATTAAATGGAGAAATAAATATGAATAGTTTAAGAGATTATGGATAGAAACTTTTATTCCTAATCTCTTCATAGTAATATTAGTGTATGGTAAATAAAGCACGTACTATCAAACAGATAATAAAAGAATGTGGCAAAGAAGAAAGTTCTGCTATTCCAATCTTGCAAGCGATTCAAAAAGACTATGGCTATATCTCAAAGGAGCAAATGCAAGGAGTTTGCAATAATACAAGTATTAAAGAGAATAAAATTTATGGGATTGCTACATTTTATAGTCAATTTAAGTTAGTGCCTTCTGGAGAAAATCTTATAAGAGTTTGCAAGGGGACTGCTTGTCATGTAAGAGGCGCGGACAATTTGTTGGATGTTATAAAGGAAGAACTGCAAATAGGTATAGGCGAAACAACTAGTGACAACAAATTTACATTAGAAACAGTTGCTTGTTTAGGTTGTTGTTCATTAGCACCAGTTATTATGATTAATGGCAAGGTTTATGGGAAATTGACAGGAGATAAGCTTAGGGAAATTTTGAGGGGCGTTAATTAGTTCATTGGCTTACCTTTCGTAGCTAGGCCTATTTAGCTTGCGAAGTGGTGTTCAGTGGTTCAATGGATCGATAGGTTTTGGAGTTGGAGGGTTTGAGGAATGGCAAATAAAATTTTATTAAAAGTAGGAATGGGTACTTGCGGGATAGCCGCAGGTGCGCAAGCTATTTTTGATACACTTGAATCCCAGATACAGAAATATGAGAACATCAAGATTGATTACACTTCTTGTAACGGATTATGTCATTTAGAACCGCTTGTTGAAACGACGATTAATGGAAAAACCGTAATTTTAGCGAATCTTTTGCCTAAAAGTATACCTTTTCTGTTGGAAAATATAAAAAAATTGAAAGTCCTTGCTAGTGAGATTACAGTAATAGAAAAAGATACAAAGCTTAAAGGTCAGAACAGAATTGTATTAGAGAACTGCGGGATAATTAATCCTGACAGATTAAAGGATTACCTTGAAAAAGAAGGATATGAAGCACTAAAAGACATTTTATTTAATAAAACTCCGGAGCAGGTTATTGATATAGTAAAACTCTCAGGGCTTCGTGGTAGAGGTGGTGCAGGGTTTAGTACTGGCACTAAATGGGAATTTGCCAGAAGGTCACAAAATGAGCAGAAATATGTTATTTGTAATGCAGATGAGGGTGATCCTGGAGCCTTTATGGATAGAGCGGTAATGGAAGGAGATCCTCATAGGGTTTTAGAAGGGCTTATTATTAGTGGTTACGCAATTGGAGCTAGTAAAGGTTATATTTATTGTAGAGCCGAATACCCGTTGGCGATTAAAAGATTAAAGAAAGCAATTGCAGACGCAGAGTCAGCAAATTTATTGGGTGAAAATATTTTAGGAACGGAATTTAGCTTTAAGGTGATAATTAAGGAAGGCGCCGGGGCATTTGTCTGTGGCGAAGAAACAGCGCTTATTGCTTCCATTGAAGGACAAAGAGGGATGCCAAGGATTAAGCCTCCTTTCCCGGCCACAAAAGGGCTATGGGAAAAGCCTACAAATATCAACAATGTAGAAACACTTGCTAATATTCCATGGATAATAAGAAAAGGTGCAGAAAGCTTTAACAGCTTGGGTACAGAAAAAAGCAAAGGAACAAAGGTTTTTTCACTTGCAGGGAAAATTAATAATGCCGGGCTTATAGAAGTAGAAATGGGCATTTCTCTTAGAGCTATCCTTTATGAAATAGGAGGCGGTTCTTCTACAAACAAAGCAATCAAAGCAGTACAGCTAGGAGGACCATCTGGCGGGTGTATTCCAGTAGAGCTTTTTGATACAGTTGTTGATTATGAAAGCCTTATGAGTACAGGGGCAATTGTTGGCTCTGGTGGGATGGTTGTGGTTGATGAAGATAATTGTATGGTTGATTTAGCTAAATATTTTTTGCAGTTTATTCAGAGTGAATCTTGTGGGAAGTGTACTTTTTGTAGAATAGGCACTAAAAGAATGTTAGAAATACTTACTAGAACGACAGAGGGGAAAGCAAGTATGGAAGATTTAACAAAACTTAAAAGTTTGGCACAGAATATCGGAGTTGCTTCACTTTGTGCTTTAGGGAAAACAGCACCCAATCCTGTTATGACAACTTTGAGGTATTTTGAAAAAGAATATTTAGAACATATAAATGAAAAAAAATGTTCAACAGGTTCTTGCAAGGCATTAATTTCTTATGTAATTGATTCAGAAAAATGTATTGGGTGTACTAAATGTGCAAAAAATTGTCCAGTTGATACAATTTCAGGCGATATAAAGAAGCCACATTTTATTCATCAAGAGAAGTGTATTAAATGTGGGAAATGTGAAACGGTTTGTCCGGTTGGGGCAGTGAGTAAAAGATGAGTAGAGTAATAATAAATAGTAAAGAATATGGATTTCGAGAAGGACAGAGTATCCTTCAAGTATGCAGTGGAAACGATATTTTTATTCCAACACTTTGCCATGTTAAAGAATTGGATCCTTATGGCAGTTGTTTTGTGTGTGTTGTTGAAGTGAAAAGTGGTAGGGCAGGAATATATCCATCGTGCGCGACGACCTGTGTTGATGGAATGGTTATTGAGACAGAAAATGAAAGAGTTAGAGACATACGGCGAATGGCTTTGGAGTTACTTATGTCTGACCATTTTGGCGATTGTTTAGCACCATGTACGGTAGAAGGTTGTCCAGCAAATATTAATATTCAAGGATTTCTTGCTTTAGAGAGCGAAGGTAAATATAAAGAAGCAGCTAAATTAATTAGAAATAAAGCACCTATTCCAAATATTTTGGGTAGAGTTTGTCCTGCGCCTTGTGAAAAGGTTTGTAGAAGAAATAGAGTTGATGAGGCAATAAGTATTCGTATTCAAAAAAGATATATATCAGATAAAGAGATGGAACAGGGTGGACCATTCTTACCAGAGAAAGCAGGAGACACAGGCAAGAAAGTTAGTGTTGTTGGTGCTGGTCCAGCCGGCATGACTGCAGGTTATTTTTTGGCATTAAAAGGACATAGAGTAACAATCTACGAAGCTCATCCAAAACACGGAGGCATGACCAGATACGGTATCCCATATTATAGGTTACCAGAAGATATTATTGATAAAGAATTAGATGCAATTATTGGGCAGATGGGAATAACAATTTTTTATAATACAAAAGTTGGTAAGGATATTAGTTTTGAAGAAGTTATGAATAATTCTGATGTTTTGTTGTTGGCAAACGGTGCGCAAATATCTTCATCAATGGATATTCCTGGAGAAGAGTCATCATTAGTTATTCCTGCAGTTAAATATTTGGAAATGGTTGCTAAGCATTCACCAATGGATATTGGTAAAGAAACACTAGTTGTAGGTGGTGGACATACAGCAATGGATGCTGCAAGAACAGCTGTAAGAATGGGGACAAAGGCAACAATTCTTTATCGTAGGAGTGAAGAAGAAATGCCTGGCAAAGATGAGATTGAGGAAGCAATGGAAGAAGGCGTGGAGTTTCAATTCCTTTCAGCACCGGTCAAGTGTGAGGAAGTTGAAGGAAAATTGAAGGCAATCTGTATAAAGATGGGGCTAAGTGAACCAGATTCATCTGGCAGGAGGAGACCATCTCCAATAGAGGGAAGTGAGTATGAGTTAGTGGCTGATACTATGATTATGGCTATAGGTCAGAAAGTTGATTCATCCTTTATGCCTTCAGATATTTTAGGTAAAAGAGGAACGCCACAAATAAATAGCAGAAGTATGCAAACAAGAAATTTAAAAATATTTGCTGCTGGGGATTGTGTGACTGGACCTGATTTGGTTGTAACCGCAGTAACCGCTGGCAGAAAGGCAGCCGTAGCTATTGATGAGTATTTATCGGGAAAAGTTGTTGTTGGCGAAAGACCGCTATTTAGTTCAGTATTAGGCGAACTTAATGAATTGCCAGATGAGATGTTTAAAGAATATAGCAAAGCTCTTAGGATGAAGGTTCCTCAGCTTAAGATAGAGGAAAGCAAGCTAGGTTTTTCTTCAATAGAGTTAACTGCGAATGACGAAGATTTAAAAAATGAAGCAAAGCGCTGTCTGTATTGTGGATGTGTGGAAATTAATGATTGTAAATTAAAAGAGTATAGTGAGATTTATGAGGTAGAGACAACAATGTTTAAAGGGGAAAGCAGAAAGTATGATAAAGACAAAACTAACGAAAATGTTATTTTGGAGAGCGATAAGTGTATTAACTGTGCAAGCTGTATAAGAGTTGCAGAAGCTAATGGTAATAATAAAATGTTGGGACTAATTGGAAGAGGGTTTACTTCTAGAGTAAAACCACCGTTCAATGGGAAGATGAAAGACATAGACAGCAAAGGGTTTGAAGCAGTTATTGAAAATTGCCCAACAGCAGGAATAAGGCAAGCAAATAAAAGAATAGATTACACTTAACGTATTGAGATTGTCGTTCAAATTTTTCTAAAAAACAGCAACATTCAAGAGAGCGCTATCCAGATGATATGTTTTGAGACAATCAACAACCAAAAATAGTAAAAATTGCAGCCATACAGACAAAACTACTTTCCGGTAGAAGATAAGTTTTGAGTGTAAGCCTTTTAAAGAAGGGCTTACAGAGTTTTTTAAAAAAAATTACTATGATATAATTTTTACAGAAAATGAATATAAAAATACTATTATGACTATAAACGCGCAACTAAAAGCATTGTCTAAAATAAGTTCGGCAATTACTTCAGATCAATATCTGGAAGATATTTTGAGGCTTATTGTTATAGTTACTGCTGAACTTCTAAATTCGAATATTTGTTCTTTGATGCTAATTAATCAACAAACTAAGCAACTGGAAGTAAGAGCCACTCAGAGTATAAGTGAAGCATACAACAACAAGGGACCGTTAAAACTAGGAGAAGGTATCGCAGGAAAGGCAGCTAGTGAGAATAGGGCAATATATGTACAGGATGTTACTAAGGACAAAGAATATAAGAATCAGGAGATTGCAGTTAAGGAAGGGCTGAAGTCACTGCTTTGCATGCCACTGTGTGTAAAGAATAATGTTATTGGTGTATTAAATTGTTATACGTCTATTGAGCATAAGTTCACTAAAAGCGAAATAAGTACAATAACAGCAATTGCTAACCAAGCAGCTGTAGCGATTGAAAATACTGAGCTTATGGTTAAAAGTAAGGTGATTCAAGAAGAATTAGAAACTAGGAAGAAAGTAGAACGGGCAAAAGGTGTTTTGATGAGAGATAATAGCCTCACGGAAGCAGAGGCTTATCTGAAGTTACAAAAGTTTGCTATGGATAATCGTAAATCAATGAGAGATATTGCGGATATCGTTATCATGGCGGAGCAAGTAAAGCAGACCTA
>CAZXTL010000020.1:0-37363 GCA_964643725.1 uncultured Candidatus Marinamargulisbacteria bacterium
TTTATGGCAGTTGCCTTAATAGCCCTAATAGTAGGTGTTGTAGGTTTATACAGCTTAACGAGGGCCATGTTCTATATTAACGACATTGGAAAAATAAAACTACCAAGCGTTCAAGCGCTACTTATAATTAGTGAAGCACAAACAGCTGTAAAAGCAACTGAAAGAACACTTATAAATAGAAGAATTGCCGGTGATGTGAAAGTCGCCCAATTTGCCAGACTAGAGGAAACCTTTAAAAGAGCAGAAGCTGCTTGGAAGATTTATGAACCTCTCCCTCAAACAAAAGAAGAAGCAGCAATATGGAAAGAGTTTGTGCCTGCTTGGGAAAAATGGGTAAAAGATAGCACAACAGTTCCTGCCTTGATTAAAGAAAAAGATGCTCTTCTTGCTAAAGGAATAAAAGCTGACAGCGCTCAAATATTAGAAATAGATGCTCAAATATTTGAAGAATCCTTAGTAATTGCAGCAAAAAGCTTTACTGAAGCTGAAACCCTTCTTGGTAAAATTATTGAAATTAATTCCAATGGCGCAAAAGACGGAGCAGCCTCTGCTGCGAAAGAAGCAGCGTTTTTGAATGTTTTATTAGTAGTAGTAGTTTTCCTTGGTGTTATTCTTGCTATTAGTTTAGGAATCTTCTTAAGCAAATCCATAACGACTCCACTATTTACTGCTGTAGATAAATTAGGAGTAGCTGGCGAACAAGTAACTTCAGCAACTAACCAATTAGCAGCTACTAGTCAACAGTTATCAGAAGCCTCTAACGAACAAGCCGCCACAGTAGAAGAAACAACTTCTGCAGTAGATGAACTTGGCTCCTTAACTATGAGAAACGCTGATAATTCTTCCAAGGCCAATGACTTATCTAGAGAAGTTAAAAAAGTTGTTGAACAAGCTAATACAGTAATGCAACAAATGGTTAGTGCTATGAGCGAAATCAAAACCTCTTCTCATGAGATATCTAAAGTTATCAAGGTAATTGATGATATAGCTTTCCAGACCAACATTCTTGCTCTTAACGCAGCAGTAGAAGCTGCCAGAGCTGGTGAAGCTGGTGCAGGGTTTGCTGTTGTTGCAGAAGAAGTCAGAAACTTAGCACAAAGAAGTGCTGAAGCTGCGAAAGAAACATCGGCAATGATTGAAACCAGTTTAAGTAAAACTGAAACAGGCGTAAGAAATACCCAAGAAGTTGAGAAGATACTGAAGCAAATAAGCGAAAGCGTGGAAACCTCAACCTCCTTAATGGAAGAAGTGAGTGTTGCTTCTCAAGAACAAACAAAAGGGCTTGATGAGATAGCCAAAGCTATCCAACAGATAAGCACAACTGCTCAAAGTAACGCCAGTGCTGCCGAAGAAACCTCAGCCTCTGCCGATGACTTAAGCACTCAAGCTGAAACCTTGAAAATAATTGTTGGACAATTAAGCGGGATTCTTAGCGGTAGCGAAGAGATTGTTGCTCCTGTTCATAGTGGAAGGCCAAGACCAAAATCAGCTAAGAAGAGTACTTCTAAATTGAAGCCAGCAGCCATTATCCCTATGGATGATGACGATAACTTCGTTTAAAAGGGAGAAATATAATGGACTTACAAAAAATTAAAGCAAATGAAAAAAGCTCTCACGGTCAAGGCGAGAAATATCTTGCCTTTACCTTAGGACAACAAGAATTCGGAATTAATCTTCTGAAGGTAAAAGAGATTATCAGCTTAGTGGAGATTACACATATCCCACACACGCCTCATTTTGTTAAAGGCATTATCAACCTGAGAGGCAACATTGTTCCAGTAATTGATCTGCGCACCAAGTTAGGAATGGAAGAAATTCCTTATAATGAAAGAACCTGTATCATAGTCATAGCTAATCCAGAGAACATCCATGATGCACCTCTGAGCATTGCTGTTGACTTTGTAGCAGAAGTTCTTCCAATACCTGATGACAAAATAAGTGAAGCACCTAAAATGGGTAGTGGCTTTGATGGAACGTATATCCATGGCATAGCTAAAATCAATAAATCTATCAAGATACTTCTTAATATTGATAGAGTACTTAGAGATGCTGAGATTGTAGATTTCGCAAGCCAACTTACTAATTCTAGTAAATTTGCTGAAGCAATGGCTTCTTAAGGAAAAAAGGAAAAAGGAAAAGGGGAAAGGGGAAAGGGAGGCTAATAACCTCCCTTTTTTGCTTCTATTGCTTCCGTACTATCACTGGCTTATACTTTAGCTATACTTATTAATCTTCTTGAAAGAATAGGATAATAAAAATGGAACATTTAATAATACCTTTTCTCAATATCTATTTGACTATCCTTATACCCAAGAGCAATTCATGAACAAATACGTACTCGATGCAAGCCTTATTACTAATGATGCCTATGACAAAATTAGGGCTATCATCTATAAAAGATATGGCATTTACCTTTCTGCTCACAAACAAGAATTCCTAAAAAGCCGATTATCCAAAATATTACGTAGACTTAACTTATCCAATTATGATGAATACTTGCTTTATCTTAATAAATTACCAGCAAACGATGCCCATTGGTCTGACTTTATTGATGCTATCTCAACAAACGTAACCTACTTTCTACGAGAAAATTTTCAGCTCGATATACTAAAACAAAAAGTGCTTCCTACAATGCACGATCAAAACCAAATAAGCCTCTGGTCTGCAGGATGTTCTAATGGCTCTGAACCGTTCACGCTCAAAATCTTATTACGTGAATATTTTGAAAAAATTGGTAAAATATCCACCAAAATTCAAATCCATGGAACTGATATCTCCAAAAGCATGATAAATGAAGCCGTTCGTGGAGTTTATGACCAGAAAATGCTTGGAGAACTAGACCCACTTCTTATTAACAAATACTTTAAGCAAGGCATAAATGAAATGACCGGAAAATATAGAGTAAAAGAAATAATCAAAGAAGATGTCTTTTTCAGTATTTATAACTTAATGGATATGCCCTATAATTTTAATAAAAGTTTTGACATTATATTTTGTAGAAATGTCTTGATATATTTTGACAAGCAAACTGTGGAAGATATTGTAACTAATTTCTTTAAAGTTCTTAAACCTGGAGGTTATTTGTTTCTTGGTTCTTCAGAAAGTTTAAACACAATGAGCAAAAAAAACGTTGGACCATCTATATATATAAATGAGTGATATTAGAGTATTTGTAATTGACGATTCAGCATTAATAAGAAAAACCTTTAGCGAAGGCTTATCCAAAATTCCTGGAATTAAAGTAATCGGGACAGCGATTGACCCTTATCACGCCCGCGACCAAATAATCGAACTAAAGCCTGATGTCATAACTCTAGACATAGAAATGCCGAGAATGGATGGTCTTACTTTCCTTGGGAAAATAATGACTTACTTCCCAACTCCGACTATCATCGTAAGCTCGGTTTCACCCAAAAACAGTGCTAATGCGATAAGAGCAATGGAGCTTGGGGCAATTGACGTATTATGTAAGCCTACTGCGCAAAGTGGTGGCATGGTACTATTAATGGAGCTGGGTAGGAAAATCAAAATAGCCTCCACAATAGATATTACTACTTATAAAAAAACTATTGCGAATAATACACTAACGCCTACTACAAAAAAATATATCATTACCACTACTGATAAGATTATCGCCATTGGCTCCTCGACTGGTGGAACGCTTGCTTTAAGAAAGATTCTTCCTCATTTCCCTAAAAATAGTCCATGTATCATGGTTGTACAACATATGCCCGCCGGTTTTACTAAAAGCTTTGCAGATGCTTTGAATGATGCCTGTGTCTGTGATGTTAAAGAAGCTGAAGAAGGAGACATTATTGCTAATGGGAAAATATACATTGCGCCAGGGGATTTTCATATGGTTCTTAATAAAAGTGGTGCACGATACAGTGTCGGCCTAAATAAAGGTCCGGCGGTCTGCTATCAAAGACCTGCCGCAGATGTGCTATTCCAATCAGTCGCTAAAAATGCTGGGAAAAATGCTATAGGCGTAATCTTAACAGGTATGGGGAATGACGGCACCTCCGGTCTGCTTTCTATGAAAAAAGAAGGCGCCAAAATAGTTGGACAAGACGAGGCTTCTTCTGTTGTATATGGTATGCCAAGATCTGCCTTTAATGCTGGAGCAGTTGAGAAACAAGTTCCTCTAGATAAAGTTCCTGAAACTGTTTTAGGCTGGTGTACCTAATCTCGACTATTTTGCAATGGTTTGCATAAAAGTCTTGACTATTTTGCAAAACACTGCTATAAAGTCTACATGCAAAGATATCTAGAACCACATATAAGTCGCGACTTAAAAAATAAAATGGTGATACTTGTAGGGCCAAGACAAGTAGGAAAAACATATCTATCAACTGAGCTACAAAAACAATTCCAAAATTCTCTGTACTTAAATTATGATAGCCTAGACCATGCTAAAATAATCAGTCAAAAAACATGGCCAACAAACACTGATTTTCTAATATTAGATGAAATACATAAAATGAAAGACTGGAAACAATACATCAAAGGAACTTATGACACAAAACCAACATCACAAAAAATCCTAGTAACTGGAAGTGCACGCCTTGATACTTTTCGACAAAGCGGGGACTCCCTAGCAGGAAGATATTTCAAGTATCGTTTATGCCCTATCTCCGTAAAGGAAATGGCTAATCAAATGAATCCTTATGAAACCATTAATCAACTAAACAACCTAGGGGGCTTTCCTGAACCATTTTTAAGCTCATCCGAAACTACCAGTAAACGATGGCAAAAACAGTATTATACCGATCTTATCCGAGAAGATATTTTTGACTTTGGAAGAATACATGAAATAAATACTATAAAAACATTATTAGAGATGCTTAGAAAAAGAGTTGGTTCGCCTATCTCTTATCTTTCACTAGCAACTGATCTACAGGTTTCTCCAAATACTGTCAAAAGTTATATCTCAATATTAGAAAATCTGTTTATAATTTTTCTTATAAGACCTTTCCACAAAAATATCGCCAGAGCGTTACTAAAAGAACCAAAAGTTTACTTTTACGATAGTGGCTACGTCCTTGGAGATGAAGGCATCAAGCTTGAAAACACGGTTGCTGTTTGCCTTCAAAAACACTGTTACTTCTTACAAGACACGACAGGTAGTGATGTAAATTTAGCATATATCCGAACAAAAGAAGGGAAAGAAATAGATTTTGTCATTGAAAACAATGGTAACGTGCAACAATGTATAGAAGTCAAACTCTCAGATAAAAACATCTCCCCTACCTTGAAGTATTTCAAGAACCACTTACCTGACAGTAAAATGATACAATTAGTCCATAACCTAAATACAGAATATGAAGAAAATAACATATCGGTGCTTAAGGCTGGCAAATGGTTAGCCGAACTTTCTGCCTAAGCTATTGCTTGCAAATAAGCGTTATCCTATAATAGCCTAATGAAAAAACAATATGGACTTATCGGATACCCATTAGGTTATTCACTTTCACCTGCACTCCATAATTATTTCTTTTCAGAAGAAAAGATAGACGCAAGTTACGTTTCTCATCCTCTAAAAAAAGAACAATTAAAAGACTTGTTTGAATCTAAACAATTTAAAGGATTCAATGTAACGATTCCTTACAAAGAAGATGTACTCCCTTTATGTGACGAACTCACAGAAACCGCACAGAAAATAGGAGCAGTGAATACTGTGAAGCTTGTTGGAGGGAAATATATCGGAACCAACACTGACGCTCCAGGATTCACTCTTATGTTAAAAGAAGAAGCTGATTTTGAGCTTACAAATAAAACTATTTTCCTATTAGGAGCGGGTGGAGCAGCAAAAGCAATCACCTATTCTGCCTTAACGGAAAACTGTAAAAAATTATTTGTATATGATATCAGTGAAGTAAGAACCGCTGTGTTAAAAAATCATTATGCAAATAAAAAAATAGAAACAACCTCTGTTACTAATAGCTTCCAAGATATAATTGCTCAAGCTGACATAATCATTAATGCTACCCCCATCGGAATGGAAGAAACCATTAATCAAAGTATCCTAAACGAAGAACAACTATCCTTTGCCAAAAAAACCTGTCTAGTAATAGATATTATTTACTCTCCCACCAGAACAAAGCTTATGGCTCTTGCTGAGTCACATGGACTGAAAACATTAAACGGTCTTGGTATGCTTGCCGGACAAGGCATACTTGGAGAAAAGTTTTGGTTTTCCAAGAACTTACGTTATAATATATCTAAGGAGATATTATTACGTGCAATTCAATCCGGTGTTTCTAGTAAATGAGCTTATAAAAAAAGCAATCGTAACTAACTCCACAGATATACACTTCCACCCTGCCGATAAAATAGTTTCAATACAAAACAGGATTGATGGAAGCCTTGTCCCTACACAAAGCCTCCCGATTGATGAATATCCAGCTATAATCAACAGGATTAAGGTTATCGCCAATCTTAGCTCTTCCAACTCCTTGAAAACCCAAGATGGCAGATTTAGCTTCATCTCGGACGAAAACGAGCATGACCTTCGCATCTCGATTATTCCTTCTCACTTTGGAGAAAGCATTGTAATTAGAATTCTTTCGAAAGGGGAAGATGTGCCAGACATAGGACAGCTCGGAATGGATAAAAATATAATAGAAACAACTAAGACTTTACTAACTAAAAAAGAAGGAATGATTCTAACAACAGGACCGACTGGTAGCGGCAAGACAACCACGCTCTACTCTCTAGTTAAAAATCTGTATAAGACCAATCCTTCTTTGCATATTGTTTCTATTGAAGACCCTATTGAGTATGTATTTCCCGCTTTCACACAAATACAAGTAAGCGAGCAAATAGGAATGAGCTTCTCTAGTATTCTGAGAGCTGTTCTGCGCCATGACCCAGATGTAATTTTGATTGGCGAGATAAGGGATCAAGAAACAGCCCAAATAGCGATAAGAGCAGCAATGACAGGACATTTGGTGTTTGCTACTATGCACACAAATACAGCCAAATCCGCTATTGCTCGGTTCATTGATTTTGAAATCAGAGAAATACTTATTAAAGAAGCGCTACTTGCTGTATATAATCAACGACTAATTAGAAAAAATAACAGTACTGGAAGAATAGCAGATTTCGAAATATTTCTACCGTCAGAACTTCATGCTTGTTCTTGAGGCTACTTCATCCATGTCTTTTCTTTCAACAAGCATAAGGTCGTACATAAACTGCTCTTTTTGCTTTTCTTTTAGATTCTCTAGCACCTTGATTTCTCTTCTGTTTTCAATAAGCTCTATTCTTTTTTTATCAATCTTATTCTCATAATCTTTAATAGTAAGACCCTGTTTATATATATCATTACGAAGACCATGGATATAATTTTCCTCTAATATTTGATCTTCACTAGAAAAAGACTTTGTGTCTCTCATTTTCCCAAATTCTTGCTCAATCTGAGACTCGAAATATTCTTTCAAGGATTCATGCGCGTTTTTGCGTTGCATCAATCTTCCTAGTTCCTGCTTAAGCAATTCTTCTTTCTTAAGCTTAACATCCAGAACCCGTTGCATTCTAAAAGCAAATTTTTTCATTTTAAATTCCTACCGCTGCTTTTAACATAGATATTTCTTGCTCATATACATACTTTTCTTCTACTTCCTGAGTAACGAAAGACAGTATTCCGCTCATCTTCCTAATGGACTCATCAATTTTAGGGTTGCTGCCAGGAGCGTATGCGCCAATATTAATAAGGTCCTCAGCATCACGATGCACTGCCATTAGCTCTCGCAATCTGTAGTTAGCCTTCATGTGTTCCTTGGTTACGACATCTGGCATAACTCTGCTTATGCTACCTAAAACATCTATTGCTGGCCAAATATTCTTAGTTGCAATCTTTCTTTCTAAAACAATGTGCCCATCTAAAATACTCCTCGAGGCATCAGCTATCGGCTCGTTCATATCATCCGAATCTACTAACACAGTATAAATACCTGTAATACTCCCCTTATCGCTAGTCCCTGCTCTCTCCAAGAACTTAGGTAGCATAGCAAATACTGAAGGAGGATAACCTTTTGTAGTTGGTGGCTCGCCGATAGTAAGGCCTACTTCTCTCTGAGCCATGGCAAAACGAGTTATAGAATCCATCATTAATAATACGTCTTTACCTTGATCTCGGAAAAATTCAGCGATCGCTGTTGCAGTAAGTACAGCTTTAATTCTTATTAATGCTGGTTGATCTGACGTAGCAACAACAACTACTGACCTTTTCAAGCCCTCTTCACCCAAAGATTCCTCTATAAAGTCACGAACCTCCCGGCCTCGCTCACCTACCAAGGCAATTACATTAATATCTGCTTCAGTGTTCCTAGCTATCATACCCAATAGGGTCGACTTACCGACACCTGAGCCAGCAAATATTCCTATTCTTTGTCCTCTACCTAAGGTCAAACAACCATCTATTGCTTTAATACCAACACCTAATGGTTTCGTGATTCTGTCTCTTAATAAAGGATTCGGTGGTTGAGCATAAACCGGGACTCGCTTTGAAACATTTATGTCACCCTTACCGTCTATTGGTTCACCTAATCCACTTAGCACCCTACCTAATAAACTGTTGCTAACTGGAACTGTAAGACATTTCCCGGCTGATTCGACTAAATCACCAGCACTTATGCCTTCCATCTCTCCTAGTGGCATCAAAAGAACCTTCCCATTACCAAAACCAACAACTTCTGAACGAATAGTAGTGCCGGCTTTATTGTGTATCAAACAAACCGTACCAATAGGTGCCATCGGACCAGTAGCAGCAATTACTAATCCAGAAATATCCTTAACTGTACCCTTAATAATTATAGGATTTATGTCTGCTAATTTATCTATATATGGCTGTAAATCAATACTACTCATTTAAGATCTTTTTCTCTAACTGAGAAAAAATAGAGTTTATGCTGGCATCCATGAATCCGGTATCCATAGATATACCTACACCGCAATCATCAATATTGGAATCTTTCTGAATACCAAAATCCGCAACACCAAGATATTCTGCAAGTTCTTCTTTATGCTTATTTATTCTTGCAAACTGTTTTGGATTAATCTTAATAGTTACACTTTCCTTGACGCTAACGTTATCAAAAAGACTCTTAATAAATCCCAAGAACGCTTCGGTATCATTCTGGAAAGTTGTTCTTGTTATTTTCTCCGCAATAGCAATCGAAAACATTACAATCTGTTTCTCTACATCCTGTAACAACTGTTCTGTAGCTTCCCCTGACTTAAGTCTAATTTGTTCTAGTTCAGAAATAAGTCCTTGAACCTTCTCAGAAAATTCCTTCTTGCCTACATCAAAGCCTTCTTGATAGCCTTTCTGCTTTATTTCATCCATTTGATTTTGGATTTCCTGTTTTCTCTGCTCTACATGCTCTTCAGCCTTAAGCATCATTTCATCTTCTTTTTCCTTAATAATAAGAGCTAGCTTTTCTCCTTCTTGAAGCATTTGAACAACCATCTCTTCGGTAAAATAAGAAGCCAAAACCGGAGCTACTGAGTATAAATTCCGCGCAACGGCGTCTTCTGCTTTAATTATCTTTGATGTCATTATACAAACTCTTCTGCGTCGTCACCGCCTCTAGAAATGAAGATTTCTCCTGCTTCCTCTAGATTTCTAACTATATTGACGACTTTCCTCTGTACCTCTTCAACTTCTTTGACCCTAACTGGTCCCATAAACTCCATCTCTTCTTTTAGTGTCTCTACCGCTCTATCTGATAAATTCTTAAATATCTTTGCTTTTAAAACTTCACTAGCAGTCTTCAAGGCAATTGGCAGATCTTTCATGTCAACTTCCTGAAGCAATCGTTGCATCTGCTTATCTTCAAACTCAGTAATATCTTCAAAAACAAACATCAAATCTTTTACCTGTACTGACAACTGAGGATCAACTTCTTCTAAATACTCCAAAATCTTTTTTTCTGTTGTCTTATCGACACTGTTAATTACATCCGCCAAATTATTAACGCCACCCTGAGTAGAAAAATCTTGATTTGACATTACTGAAGATATCTTTGCCGTAAGCACATTTTCAATTTGTCTTACAATATTTGGAGGTGTCTGGTCCATAACAGCTATCCTTCTTGCCACCTCTGGCTGAATATCTTCTGGCAATAACGACAATATTTGTCCAGCTTTTTTAGGACTCAAATATGCCAAAATCAAAGCTATTGTCTGTGGCTGTTCATCTTGAATGAATCTTGTTACATTTTCTGGGTCTGCCTTATCTAAAAACTCAAAAGGAGTTAGCTGAAAGTCTTGTCTGAAATCTTTTAATGCATTAGATGCCTTCTCTTTGCCTAAGACTTTTTCCATAAGATCTTTAGCATAATCAATACCTCCAAAACTTACATTTCCACCGGCATGTTTTGCCTCTCTTAAAAAATCTTCGATAATTTTATCTTGCTCACTAGCTGAAACCTTTTGAATTCTAGCAATCTCCATAGTTAACTCTTCCACTTCTGATTCACTCAGCTGCTTTAGCGCTAAAACTATTTGTTCTTTCCTAAGAGATAAAAGTAGCGTTGCGGCTTTTTTCCTGCCGGTTGTTTGATCTATTATTGCCATTTGGACTACCCCTCACTAAGCCATTTCTTTAGAACTCGTGCAAAAACTTCAGGATTATCCCCAACAATCTCATCTAAGGATCTTCTCATGCTCGTTCTTCTTTCTTCCTGAGCAAAAACTTCCTCATCAACACCGGCTCCTGGCATTGCGCTCCTACCTGCATCAGTAATATTAACACCCCAAGAACCTCCTGCTCCAGATATTGCCTGAAGCTTCTTTAATCTTGTATATGCATAAAACACAGTAAGCACTAGCAATAACCCTAATCCTACGTTCTTCAAAATATTCATTATCATTGCCGTTTGTCTTTGTTTAGCCATTTCCTTCTTGGTAGTTTCCATACCGGTCTTATCAAAAGTTAAATTGCTTAAAGATATTGCATCACCTCTGGTGGCGTCTATCCCTGCAGCAGAGGATATGGCTTCTCTTAAACTAGCACTCTGCTCTTCTGTTATTTGCCTATCAAGAATTACAGCAACAGAAACTTTCTCAATATATCCTGGTGCTTTAACAAATTTCTCTATCTTCTTAGAAACCTCATAATTGGTTGTCTCATCAGTCTTTGCATAATTTGACTTATCTAAATTAGAAGCTATGTTGGCAGGATTAGAAGCATTGTTGCCATCAAAAGACTCTTCCATAGTTCTTGCACTTCTTAGGATAGGATCATCCGCAGGCATAAATATCTCGCTCTCGGATTCCAATTTATCGAAATTCATTCTTACATTAACTCTTACTACTGAAGAATTACTACCAAATATTTGAGTAAGCATGCTTGCAATTCTGCTTTCTAAAGCTCCCTCATACTGCTTTTGCACATTCATTTGTCTCATACTAAGGCCAGAATCAATTAACCCATCATCTTCATAAACATAAAGCACATTACTATTTGTATCAACTATCGTAATGTCTTTAGGCGAAAGTCCTTTAACAGAACTAGCAACCAAGTGCACTATCCCATTTATCTGTCCTTGCGAAAGTGTTCCTCCTACAATATCTAGCACCAAAGAAGCGGTTGTTTTTTCCTTATCACTTACAAAAACAGACTCTTCTGGCATAACTAAGTGAACTCTTGCCGCACGTATCTGAGAGATACTAGTAATAGTTTTAGCTAGCTCTGACTCCAACGCTCTTTGATAATTAACCTTCTGCGTAAACTCGGTGACTCCCAATTTAAATTGGTCAAATAACTCATAGCCACTTGCTGTCCCCTTAGGAATTCCCTCTGTTGCGAGCTCTACGCGTAATGACCTCACAAGCTTTGATGGAACCATGATTGAAGAGCCATTCGGGCCTATCTTATATGGAATATTTTTTTCATCTAATTTCTTAACTACTTCTCCTGTGCTTTCTTCTGCTAATCCTGCATACAAAGTAACAAAATCAGGTCTAGTTCCCCATATGCCGATGCCTATAAAAGAAACAAAAATAATAACACCTAACATCAATAGCGTTATTCTCTGAGCAAAATTGAGCTGATTTAAAAGTACTTTTAACTGCTCATAAAATCTTTTAATAATTTCTGACATTTACTAACTTCCTATCTGCAATGCCTTTTGAGCCATAGCTTTAGATGTATTAAAGACTGCAACATTTGCTTCATAAGCTCTTGAGGCATCCATCATCCTGACCATCTCCATCGTTTGGCTAATATTAGGCTTCTTTATGTATCCCTTATCATCTGCTAAAGGATGCGTAGGATCATAAAATAAAATTGGCGGAGACTCATCTTTTTGAATTGATGAAACCTTAACCTCACTATACATGTTTTTACCTAACATTGACGAAAAAGAAAACTCACCAGTTTGCTTTGAAGTAATAATTGGTATCTTTCTTTGATATGGACCGCCTTCTTCTGTTTCTAATGTATTAATATTTGCCAAATTTTCGGCAATTATATCCATAATTTCTCTTTGGGTACTCATACCACTACTTATGACAGCAGCCGAACCAAAAAAGCTCATATTTTACCCCCCACTACATCACTCTTTCTGAAATAATAGAATTCCAGGTTGCAAATTTCCTACTTGTAAAAGTAGACAACGCATCAAAATAAGCATTGTTTGTTGCCATATTAACCATCTCTTTATCTAAATCTACATTGTTTCCTTGAGAATTAATTGCTGTAATATTATCTCTTCTAATTATTGCTTGCATCTGATCAGGATTAAAATTAAAGGGCATGTGATTCATGTGAGTCGTATTAACATCTAAAGTGTTTCCTATAAGTCTAGTTAATCCACTCCTGAAATCAACATCTTTCCTTCTATATCCAGGTGTAGATATATTTGAAATATTTTCGGCTACCAATCCTTGCTGAATAGCAGATAATGACAACCCCTGTTTAAAAACTTCTATACCCATATCAAAAAGCATGATTCAATAATAGCAACGCCATAAACGAGTGTCAATAAATTCATAGTTTTACTTAGCGTTCTTCAAACATTTTTTGTGTTATAATATAAATATGTCAAATCAACACCAAAGCAAGGAAGTTTGCTCAGAAACTGGATGCACGCACAGACAACTTCAATATTGGGAAAAAAAGGGCTACATTAAGCCAGATAAAGGACAAAGAAACGTCAGGCTGTATACTGAAAATGATCTAAAAGTTATCAAGCAGATGGTTGGCCTTAAAAAAAGAGGTAATTCTCTAGGTGAAGCTTTTATTAGAAGCAGTTCTTATGTTAAACCAACATCTACAGTTCAAAGCAATAATAAATTCCTTTTCTTAAAAGAAACCGAAGAAAAATACCTTGCAGAGAACGAAGAACTCTTAAACACACTTTTTCATATTCAAGAAACGGAAGCATCTATACCTGGGTATCCATATTCTGTATATAATGAAGAAAATATTTTAAAACTTAAAGAACTACAAGATAAGGCTCAAAAAATAAAGCAACAAAAGAACGAAACCTGGGAAAAAATACTTATTATTCTTAAATCTGACCCCAGTATGATTAAAAAAGCTCAAAGCAGTATCAATAAACCACCAACGATAAATAAATATACCGTTGATCAATTAATTCTATTATGGATAAAAAAGAATGGCACGTATGATAGTCTCCCTAAAATCAGAGAAAACTACCTAGACCGAATAAAAAATGGTGAATCTATTGATGCGCTTGTTCAAGAATTAGAAATTCAACCAGAAAAATCCAGATAAGATTTATCTATTATTTTTTTGCTTTCTGGGGAATTATACATTCCTCCACCATATTGCTTTTTAATCTTTTTCGTATTACCGATTTCTTTCAAGCGATCAGTGATTTCTGACATTCTCTCTTGTATACGCTTGGTTAACTCTTGTTCTGACCTTGATATCAAAGATATTGTTTCTATTATTTGAATGTCTTTATTCTTAATCTTCTCTACCTTATCTTCCTCTAACGAACCACCTGAACTAGCAAGGACAGCTATTTCTTTTCTTATTGGCGACAACTCTTCTTCTATTGCAGTTATCTCATCCATCATCGTCCTTTTGGCTAACATCATTTCATTAAGAACATCCATTTTATCAACATTAGGTAGCAGAACTTTGATATGTCTTTGTAGGCTATCTAAAAAATTCTGATATACCCGCAGCTCCTTTGTTTGGAGAGCTTCTAATATACCAATCTTTGAAAACGTATTATCTATTGTCATTTTAAAAATCGCTTAAATCCTATCATTTTTAAATTTTCTATATTGAGCATCAACAAAGCAATATCTTTCAACTTATCATTCTCAGAAATTATAACTTTTTTTATTACCTCTGTCTTGGTTGGTATTTCTCCTTTAAAGTTACTTTCAAGTTGCCAGTCTAGCTGTTTATTAACAAAATCATAAAAATATGGGGCACACTTTAACCCAGCAGGCAGTAAGCCCTTAAGCTCCTCTGGATTCTCATTAAACTCTCTTTTGCCCTTCTCACTCAAATACGGCATATAGTGATTGCCTGTTAGTTCGAACATAGCTGCATTAACCTGATTAAAAACGTTCATGTCTTGATCGTTACTATACTTCTCAAGCATGAGGACATACCCTTGATAGTCTCCTTCTATAAAATCATCTTTGCCTGCATCTAATAATACTGCCACATCGCTTAATGTTAAAATGACTTTACCAATAATAGGATCACTGTCTGCTCTTAACGCTGGCATTGGTAAACCTTTATTTGTTTCAGAAATAACGTCTTTTGCTTTTAATTCCTTAAAGTTCTCTTTAAATTCTTTAGCATATTTCCCGTCTTGTATTCCTTGGTCGATAAAGGAGACAAGATCATGCCATAAAAAATCTAATTTGTTCTTTAATGTTAATTGCATAAACTCCCCTATATCCTTAATATAAATATTTTCTATAATATACTAATTATAAAAGCAGAACCTAGAAACATTGTTGCGAAAATAGCTGTTACTCTATTTAACCCATTTTCAAGCCCTTTCGAACTGGAGAACATTCTTGCAGTAGTCCCGATTGAGCCAAGACCTTCACCTTTAGCAGAATGCAATAAAACCATTACAATTAATGCTAAGGCTGAAACAAGTTGTATTAAAATTAAAAAAGTTTTCATAAACGTCTCCTCTTACATATTGAATTATTATGTTACATAGTACACTATTTCTTGCAAAAACTGAATGTATTTTCTTGATTTGAACCACAACATGACATACAATTTACAATGTGCAACGAAAAAAAGCTATTTTCTCGGACATAGACAAAACTCTCATTCCTAATGGATCGTTAAATTTGCTTGTCCAACATTTATATAAAAAAAAGCTAATTCCTTTGAGTCTTATACTTAGGGTTCTTTATTGGTACTTGCTTTACAAAATGAACTGGATAAAAGATTTTAGTAAGGTTATCGCAAAATCAAGTCAGTTACTTACTCCCTTACTTACAGACTATAGCGTTTCAGAACTTGATACGCTTATTAAAGATTGGTTCAATAAAGACATTACTAAAATTATTTATCCTGAACTTGAAGAAAGAATTCGAAAACTTCACGGACAAGGATATGAAATATATTTTGTTACTTCAACAATAGAGCCAATAGCTAAACGTTTTCAGGAATACTTTGGATTTGGCAAAATAGTAGCAACTGAGCTTAAAGAAGAAAAAGGTCATTACTCGACCTACCCAGATGGCAAACCTTGCCATGGACAAGAGAAATCTGACAGGATTATGGAATTAGCTTCATCTGACAAACTAGACCTTGCGAATAGCATTGCTTTCTCGGATCATATTTCTGATTTATATATGCTAAAAATAGTAGGCCATCCTGTAGTGGTGAATCCTAAACCATTACTTAAAATGATTGCGAAAAAAAATAAATGGGAAATTATAACTCCGAGATTATCCTAAGCCGTATTTCTTGATTTTATAGCCAATCATTCTCTCTGTAATACCTAAGCTCTTTGCTGCTTCTACCTTTTTACCTTTTGTACGTCTGAGCATTTCTTTAATTAAAACCGCTTCAGCCTTTTCTAGAGAAAGAGTCAGCTTTATTTTCTCTGGCATATTTTTAGCAGATACACTTAAAAACTCTGACTTGTCTTCTAAATGCGAAACAGGCTTAGGGACAATTGCTTCTTTATCAGCAATAGCTTGTCTTTGTCTTAAAAAATAACTTTTAATATCCTTAAAGTTTTTCTCTTGTTTGTTAAAAAAAGCCTCTATCGTTGAAAAAAAGAATTTCAAGTCCTTGCTATCCTCAAACATTTCCATTGCTGTCTTGCCTATCCTAAAACTAAGAAAATCTTTCATTTCTACTCTGTCTGCACAAATAATAACCTTTTTAACGTCTTGAACATCCTCAATATTTTTTTTAGATAACACACAAGCTTGTCCGTCCTCAAGGATTGCCACAATAGCACCATTGTCAAACAGCGAAATCTCAATGCCTAAGTCCTCTTTATTAAGGCCTTCAATATCTTTAAACTTGAATTGCATATATAGGAAACTAATACTTTTATCATAGAAATCTTCTCTATCAAAAAAAAGCGGTAAGTCATAAATTTTTAAAATATCAGAATAAGATTTTTTGTTCATTTACTCTATTGTATAAAAAAAACTCATTTGCTTCAATGGCGACTACTCATTACTAAGACACAAAAAAATATCGCTCCTAATACTGAAGAGAATATCCCTACCGGAAGTTCAACCGGAGCAAATAGTGCGCGAGAAAGCACATCAGCAACTACTAAAAGGCTCCCGCCCATAAGTACTGTTGAGAAAATTAACTTCTTATGAACCGCCCCGAATATGGCCCGTGCTATATTTGGGACAATAAGACCAATAAAAGCTATTGGCCCAAAAAATGCAACGATAGAGCCTATTAATACAGAACCGATAACAATTAAAAGCCACCTAACATAAAAAACATTTACTCCACGACTATGCGCAAACTCCTCTCCTAAGCTTAAAAGGTCTAGTTCTTTTCTGAGAAAAAACACTACGATTGTTCCAAGAGCAATAACTGTTAACTCAAAAATAACAACTTCATATGAAACATTTCTGATGCTACCAAAGAGCCAATGCATAAATTTAAAAGCATTTAAATAGTCCAATCTAAACTGAACAAGCATTATTAAGCTAGAGAAAAAAAAGTTTAAAGCCACACCCACCAGAAGAACATCTGACATTCTTCCCTCTGCATATTTTCTGCTGACCAAATAGATAAAAAGTAACGACAACAAAGCAAAAACGATAGCAAAAACTACTGTCTGATCAAATATCCAAACATTAAATGTTATTCCAAGCGACATAGCAAGCAATGCACCTAAAGATGCGGCAGTAGAAACGCCTAAGGTATAAGGGGTTGCCAAAACATTACAAAATAATGACTGAAAAACCATGCCAGACAAAGAAAGCCCAGCGCCAGCCAAAAAAGCAAGCATAATCCTAGGTATTCTGTATTGAAATAATATATAAACAGCATCTGGCTCTGATAAAAAACTAAAAATATTAATGTAACGCTCACCAAAAAATGGCGCAAATAATACAATTAATATCGTAACAATTATAAGAATTATATTTTTAAACATTTGTTCTTTTTCCTATTACCACGTTAAATTTTTCCTCAAATAGCTTTTTAAAATCTTTATCAAAACTTTTGAAATGAAAAAACTTTTGGTTATTTATTACATAAAGGTTCAATCGCTCAACGTTCTTAAACATAAGCATCTCTTCTATACTATTAACAACCATTACAAACGTACGTTTCTGTTGCTCATGTAGGAATAGAATATTTTCAAAAACCTTCTGACGCTGACCAGGATCTAAGAAACTAAATGGCTCATCGAGAAGCATTAAGTCGCCACCAACAATATAGGTCGAGGCAAGAAGCACCCGTTGCATCTCTCCTCCGCTTAGCTGAGTTATTAGCTTCTTCCCAAGGTGTTCTATTTTAAAAAATGTTAACGCATCTAAAATAACATCCTCGCTGACTTCCTTGCTGGAATAACGCGACATCTCTAATAGTTCTAATACTGTATACGGTGTATTAAAAATAATTTTTTGTGGCAAATAAGACATCTTATTTGTTAACTCTCTATTCGAGAATTCCTTCAGCTCTCGTCCGTCAAGAAAAACCTCTCCACTATATCCACGGATTTGTTTATTAAGAATCTTAAGAAATGTTGATTTCCCGATACCGTTATCGCCAATAATTAAACATATATCATTCCGAGAAATATCTACATTTAAATCTGAAAAGATTTGTTTTTGACCTAATCTAAAACTTAAATTTTGAACTGAGAGTTTTTTGAAGCCCTCGCCGTACAGGGGGTGGGGAAACCGAGGGCTTCTTTCCATAAAAAATCTTTTATATTCTAACATATGGAGACAACAGAAACCAGATTTCTAGGAAAATTATCAGCCAATCTTTTTGGCTGCTTCACCGTAAATATCCTGATAAAACATCAAAAATACATCATAAAGATCAGAACGAACTACGTTATCACTTAAGTCCAGCCCTTTACTTACACCCTCTTCGCTGTAAGAAGCACAGAAAGGAGGTTGCTCTTCTGATTCTAGAGATCCTAAAATGCTATCAATATCTTCATCAGACAAATTGTCGTTAATGCTGGTAAGCGTTTTTCTGATTTTCTTTTTAAACTCGTCTTTTGATTTAACGCCTTTAAAAAACTTATTAAAAATCTGTTCTGCTGTAACTTGCTGTGCACCAGGATTTTCTTTATTACTTGCAACTGCATTGTACAAAGACTGGTTTATGATACTAGCATAATTTGCCGGTGTTCCTTGTATATTCAACTAATTAACCTCTTCTTTCAAACAAAATAAACTTATGCTATAGTATAGCAAAGGCAATTATTATAAACAAGAATAACCATGATCTTTAAAAAACCCAAACACAAAACAGATACAGAATTCCTAGAAACAAAAATAGATAGTCATCTTTATCTGAATCATTCTCATAAAGGTATCCTGATTGTAGTAGAAGGAACTGATGGCTCCGGCAAATCTACTCAATTGCACCTATTAAGAAAATGGCTAATAGCTGAAGGATATCCGGTTGTTTTCACAGAATGGAATTCATCTAAATTAGTAGCTAAAACCATTAAAAAAGGCAAAAAAGAAGGATTGCTAGATAGCAACACTTTTAGTTTGCTGCACGCAACAGATTTTGCAGACAGACTTTATAAAACTATTATTCCTTCCCTAGCTTCTGGACATATAGTTCTAGCTGATAGATATGTATTCACGGCACTAGCTAGAGATCATGCCAGAAACTGTGAAAGAGAATGGCTTAGAAGTCTATATTCTTTTGCTTTAAAGCCAGATGGTGCTTTTTACTTTCAAGTGCCTGTCGAAATGAGCTTAGAAAGAATTACCCAAACAAGAAAACCAAAATATTATGAGGCTGGTCTAGACATGAAGCTTAGTAGCGATCCGTACAAGAGTTACCTCCTTTTCCAATCTAAGGTCATCTCTGAATACGAAAAAATGATAGACGAGTTCGGATTTACTCTGATGGACGGAACTCAAAGTATTCACGATCAACAAGTTATGTTTAGGGAAAAAATTATGCAAATTATTAAGAGGAAATTCAAATGAAAAAAAACACCTACCCTGGCAAACTAATAGTAGCAGAAGGATTAGATGGCAGCGGAAAAACAACACAATTAGGTCTTACCAGAAACTGGTTAGAAATAGAAGGTTATGGAGTTTCTTTATTAAAAAGAAAAAACTCTCCGTTAGTTGCAAATAACATCCGTGAAGCCAAAGAAGAAAGAACCCTGATCCCTATAACTTACAGCTTAATACACGCTTCTGACTTTAGCGACCTTATGTATAACCAAGTAATACCTGCATTAAAAGCAGGATTTATCATACTATTTAACAAATATGTTTATACCTCTATAGCTAAAGACTACCTAAGAGGACAAAACAAAGATTGGATAAACAAGCTCTATGAATTTGCGATTGAGCCTGACTTAACATTTTATTTCAAAATTGATCCAGAGGAAGCAATGGGACGAATCACCCAAGAACAAAAAGAGAATGACTATTATGACAGCGGAATGGATATAGGGCTAAGTCTTAACAATTCTGTTTCCATTAAAAAATATCAAACACAACTTCAAGAACAATATGAGCTTATGACTAAAACCTATAAGTTTGTTACTGTAGACTGCCTTAAAACAACCGAACAACAACAAAAAGTTATCAGAGACAACATCAAAGATCTTTTATTGAAATAGTAACTATTTCCTTTTTTCTGCTTTTTGCTTTAAAATCGTTAACATGAGAAGATTTCCCGTATCTGTTCTACAATATGATGTTAAGCGAAATCCAGTAGAGAATTTCAAAACTATTGAAAAACTATTTGGTATAGCTGCAGGAAGGAAGTCAAAATTTGTAGTACTTCCAGAAATGTTTGCAACTTCTTTTAATCATGATGAATTTAATGAATTCTCCAAACACTCCATCGAAATATTAAAGTATCTTCAACAAATCGCCTTAAATTATGACTTTTATATTATTGCTGGTTCCATGCCAATAAAAAGCAGTAAAGATGAAAAATTCTTTAACCGCTCGTATCTAATATCTAATGAAGGAGCCGTCATAGGTTACTATGACAAAAACCATATTTTCTTTCAAAACAATGAACTAGACTACTTTAATCCAGGCAAATCGCCATCAGTATTTAGAACTGATCTCGCTCAAATAGGAATACAGATTTGCTTTGACGTTCGCTTTCCAGAAAACATGAGACACCTTACCAAGCAAGGAATGCAAGTTCTTTTCGTAGTTGCCCAATTTCCTAATCCTAGAAAAGATCACTGGATAACATTGCTAAAAGCTAGAGCTATTGAAAACCAAGTCTACGTTGTTGCCTGTAATCGCATTGGACAATCCAACGAAAACCTTTCCTTCTTCGGAGAATCTATGATTATCGACCCGCATGGAGAAGTGCTTTCTAACGGTTCTGACAAAGAATGTGTTGTAACTGAATATATTGATCTAGACTTCATGGACGCCTACCGAAAAAGCTTCCCTGTCTTGAAGTCTGTTCGCTAGCCCACTTCAATCCTCTATCAACTTTAAGGAGTATCAAATGGATGAAAATAAATTAGAAGAATTAAAACAAATCAACAAAACCCTAAAAGGGATATCCATTACAATAACCATTGGCGTTGTAATAATGTTTATAGGTTTTTTTCTTTAGGCAAAAACCTGCTATAAAGGAGCGTTTATTACGTGGAACAAAAAAATGAAACAAATATAGAACCTCTAGATAAGCAGGACAATTCTGACAGATTAGTAAAACAAATCTTCTCTTCTAACAGAAACCATTATATCTCCGTTGAAAAATATGGAGAGAATGGAAAATTATTTCAAGAGCCTGACTATGATAATGGATACAACGGAGCTCGTGCGCGTAATAATCACTAAAGTTGTTGGTATATTTTTTACATCTTAACAATCTCTGGCGACAAAATAAAAACTATCTCGGTATCTTCTTCCTCAATTGTTGTCTGCTTAAATAAAGAACCAAAAAAAGGAATATCGCCTATAAATGGCAAAGAAGAAGTATTTTGTCTTTGACTACTGTTAATTAACCCACCAAGCACTAACTCTTCACCATTCTTTATTTGGCACTGAAGGTTTATCTCCCTACTTGAAAGCACAGGATATTCTCCTGCCATTGTTGACTTCCATTGCTTTATATTCTCTACTTTTAACTTAATGATTGAGGACACTACTCCATCAGCTAGAATATTTGGTCTAATGGATAAATTGATGCCGGCATCAATATAACACAACTCCCATCTAACTTTATCTGATGAACTTTCTACGGGTACGGTGTATGGGATTCTATCTCCGACCATAATAGTTGCTATTTCGTCTTCGACACAAATCAAGGTAGGATTTGCTAGAATCTTCGCATCTCCACGACTAACAAGAGCGCTAAGATTATCAAACAACTTTTGCTTATCTGTCATGTCTCCGACATTTAACCCACTCTTATAATTTTGCCAATTAATACCAAGCCCCTCTAACTTATTGGTATTAACCTCCACCAACCATGTTTTATAATAAACAGACTTTTTGTTATTATCAACCGCAGCAACAAAGGTCTTCAAGCTCTTAATATCCTGATTCTCACCACATACAAATATCTTCTTTTTAAGCTTATTCACTGAAATCTTGAGTGTAGGAAAAAGCTTCTGAGAAATAGCCAATATTTCTTCCTCTGCTAAGAATTGATAATCAAACCCAACGCTCTGTTCTACTGAAGATTGTTTCTGAGGAACAACACTTGGAGTGTAATTGAAAACTGCTTGTGCTGAAAAACAATAGCCAACAAATAATACAAATAGAACGATTTTATACTTGTTCAAAAACAACTCTCGCCCTCCCATTAAAAATCTCAAATAACATGATTCTCTTATCAACTACTTTATTTAAATATTCCTTTAAAGAGAGATACCCATTAAAACTAAACTGCTCCATCCTATAAACACCTGAAGATTGTTCTTCCCACAAACCTAACTCTACTCTGCTTGTTTGAGGCTCAAGGCTGTGTGATTGCGTTGAGGGCACTCCAAACAACCTAGACACATTGCTGGATAAAAACAACAAACAAACACAAAGAGTCATGAATAAAGCACCTCTTAGGAGCTTTTGATCGATACCCATACCAGCTCTCCCATGTCTTTAAAGTTAGTTGCCTCCAACATTCCCTTTTCTAACAAATAATTACCAAAGCTTTGCATGTCTGATTTTAAAAGAAATGCAGAAAGAAAAACTGTGTTCTGGTCAATATAGATACTATTTATCTGCAATGGCTGTTGTATAAATATACTTATCTTTTCAAGAACAGCTGTGTTAATCTTCTTTACTTCTCTAGCTATAGCAAGTTTCTTCTGCAACTGATACTGATTATTAACTATCAACTGTCTATTTACTAAATCACGAGCCACACGACGGTCATTAACCATTAAAATAATAAAATTTAATGTCACTAAAAATCCTAGCACCCCTAAAACATAAAATACTTTAATATTCCTTGAATCAATCCTTCTCTGGCTTAATATCCGAATGCTCTCCTTTGGGTCTGTGTTATATTGCACAATCGCTTGTACTCCCTGCTTCTTATAAGAAAAGCAAAAGTGCTCTGGCGAAAACGAAAGTGTTTCTGCTAATTTTAACCGAATACTCTCCTCGAGATTAATATCACCCCGATATGGAATAATAATTTCCTTCATAACATCAGACATTCTCGAGATTTCTCCTAAAATGGAATGACTCCAAAATATGCTCTAATTTAATGTCATCACTAGGTTCGAGATCTGCAATTGTTCGAGCTACTTTAAGTATGCGATTAAGTGCTCTACCGCTTAATGAATAACGTTTTATTGCTCTCTTAATAAAATCAGTTGAGTTTAAGGCAAGCTTGCAAAACAAAGGAAGATCTCCATCTGTCATCTCTGCATTTAAGGTAATTCCTTTTCCCTCGAACCTTTTTTGCTGAATACTCCTCGCTCGCTCAACTCTTTGATTAATATTGATTGAAGCTTCTGCTCTTTGTTCACTTAAAAGGTCATCTTCTGGAACAGGACTCATTTCTACTACAAGGTCAAACCGATCCATTAAAGGGCCTGACATTTTCCGAAAATATTGCTGTTTCTGATGAGCCCTACAGGTACAGGGAATAGTTGGGTGAGTAGCAAATCCACACGGACATGGATTAGCGCTAGCAACTAAAATAAATGAGGCTGGATATTTGTAACTATTTAATGCTCTTGCAACAGTAACCTCTCCGTCTTCCATGGGTTGCCTCAGTGCCTCAAGTGACTTCCTGTCGAATTCTAAGATTTCATCTAAAAAAAGCACCCCTTTATGCGCCAAGCTAACTTCTCCTGGCTTTGAATTAGCTGTTCCTCCAATTAATCCAGCATAACTAATCGTATGATGAGGTGAGCGGAATGGCCTTGTCTTGAAAATGGAGCCTCTTTTTGTTTTACCAGAAACGCTATGTATTTTAACAACATCTAACGCCTCATCTTCAGACAGTTCTGGCAATATAGATGGAAGCCTCTTCGCTATCATGCTTTTGCCACATCCTGGAGGTCCAATTAAGAAAAAATTATGACCACCCGACGCAGCTATCTCGGCTGCCCGTTTAGCAAAAGACTGCCCTTTAACCTCTGAGAAATCTAGCGAATTATGCTTAACCTCTTTCTTCCTAATACTCCTCTGAAAACAATCTATTGTTCCTGAAGAAAGAATCTCAATAACTTCTGAAAGGTTAGTTATAGCTACCACGCTAACACCTTCTACCAAAGAAGCTTCTTCTGCATTATCCTTAGGCACAAAAACATATTTAATCCCTTTCTCTTTCGCAAGAATGCTCACTAATAAAACTCCAGGCAATGGCTTAACGCTTCCATCTAGACCAAGCTCACCTATCATCAAAAAAGTTTCATGGATATTTATGATCAATTGTCCTGTGCTAACTAAAATGCCAACCGCTATCGGAAGATCGTAGAAAGCGCCTACCTTCTTTACCTCCGCTGGCGCAAGATTAATAGTCAACGACTTATTAACCGGCACTACATGACCAGAGTTCTTAATGGCAGATATTACCCTTTCTTTGCTTTCTTTGATAACTGCATCTGGAAGACCAACGATGGTTAAGCAAGGCATCCCATGCCTACTATCTACTTCACAATCAACCAATACTGGCTCAATTCCACAAGCGGCCACACTATAAACTCTGCTTAACATTCTGCTCTCCTTACGTATTAATACTACTAATTATATTCATTTACGTAATCTTGTCAAGAAAGAATATTTGCTACGTCAAAGTTTTGAATTAACTGGACGCGCGAACTTAGTTAAACGGCAGGCTTGGCTTTTGTTTTAGCTGGTTTTTCTGCTATTGGCTTAACAGGAATATGCTCTCTGATAAGTCTGGTTTCCGAATAATGCTCATATAAAGGTTGATGTTTTTTCCCAAACCAATATGGCAAATAGTTGATGATGATTACTAAGCCGGCTAATCCAAAACCTAAAGGTTTAATTGGAGTTAATGAACCAATAAATAAACCAATAAAAATCAGAGTCACCACAAAAAATACTCGCTTAAATATCAACATTTCTTTAGCAATACTATCGCCTACTAAAACTTTAAGAGTAGTCAACAGAGTTCCTACAGTATACCCTCTCTGAAAGAGTGGCCATTGTGCCACTAAAAATAAAAGAAATAGACCATACCAATAGACTACCTTTAATGGCTCAACACCAAAACCTACCACTAGTATTGATAATCCAAAAATTCCAAATAAAATATATAGCACTTTAACAAAAACAAAGAAACTCACTACGTTAATAATCAAAGCCAACATTCTTCGTTCAAAAGTAACAACTGAACCACTCTTCTGCCCAAGATTAAAACGTTTTGGCAGCTGAGCAATCTCTTCTTTCCATATTTCCAAAATATTGAATAAACATGGAACTACTATCAAGGTAAGCATGGTCGCAATTGCTAAACCAAAAATAACAGCATTAGACATACTTGCCCACCACTCTGACATATCTGACTTAGTAACAATCATAAATTTATGAAAGTCTATGCTGATACCTGTAGACATTGGCAATAACCCTAAAATAGCTGTAGCTGCGGTAAGTAAAACTGGTCGGACTCGAACCTTACCTGCATGCACCAAAGCTTCCACCCTAGACATTCCTGTGTCTAATGAACGAACCGTAAAATCTAAAAGCAAAATGCCGTTCTTAACTACAATCCCTGCCAAACTAATAACCCCTACCCCGGTCATAATGATACAAAAAGGGGTCCAAGTAAGCATTAATCCCCAAAAAATACCGACTAGAGATAACACTATCGTTCCTAAAATAATAAATGGCACCATAAAAGAATGAAATTGGGCAACTAAAATCAAAAAGATTAAAAAGACTGTTATCAAGAAAGCATTAGATAAAAACCCAGAAGCCTTGTTTTGTTCTTCCTGTTCACCTGTAAAACTTATTGTATAGCTATCGTCTTTTGGAAGTTGTTTATCTAGTAAAACCTGTACCTGTTTGCGGAGTGCTTGAGCATTTTTACCTTTGGCATTTTCAGCAGATACTTCAATAACTCTCTCAAACTCACGATGCTGTATATACCCAATCCCTTGTGCAAATTCCATGGTAGAGAATACGCTGAGAGGTATATTATTGCCTTGATAGTTTGTAACATTAATATTCTGAATATCCTGAATGTCCTGCCTATCTGTTTGAGGAAATCTAACAGTAATATCATACTCCTCACCATCAAGCTTATCTCTATAGGTTGAAACCTTTGAACCATAGATAGCAGCACGAACCGTTGAAGCAACTGCTGCGGTACTAAGTCCAAGCATAGACATTTTGCCCCTATCAAGATACAGCACAATTTCTGGCTGACCTTCGTCGTAATCATCTTTAACATTCACTAACCCTTTAACTGACTTCATTATTTCTTGAATTTGTTTAGATACGTTTCTTAATTTATCGAAATCTTCTCCTGCTAAACGAATCGACACTGGAGCGCCTCTTGGTGGGCCTTCCTGTGGTTTAGTGACCTCAATTACAGCTCCTGGGATAACAGCAAGATCCTTACGTAAAGATTCAATTGTCTTTCGAGGGTCAAAATGTTTAGGCAGAACATCAATGTGTCTGCGGTTAAACTCAATAGCTATCTGAGCTTTATTAGGATTGGTTTCTCCTGATGAAAAACCTCCGGACTGACCTCCGATATTTTCAGAATATTCTTTAATATCAGGGTACTTAGCAAAATATTTTGAGATCTGTCCTGAAATCTCATCAGTATCAGCCAAAACTGATGAACCTGGCAAAGTAACATTAACATAAGCAGATGTTGGTGTCTGGTCAGGAAAGAAAGTAACTCCTCTTATTCCAGAAAAAACACCAAACAATACAAGACTTATAAACATAAATCCCAAGGTTAAGCTTATTGCTCTTGCACTATGATTTAATGCTAACCGTAATAATTTCTCATAATTTACCATCAAAGCTTCGCCGAATTGATTTAGCCTAGCGGAAAACCTAGATTGCGCAGTACGCTGAGTAGATAACTTCATTAGCTTTGAGCCTAAAACTGGGTTAATAAAAAAAGCTACCAGCAAGGAAGACGTCATGGTTACTATAACGGTAACCGGTAAATACTTCATAAACTCTCCCATCATCCCTTGCCAAGCTAATAGCGGAATAAATGCTGCTAACGTAGTAAGAGTAGAAGTAATAACTGGAATCGCTACCTCATTAGTGGCCTCATACGCTGCGGTCTTGAGTGGCTTGCCCTCCTCTAAATACCGATAAATATTCTCGACAACAACTATTGCATCATCAGCCAAAAGTCCTAACACCAAAATAAGAGAGAACAAAACTATCATATTAAGGGTATAGCCCATAGCATTAAGCACAATAAAAGACAGCAACATGGAAAAAGGAATTGCTAAGGATACCAAAAATGCGTTTCGGAAACCCAGGAATAAAAACAAGACCAAAATGACTAATATAAAACCTGTTACTGCATGGTTTTCCATTTCAGCTACCATGTTGCGAATCTCTATCGATTGGTCATTTAAGAAACTTGCCTCAAGCCCAGGAATATTTTGTTTCTTTATAAAACCATTAGCTGACTTTTTGACGCCTTCACTAACCTTTAACAAGTTAGCACCACTACGCTTTGTTAGTGATATAGAAATATTAGACTTGCCATTAAATCTTGAGTAACTACTCTGGTCCTTAAAAGTATCTTGGATCTCAGCAACATCCTGAAGATATACGGGACTCCCCTGGAATGACTTGATAATAATTCCCTGCAAATCTTCCACTTTGGCAAACTCTCCAGGTATTCGCACCGAATATCGTGCCTTACCTATATCAATACTTCCTCCTGGTATATTAATATTTTCAGCTTGAATAGCTCTCGCAATATCATTATAGGACAACCCCTTTTCCTGCATTTTGGCAGGATTAAGCACAATCTGAATCTCCCTATCTTGTCCACCAATAACGCTAACCTCTAAAACTCCATCCACTTTCTCTAGTTCGTCCTTTAATTTATCTGCTACCTTCTTAAGTCTTACTAAATCTAAAGGACCAAAAACATTAATATAAATGAAAGGGAAATTTTCAAAACTAAATTCATTTACCATTGGTTCTTCAATATCTTTAGGCAAATCTGGCTTAGCGGTATCTACTTTATCCTTAACTTTCTGAAGCGCTTGATCGATATCTACATTTGGAGAAAATTCTATAAAAATGCTAGACAAACTCTCGCGAGATATTGAACGAATCTTTTCCAACCCTTTGATATTCTTAAGTTTCTTCTCAATGGGATTAGTAACTAAAGTCTCGATATCTTTCGGAGCAACACCTAAATAAAAGGTATTAACAAAGACGTACGGAACCTTTATGTCTGGAAAAACCTCGATAGGCATAGCTTTATATGACTTAGCACCAAAAATAACAATCAAAGCAATAACTAAAAAAACTGTTAAATAATTTTTTAAGGCTGCCTTCAGAATTTTTAACATTTACAAACTCCCTTAATTAACCTGAACTGGGGATTTATCCGTAACGTATTTATACCCATCGGTAATTAGTTTATCCGCCGAAGATAATCCTGAAATAACTCTGACCTGATCATCTTGAATTTCGGCAATGGTAATGTCACAACGAATTGCCTGCCCATTCTTCTCCACAAAAACGTAATACCCCCCATTGTCTGTTTGCTGTAGCAAATAAAAAGGAATAACTATAGCGTTCGGATAAACGTTAAGCAACACTGTAACATCTGCAATCATGCCTCCCTTTATCAACCCATCCTTATTGTTGAAGCTAAGTTTAACAGGAAACGTCTTAACATCTTGTTTTGCCTGAGTGCCGACATTAGCAACAACTCCCTCAAACCTTTGGTTGGGATAAGAAGAAAAAGACAAATAAGCAACATTGTTTGGCTGAATTCTAACAACATCCTTATCGCTAACGCCAATCTCAACCTCAATCCTGCTAGGATCTATTATCCTTACAAAATCTTTCCCAGCAGAAGTATATTCATGCAAAGAAACAAATTTCTCTGCCACGATACCTTTTATTGGACTAATTATCTTGGAATTACGCAAATTAATATTAGCCATCTCAAGAGTTGCTTCAGCAATTCGGAACTGCGCCTCAGCAGTATCAAGTTGTTGTTGAGATATAAGTCCCTTTTCTGCCAGCTGTTTCTGACGAGTATAACTATTATTGGCCAAATCAAAATTGGCCTGTGCTTGATGAAGGCTGGCCTGAGCTATCTCTGGATCTATCTTGCCTAATATCTCTCCTGCTTCAACATGATTGCCAATTTCGGCATTCAAAAAAGTTATTTCTCCACCTATTTTAGAACTAAGAACATAGTCCCGCTTAGCCTTTGTTGTGCTAACTGTCTTAACTTTGGAAACAAACGTAACCGGTTTAAGAACAATCACCTTCACTGGCGTAACTATTTCTTTCGTAACCATCTTTTGTAAAGATTTGCGAACTGTATCGACTGTCTTATTTGCCTCAACTGGCTGAGTACGATTGCAACGTGCAACCAAAATAACTAGAATTATAACAACCCCAACCCAGAGAATCTTCTTCCATAAGTTCTGTTCTTTTTTCATCACTAAACTCCTTTATTTATGAACTCGTTAAGCTTTCCAGTAGCTTTTAACCATTTAAGTAGCTCTAACACAACATCTATCCTTGCACTAACTAATCGACTGCGGACGTCTGCCAAAGTATTTTGAGCATCAATAAGTTCCAGATGGGTAACCTCTCCTACTGTATATCTAGCATTAACCAGATTATACGTTTCAATATCCACCTGCTCTTCTTCTTGTAATGATTTAACTTTTTCTTTGTTTGCAGAAATATTTAATGAAATATTATATAGCTCTGTATCTATTGCTAATTTAAACTGTTCTAACTGTTGCTCCATCCGTTTATAATTAGCCTTAGCTTCATCTATTTTTGCGCCTGTTTGCCCAAAATCAAAAAAAGACCAACTCCCATTTATACCATACATCCACTCTCGGTCATTGTCAGAGAAATTGAACCCATTATTCATACCTGAATAGCCAGAATTAGCAACAATAACTATTGTTGGAAACCAAGCACCAGAATTAATATCAACAGCCGTTTTAAGCAAACTTGCAGTATTGTCTAACTGACGATAATCACCTCTGTTCTCAAGAATATCGCTACATTTCAGAACAGCATTATAAGTTACTGTATTATATAGTTTATCAATATCAGCTTCATCAATTACTAGGCTACCAACATCACTATTAACAAGCATATTCAAATTAGAACGAAGGATATCAATTGTGTTCTGTAAATTAATCATACCAACTTTCATGGCACTTATCCCAGACTTTGTTCGTAAGACATCAGTTTTGGTAACTAATCCACTAATCTGCATTTGCTGTACCTTGTTAAGAAGCTTGTTTAAGGAATCCAGAGAATCTTGCAATACCTGCTTTTGCTCCTTTAGCTGAATAAGCGTTAAATAAATCTTGATAACATTAAAGAACACCTCTTCCTTACTTGTCTGAAGCTCTGCATTGGCTCCTTTCAACAAATAATCTGAAGCGACTATCGCTGGACCAACGCTACCATTAAATACCAGCTGATTAACTCCTGCTTTGGCCGAGTAATAATCAGCCATTCCAATACCGGCCAACCTAGTCTGAGGACCATCTAGTCTATTCGCCCCAGCCTCAAGTGTAATCTTTGGAAAGACAGCAGACCATGCCTGAGCAAGCTGAGCTTCTGCTACTTTGACTTTCTGCTGAGCCATCTGGATAGAAAGATTGTTCTGAGAAGTAATCTTTAATAGCTGAGTAAAAGACAATATGTTAGATGTAGGCAGATTTTCAGCCAAGATAACTTGAGAAAACAAAACCATAGCCACAACTGCTATTAATAATTTCTTTAACATAAAAATCCTTTTAGAATTCAAATTATACTAGTTATAAAACCAAAAAAGTTTGATAACTCCCAATTATTATAATGATTTAAGCCACCAACGGCAAGAACAAGGAACTTACCACAAAAAGGCAATAGCAGTATTAAACATAAAGCCATTTAAGCCTATATTGTTCCAATCTGTATAAGCGGGCGTTGCCTCTGCTACGAAACTAGCACCAAAGTTCCACCTTAAGCTCATTACAAAGTTCATATCATCAAAAACCCATACTTTTGGCATATTTGACCAAGCCTCTACTAAAAAGTGATAGCCGATTGCATCCTTATATTTAATCTGATGCTCAGTAAGAGTTGAATCATAAGCTTTCATCAAACTATTCATATAATAGTTTAATCCCATTCCCACATTAAAATGATATCCACCATTAAGTGAGTTAAATAGCATCCTCCTAATAGTAAAAGAAAGAAAATTACAGCTAAATCCATTCTTATTTGACACCTCTCCTACATTAGCCAGCCTATTTAAAATACCTGTTCCAACTTCAACACTATAGTCCTCTGGTAAATCATAATAATAAAACATACCAAATTCGGAAATCTGATTAATAAATACATCCTTGGTAGTATTATCCACCACATAATGGTAAGAACCATGAACCGGTATTTGCTCTCCTAATCCTGATGCATAGGAAAACCTTAATCCTTTCTTGTTGCCGTAATCTCTAACTGCTACAGGACTTCCTATATCAAAAGTTATAATCTTCTCTTTAATATCCTCATTATTAATCTCTAATACTCCAGTTTCAGTCATAAGAACAATATAATCAGCATTCTCTTCCACTATTTGTCCTGAATAAAATTCACCTGCCTTGGTAATTAAAGATACAGGGAAGCAAATAGAAAAAACAAGAAGAAAGGCTAAAATAAAATGTTTCATATAAAGAACACTATAACAAAGGTATGCTTAATTTGAAACAGCGTAGGAATCTGCCATATAGGAACTTCTAACTAATGGTCCAGCAATAACCTTTAGGCCTATCTCCAGAGCATAACGAACGTATTCATCATATTCAACTAATTCTACATATCTTGCTACCTGAAATGACTTCTTACTTGGTGCAATATACTGACCAATAGTCATAATATCAATCCCCAACTCTTTTACTATTTTTATAAGTGATAGAACCTGCTCTTTTGTCTCACCTACCCCAACCATTATCCCTGTTTTTACTAAAATATCTGGGTAATTATTCTTAGCATATTCTAATATCTGCAAAGAAAGATTAAAGTCACCCTCTGGTCGTATTTGAGGAAAAATATCAGGCACTACCTCCAAGTTATGATTAAAAACAAAAGGCTTCATTTTAAGAACTTTATCTAATACAGCTTTATCACCCTTAAAATCAGGAGTTAACACTTCTATATTTACCTTTGGATATTTTTCTCTGACCTTCTCAATTACTTCGCAGAAAACACTAGCCCCACCATCAGGCAGATCATCCCTAGTTACAGAGGTTAAGACTAAATATTTGATATTAAATTTACTTATCGTATCTAATATTTTATCTGAATCGTTTGGTGGCGGTGGCAATTCGCCTTTAGCTTTTTTAATCCCACAAAACCTACAGTTTCTAGTGCAAGTATCGCCTAAAAGTAAAAATGTAACTCTACCTTTAGAAAAACACTCTCCTCTGTTTGGACATTTTGCTTCCTCGCAAACGGTACAAATATCTTGCGGTAACTTCTTAGTGTTATAAAGTTTCTTGCGGTATTCGTTAACTATAAATGCTGGAGGTTTCATTAAAAAGCTTCTATGAAAAGTTCTCCATAGGTTGGATGAGCAAGAATAAGTCTCCTTAGTGAAGCTACTGTCATCTTCTCTTGAACAGCAAGGCACATGAGAGAAATAATCTCTTCTGCATATGCACCAATAATATGAGCACCTACAATAACTTCATCCTTGAAAATTATTTTCATGAAACCTTCTGTCTCTTTTTCTATGTGTGCACGCCCTAATTGATCATAAGGAAGCTTCTTCACACTACAATCATTTACATCTTTTTCTCTTAATCCTACTGAAGCAATTGCCGGAGAAGTATAAACCACTGAAGGAATAACTCTTTCATGGTCTACAGGTGTTCCTTTTAACAACAATCTACCGAGTTGTTTGCCTTGGTCGGTAGCCGAGTGAGCAAACAAGCTGATACCATTAGCATCCCCAATTGCATAAATATTTTCAACAGTAGTCTGATAACTATCGTTAACTTTTAAAAATCCTCTTGCATCCTTACCGAAACTAATATCAGTCTCTGGTAACTCTAGTTTTCTACCAGTAGCTACAAGAATACACTCGTTCTGAAGAGTACTACCATTACTTAGGACAACACTAAGTTCTTTAGAAACACTAACTGCCTGAACTCCCTCTAAAACATTAACCCTCTTTTTCTTCAGCATTTTCTTTGCTTCAACTACGATATCTTCATCAAAATATGCCAGAATTGAGGGCATTGCTTCCAGTAAATCCACTGACACACCAAAACTTGAGAAAAAATAAGCCATCTCCACGCCAATCGCACCACCACCAATAATAGTCATGGATTTAGGAAATTCTTTTAGCTGAAAAATGTTTTCATTAGTATAAACATTTACTAAATCCTGAAGGTCTTTTAATATTCCTGGAAATGCTGGTTTCGTACCACAAGCAATTACTAACTTATCAAAACTAATCTGATTTCCTGTTGATGTTTCTACTACATTTTTACTAAAATGTATGACTTTTTCTTTATAAACGTCTATGCCTTTAGCAACTACCCTTTGCTCTATACCTAAGGATATTCTGCTAATTGTTCGCTCAGAAAAACTCTGTAAATCTTCTAAAGAAAAATATTTACTGTCTTCTTCGTAGCTTATTCTGTGTCTTTTTAGTTCTGACATCAGCTTTGCTCTATGAAGGTAACCCTTACTTGGGATACACCCAACATTAAGACATGTGCCACCAAATGCTCGCTCTTCAATAATGGCAACTTTCCAACCTTTGTGTATGGCATAAGAGGCTACTTCGTTACCAGCTGGTCCTCCACCAATAATAACTAAATCATAATGCATGCTTCTATTATACTGTTTATTTGTTTAATTGTTTATGTGTTTATGTGTTTACTCCTCTAAGAGGTTACTGAGGTGGTCATTGAGCGGAGTCGAAATGCTCTCTAAGTTAACTAAGCATTGGTCTTTTAGTTATATCAGCAGAAATTTCTTGACTACGTGCATTACGCATACCAACTAATCGTTTCATTGCTTCTTCTGCTAAAGCAAACCCTTCATCAGTTAAATAAATATTCAATAATAGCTCCTGGTAATCAAATAATGGCTTTCTTGTCCACTTATTGTTGATGCCATCTTTTATATTATTAGCAATAAGGCCTAAACCTAATAATTCTTCTGTTATTTCATTATATAAATCTTCACAAAATTTATTTCTTCCATTGGTGGACTCGCCTGGAATCTTTCCATGAATGCAAATCTCGAGATGATTGTTTTCCTTGCACAAAGCAGAAGACACATCTTGCTCATCTTCAGCTACAAGCAATGGGTTATAATTATAATCATCTAAGATAGTCATTAAAAATTGTATGGCTTTTTCTCTCTTTTGTTCTGGAGTATCTGGAACAGAAACCTTTACTGGTGTATTTGCAGCAAACCACGCTCCAAGCCGATTAAGCATCTGAACCCATCTTGATGAACTCTTATTCTCACTAATTGAAATAATTTTATTTCTCATATAAAAATTATCGTGTATATAAAAACATTAACGTATCGATTGTTTCTGATTGATATTTGCTTTTTTGATTGGGAAAAAATGTAGAAACTTACGATATGTTATTATGCTTAACCACAAAATAATAGCTTTAACAAAGAGACAACCCTCCAGCCTTGGGTTAAAGAAAGGACGAATTAGCCAATATTCAGCTAACCAAATAACTAAGGCATTTATTGAAAAAGAATTTCCAATAAATTACTCTAAACAATTAGCAAACACTTTATTAAGACTTAAGGATGGTTCAATTGATTTACTTACTAAATGGAAAATCATATCAGAACAAGAAGCTGATATTCTCAAAATAAACGACTTAACCTCCACCCTAAAAATTATTAATGAAACAGATAACTATAATTTCACTAATAATATCAAAAAACTACTTGTTGAATATTCCGCATCGCCAATAATAAAAATGGATGAGTTGTCTAGTCATAGGAAAGCCTGTTTGTTAAGCAGACTCATTCCTGTCTCTGAGATTGAAAAAATAGTGAACCTTGGAGTACCAATAAATACTTTTTTTGAAATTATTGATTCCCGTTTTGAGCTAATAGAACAAATCGAAGAAGCTGTACTCTTTGTTAATAAACATAACGTCGAAATGAACGGAGATGCTTTTGCTTGGAGATTTCTTATCATGTACGGCCTAAAACATGGCGAAGCTCGTTTTGAAGAAGCTAAACTATTTGTTGAACAAAATTCAGCCAGATTTATTAAAGGTAATCGCAACTCGGACACTGGAAGAACTGCTGCTTGGAGATATGTTTCTGATTTTGGACTAGAAAAAGCTAAAGCCTATTTGTGACGCATATGCGGGAACAAAAGAACGTCTCTGATTGATGTTTGACCTGTAATCAGCATTATTACCCTATCAATACCTATGCCTAGTCCACCTGTTGGCGGCATGCCATATTCTAAGGCTTCAACAAAATCATCGTCCATCATGTGAGCTTCATCGTCGCCAGCTAATCGTTGAGCAACCTGCTCTTCAAACCTTGCTTTCTGATCTATCGCATCGTTTAACTCAGAGTATGCATTCGCTATCTCCATAGTATTAACGACTAACTCAAACCTCTCAACAAGTTCTGGATTATCACGATGCTTTTTCGCAAGTGGCGATGTTTCTAATGGATAGTCTGTAACAAAAGTTGGATTAATAAGCCTCAATTCTACCCTTTCATCATATAAGAAATTAATAAGCTGACCAACCGAAGAATGTTCTGGTTTTAAATGCATACCTTTTGACTCTATTTCTTGCTTGAGTTCAGCAAATGATTTGCCCTTAATGTCTATTCCTGAAAATTTCTTAATTAGGTCAGACATGGTTGCTCTTGTCCAAGGTGGAGTAAAGTCTATATCGTTTCCATCATAAACTATTTTATAGCTACCAGTCATATCCTTTACCAAAGAAGAAATAACATCTTCAGCAAGATCCATCATGTCATTATAGTCAGCATATGCTTGATAAAGTTCTAATAAGGTATATTCAGGATTATGTTTGTAAGAGATGCCTTCATTTCTAAAAACTCTACCTATTTCATAGACCTTTTCAAAGCCCCCAACAATAAGACGCTTAAGATGTAACTCCAGTGCTATTCTCATGTATAGCTTCATATCCAATGCATTATGGTGAGTAGTAAACGGTCTTGCATTTGCTCCTCCAGCGATAGCATGTAGGACAGGTGTCTCAACTTCCATAAACCCTTTCTCTTCAAACTTTCGTCTGATTAGAGAAATAATCTTACTTCTTTTTTCAAATACATCTTTTATCTCTGGATTAGCAATAAGGTCTAAATATCTTTTACGGTATCTTAGTTCCTTGTCTTGCAAACCATGGAACTTCTCAGGAAGTGGATTAAGTGACTTTGAAAGCAACTGAAACTCTGAAACCTTTATAGTAAGTTCACCAGTTCTTGTAATAAAAAGTTCACCTTTAACACCAATAAAATCGCCAACATCTAGTTGCGTATACCACCCGTAAGCTTCTTCACCTAGAATATCTTCTTTAGCATACACTTGAAGCTTTTCTTTGCCATCCATCAAATTACCAAAGGACGCTTTCCCATGTCCTCTTTTTGCAATAAGTCTTCCAGCAGTAGAAACAATAACGCCTTCTTTGCCTGCGACAACTTCTTCTTGATGCTTTTCTTTAATCTCTGAAAGCGTGCTTTCTCTGTGATAAAAAGCAGGATATGGTTCTATACCAGCTAGCCTTGATTCAGCTACTTTTTCTCTTCTAATCTTAAATTCATCAATATGTTCAATGTGTTCTTGCTGTTCCATAACGCAATTATTATATAGCTAAAAGCTGAAAGCTTAAAGCCTAAAGCTTAATACAATTTTTTTGTTAGTGAGGCTAACTTTGCTCTATAAAAAGTAAACTTTTAAATTGTTTTTATATAAGGGGCTCCTTATTTTTTTATTAATTGCCTTCAAGCACACGAAATTACATAGCTTAGATAACGTAAATCTCATTCAGCTACCGTTCAAACTCACCAT
>CAZXTL010000021.1:0-36827 GCA_964643725.1 uncultured Candidatus Marinamargulisbacteria bacterium
TCTTGAGCAACAATTAATATATTAGCATGATAATAATTTTTTTTAATGTCAGTGATTAAAATATATTCTTCTTCAGTGCTATTGTTGATGCCATAGATTAGATGATCAAAATGTGTATTTTTGGCTTCTTTTGCAAAAACAATTGGGTCGAGTGTGACTATTGAATAGTCATCTGTAAGTTTATTTTGTAGAGACTCTTTGAGGTTAAAAGAAAAAAAATCAGAACTATCAACAATTAAAATTTTTCTCACTACTAAGACGCCTCCATGGATTATGAATCAAAACTATTATAATCTTATAAAACAAAGGTGATTAGTTCAATAAGATTATACGTTTAACATTTATATATCACATGTTATATTATTCTCATGAAAAAACTTATTATTAATGATAAATCAATTTTAGATATTTTTAAGGAAAAAAAGTATACTTTTTCTGCTGAACTTATTCCTTCAAGAAATGGTGATCCAATTGAAACTGTCTTTGAAAAAGCATTAATTCTTTCTAATGCAGGAGTTGATTTTATTTCAATAACTAAAGGCGCTGGTGGTTCTTTAAGGAGTGGTACGATTCCTATTTCATTTATTATAAAAGAGAAAATAGGTGTTCCAATAATTGCCCATATTACATGTATGGAAATGAATTTTAAGGAAATAGAGAATTATTTGATAGATCATTCATATTTAGGAATTACAAATGTATTAGCTTTAAGAGGAGACCCTCCAACTGGGGTATTAAATGAATATAAAGCAGGTGAGGATCAGTATCAGTATGCTTATCAGCTTATTAATAAAATTACTGAGTTAAATAATGGAAAATATATACTACGCAAAGGATATGATAAAGATTCTTCAGATTACCATGAAGGGGTAAAATTGAACTTTACTATTGGAGCAGCAGTTTATCCTCAACCAGAGGATGGAAATATTATTAGAAATGTTGATTATTTAATAGAAAAGATAGAGAGAGGGGCTTCATTTGGTATAACTCAAATGATTTATTCTCCAGAAGATTTTGAGAAATTCTTGAATGTTTTAAGCGAAAAAGGCTATAGCTTTCCGATTTTGCCTGGAATAAGGGTAGTTCAGAAAACGAGCCAAGCAGAATTTCTTATGAAGAATTTTAAAATACAGATTCCTCAAAAATATCTTGATATTCTAAAAAAAGATAATAATGAAAATGAAATTAAAGATTATATTATGGATCTTTCTTTGAAATTTAAAAAAGTTGGTGCTAAAGGGGCTCACTTTTTTATTATGGAAGAACAAAAAATGGTATCTGATATTATTAGAGAACTAAAAAAAGATAATAACTAGGAGGAATAATGCAAGAACTTGAGCTTAAAAATATAAAGAAATTCAGATCAGGTAAAGTGAGAGAAGTCTTTGACCTTAATGATAAATTGCTTTTAGTTGCTACAGACAGGATTTCTGCCTTTGATTTTATTCTGAATCAACCAATACCTGACAAAGGCAAGATTTTAAATAGGATTTCTTCTTTTTGGTTTGATAAGCTTTCACATATTATTGAGAACCATAAAATAACTGATGATGTAAGCAAATATCCAGCTGAGCTTATAGAATATGCTTCTGTATTAGAAGGAAGATCAACTTTAGTAAGGAAAACAGAAGTGGTTAAATTGGAATGTATTGTAAGAGGATACATAACCGGTTCTGGATGGAATGATTATAAACGTACAGGCGCTGTCTGTGGAATTAGCCTTCCTGTTGGACTATTACATTCACAGAAGCTTGCCGAGCCTTTGTTTACGCCTTCTACAAAAGCTGAAATTGGTGAACATGATGAGAATGTGTCTTTAGAAGAAGCAAAAAATATTGTAGGCAAAGAAGTATTCGACATTGTTCATGAAAAGAGTTTAGCTCTTTATTGTGCAGCACGGGATTACGCTGAAACAAAAGGGATAATAATTGCTGATACAAAGTTTGAGTTTGGAATGATTGATGGGAAAGTAATATTAATTGATGAAGCATTAACTCCAGATTCCTCTAGATTTTGGCCAGCAGATAAATATATTGTAGGGCAAGATCAGCCAAGTTTTGATAAGCAGTTCGTACGTGACTACCTATTAAGTTTAACTTGGGATAAGAATCCTCCTGTTCCAGACCTTCCAAATGATATTGTTAATAGAACTAGGGCCAAATATATTGAGGCTTATGAGATGCTTACTGGTCAGAAGTTTTAGCTTTTCCGGGGGGAGAAGAATATGGGTAAAAGGTCATTTGGTTTAGCATTTATTGCTTACTTATTAGTTATATCTTTATTGGGGTTTTTTTTGAGTCGCGAATTTAGTCCTAAAAAGGCTGAGAATAAAGAGATATCAATAAAGAAAGAAAATATTCTTTTAAGAGTTTCCGGTAACAAAGTCGAAAAACCAAACAAAGAAAAGATAGTATTTAAGGGTATCGCTTTACCTAATGGTGTATACAATGTTGTTTATCCATGTAAACTTTTCGGGTCTTCTTATGAACTCAAAGATGATGATTATTCTCGAATAGCCACATTGGGAATGAATAGCGTTAGATTTTATTTGCAATATACTTGGTTGAAAGATGAGGATAAAACTGATTTTTTTGAATATTTAGATAAACAGATTGTTTTAGCTAAAAAATATGGGATATATCTTATAATCAATCTTCATTATTTTGGTGAGGCAAGTAATGTTAAAAGAGGACTCGATGATGGATTTTATAAAGGAAACCCAAAATATGATTTAAATAATTTTTGGAAAAAAATTTCTGATAGATATAAAGATGAACCAACTATTGCTGCATATGATTTATTAAATGAGCCAAGTACTTCTCGAAGGTTAAGTGAAGAAAAACTTTATGAAAAGTATAATGAAATAATATCAACTTTAAGAGAAAATGGTGATGAACATATTATTATTGTATCTGACCCTGTAAATAAGTTTTCTAAAGAACTAAAAAAGGACACAAATAAATCAAGTCCTTTTAATAAATTAAGAGATAAAAATATTGTTTATCAGTTTCACTGGTACGAGCCGATAGAATTTACTCATCAAGGGTTTTTTGAATCAGAATATTTTGAGTTAGGGGCTGATTATCCGACTGAGAAGAAGTTAGATGACTATAAAGGAGGCTTTTATAAGTCACCGTATATAGCCGAAACTAACGGTGCTTGGGTTGAGTATAAAACACCTTGGGTAGATTTTGATAATGCAAATTGTACAATAAATTCGCAAGTTGATAGGTTTAATCTTTCTTTATCTTTTTCTGGATTAAAAGGGAAAGTGTGGTTTGATGATATTAGTTTATATAAGAAAGATATTAATGGAAGAGTCGTTAGACTATTAGTCCCTAATAGTGATATTAGTAACTCTAGATCTTTTGTGGGTTGGATAAGGAATCCTAAAGCATCTAATATGCCTGCTCGTTGGAATGCTATGAATGATCCTAAAACTAGTGGTATTGAGTATAAAATTGATTGGGAGAATGACCATACTGATAATGGTTCAGGTTCCTTGTACGCTAATGGAGCGAAGTCTAAATGGGGTAAAAATAATGCTTGGGCTGTCTGGGGTCAGAGTGGTGGTTCACTATCTACTTATTATCCAATTGATACAGACGCAACTTATCAAGCAAGATTCTGGGTGAAAACTGAGAATAATCCAGCATATACAGTTTCTGTAGGTTTTGGAGTTTATGCTTTAAAGGAGTTTTTATTAAATAAATTTACAATGCAGAATATGATTCACGAATATTATACTAATTGGGCAAAAAGGTATAATGTTCCCTTATATTGCGGTGAATTTGGCACCACAAATCCAGGATTACTAAATCAATCCTTTATGAGCAATCAACAAGAAGATTGGGTAAGAGATATGAAAGGTATTCTTAATGAAGAGGTTGGTAATTGGTCTTACCATTCTTATAAATCTTATTCTCCAAGATCAGATTTATTTGGTCTATACAATGATAAAGAAGACAAACAGATAATTAGGATTTTGAGGAATAAATAAATTTTGCATTTGTTTATTTTATCTAATATAAACTTTTTTTGATATTTATCTGATTTAGTCCTTGTCAGCGCTTAGTTATAGTTATTCGTCTTTTTCCGTTGTCATTCCCGCCTTCGCGGGAATTGTGGAAGTTAGATAATTCGTAGACGAAACTATTTATTCATTAGGCTGTCATCCTGAACTTGATTCAGGATCCAGTCATATATTAAATTTGACGATTACAAAACATTAAGTAGCTTATTAATTAAATACAAACTAATAAATAGTCCCTAAATAAAGCTTATAATAGTAAACTAGTTGCTTCATTATTTAAATAAACTGTAAGTCTGGATCCCGGATCGGAGTCCGGGATGACATTTTGTCAACGAATTACTTAACTTGTACAGGAATGACTAAAAAATAATTCAACAGTTATATTTTGTTCAAAATATGCGAAATAATCTTATAAGAGTTCTCTGAGGCTACTGGCAGAAAATCATTAAAATTAATTAAGGCACTACCATCTGCTTTGTCAGAGATAGTTCTTATTATAATGCAGGGTATTTTGTTTATATTAGCTACTAAAGCAACTGCAGCTCCTTCCATTTCTACTGCATCGCCCTGTAGTTCTTGAAATGTATTTTTAAACAGCACCTGTTGTTCCTGGGTGACGAATGTATCTCCAGTAAGAATTCTTCCAACTTTTACTTGGTGAATATCACTACTATAAGTTTTAGCTTTCTCCAAAAGGACTTTATCACATTCAATAAAGCGTATATCGGTAAACGGTATTTGTCCTATTTTAAATCCTAAATTAGTAACGTCCATGTCATATTGGACTAAATCATTTGCAATTAGCATATCACCAATGTTGAGGTTGCTAGCTAAGGCTCCTGCTAGTCCTGTAAAAATAATATGTGAGATGGAAAATCTATCAAGGAGATATTGAGTGAACATCGATGACATTACTTTCCCAACACCTGATTTTGCAACTATTACTTGATTATTTTCAAGAGTCCCTTCGTAGATAGTAAAATTATTCCATTTATGTTCTTTAAAAACACTCATGTTTTCAACTATTTTACTGACTTCTTCAGGCATTGCTCCAAGTAAGGCTATTAGGTTTTGCATATTAGTTATGATAGCACTCATTTTAACTGCCTCTCAATAGGAAGGATATATATAGCTAGTAGATTAAGATTGAACTAAGTAACCTCTGAACGGTATAATTCTTTATATAAGGAGCATTTATGAAATATATTATAGGACTAGACATAGGTGGAACAAAAATAGCAGGAGCGATAGCAGATGACAAAGGGAAAATAATAACTTCTATAAACACACCAACGCAGGCTAAAAAGGGTGGAGATTTTGTTGCTGTACAAATTACTTCTGTAATCAAAGAGTTACTTAAAAATGCAGGAGTAACTTCAAGAGAATTAAAAAGTATCGTGCTAGGGATACCTGGACAGATTGCTAAAAGTAAAGGAGTTGTTGTTATTGCTCCGAATGTTAAAGGTTGGGTGAATTATCCTTTACAGGAAAAAATAGCAAAGGATTTTCCTGGAACCAAGATTATTTTAGAAAATGATGCCAATTGTGCTGCTATGGGTGAGCTATATTTTGGAGCAGAGAAAGAATATAAAAACATTGTGTTCCTTACTATAAGTACTGGAATAGGTGGAGGGATAGTAATCGATAAAAAATTATACAGTGGCAAGAACACGATTGCAGGAGAGATGGGACATATGCCTCTTAATCTTACAACGGATAAAGACTATAAGTGTGGATGTGGACGAACTGGTTGTTTTGAAGCTTATGCTTCTGGCGTTAATATGGCCAAAAGAGCTACAAAACGGCTCAAGGAACTAGGAGCTGCTAAAGATGATTATGGAAAGATAACTTTGGAACTTTCAGCAAGTAATCGAAGTAAGATTACCTCCATAGTATTAAGCCAAGCAGCTAAACAGCATGATAAATTTGCTGTGGAAATAATCGAAGAGAACGGATATTTTATAGGGATTGGTTGTGTAAATATAATCAATGTTCTAGACCCTGAAGCTATTATTATTGGTGGCGGAGTTAGTAAAATAGGTCCTATATTATTTAATTCTATTAAAAAAACAATTAAGGAAAATCTTTCCATGGTTAAGGAGTTAAAAACAGAGATAATCCCTGCAACCTTAGGCACTGACGCTGGACTCTTAGGTACAATCGCAATTGGACTATCTGAATGATAAGAATTATCAACTATGATGCTGGCAACATTCTAAATGTTGATAGAGCCTTTAGACAATTAGGTGTGGCATCCTTGATAACTAGTGACCTCTCTTTTTTAGATAGAAAGAAAGACATATTGGTATTACCTGGAGTAGGTTCTTTTGGTGCTACCATGCAAAGCCTAAATGATCTTGGGTTAACTGAAAAAATAAAAGAACATATACTAGGTGGTGGAAAGTTTTTAGGTATATGTTTAGGACTACAGCTTCTTTATGAGCAAAGTGCAGAAAGTAAGGGAGTAAAAGGACTTGGTATTTTGCAAGGTACAATTGAAAAGTTTCCAAATGATGTTTGTGGTAAAGTTCCTCAAATAGGTTGGAACAATATACAGATTGAAAAACCATTTTTTAAAGATTTTAATGATAAATACTTTTATTTTGTGCATTCTTATTATGCTTCATATAAAAAAGAAATTTGTCTTGCGTCAACTGAGTATGGACTAAGCTTTAATTCAGGAGTTCTACAAGACAATTTGATAGCTGTTCAGTTTCATCCTGAAAAAAGTGGCAACGTAGGACTTAATTTCTTACAAAAAGTCATAGAATACTTTACAATATAGCTATCATGATAAAACTATTACCAGCAATAGATTTAATAGATGACCAGTGTGTAAGGTTACTGCAAGGTGATTATTCCCTAATGACTAACTACGGACTTGATCCAATGCAAACAGCCCTATTGTTCCAAATTCAAGGAGCAGACATTCTTCATATAGTTGACTTGCAAGGTGCTAAACAGGGTAGTCCTAGACATTTTGAGCTTATTAAAAAGATAAGAAATACTATAAATATTCCGATTGAAGTAGGCGGTGGAATAAGAGATATTGAGACAGTTGAGAAGTATTTAGCTATCGGAATTGAGCGAGTTATTCTTGGTACGATACTTGTAAAAGATAAAGAATTGGCGATTTCTATACTAAAAAAATATCCAAACAATGTGGTTTTCGGCATCGACGGTAGAGGCGATAATGTTGCAGTGAGTGGTTGGTTGGAGAATACTAATATCTCTGTGGTTTCGCTAATTCAAGAATATGAAGGATATGGACTTAAACACGTTATTTATACGGATATAAATAAAGATGGTCTATTGCAGGGTCCTAATTTCGAAATGTTAGCACGCATTATAAATGAAACTAATGTTAAACTAGTGGCTTCAGGTGGAGTATCTTCGCTTTCTGATATAAATGATTTAATGAAGATGGATAAAGACAATAAACTTTTCGGTATAATTACTGGTAAAGCTGTTTATGAGAATAGGTTTACGGTAAAGGAAGCAAAGGAGGTTCTCTCAAATGGAATGTCTGCCTGATAAACAAGTACTTAAAGATGATATTGATATTCTCCTTAAGAAGCATAAAATAGATGATTGCGAGCATTATCAAATACTTAAAGAGTTCTTGCTTTCAACTGTTCTTTATCATTGGGAGGATCCATTGGTTTCTGATTTAGTGCCTTTAAGTGAAGGTATAGATGAGATAAGACAGTCCATGCGTATGTTTAAAAAATATCGTTATGACTTTAAAATATCTCTTTTTGGTTCTGCAAGAACACCTAAAACACATCCTTTATATCAATTAACAATGGATTTTGCTAAGAGAGCATCATTGAAAGGATACAAGATTATTACCGGTGGAGGGCCAGGAATAATGGAAGCTGGCAACTTAGGAGCTGGTGTAGAAAATAGTTTTGGTCTTGGTCTTAAATTACCATATGAAAGCGAGAACGAAACTTTTAAATCAAGGCCTGAGCATTTAACAATATTTAATAATTTTTATTCTCGTAAGCATATATTTTATAGAGAAGCTGATGCAGTAGTTGTGTTCCCCGGTGGGTTTGGTACTATGGATGAAATATTCCAAGGATTAACCACTTTGCAAACAGGTAAAAAAAGAATAACTCCATTTATTCTTATTGATGAACCTAATGGCACATTTTGGAAAGAATTTGATTCTTGGATAGATAAGAATATGCTTAATCATGGATATATATCATCTTTTGATAGGTCAACTTATAACCTTTGTACTTCTGTTGAAGAAGCTTTAAAAATAATCGATGACTTTTATAAAGTTTTTCATTCATATTTAACCCTTAATGATAATGAGATTTTCTTTCAGTTAAAGAAGAAGTTGAATAAAGAGGAAGAGAAATTAGTTAATCAATTAGCTAATGAATATGATTTAAGGGATATGCTCTATATCAGAGAACGATATTATCCGGAAACCACTCTTTATGTTTATAGGTTTTCACTGAGAGATTTAAGGGACTTTGTTAAGATTAAATTATTTATTGAGCAGCTTAGTAAAAGGATTTAATGATAATAACAGTAACAGGCAGGATGGGTTCTGGGAAAAATACCGTAATGGCGATGCTTCCGTTATCATCTGACTATAAAGTTATTGATGCAGATGAGATTGGACATGAATTACTTACCAGAAGCTATGTTGTAAGCAGAATAGCTCTTTCTTTTCCAGAAGCTGTCGAAGAGGGAGTAATTAATCGTAAAAAATTAGCTGAACTAGTTTTCCCAGATAAGGTTAGTCTGCTAAATCAGATAGTTCACCCTTATCTAACGGAAGAGATTCATTCTCATCTTCATCCTAATATGCTTATACACTCAGCTCTGCCTAAAGAATTAAAATTAATAGAACTCAGTGATTTGATGATTTTTGTAGATTCAACAGATAAGACAATTAAAGAAAGATTAAAGGATAAGTTTTCAGAAGATGATGTCGCAAACAGATTAAAGGCTCAGAATACTAGGAAATGGTATCAAGAAATAGCAGATGTAGTTATTGATAATAACGGTACAATCGAGGATCTCAAAAAAGAAATAGAAAAGAAATGCAAGAATTTATTTTAGAGTCAGCTTATCAGCCGACCGGCGATCAGCCTCAAGCAATAAAACAACTTGTAGACGGAATCAATCAAGGTAAGAAGTTTCAAACACTACAAGGAGTAACTGGCAGCGGAAAGACTTTTACTGTTGCTAATATCATTGCTCAGATCAATAAGCCTGCCTTAATCCTTGCTCATAATAAGACTTTAGCAGCTCAGTTATGTAGTGAGTACAAAGAATATTTTCCTAAAAATGCAGTTGAGTTTTTTATAAGTTATTATGATTACTATCAACCAGAAGCTTATCTTCCGACAACCGATACTTATATAGAGAAAGATTCCTCAATTAATGAAGAAATAGAGAAAATGAGACACAGTGCAACCTTTTCTTTGTTTAATAGAAAAGATGTTCTCATCGTGTCTTCGGTTTCTTGTATCTATGGTCTTGGTTCGCCTGAAACTTACTCTAAAGGAAGCATAACCCTACAAAAGGGTGATGTGATTGATAGGGATGTGCTGATAGATAAGTTAATGGAAATACGTTACGAGAGGAACGATACAGCCTTAAAAAGAGGTAATTTTAGTGTAAGAGGGGAATTGTTAGAGATTTTCCCAAGTTATGATGAGAACGTGTTGAGGGTAGAGTTTTCTGGGGATGAGATTGAACGAATATATTATATTGATACTCTGAATAGGATGCCAATAACTTTCTTTGACAAATTTATGGTTTATCCAGCAAGTCACTTTTTAGTTGCACCAGAGTTTCAACGTTCTGTTATGAATGCAATTAGAGTAGATTTGCAGATAAGATTACAGGAACTAACTAAAGAGAATAAATTGTTAGAAGCACAACGGTTAGAGCAAAGAACTATGTTTGATTTAGAAATGATAGAGGAAGTAGGGTATTGTTCCGGTATTGAGAATTATTCCAGATATCTTACAGATAGGAAACCAGGCGAATCTCCATACACTTTGATAGATTATCTTCCTAAAGACTTTTTGCTTATAGTAGATGAATCTCATGTCACCTTACCACAAGTTAGAGGTATGTATGCAGGTGATCGTTCAAGAAAACAAACTTTAGTGGATTATGGCTTTAGATTGCCAAGTGCTTTAGACAATCGTCCACTGAACTTTACTGAGTTTGAGGAAAAGATAAGCCAAGTGCTCTTTATCTCTGCAACCCCTGGTCCTTATGAGTTAGGTAAATCTGAACATGTAGCTGAGCAAATGATTAGACCTACCGGATTACTAGATCCAGAAATTGAAGTCATGAAAACAAAAGGACAAATGGATGAGATTATTAAACAAATCGAACTAAGGATAGAGAAAAAAGAACGCACACTTCTTATAACTTTAACGAAAAGAATGTCAGAAGAGCTAACTAACTTTTTATTAAATAAAAAGATTAAGACCCGTTACATGCATTCCGATATAGATACTTTAGAAAGATATGAGATATTACATGATTTGCGAACAGGAGCTTTCGATGTATTAGTTGGGATAAATCTCTTAAGAGAAGGGCTCGATCTCCCAGAGGTCTCTCTGATTGCTATCTTAGATGCCGATAAAGAGGGTTTCCTGAGAGATGAGAGGTCTCTTATTCAAATAATTGGTAGAGCAGCAAGAAACGTGAATGGTAAAGTAATTTTGTTTGCGGATAAGATAACAGGTTCTATGGAAAGGGCGATTAAAGAGACTAACCGTAGAAGAGCTATTCAGAAAAAGCATAATGAAGACAATAATATTACTCCTACAACCATTAATTCTAGAATAAAGGGAAAGTTAGGAGACAGCGCCTCTAAGAAGCATTCCATGAAGTATGGCGATAAAAAGAACTATGAAGATATGAAATGGTTAGATACAATAGATGTAGATAAGCTTACGCCTAAAGAGTTCTTAAGAACTGTAGATGTTTTAAGGAAGGAAATGCGAAAGGCTGCTCAAGATTATGATTTTGAAAAAGCAGCAATATTAAGAGATAAAATATATGCAATGGAACACAAAACATTTACTTAGTTATTTTATATTTTTTAATCTAACTCTTTGCTCGTTTTCTTATGAAATTATTATAAAATACAAACCAACTACAAATAGTATTTATTTACAAGAATCTCAAATTAAAGCTGCGTATTCTTTTATAAATAGTGCCAGAAGCATGAGCAGTTCTCCTGTGAATATGAAAATTTTAGAAGTAAATGAAATAGACAAAGATTCAATTTTGGAGAAGTTAAACAACGATCCAACAGTTGAGTATGCTCAACCTAACTATCAAGCAAAGCTACTTCTTTTACCGAATGATAGCAAGTATATTTCAGATTCTGATTATAGAGGTCTTTTTTCTGCATATAGGGCACAAGACGCCTGGGACATCTCAACAGGTTCCTCACAAGTTATTGTTGCAGTTTTAGACACAGGAATTGATACGAATCATCCAGATTTAATCGGCAGGTGTCTCACACAAGATTGGAAAAATTATATTTTCCCTGTTAGTACACCAGAGGACGATCATGGTCATGGAACTCATGTTGCCGGTATTATTGGTGCAAACGGTAATAATGTAATAGGTGTGACTGGGTTAAATTGGAATTGTAAGTTACTTCCAATAAAAGTATTAAACTCGTCAGGTACAGGAAGTTTAAGTTCTGTTGTTGATGGAATATATTATGCAGTTCAAAAAGGTGCTAAAGTAATTAATTTGTCTGTTGGATTTAGTGATTTTATTGGAGACTCCCTTCAAGATGCTATTGATTATGCTTACTCACATGGTGTTTGCATTGTCGTTGCAGCTGGGAATGATAACGAAGATATTTCTGCTCATAAAGTGAGTCCAGTTTGTAATGACGGTAATTCAAATAAAGTTTTTGGAGTTGCAGCACTTCATAATGACAAAACGAAAGCATCATATTCTAATTATTCTGATAAGTATGTAGATATTTCTGCTTTTGGTGGGGAATGGCCTAATTATTCTGTCGATGGTATTTTAAGTACGTATATTGGTGACACTTATACCAAATTAAGTGGGACATCAATGGCTGCGCCTGCTATTAGTGGCATAATTTCTTTGCTTTTAAGTCTTGCTCCCAATCTTTCACCAGCACAAGTTATGGATTATCTGAGTTTAACGGAAGAAAACATTGATACAATTAATGTAACATATGCAGGAAAGTTAGGTGTAGGTTTAGTTCAGGCATATGATTTATTACAATTATATCAAGGAACACAAAGTTCTACTCAAAATACAGATGAAATTCTTCAGTTTTATAATTATCCAAATCCTGTTGATTCTTCCGTTGTGGTAGAAAATTCTACTACTTTTTATGCAGAATTTACGAAGCCTATAAGTAATGCAAGTATCGGTATTTATTCTATTACTGGTCGAAAAGTACATGAGATAAATATTTTGCAATCATCTAGCACTGTTTTATATCAGTCTTGGAATTTAGGTAATGGCGCAAATGTATTACCTTCAGGAGTTTATATAGCCGTATTAAAAGTAAGAATAAGCGGGAAAGAATTAATTAAATATCAGAAGGTTCTAATAAAGTGATAAAAAATATAATATATTTCCTGTTTATTTCAGTAATATTTGCAGTAACGAGTGTCAGAAATGATTTGCAATATGATTTTCTTAACCTAGGAGCTAATGCTAAGGTTCAGGCATTAGGGAATACAGGTCTAATAAATGCAATTGATGCTGAAGCAGTTCTGTATAATCCAGCAAATTTATTTAGTTATCCTCATAAGAATTTTGTTTTTAGTGTAAATCCATTATATTTTGATTCTTCACATTTATATATTTTTTATTCTATGGATTCTTTGGAAGACCCTTATGCCAAAATTGGTTTTGGATTTATTAGGTTTTCAATAGATGGTATTGAACAAAGAGGCTTAGTGCGCTCTGATGTTCCTTTGGGCATCTTATCGGCTACAGATCAAGCCTTTATTGTTGCTTCATCAAGGCTTATTTCTGATTCTACATCTATAGGTTTTAGTATGGGGACTATAGTAAGTAATTACACTGGTTCGTCTGATGATTTCTTTATGATATTTGGTGTTAATCATTTAGCTAGAGAACTTAAACTGAAGCTTAACAGTACTATTCAGATTTATAATTCGGCTGGTTATAAGATATCTCTTGGTGGACTTTCCTTTGCTAATCCTCAATTCATTCCTTCTTTGATGGTAGACCTCTATTCTAATAATCGATTCTCTGCTACTTATTTATCTTTCGGTCTTGAATATAGAATGACAAAGGACCTTGAAATGCTTTTTGGATATAACAGAGATCAATTATCCATGGGGCTTGGAACATCATTATTAGAAAATACTGACTTTTATTATGCTGCTATATTTACTGACTTAGGAGTCAGACACCAGTTTAGTTTTAGCATGAACATATAGACTTAAATCAGTAAATCCAAAACCCAAAATCCAAATAAATCAAAAAATAACAAATAATTTAATTTCTTAGTCACTCCTGTACAAGTTAAGTAATTCGTTGACGAAATGTCATCCCGGACTACGATCCGGGATCCAGGCTTACAATTTATTTAAATATTGAAGTAGCTAGTTTACTATTATAAACTTAAATTAGGGACTATTTATTAGTCTATATTCAATTAATAATCTACTTAATGTTTTGTAATCGTCAAATTTAATATATGCATGGATCCCAAATCAAGTTTGGGATGACAATCAAGACTGAATAAAGTTCAGCCCATGGTTCAGGATGACAGCCTAAAGAATAAGTAGTTTTGTCAACGAAATATCTAACTTCTACAATTCCCGCGAAGGCTGGAATCCATTCCTCGTTAATAATCTTAATTAAGTAAATTCTTTAATAACAAATACTAGATTCCCGCCTTCGCGGGAATGACACTAGAAGAAGCGGGAATGACAGTAGAATATGAGGGAATGACAGTACAATAAGCGGAAATGAATATATAAACGGAATGACTATTCGGAAGAATGAAAAAGAAATAGTCACATAAACAAATAAACAATTATTGGGTTTTAATTTATTTATAGATTTATTTGTCATATGGATTTTGGTATTTGTCATTATCATTAAGTAGTTATAAAAAAACCTCTCCGAAGAGAGGTTTTTTATGTAAAATAATTTTCGCGAGGGTTAGTCTACGAAAAGAACTTTTTTTAGAATGTCCATTTCTTCTAGTGCCTTACCTGTTCCATAAGCGACACAAGAAAGTGGATCGTCTGCGATATTTACTTTTATATATATTTCTCTTTCGATAAACTTATCAAGACCTCTTAGTAGAGCACCACCACCGGCTAAAGTAACGCCTTTTTCCATAATATCTGATGATAGTTCTGGTGGAGTTTGTTCTAAAATACTTCTAATAGCATTAAGGATAGTGTTTACTGTTTCACTTAGAGCTTCTCTTATTTCTACAGTTGTAAGAGTAAAGCTTTTTGGGAGTCCGTTTACAAGGTCTCTTCCAATTACTTCAATAGATTCTTCTTCAAAACCATCAACAGGAGCAGCACTGCCTATCTTTAATTTGATTTCTTCTGCTGTTCTTTCACCAATAAGTATTCTGTAATTATCTCTGCAATGGTCAATAATTGCTTGGTCCATTTCATCACCAGCAACTCTTACTGATTTAGCAACGACAATTCCACCTAAAGAAGTAACTGCAACTTCTGTTGTTCCTCCACCAATGTCTACTATCATACTACCTGTAGGTTCAGAAACTGGTAGCCCAGCACCAATTGCTGCTGCCATAGGTTCTTCTATTAAATAAGCTTCTCTAGCACCTGCATGCATAATTGCATCAAGTACTGCTCTTTTTTCTACACCAGTAATTCCTGAAGGAACACCAACAATAATTCTTGGTTTAACGAATCTTCTTCTGTTGTGAACTTTTTCAATAAAATATCTAAGCATTGTCTCAGTAACTTCAAAGTTAGAGATAACTCCATCTTCAAGTGGTCTGACCGCTATGATATTACCAGAGGTTCTGCCTATCATTTGTTTTGCTTCATTACCAACAGCTAGAGTAGCTCCTGTTTTTGAATCAATGGCAACTACGGAAGGCTCTCTTACGACAATCCCTTCTCCTTTGATGTACACTAGGGTGTTGGCTGTGCCAAGGTCTATTCCCATATCGTGTGAGATTCTTTTATATATAAAATCCATAAAACCCATTGAAAACTCCTCTTTATACTGATTATTTAATGCAATAAGACAGGTTCAATTATCATTTCTTTTAAAACCTATGTCAATATGTTTTAGTTCAATAGTTCAATAGTTCAATGGTTCATTGGTTAAGAGGTTCACGAGTTGAATGGTTTATGAGTATAATATGAGAACGATGAAATCACTTTACGCTATTATTATTTCAGGACCATCAGGAGTAGGGAAGGGAACTATTATAAAAATGGTCAAAGAAAAATATAATATTCCAATAAGCATCTCACATACTACTCGAAAAAAAAGAGAAGGTGAAATAGAAGGAGTTGATTATTTTTTTGTTGATAATGATCATTTCTTTGAAATGGTAAATTCTCAGAAATTTATTGAATGGGAACAAGTACATGATAATTATTATGGTACGCACATTTTAAATATTGAAAAAACAAAGAGCTCTAATCTTCTTTTTGAAATAGATGTTAATGGAGCTGTAAATTTAATGACAAGAATTAATGCTAATCAAGGCAAATATATAAGTATTTTTTTAGATGCTCCATCCAAAGATGAACTTATTAATAGATTAATATTAAGAGGCTCAGAAACAGAAGAAACTATTAAAATTAGGATGAATACCGCAGAACACGAGCTTTCTCAAAAGAAACATTTTGACTATATTGTAGTAAATGATACAATAAGCTCTGCATTTTCAAGAGTAGAAGAGATACTTAAGCAAGAAGGAGTTTTACAAGATGAAGCCTAAATATGATAAATTTTTAATGTCCTATGTTGTTGCTAAAAGAGCAAAGGAGATTTTAGAAGAAGGAATACATTATTTTCCTAAAGAAGAACAGAATAAAAATGAGATTTTAGAAGCTATAAAAGAAATAGAAGAAGGAATAATAAATATTGAAGTAAATAAAACAGAACTTCCTCCAGTTAAAGAAGAAGCAGATACTTTAGAATTGCTATATTCCTCAATTAAGAAGCAAAAGGCTGAAGAAAAAGAAGAATTAAATGGTGGGCTAGATGAACTACTTGATATTGAAGAAAACGAAGTAAAAATAGCAGAACCTGAAGATAAACCAATATCTTTATGGGAAGAAGAAACAGAAGAAGAGGCTGAAGTTGAAGACGTAGAATTCGAAAAGGATGATCTTCTAATCGATGATCTTGATATAGAGCCTATCGTGACAGAAGAAGTAGTTATAGAAGAAGATCTATAAGTTAAATGTTTGCTGAGGTTATTTTTCCTCAACAAAAGATTATTAAAACTCTTACTTATCAGGTTCCTGAGTTATTAAAAACTAAGATTAGAATAGGCCAAGCAGTTGATGTTCCTTTAAGAAATTCTTTAAGGACAGGCTATGTTGTTAAACTTAAAAATATATCAGGTTCAAATGGTAATGATTATCAAATTAAAGATATAAGTGCAATCAAAGCTGAAGGTTCTTTTTTTGATGAAAAAACTTTAGAATTAATGGAATGGATGGCTTCTTATTATGTCCTTCCTCTTTATAAAATACTTCCTTCCGTTCTTCCAATTGGTTCAGGAACAACCAAGAAAATGGAGAAATACTTTGAATTACCTGAGATTCTAGAAAAAACAATAAATAAAGATACAGAGTTAAATACTACCCAAAAAAATATCTTTAATGACATCATAAATACAAAAAAGTTCTATCATTTGATTCATGGAGTAACGGGAAGTGGAAAAACACAAATTTATGCACATCTTCTAAAACACTATACTGCGAAAGGTCTTAGTTGCTTGCTATTGATACCTGAAATTGGACTTTCTTTTCAGTTGTTTAAGGAAATACAAGAAACTACTGATTCAAATGTTTTTTTGCTTCATTCAGGACTTTCAATTAAAGAGAGAAGAGAGACTTGGACTAAGATATTTCATACTTCCTCTGCGATTGTAATCGGCACCAGATCAGCCGTATTTGCACCATTAAAGAATCTAGGTTGTATCATAATTGATGAAGAACAAGACCAGTCCTATAAGCAAGAGCAAACCCCTCGGTACAATGCCAAAGCAATTGCTTTCAAACGAGCGTTATTGCATGGAGCTAAGCTTATCCTTGGGTCAGCAACACCTTCTGTTAATACGATGTTTCAAGCAAAAGAGCATTATGCCGTACATAACCTTAATTCTAGGTACAACAAGGTTAAAATGCCTTTTATAAAGGTTATAGATTTAAAAGAATCTCTAGGTAAGAAAGTTACACTTTTATCTAAGGAACTTCAGACGGAGATGCAGAATACACTTCAACAAAAGGAACAAGTTTTAGTGCTTTATAATCAGAGAGGTGTTTCTAAGTTTCTTCGTTGTGAAGATTGCGGAGAGATTATTCTATGTCCGAGTTGTAGTATTAGCTTAACTCTTCATCAAGACAAACAAATGAAGTGTCATTATTGTGGTCATAAAGAGCCTATACATATTGAATGTAGTAAATGTGGTTCGAAAAATATTAAAAAAATTGGTAAAGGAATCCAAACTTTAGAAAAAGAGATTAAAAATATTTTTGGATATGCCAAAGTGAAAAGATTAGATAGTGATATAAGTTCAGATAGTGGTTATTTAGAAGAGACATTAAGGGAAGTTAGAGAACAAAAGGTAGATATCTTAGTGGGCACTCAAATGATAGCGAAAGGACACCATTTTTCCAATGTGACTATGGTTGCTGTTGTTGATGCTGATACAAGTTTATTTATTCCTGATATTTACTCAAATGAACGAACTTTTGATCTTCTTGTTCAAGTTATAGGAAGAGCAGGGCGAGAGAGCAAACAAGGCAAAGTATTTATTCAAACCTTTCATCCCGACCACTATGCGATTAAAACTGCAGTTTCTCAAAACTATTTTGAGTTTTATAGAACTGAGTTAGAGCAAAGAAAAAGTTTTAATCTCCCTCCTTTTTATCGGATTATAAGGTTGTATACTGAAAATACTTCAGAGCAAAAAGCAGAAGAGGATTTAAATATCATCCACGCTCAACTAAGTTCAATCAGTAAAGATATCGAGATCACAGAGCCTTTTCCAGCGATGTTATATAAACTTAAGGACAGGTATCGTTGGAATATTATGCTTAAGTATCCAAATGATTTTAATTCAGCAGATTTAAAGAAAAAATTATTTCAAATAAATTTTGATAGGAAGATTAATTCAAGAGTTTATGTGGATATAGATCCAATTTCATATATGTGATTTTTAATTAATGGGCTTCGTAATAAGAAAATACTATTACCTCTTGTCCACCTAAAGATTTTATAGTTCCAATGATACGTCGAGGTATGCCAATAACTTTTATTTCGTATTCCGTACCCTCTTTTTTTCTTTCTTTCATGAATTTTATCCCATTAGTATCGATGGCTCCAACATAGCCATGTTTCATGGCACTAAGAAATTTTTTAGAATATATTTCTTCAACTTTCTCTAATATATTTTTTGAAAACATAAAATATTTCTTTACTCCTGTTTCGTTTGTTGCACTATATATTGTATTTCCTTGAAGTTCTGTCCAATCATTAATTCCAATAATATTTATTGAATCACTATTAGTTTCAGGTTCTTGCATAACTTCTTCAACATTTTCTTCTGTGTATGGGTGTTCTATAATGTTTTTTAGTTTATGGATAATGTTATCAACTTTGTCTAATATTGTATCTAATTTCGTTGTATTTTTAGCTAATACTTCTTTTGATGAAGTTAACGTTGTTATATTTTGTTCCAACTCATGGATCATTGATGATATAACAATGTTTAGCCCAGATACTTGTTGTTGAAGTTCATTTTTTTCTTCAATAAGTTTTGTTGTTTCAGTTTGTGGTTTACTTAACTCTTTAATTTCGTTTGCAGAGTCATCTACTAATTGTTGGAACCTTTCAAGAAAGGGTATTAATTGTTCATCGTATCTATTAACAGCTTGTGTATAGATGATTTGTGTGTAATGGTCTAATAGTTGAATGATCTGAGGGTAATAGTTTTTTACCATATCTAAAGTATGTTTTTTTGCTTCACTAGCTCTTTTAATAATATCCTCTGGTATTTTTATTTTTTTCCTTTGTGCTTCTGCAATTGATTTTTCTAGCCTATCATCTTCTCGTTGTTCTTGAATTTTTTCTTTCTTTAAATTTTCAATTAAATTAGTTAATAATAGATGAATGTTTACTCTTAAAAGCAAAGATGTTTCTATTGATATTCGACCTTTTAGTGCTAATACTATTTGTTCATAATCTTCAGTAGAGATTAACTTTTTGTTTTTAGCTTTATTTATTAAAGGTGAAACAGAATCTTTGGTAACTAAGGAATCATAGAATAATCCTAAAAAGCATTGAATATTAGTAGGCCAATCTTCTATTGGTCTCATTAAAGTCCATACATCAACAAAGAATTCTTCTTTATCATTAAACATCTTCTTTATGGCATCAGCTATTTCTTGTTTCGAAAACCCAGCAGTTGCAAAAGCAGAATTAGCATCTTCTTTTGTGAGCTCAATAACAGGATATCTTTCAATGTAGAGTAGAGCCATCCATGTAAAGTCTTTCTCTTCATCATTTATAAGTGAACTTATTAAATTCTCATTAATAGGTAAGTTTCCTATTCTTCTTATTAGTTCAGTAATCGCTTCTCTTGAGTATTGATAAAGGAAAGGAGCCTTTATTGTTAACGATGCGGTTCCTCTATAGAAGCCTTTAATTGTATCTGAAATTTCCTCTTGAGCACCTATGTAAGTATTCCTTATGTAGGCATTAATGTTTTTGTAATAAATTGTCATTTCAGACTCAACCCTTTTAAGAAGTGCTATTTTTGCCTTTAATTGGTCAATCCTATGTTGATTAGATGGTGTTTCAGATAGGGATCTTATAATTATTGCTAATCTTGCATTTGTTTCATTTAGTGCAGTTTTATAGTGCTCCAGTTTTTCCCTTTTAGAAATTATATCTGTTTCAAGTAAAGCAATTTTTGCTTCTTCTTGTTGTATAGAATCTAAGCTTTTAGAATAAATTGTAAGTATTTCTGATTTAGCAGTTTCTGCTTTTAATAAAATCTGATCTCTTATTTCTGGATTCTTTTTTAATAGTTCATTTACTTCTGCTTCAAGTGTAGTAAGCGATAGCTTAACAAGGAACTCATTTTCTTTATAGTCTTTAATTTCTAGGATTTCATATTTTAAAGCAATAATTTTATACTTCATATATATATATCGAAAAGCAGATAAAATAATTTCACATAATCATTGAATTAGTGTTGGTATTTGTTATAGGATAAATTTTTTTTAAAATATGTTATGATTTCCAAATATGAAAATACAAAAAATTATAGATAATATTAAAGAGGTTGTTTCTTCTTATTTAATGCCTGATGAGCATAAAGAAAATTTATTAGGAATAGATTTTGATTTATTACAAAGCAAAGGCTATAAATGTGCTCTTATAGATATTGATAATACCTTAGTTGAGAGAAAGTATTCTTTTCCTGAATGGAAAATGAAGAAATTAATAGATGACCTAAAAGTTAAGAAGTGGACGATTATTATCCTTTCTAATAATCGTCTTAAAACTAGAGCTATTAGGGTTGCAGATTTTTTAGAAGTTTCTTGCATTTATCGAGCAATTAAACCTTTCCCATGGGTATATAAGAAGATATTTAAGGACTATAATTGTACGGCTAAGAATACACTGTGTATTGGGGATCAGCTTTTTATGGATATTTTAGGTGGAAACATCGTCGGTTGTAGAACTATTTATGTTGATCCTTTAGGTCCAGAACAAAAGCTTTACCGCGCTATTTACATTTGGTTCGAACGGCTTATTTTAGGTGTTTTAGAGAAGTTCCTTTAATAAGAGGAAGCTCTAAGTGCCATTTTGATTAGGTCTTCCAGTCGCACATTGGAAATGTCATCATTTTTAATGTTCTGAAGCATCCTTTTGATTTCATTTGTGCGATAGCCTAGTGCAGTTAAGGCTGAAGTCAATTCTTCTTCTATTACAGGGTTTAGATGATTTATTTCCTTTTCTGAAATTGATATATCACCAACGCTGAAATTTTTGATCTTATCTTTTAAGTCAATTACCATACGTTCAGCAGTCTTTTTGCCTATACCGGAAATTGATGTCAGCGTTACAATATCGCTTGTTAGCACAGCTTTACTTAGTTCTTCTGGTGAAAGGTCAGACAGAATTCCTAATGCGAGTTTAGGGCCAATTCCATTTAACTGTATAAGTATTTTAAAGAGCTCTTTATTATTTTTTTGTGAAAATCCGTATAAGGTGTGGCTGTCTTCTCGAACTATTAGTTCAACATATAAAACGATTTCCTTGCCTATTATACCTAAGATGTTTCCAGCTTCCTTTTTGGTGATATTAACGAGGAATCCAACATTGTTTACATCTAACACACAATTAGAATCATTTACCTCTACAAGTTCACCTCTTAAAAAGTTATACATGAGTAATCTCCAATCTTTTTATCTTACAAGAGTTATTATGACATATCGCAATTGCTAATGCATCAGCTGTGTCATCAGGTTTAGGGATTTCTACCAAATGAAGGAGGCTTTTAATCATTTGTTGGATTTGTTGTTTATCTGCTTTGCCATAACCAGTTACAGCTAATTTTACTTCAACTGGGGTGTACTCAAAAACCTGCAAATTATGATTTAATGCTTCCTGGATAATTGCACCTCTTACTTGGGCTACATCAAGTGCTGTACTAGTATTTCTGGAAAAAAATAGTTTTTCAATCGCTAGTTCTTCAGGTTTAAATTCAGCTAATAAAACTTTAAGTTCTTGATTAATTTGTGTCATTCTTGAATAAAAAGTCTCTTTAGAATCAGTTTTAATACAGCCATATTTTACAGGCTTTAAACTATTCCCAACAACATCAATTATTCCATATCCTACGAGCGCGTATCCAGGGTCAATCCCTAATATCCTCAACGTAATTCTCCTTCAAAAATATCAGCAAGTGACTTAGCTAATTTTTTTTTGTTTTTAATTGGCAGGTATTGTTTCTTGCTTTTAATAAGAAAGAAACTATGTCCTTTCAAAAACGGAAGAGTGTTAGCAACAACTAGATTAGCTTTAGACTTCTTTTTACTTTTTAAAGCTATTTTGAATAGTTCTTTTTTTGTTTTATTGGATTCAAGTTTAAATTTAATTAGGAACGATTTTGGTGACCATTTTTTTATTTTATCAACAATTTTTTTTGTAGGGATAAGTTTTAGTATCAGTTTCCTTTTTGAGCTTACTTTGCCAGTATGGATTTTATCTAATTTAAAGTCTGAAACTGCTGCAGCGTGGACAATGGCTTTGTATATTCTTTTTTTTGTTTCTTTTTTAACGCATTTATAGAATTTCTCATAGGTAATTGCTCGGATAATTTTAAGGTTCTTATGTTTATACTTTTTTATACAGACACGACAATCTGCAAGAATTAGTGTTACTTTAAATCCTCTTTCTGCGATTTCATTAGCTATTCTTAGCCCTGTTTCTCCCGAGAAAATATTTGTTATGACTCTAACATCGTCAACTGTACTCCAAGTATTACCTGCTGTTACAAGTATCCTTGCTTTCATTCACCAATTACCTTTAATAAGGCTCTTATGATGTCTTCGTTAGTGGCCATTGCGCCAGTGCCAGTTTCACCACAAGCTAGTTCTCCTTCACGTGGAGGGACGATGGTAGCATTAGTGTAGAATTTATTAATAAGAGATAAATTATTTATTGTTACAGGTTTTTCCCACATTCTTGTATTCATTGCAGGGCAGAGCAAAAGAGGGGTTTTGATTGGTAGTGAAAGTACAGAGGAAGTAAGTAAGTTGTCTGCAATCCCATGAGCAATTTTAGCAATAGTATTAGCGCTACAGGGAGCTATTAGATAAACATCACACCATAACGATAAAGAAATGTGCTCAATTTCAGGAGAAGCATAATCGACATTATCAAGAAAGACAGTTTCACCGGAAATTGTTTTTAAGGTAAGTGGCGTAACAAAGTCTAGCCCTTTTTTAGTTACAATTGTTTTGACTTGATGACCAGCTTTTGTTAGCGCTCGAATAAGTTCAATTGTTTTATAGGCAGCAATGCCACCAGTTATGCCAATTAATATTTTTTTACTCATTTTGTAATTATACAGCTAAAAACATTTTTGAACGAGTTATAGCTTAGAATGACATTCCTGCTAAAAAATATAATCCAAAGGTTGTAAAATTTACATTAACATCATCAGTAGTATGTTTACCTTCTGCTAAAAAAGATAAATATCTTATTCCTGATTCAAAAAATATGTTGTTGTAATATTTTCTTTCATAAACAGCTAAACCCACCTGGCTTTTAGGAATTAGATTAGTGAATGGTCCATCCGTAAAAACTAAAGTATTAGGAAAAAATGAATTTATCTCAATTCCAACATAGTTATTGGGGTTTTTATAATCAAAAGGATATTCTAGTCTTGCATAAAGTAAGTTTCCAGCATAACTACCATAAGCAAAAGTTCTAGTTGTATGCAATATTCCACCAAAAGTATATCTAGATTCTCCAATAAAATAATCCGAATAATCTAAACCTAACGCAATTAAATAATTTAGATTATAAACACCTGATGATAAGTAGGTTAAGTTGGTAATAGCAGTTATTTGTGTTGCAAGGTCAACATTAGCATATACATTTAATTTGGAAGTATTAGTATTGTCTTTGTGTTGAATTTTATTGTTCTCTATTTGTGTTATTGATTTTATTCCATAGATTTCTTCATCATTAATTGTTTGTTTGTTTCTTTCTAATTCTGCAGGAGTAAAAAATCTTTTCTTAACTAATGAGTTAAGAACAATAGTTTCTTCTCCATTAATAAATAATAGGGTGTAATTATTATTTACTTTAATTAGTTCGCCCTTAACGATTGAATTGTCTTTTAATATTAAGGTATAAGCGTTAAGAATTGTAAAATTAAATAATAATAGGAGTATAACTTTTTTCATTCCTAATCTCCTTGGATTATTTTTGTAATTTAAATATACATACTATTATTAGTCAACAGGTCATCTCGAGCGTAGTCGAGAGATCCCACCATTACAGTCGGGATGACATTTGATAAGACCGTCTAGTTATGGCTTATCAGAAACTAGTTCATAGTCTATAATACCTGTCATGAGAAGGTTTAAGAGTTTTTTACTAATTAGTTTATTATTATTTGCGAATCTTTTTGCTGTTTCTACGTCAGATATAGTAATTGCGTCTTCTAACCTTTCTAATGTTTCTACAGCAGATATCTCAATTACAGCAGGATTAAAGGCTGGAACATACGCAATATTTAAGACGTCCTTAGGTGATATCCTTTGTGAACTATTTCCTGATAAGGCACCAATTACTGTTGCAAACTTTATAGGATTAGCTAACGGAACAAGTGAATGGATGTTCCTTAAAACCGGTGAGAAAATAAAGGGTGTTCCTTTATACAATAATACTGTTTTCCATCGAGTTATTCCTAATTTCATGATTCAAGGTGGCGATCCATTAGGTAATGGAAGAGGTGGTCCTGGTTACAGGTTTATCGATGAATTTAATGTTTCATTAAAGCATGATAAACCAGGGATGCTTTCAATGGCCAACAGTGGACCAAACACTAACGGTAGTCAATTTTTTATAACGCAGATTCCTACTCCTTGGCTAGACGGAAAACATACAATTTTTGGTCGTGTTATCAAAGGTCTAGATATCGTTAAAATTATTGCTAATGTAAAAAGAGACCCATACGATAAACCACTTGAACCAGTAGTACTTAAAGAAATACAAATTATTGTAAAATAATGCACATTCTGCTCGGTAAATACAAAGGCAAAAAGTTGCTAGCTGATGAGGCTAAGACGAGACCTACTACAGGAAAAACTAAAGAAGCTCTTTGTTCGATATTGTTAGGTAAATTAAAAAACGCAAAGGTTTTAGACTTGTTTTGTGGCTCTGGTGCTGTTGGCTTTGAGTTGCTAAGTTGCGGTGCTGAAGAACTAGTAGGTATAGATCAAGATATACGTATGGCAATTAAAAATGCTCAAACTCTACAAGCTATAAATAGTAGGTTTTATAAAAATGATTGCGTAAAGGGTATAAAAATATTAGCTGACAAACAGGAGGTCTTTGATATCGTTTTTATAGATCCTCCTTATGCATATGAACAGAAAGATGATTTATTGCTGGCAATCTCTAATTTTGATATACTAACAACTGATGGAATAATTGTTTTTGAAACAGATAAAGACACTTGTTTTCCTGAAAATATTGGTAAGTTTTGCTTCGTTAAAGAATACAAATATGGTTACTCTAAATTAACTGTATTTAAGCCTATAAATATTTCATGAGGTAGTAAAAATGAAGAAGATTGCAGTTTATCCAGGTAGTTTTGATCCTATAACCAATGGGCACGTATCCATTATAAAAAGAGCTCTAAAAGTTGTAGATGAATTAGTTGTAGTAGTTGCACATAATCCTTCAAAAAGTGGATTTTTCACTATAGAGGAAAGAGTTAATTTTATAAAAGAGCTTAATCTTCCAAATGTAAAAGTTGATCATTTTGATGGATTATTAATAGATGCTTGTGCAGTGCATAATGCTTCTATTATTATTAGAGGCCTAAGGGCTATGTCAGATTTTGAACATGAATTTCAGCTTGCTTTAGGCAATAGAAGACTAAGTAAAGATATCGAAACAGTATTCCTTATGACAAGTTATAATTATTCATATCTCAGTTCATCTTTAATTAAAGAAATCGCCTTAAATGGTGGTGACATAAAAGGACTTGTGCCTGATAATGTAAAAGAAGCGTTAGAAAATAGACGGAGAAAGTAAATGGAAATACTAGAATTTTTAGATGAATTAGAAGCAAAAATACTACAAGGAAAGAGACCTCTTTTTAGTAGTGATCCCAATATAGTTTTGATTGATAAACAAGAACTAATTGATGTAATAGATGTAGTTAAGAAGATGATTAATGAGAAATACCAAGCTTTAAAATTGAATCTTGCAGACAATCAAATTGTCGATCTAAATACGCAAAAACCACAATTATATAAAAATAAAAAATTAGCTGACCAATATGATGATGCAGAAGCAAAACAAATTATTGAAGATGCTCGCGCTGAGGCCTTAGAAATCAAAAATGAAATAGATGACTTTTCTCAGAAGGTTTTGCAAAACTTAAAGCTCGCAGTAACTAAGTGCAAAGGACGTTTAGTTAAATTAGATACAATTATTGATATGACACAAGAAAGAATGGATAAAACGGCTTTTTATACAGAAAAAATGGAGGAGAATGACATTGATTAAAAGAGATGACGGAAGAAAGCATAACGAACTTAGACCAATGAAGATTACTAGAAACTATTTAAAACATCCAGATGGCTCAGTGCTTGTAGAATGTGGAAACACTAAAGTTATAGTAACCGCAACAATAGAAATGAATGCACCTTTCTTTCAGAAGGAAAAAGGCGAAGGTTGGTTAACTGCTGAATACAGTATGCTTCCAGCTTCTACTAATACTAGAATGAAAAGAGAACGCTCTAACGTTGGCGGAAGAACGATGGAAATCCAAAGGCTGATAGGTCGTTCATTAAGAATGGCTGTTAATCTAAAAGATATGGTAGAAAGAACTATTACTCTTGATGCTGATGTGATTCAAGCTGATGGAGGCACAAGAACAGCTTCTATTACGGGAGCATGGGTTGCTCTATATGATGCTGTACAAAGTGGTCTTAAAACAAAGAAACTTGAAAAGAATCCAATTAAACAACAAGTAGCAGCAATAAGTGTTGGGGTTGTTAAAGGACAGCCAATGTTGGATTTATGTTATACCGAGGATTCAAAAGCAGATGTTGATATGAATGTTGTAATGACTGCCAATAATCATTTGATTGAGATTCAAGGTACTGGAGAGAACGCTCCTTTTTCTAAAGAAATTTTAGATGAATTATATGAATTGGCTTCATCAGGGTTAACAGAGATTTTCAAAATACAACGCGGTGAAAAATAACAATATTATTTTAATTGGGTTTATGGGTAGCGGGAAAACAACCGTAGCAGAAATACTATCTCATAAGCTTACTTCTTTTTCGCTTGTTGATCTTGATAAAGAAATCGAAGCAGTAGAAGAAAGACAAATTTCGGAAATATTTAAAACAGATGGTGAAGAGTATTTTAGAAGTATTGAGTCTGAGGTTTTGTTAAATAAACTACAAATCTCGAAGCTAATTGTTTCAACTGGCGGAGGAGTTATTCTTAAAGAAAAGAATAGGAAAGCACTAACTGAAGCAGGTTTAGTGTTTTGGCTTTATGCAACATCTGAGAAAACGTATGAAAGAATTAAAGATGATAATTCCAGACCACTGATTAATACTGCTACATCTAAAGCAGATGTTATTAAAAAGATAGAAGATATAATGGATGTTAGATTTGATTTGTATAAGGATACGGCTAACGTAATAATTAATACTGACAAATTTTCTCCTGAAGAATGTGTAGATGAAATTCTGAAAGAGTTTGAACTTTTAAATAGTTAGAGAGTTTATCGGGGAGATGTTTAGTGGAAATCCAAATGTCAAAGCCCAAATGTCAAATAAATCATAAAATGCCAAATCAATACAAAAAAACTATCATTTGTCATTTGGGTTTTGGATTTAATAATCTAGACACCACACAATTGAGACTGTAAACTATCTAATAAGATGACTAAATTCAATAAAAACATGTATTTTTTTAAAAATTGGTTTATAGAACATTATAAACAAAGCGTTAAGATTAAGACTAAAGAAGAAATTAATAATATTTATAAAGCTTGCCAATTAACAAGCTTTATTTATGAGAAGATACTAGATAATGATTTAAAGCCTGGTGTCACAGAAAAAGAGTTAGCTTTAAAGATATATGATTACTCTCAGCAATATGGTGCTGATAAGAAATTAGCTTTTCCAACTATAGTCGGTTCTGGTCCGAATTCTTCCTTTGTTCATAGCACTCCGTCTGACAGGATAATTAAAGAAGGTGATGTTGTTCAGTTTGATATGGGTGTTAAGTATCATGGATACTGCTCAGATTTATCTAGAGTTGTATATTTATGTAAAGATAATGGTAGATATTCTTCCAAAATTCATGAAAGGTATAAATTAGTTAAAAAAGTTCAGAAAAAAGCTATTAAATCATTAGAAATAGGTATGCCTTTGTCTGACATTCATGAAAGCGTTGTTGATTATTTTAAGAAAAAAGGATTTCATTATTATTTTCAACACAGCTTAGGACACGGGGTAGGTCTTGATATACATGAATATCCAACTATTAACAAAGAATGTCCAAAAGATGTTTTTCCGGAAGAAGGAATGGTCGTAACCATCGAGCCGGGTTTATATTTCCCAGGGAAATATGGATTTAGGATAGAGGATACAGTTTTGCTTACAAAATTTGGATCTATAAATTTAACTAAAGCAACTAAAGAATTTTTCGTTTATTAAACAGTTAATTGTTGACCGAAAACATCTTCTTTGGTTCAATATACGTTGGCCAAAATCTAAAAGGACTAGCTAGTCCAAAATAATTAAGAAAGGGGAAAAATATGGAAAATCTTGCACAAATACCAATACTTTGGTGGATAGCTCCAGCTGGATCTATCATAGCTCTTATTTTCGCTGTCATTTTTTATAATTCAATGATGAAACATGACGAAGGCACAGAAAAAATGAAAGAAATAGCGCAATACGTTAGAGAGGGGGCAATGGCCTATCTCAGACAACAATATAAGGTTGTTTTTATATTTTTCGTTATTGCAACAATCATCCTAGCTATAATGGCCTATGGTTTAGGTGTTCAAAATAAAATCGTTCCGTTTGCTTTTTTAACTGGAGGTTTCTTTTCTGGTTTAGCTGGTTTTCTAGGTATGAAAACTGCAACAAATGCTTCTGCTAGAACAGCTTGGGCAGCAAGTAAATCACTTAATCAAGGATTACAAGTATCATTCCGTGCAGGTGCTGTTATGGGTATGGTAGTTGTTGGTTTAGGGTTATTAGATATAAGTTTATGGTTCCTTATTCTTAAGGTATTAGCGCCATTTTTTGGTTTAGTTATGGATAATGCTACAGTCACAGTTGTAATGCTTACTTTCGGTATGGGTGCTTCTACACAAGCGCTTTTCGCTAGAGTAGGTGGAGGTATTTTTACTAAAGCTGCTGACGTTGGAGCAGACCTTGTTGGTAAAGTAGAAGCTGGTATTCCAGAAGATGATCCTAGAAACCCTGCAACTATCGCCGATAATGTTGGTGATAACGTTGGTGATGTGGCTGGTATGGGTGCAGACTTATATGAGTCATATTGTGGTTCAATTCTTGCAACTGCGGCTCTTGGTGTTGCAGCTTTCAGAGGTACGCCATTAGAACTTAATTCTTTAATTCTTCCTATGGTTATTTCAGGATTAGGAATAGTTTTCTCAATTATTGGAATATATTTTGTTAGAACTAAAGAAAACGCAACTCAGAAGAGTCTTTTGCTTTCACTTAATAGTGGAGTATTCCTAAGTTCAATACTTATTATTATTTCCAGTGCAATATTGGTAAATATGTTATTACCTGGTAATTTTGGAGTTTTCTGGTCAATTATTACTGGTCTTTTAGCTGGTATTATTATTGGTCAGGGGACAGAATATTTTACTTCTCATGACTATCAACCAACTAGAAAAATAGCAGAGGCCGCACAAACTGGTCCAGCTACGCTAATTATTGCTGGTATTGCTACAGGAATGGAATCAGTTGTTATTCCAGCTGTAACAATTTCTTTCGCTATTTTACTTTCTTATGGTTTTGCTGGTGGATTTATTAATCCTACTTTAGGACTATATGGTATAGGTATTGCTGCTGTAGGTATGTTATCTACTCTTGGAATTACCTTAGCAACTGACGCTTATGGACCAATTGCTGATAATGCAGGTGGAAATGCTGAAATGGCTGGGCTTGGTCACGAAGTTAGAAAACGTACAGATGCGCTAGATGCTTTAGGTAACACTACAGCTGCGACTGGCAAAGGTTTCGCAATCGGTTCTGCTGCACTTACAGCTCTTGCTTTAATTGCATCATACATTGAAGAGATTAGAGTTAGTCTTGCTCACGCAGGTCAAACAACAATTTTAGTAGGTGACAAAGTAGTTGATATTGCAACTGCTACACTTGCTGATTTTATGCTTTTTTATAATGTTAATTTAATGAACCCAAAAGTACTAGTTGGTATGATGATAGGTTCAATGCTAGCTTTCTTATTCGCTGCTTTAACAATGAAAGCAGTAGGAAGAGCAGCTCAGGCAATGGTTCAAGAAGTTAGAAGACAATTCAAAACTATTGTTGGGATTATGGATGGTACAGGGAAGCCTGATTATGCAGCTTGCGTAGCTATTTCTACAAAAGGTGCTCAAAGAGAAATGCTTCTTCCTTCATTAATTGCACTAATAGTTCCTGTAATTATGGGTATTGTTCTTGGTGTTTCAGGTGTTATTGGTATGCTTGCAGGTGGCCTTTCAACAGGATTTGTGCTTGCAATCATGTTAAATAATGCAGGTGGTGCTTGGGATAATGCTAAAAAGTATGTTGAGACAGGTGCATTAGGCGGAAAAGGTTCCGAAAATCATAAAGCAGCTGTTACTGGTGATACAGTTGGCGATCCATTCAAGGATACTTCTGGCCCATCACTTAACATTTTGATTAAACTTATTGCTATGGTATCAATAGTTTTTGCTGGATTAACAGTTAAATTCTCTCCTATTGTTGGTGTAGCTTTAGGAATTGGTATTAACTAAAAATTACTTATAAGTAATACAAAAAGGCCTCTCAAATTGAGAGGCCTTTTTTTTAGCCTCTCCACGGAAGATATATAGATTTACAAATAGACAAAGATATCCGTTGCCTCTCCTAAAAGAGAGGCTTATTTGCAATAATTATTTAATAACCCTCTCACTTTAGGAGAGGGTAGCAGCATGTTAAGATTCTTAGTAGATTTTTATGTCTTCTGCTGGGTGAGGTTACATACTTCCAATGCTCTGTTGACAGCTTTATCCATATCATAATATTTATAATCACCTAATCTGCCTAGAAAAGTAATGTTTCCTAAAGCTTTAGCTTCAGTTAGATATTTTTCATATAGTGTAGTCGTTGCTTCGCTCTGGATAGGGTAATAAGGGTCGTTTTTGCCTTTTTCATAAGATTCTGGATACTCATATGAAATAATAGTTTTATCGCTTTTATCGTCCAAAAAATACTTATGTTCAATTATTCTTGTGTACTCATGTTCATTAGGATAATTAATTACAGAATTGCTCAGAAAATATTCTTGGTTTAAGGTCTTGTTTTCAAAACGTTCACTTCTATATGGAAGCTCTCCATATTTATAACCAAAGAAGCCATCAATGGTCCCTGTGTAGTAAACATGCTCGAAGTCATCCATATTTTTAGAGCTGAAACTAGTTTCTAATTGTAATTCGATATTCTCATGGTCGAACATGTTGCTAATCATCTTGGTATAACCTTGTGAAGGAATCCCTTGGTAAGCATCCCATGGGAAGTATCTGTCGTCGGTTCCTATGTAGACAGGGACTCTAGCAGAAACGCTTTTATCAAGCTCATCTGGTCTTAATCCCCATTGTTTAAGGGTATAGTGTAAGAATAGATTCTCGTAAACAAATTCTGCTAAAAATTGTAGATCTTTATCTTCTGCATTTTGTAGTTCTAGGATTGGCACTTTAGAGTCCAGCTTATAATGCTCAAGTAGCTTATTTTTAAGCTGAGTAGCTTTTTGCGTATCAAATAAAATATCGATAGAGTTAAAGTTAAAAGGTACTGGCACTTCTTTTCCATTAATTACAGCCTTAACCATGTGCTGGTAGTCGTTGAATGTTGTGAATTGGCTTAGGAAATCGTAGACTTCTTTGAAAGAAGTATGGAAGATATGAGCTCCGAATTGGTGAACCATAATTCCTTGTTCTCTTTTATCATAGCAATTTCCAGCTAGGTGGTTCTTTTCATCTATAACTAATACCTGTTTTCCTGCGTTAGCTAACTTGTTAGCTAGGGTAGCTCCACTTATTCCCGCTCCGACAATTAAGATTTTTCTCATTAATTAACTCCTTTTTTACACTCCCTCTGTCACGTTCACTTCGAGAACCTCAGTGACCGAGACATCTCCCTCTCAAGAGGGAGAAGAATGTATTATTAGTATAACCTAATGAACATAACTTTAAGAAGGCACAATACAAAAACTTCGTATTTATTAGTTTTTACCTTAAGGGTCTCCCTCTTGAGAGGGAGATGTCACATCGTGACAGAGGGAGTGTAAATACTTATGGCGATATGCACAATTGGACTGTATAATAGTTCTATATCGTTTTAAAGGTGGATGAATAGTACATGTGTGGAATATTTGGTTATATTGGAAAAAATGAAGCAAGTGAAAAAATCCTTACTGGTCTTAAAAAGCTTGAATATAGAGGCTATGACAGCATTGGCGTAGCTACTTTAGGTGATAAGTTAGAAATCTACAAAAATGTTGGTAAAGTTTCTGAATTAGAATCAAAATTTTCTGGGAAAAAGCTAAAGGGAAATACTGGTATTGGACATACTAGATGGGCAACACACGGCGCACCAACAGAATCTAATGCACATCCTCATTTTGATGAAGAACAAAAGATAGTTATTGTTCACAATGGTATTATTGAAAACTATCAAGAACTTAAAGATGATCTTCTTAAAGATGGGTATAAGTTTACATCAGAAACAGACTCAGAGGTTATAGTTCATCTTATTTCAGCTTGTTATAAGAAGAACCAAAATATAGAAGAAGCATTCCTTTATGCTATTAAACGCTTACAAGGTGCGTATGCTATTTGTTGTATAACTGAACACGATCCTTCAATTATGCTTTTAGCAAAGAAATCAAGTCCACTACTAATAGGTGTTGGTGAAGGCGAGAATTATTGTGCGTCTGACGTTAGTCCTATACTAAAACATACTAGAAATATTATTTATTTAAATGACAATGAATATGCCTTGATGGGTGCTGATTCCGTAATCGTAAAAAACTATAAAGGTATTGTTGTTGAGAAAGAAATTGTTAAAAGCACTATAAACATTGAAGATGTAGAAAAAGGAACGTATGACTTTTATATGATGAAAGAGATTCATGAACAACCAGAATCAATTATTAATACTATAACTAATCGTTGTTTTATTGATGAAGGTAAAGTTAATTTTGATTTTCTTAATATTAACAATAATGAGCTTTTAAATATTAACAGAATAGTAATAACAGCTTGTGGGACATCACTTCATGCTGGGTTAGTTGGTGAGTTTTATTTAGAGAAATTTGCTCAAGTACCTGTAGAGGTTGAGTATGCTGCAGAGTTTAGATATCGTAATCCAATTATTGATTCAAAAACGTTAGTTATCGCTATTTCTCAATCTGGTGAAACAGCAGACACATTAGCAGCTGTTATGGAGGCTAAACAGAAGAAAGCTAGAATTATCAGTATCTGTAATGTTCCTGGGAGCACAATTGCTAGAGAATCAGATGGAGTTATTTATACTAAAGCTGGAATTGAGATTGGTGTAGCTTCGACTAAAGCATTTACTACACAAATAACTGCGCTTTATATGTTCTCAATATTTCTAGCAAGAATTAAGTGGATTATAAATAAAGAAGAAGCAAAAAAACTTTTAACTAAGCTATATGAGGTTCCTGAATTAATAAGAAGGATTTTATTAAAAGAAAGCCATATTTATGACATAGCTAGTAAATATTATACAAAACCTAGTTTTCTTTATCTTGGTAGAGGGATTAGCTTTCCTGTTGCTCAAGAGGGTGCATTGAAGATGAAAGAAATCTCCTATATTCACGCTGAAGGTTATTCTGCTGCAGAAATGAAGCATGGCCCAATTGCTTTGATTGATGAGAATATGCCTGTTGTAGTTGTTGCTCTAAAGGCAAGAAGCTATGAGAAGATTATCGGTAATATTTCTGAGGTTAAGGCTAGGCAAGGCAAAGTTATTGCTATAGCTACGATAGGTGATACAAATATAAAGAATCTAGTTGATGATGTGATATATATACCTGATTGTGAAGAAGAATTGTCAGCAATATTATCAGTGATACCATTGCAATTACTTGCATACTACACTGCTATACTAAGAGGTTGTCATGTTGACCAACCAAGGAATTTAGCCAAAAGCGTAACGGTGGAATAATGATTAATCTTAAAGAAAAAGAATTAATAGTTATCAAGATAGGCTCTAATATTCTTACGACTCCAGACAAAAAGCCTGACTTAAATAATCTAAGAGATCTTGTACATCAAATAAGCAAAATCAAGAAAGACAATAAGCAAATAGTCGTAGTTTCTTCAGGTGCAATAGCATATGGGACTGAAGGCTTGGGAGTTATTCCCAAAAGTTTAGAAGAAAAGCAGGCAGCAGCGGCCATAGGTCAAGTAGTGCTTATGGAAAACTATCAGAATTTTTTTGCCAGAGAAGGTTTAACAATAGCTCAAATACTTCTTACCAAAGATGCCTTGATGGATGAAACGAGAGCTGAGTATGCAAAAAATACCTTTAATACTCTTTTAGAAAAAGGAATTGTTCCTATTGTTAACGAAAATGATACTGTCGCAGTTGAAGAGATAAAGTTCTCAGATAATGATAATTTGTCATCTATGGTTTCAGTTTTATTACACGCTGATGTTCAGATATTTTTGTCTGACATTGATGGTTTATATGACCTTGATCCTAGGGTTCATGAAGATGCTAAGATAATTAAAAGATTAACCAAGGTATCAGATGAAATGATTGAAAAAATAAGTGAATCTGTATCAGCTGTCAGTCGAGGTGGAATGAAGTCTAAAGTGCAATCAGCTAAGTACTTAATGGAAAATCATATTGATGTCATCATTGCTAGTGGTAGACAAAAAAACATTCTAATTGATTTATATGAGGGTAAAGAATGTGGAACTCGTTTTATTGGAGAGAGTACCAATGTCTGATGTTTTACAAAAAAGTAAAAAAGCAAAAGAAATATCTAAATTTTTAATAAACGTATCCACTGAACAAAAGAATATAGGCTTAAAAGCTATGGCTGATGCCTTAAGAGCTCATAATGATTTTATAATTTCTGAAAACAACAAAGATTTATTACTTGGCGAAAAGGAGAACATTGGTAAAGCGCTCTTAGATAGATTAGCACTTAACAAAAAAAGAATTGAAGATATGGCTTTAGGCCTTGAGATTATTATCGACCTGCCTGATCCAATTAATGAATTAATGGAAGAATGGGATAGGCCAAATGGACTTTGTATTTCTAAAGTAAGAGTTCCAATAGGGGTTATTGGCATAATTTATGAAGCACGACCTAACGTTACAGTTGATGCTGCAGGTCTTACTTTGAAGACTTCCAATGCCGTTGTTCTTAGAGGATCATCTTCTGCAATAAATTCTAATAAAGCTATTGTTGGTGTTCTTAATGAGGCCTTAACTAAAGCAGGTTTCCCTGAACATACTATAAATCTTATTGAACACACTTCCAGAGAGACTGTTTTAGAGTTAGTGACTCTTAAGCAATATATTGATTTAGTTATTCCTAGAGGAGGGGCAGGGCTTATAAATGCAGTTGTATCTTCTGCTACAGTTCCTTGTATTGAGACAGGTATAGGTAATTGCCATGTCTATATTGATAGCTCAGCTAATTTAGAGAATGCTTTGAATATAGCTGTAAATTCAAAAGTACAAAGACCTAGTGTTTGTAATGCAGCTGAGTCTTTGTTAGTGCATAAGGATATAGCAGACAAAATATTGCCAGCGATAATTGCTGAATATCACAAAAATGGCGTTCAAATATTTGGATGTGAAAGAACACAAGTTTATGATAAGAGTATTTTTCCAGTAACTGATAAAGAATACGCGACTGAATTCTCAGATTATAAGATTTCAATAAAAGTAGTTGATGATGTAAACGAAGCTATTTCTCATATTGATAAGTTTGGCTCTAAGCATACAGAGGCCATTGTCTCTGAAAATAAAGATTCAATGGACCTTTTTAGTAAACAAGTAGACGCAGCTTCTGTTATGGTAAATGCTTCTACACGGTTTACTGATGGCTTTGAATTTGGATTTGGTGCAGAGATAGGCATTAGTACTCAAAAGATGCATGCTAGAGGCCCTATGGGTCTAAAAGAGCTAACTACATATAAGTATATAGTTAAGGGTAGTGGACAGATAAGAGAATAACTAAATGGTTAAAACGCTGGCAATAAAGGAGAATGACAAAACCTAAATGACAAATAAATCAAATAATGCCAAATAAATTAATAATGCTTTTTAGTAGGTATTTTTTGTTTATTTGTCATTTGAGATTAAAAGATTTATTTGGATTTTGGCATTTGGATTTTGGGTTTATTAAAACGTGAATGGGAAAACGGGGAAACCCTAAAAGCTATAAGCTAATAATGAAGGAGTTAGTAAATGTTTAAAGTAAAAGTACATGTAATGTTAAAAGACGATGTTTTGGATCCACAAGG
>CAZXTL010000022.1:0-36761 GCA_964643725.1 uncultured Candidatus Marinamargulisbacteria bacterium
CTAATAAAGAATTTCTCTTTTGCCACTATCATCCATCTCAGAAATAATTCCAGCTTCAACCATTTCTTCCATGATTCTAGCTGCTCTGTTATAACCAATTTTGAGTCGTCTTTGGATGAAAGAAACTGATGTTTTTTTTGTTGTTAGAATAATATCTTTTGCTTCTTCAAAGAATTCATCTCTATCGCCATCTTCGGATAGGCTATGACCTTTTTTTAGTGACTCTAAATCCTCTGGACGTAAGTCTACAACTTCTTGTAAGTATTCTGGTTGTCCTTGTCGTTTCACAAAGTCTACAATGTTGTGGATTTCCTTATCGGAAAGAAAAACCCCTTGTATACGTGTTGGTCGCATAGCTCCAACGGGTTTATAAAGCATATCCCCTCTACCCAATAATTTTTCAGCGCCCATAGAGTCTAAGATTGTACGGCTATCAATTTGGGACGATACAGCAAATGATATGCGGGAAGGAACGTTAGCCTTAATTAGCCCCGTTATTACATCTACTGAAGGTCTTTGTGTAGCGATAACTAAGTGTAATCCTACTGCTCTAGCCATTTGTGCGATTCTGGAAATACTAGACTCAACCTCTGAGGCTGCAGCCATCATAAGGTCAGCAAGTTCATCTAAGACTATTACAATATATGGATATTTTTTTGGGATGTAGAATTCTTGTTGTTCTTCGATTGAAAGTATTTCTCTTTCAACTCTTAGTTCTTCAACTCTTTGATTGAAGCCTTCGATATTTTTTACGCCAAGCTTAGCTAGTTCTTCATATCTTCTTTCCATTTCTATAACGCACCATCTTAGTGTAACAGCAGCTTTTTTGGCATCAGTTACAACGGGTGCAATTAAATGTGGAATATCATCGTATAAATTTAGTTCTACTCTTTTAGGGTCTATCATAATAAAGCGAACAGTTGAAGGAGTGTTACGTAATAGTAGGCTTATTAAAATTGAGTTAATACATACTGATTTGCCTGAACCAGTAGCACCAGCTACTAATAGGTGGGGCATTTTGCTTAGGTCTAAGTAAGAGGTTGATCCTTCTATATCTTTACCTAAGGCAATAAGTAGAGGTGAGCTTGAGTAAATAAATTTTTCCTCTTTAGCGAGAGGAAGCATATTTACTATGCTTGTTATTTTATTAGGTATTTCGATTCCAATTACTGATTTTCCTGGAACTGGTGCCTCTATTCTTACTCCTTTGGCAGCAAGATTAAGAGCTATATCGTCTGCTAGGTTAACGATTCTACTAACTTTTACTCCAAACCCAGGTTGTATTTCATAGCGAGTTACATTAGGTCCTTGGCTAGTGTTTACTACTTTTGCGTTAACCTTAAAGCTTTCTAGTGTTTCTTCAAGCTTCTGAATGGTTTCTTGGATGTCTGATTCTACTTTTTTTAAATGTTCTTTATTAGTTGTTGGAGTGCTCAGGAGGTTAAGGTCTGGCAGTAAGAAGTCCTCATTATCTGATTCTATCCGAACAATTTCATTTAGTTCTTTTTGAGTAATAGTTTGCTCTTTAGGTTGTTCAGGAGAAATTGTTTTATTTACTTTTTTTTCTTCTTTAAAAATAACTGGTTCAATTTTTTCTGGAGTAATATGTTTTTCTTTTTTTGGTTCAATAATTTCAGTTTCAATTCTTTCTGCTCTTTCCGCATCAATTTTTTCTTTATGGGAGATAATAAGGTCAAATATTTTGAGGATAATATTTTTAATAAATACTAGGATATCCAATATAGTTACTTTAAATATTAAGAGAAAACAGATAAAGATGGATGCAACTATAATTATCTTAACAGCATTAAAACCAAAAAGATTTTTTATAATAAAAGTAAGCAGATACCCAATCATTCCTCCTGGGTGTCCCATGGGATTACTTAGGCTAAGTTTATTGGTTATTTCGTCAAACTTTATTAACTCAAGAACCATAAGATAAATTATAAATGAATAGATCATGCCTGGAGTGACTGTTTTTTCTCTTATAATTTTTCTGCCGAAAAGTAAAAGAATGCCTGTAAAACCAATGAATACAGGCAACAGGATTCTTCCTTGTCCAATTAAGAAAGTAAGTATGTTGTCGAATACAAATTTCCCTATAACCCCAGTGGAATCTATATATTTATTGCCAAAGTATAAAAACCCAGCAATAGCTAAAACAATTATTCCCATAATCTCTCTACGAAATTGGTCGGCAAAAGATGGTTGATTTTCGGTAGTGTATTTCTTTTTTTTACTCATTTTATGTTTTTATTATAGCAAAGTTGTTCTTTATTCTAAAGGATGCTTCTGTAACTGCTTTCCGCCATTAGCAATTTATGATATTTCTTGTATAATTGAAACATGATAAGGAAAAAAAATGAACTTTTGTTGGCTCGTAAGGTACAAGAAATATCACGTAGTTATGAGGGGCAAATTGATATTCGACAGATTCTGTTATATTTAATTACCTCAGTTTCCAGAAATATTGATATTGAGAACGTTCTATTCCTTTTATATAACCATAATTCCGAAGAGTTTGAACTTAAAGAATCTATTAAGTTTAAAAAAAGATTTCTTTCTTTTTCTAAAAACGAAGCATTCATTCAGTATTTTTTTAATAAAAGAGAACCCTTGATATTGAAGAGTTTGCAAGTTGCTTATGATAAGCTTAAAAGAAAAACAGACGCAAAAGATAACAAGTTAACTCTTTTGCATTTTTTAATAACTTCAATGGAGGAGATACAAACTGAAGTAGCTATTCCTTTTTATGTAGAAAATGAATGTATTGGTATCCTTTGTGTTGGTAAAAAAGTAGGGAAGCCATTTTCCATGGATGATTTATTCCTTTTAAAGGAGATGGCAGTTGAGTTTTCTCAAAAGATTTATTTTGCTATGCGTTACGAGGAAGCTATTACAAAGGAGAAAGAAATTTCTTCATTATATGAAGTTGGAAAGGTGATTAGCTCTTTATTTGATTTTAATAAGACTTTTGACATAATTGTACGTAATGCTTCTATAATTTTGAAGGCCCCTAAAATAGTAGTTTTACTAAAGGATGACGTAGATGCGGTTTTTAATATTAAGAAAGAGTTTGGGTTTACGGAATTTCAACTTGCGAGAATAGAAGAAACACCTAAATTCAGAGAATGTTTACAGCTAGCGAATAATGTATCAGAAGGAATTTTGGTAAAAAATTATGAAGATAATGTTTTTTTCCCTCAACCGTTTTTGCAGGATTTGGGGGTTTACTCTATGCTTTCTGTTCCTTTGTTTGATGATGATTTAAATATTATTGGTGAGTTAAGAGCGATGAGGCCAATAACACAGGTTTGTTTTACTAAAAGGGATCTTGGGATTTCCTCTAGTTTGGCTAATAATATAGTCCTTGCGCTTAATAACTCTAAACGTTATCAGAAATCAGAAGAACATTTAATTGAACTTTCAACAGTTTATAATGTTATTAAGTCTCTGACTTCAGAATTTGAGTTAGATAGGATTATGGAGCGTATTTGTTCTATTTTTACTGAAGAACTAAATTTTTCAAGATCTATTCTGTATATTTATGAAGATAATAAGTATTTATTGGCAAAGGCAGCAAGTCGACTTGATGAAGTTGATCTTAATACATTGAAGTTGGATATTTCAAGAACCGTCGAAGGTAAGGCTTTGATTGAAGGTAGAATTATTCAAATGGGGGCTAGTGACCTCGATGAATATAATGATAAGTCCATTTCAGATATAGGAATGACTAATTTTGTTGTTATTCCATTACTTCTTAGTAGTAAGAAAGCAATAGGTGTACTGGTTATTGATATTGGGCAAGACCCAACGAAGCAAACAAATATAAGATTATTGACAGCAATAGCTAATCAATCTGCTGTTATTTTGGAAAACGCTAGGTTATTTAGAAAAAGTGAAGAATTAAATAAACAATTAAGAATTGAGCAATCAAGAACGGCTAAAGAATTACAAATGGCAAGATACATTCAGCAAGGGATGTTATCAGCCGATCTTCCTAAGACCGAAGCAGTTAAGATAGCAGCAAAGAACCTGCCTTGTAGATCGGTTGGAGGTGATTTTTATAATTTTATTGAGAGACCTGATAATAAATTAGGGATTGTTATAGGCGATGTATCAGGAAAGGGTATCCCTGCAGCATTGCTTATGACGATGACAAATAGTATTTTCTCTGAATATGGACAAAGATATCTTTCAACAGAAGAAGTTCTTAATCATACTAATTTTACTTTGCAACATTATTTGAGCAAATCACCAATTTTTTATGTTACGGCCTTTTATGGTGTAATAGATTTCGAAAAGAATATTATTAGGTATTGTAAAGCAGGGCACAATCCTCCAATTCTATATAAACAAGATACTAATGAGGTGTATTTTCTAGATTCTGAGGGTACTTATCTTGGGACCTTTGATGAAGGTGGTTACATTGAAAAGAATGTTGCTGTTAGTAAAGGCGATAAATTGATTATGTATACAGATGGTATTACAGAGGTACGTAATGAAGAAAAGAAGATGTTTACTAAAGAAAGGTTAGCTAACCTAATTAAGGAACATCATAATTTGCCTGCCGATAAATTGTTAAAGATAATGATACGAGAAGCTGAAATATATGGAGGATCAACCGAATTTGCGGATGATATCACTTTAGTTATTATTGATTTTGATAAAATTGATCCAGTTGAGGAGAAGATAATTTATAAAGTTGATTATAAAATTAAAAGTACAGTAGAAGACGTGAAAGCCACTATTACAGAGTTTTTAAAAAAGCTTCAGAAGCTCGAGATTAACAAGAGATTATTTAATCATATTAGATTAGCTTTGTCCGAAGCCTTGATGAATGCCTTCGAGCATGGTAATAAAAAGAATAAGGAGAAGTTTGTCTATTTAAAAGGAAAGGTTACGGACATGAAGATTGAATTATCAATTATAGACGAAGGTCCAGGGTTTGATATTAAAGGGTTACAGGTTTTTGAGAATCAACAAGAGATTAATCATCGCGGTAGGGGTATAATGGCTATGATGGCTTGTATGGATAGTGTAAGATTTAATGAAAAGGGAAATAGTTTGACTTTTACAAAGTATATTATTTAAAAAAGGAGTTAGGGGTTATGAAACAACTTATAAAAGAGAAGAAGGGGGACGTAATTGTCTTTAAGATTGAAGGAGATGTTGAGTTCGACGATTCTATTCAATTAAATGAGACATTCACTCAGACAATATCAGAAGGAAGCGCAAAGATGGTTATTGATTTAGGAGGATGCAATTATATTGATAGCTCAGGGCTTGGAGCTTTAGTAGAGGGTCTTAAGTCAACACAGAAGGCTAATGGTGACCTTAGGTTGTCTAATCTTAATGAAGATTTTAAAGAAATACTAATGATGACAAGGATAATAAAGTATTTTCAGATATTTGATAATACGGAAAGTGCTGTAAGTAGTTTCTAATAGTTTTTTTTGATTGAACTGGGGGGGGAAATGAAATCTTTAGATGAAGCATTAGTTGATGCTGGGGTTATCACTGTAAAGCAACTTCAAGAAGTCTATCAGCAGATGGCAGTGCAGAGCCAAGGATTAATAAGGGTTCTTGTAAGTAATGGGTATTTAGAAGAATTGCAGTTAGCTATGTTTATGGCTAAGTTTATAGATGTTCCCTTTGTTTCTTTAGCAACTAGAAAAACCGATCGTTCAATTATAAATGTATTGCCAGAGAAGCTTATTAGGAAGCACATGGTGTTCCCTATGTTTAAAGTTTTAGATTCTCTTACTTTAGCAATGCTAGATCCTCTTAGTAAAGAAGTAATTGATGAGGTGACAGCGTATACTAAGTTAAGAGTAGAGCCTGTTGTAGCAACCTATTCTGAATTAGAAGAAGTAATAAATAGGTGGTTTGGTGCAAATACTACCATTAAAGATCTTATCGAAAGTTATAGTACCTCAGATATTAATTTATCATTTTTAGAAGATAATGCTATTTTTAAAGAAAAGGAAGAGTTAGGGCCTGTCAATAAACTAGCGCACTTAATAATAACTACAGCAATAAAAGATAATGCTTCTGATGTCCATTTAGAATCAAAAGAGAGTGGAATGGATGTTAGGTTTCGTTTGGACGGAGTTCTTCACAAGAAATGGTCATTGCCACTTAATCTTAGTCAGCCACTTATCTCTAGTATTAAGATATTGGCAAAGATGGATATAGTTGAAAAAAGGCTTCCATTGGATGGGAGCTTTAGAATACAAGCAGAGCAAAGATTGATTGATGTTCGAGTATCTAGTTATCCAATGTTATATGGCGAGAAGCTTGTATTACGTTTACTTGATCAGGATAATATGGTTTTCGATTTGGAAAAACTTGGTATGGATTATGAACTTTATATGAAGCTTAGGTCAATTGTCCAAAATAATTATGGAATATTTTTAGTAAGCGGGCCAACAGGAAGTGGTAAAACTACAACGTTATATTCAGTTTTAAATGAGATAAAGAGTAGCGATAAAAACATTGTTACAATTGAAGATCCAGTCGAATATCACGTAGATCTTATTAACCAAAGCGAAATCAATCCTAAGTGTGGGTTGACCTTCGCTAGAGGATTAAGGTCTGTTTTAAGGCAAGATCCTGATATTATATTGATAGGAGAGATACGAGACAAGGAGACTGCAGAGATAGCTTTTCAGGCAGCACTGACAGGTCATCTTGTATTATCAACATTACATACTAATGATACGGCTTCATCTTTAGCTAGACTTATAGATATGGGAGTTGAGCCATATTTAATATCTTCGGTGTTGCTAGGAGTTTTATCTCAACGTCTTGTAAGAAAGACCTGTACGAAGTGTAGGGATATGTATGTTTCAGAACAGGAACTAATGAATTGGGGAAGCTTAAATGCGGATGATATTTTTCTGAAAGGTAAAGGCTGTAGTAGCTGTAGAAGTACTGGGTATAAAGGAAGAACAGGATTATTTGAACTTTTAGCTATGGATGATGAGCTAAAGCAGATGATTAATAAGTCAATGTTTTCTGAGATAGATATAAGAAAATATCAAGAATCAGTTGGAACAAGATTTTTAAAAGATGATGGGATTTTAAAAGTACGTCAGCAAATAACCACAATTGAAGAGGTAGCCAGAGTTGTTAGGTGATCTAGAACTTACGTGGTTCTTTAGACAACTTCAGTATTTGCTGAACAGCGGTATCTCTTTATATCCAAGTATTCAGATTATTTATGACGATGCTGAGGATAAAAAAATTAAAGCTATTATAAAAGAGATTGTTCTTCGCTTACGTGAGGGAGATACTTTTTCACATATTCTTCATGAAAAGTTAAGGACTAATATATTTATTACTAATATTATCAAAGTAGGCGAACACAAAGGTTCGTTGGATCACGCACTTAATAAAGCGATTGAATATTTGCAAAGGAAAATAGAACTAAAAAGAAAGCTTTTAAATGCTCTTAGTTATCCTTTGTTGCTTGCATTGTTAAGCGTAGGAATTCTTCTTTGGGTTAATATTCAGATTATCCCTAATTTTCAAGAAGTTTATTCTCAGGCAGGAGTTGTTTTGCCTCTTCCTACTAGGATTCTTTTCTTTACTCATCATTTCTTTTTTGATAATTGGTTAAAAATTATTTTATTTTTTATTATACTGTTTTCTTTTGCCTATTTTCTTTTGCGTAAAAACATTAAGATGTATTATGCCAAAGCGCAGTATGTTTTACCTATTTTCGGGAAAATATATTATTATCTTTCCATGTTGGTTTTTTTGTCTGATTTGGGCACTCTTCAACAATCTGGGATAACAGTAATTAAGTCTTTAAGATTGAGTATAGATTCAGTTGGCAATTTGTTTTTTAAAGAAAAACTTGAGGGTGTATACAATAAAGTTTTAGAAGGAATGAAAGTTTCTAAGGCACTTGATGAATCAAAATTTTTTCCAAATATGGTTGTTCAGATGTTAACAACAGGAGAAGAGTCATCAGCTTTGGGTGATGTTTGTACTAAGGTTTCTGAACATCTTGACCAGGAGATGGATGAATTGATACATCGGTTAATTGGCTTAATAGGACCTATCGCTTTAATCATTATTGGAGTATTTGTGGCATTTATCAGTATGTCATTTCTTTTACCTTTATTTAGGATGACTTCAATTATTCATGCGTAACAAGCAGGCCTTCCTTCTATTGGAAGTAATTATTGTGTTGTTCGTCCTCTCACTTATTGTTATTCCGTGGTATGGGTTTATCGGAGCAGTTCAGAAAGATGAATCAATCGCTAAGCTTGATGAGTTCTTTTTAACTAAAGAAGTATTTATTCAGGCATATAAAGGTGAAATTCTTGAGGGCAGATATTCTACACAGAATAAAGAATTTTTGATCGTCACAACAGCGGATATTTTGTATGTACAATTATTGGATGGAACTAAAATACAACAAGAGATAAAAGGCAAAAAGAGATGAAAAAAGGAGTTACTTTATTAGAGACACTGATTGTTTTATTTTTAGCTGGAATAATTATGCCTTTTTTGTTTAAAATGATTTCTACTACTTTTGAAGTGGTCGGTACGGAGCTACGAAATCGTCAGGGATTAAAAGAGGATTTAACCTTTGTGTTGGAAAATGATAAGAAATATATAAAAGATTTGTCATCATCATCATCATCATCAACGCATAATTATTTTATTAAAGAGGGCATGATAGTTAAGCGCTTGGTCATTTTAGGAGAAGGTAAATGAGAAAGGGATATTTGCTTTTTTATATGATGATAATCCTTTTTTTGCTTGGTTTAACAGGTTTGATTTTAAGGAGTGTGTGGGTTTCTAAGCAAGCGATGATTGATGACTTCATAGAACAGGACAAGCAGGTGATTATGCAGTGGACGGAGAAAAAGGTTGTTGGATGATAGGTTGACTAAGATTTCTCTTATCAAAAAATTATAGCTAGTATAAGGTGGTTTAAGCTATAACTGAATAATTAAATTGTCTTTATAGTGGGTGTAATTTACAGATAAATTAATTTGAAATATTAGTATTCATATGTGAATTTATTTTTAATTTTATTAGAGTTCAGTCTTTTTTTAATTAATGAAAGAAATGGTTCTTTAACACCTATATGATTTTTACAGTTAAAAGATACTTCAACATTAGGTGCTTTCCCATTATTGAGAATAGTTAGTGTTTCAATAAAATATTTTTCATGAGTAGCAAAAAAGACTCTTACTCCATTATTTTCAGGAGCATATATTATACGTTTAGTTCCATTATTAGAATACAATTCTGAGCTGAGTTTTGTTATTTCTAAATAAGCTTGATGATTTAATATATAAAATTGAAATAATGAAAGAAAAGAGGAGAGTAGTAATATTATTAATAACGAATTGCGTAGAGTTTTCGATTCATTATTTAATAGCAAAAGGAAAATAAGATAAAAGAATGGAATGATTAGGTAGAGCGCTCTTGGAATGTAGTAAGAAAGTAAAGACCATATAAATATGTATGTAATTACTATACTTATGAGGAATAAAAAGACGTTAATGTTGTTATTTGTATTCAGTTTTTTAAAAGAATTGAATATTAGCATAGGTAGATTTTTTAAATAAGTTACTATGATTATTAATCCGCCTACAAAGCCAATTAAAATTTGTCCATGAATATTGGGTACAAACATAGTAAATGAGTACAATAAGAACAGTTTAACCGTTGATAATAGGTTAGGTGTTATTGGTCGATCCTGGCAATAAGGGAAGAGTACTCTTTGTATAATAATATAGAGAAAAAGCAGTAGAATATTAATGCCAATAGTAATTATGGCTGTTTTGGTGTTTTTGCTTTTTTTGAATAAAAATAGTAAAGCTGCAATAAAGAGTATAAAGAGATTGCTTTCATACCCAATATAGGAAAGGATAAGTAAGGTTGATGATAGTGCTAGAATATTAATTGGAGGAAGAAGTCTGTTGTTTGGTTTATTAGTGTATAAATATGATACAGATAGGATATAAAGCATGGAAGGAGCCATGCCTAAAGAATGTCCGCACATTCCTAGATTTGCATATACTTCAATTGATATTGGATTTATCATAAATAATAATGATGTAAAAAAAGGAATGTTGTGGGTGAAAGTATTGGTAGTAATATTAAATATTTTCACTAAGCGTTTTGTTAGGATAAACACGCAAAGCACATTAACTAGCTGTAGTAGGTAAAAAATCCATATAGTTGAGTTTACTGATAAATCATTCATTGAGTGAAGTAGAAAGTTATAAATATATAATACAAATGTATATAATATTGGAGTTCTGTTTAGTTCATTTAGTGGGACATATATATTAAGGTCATACCTGTAATGCGCGAAAATTAAGCTCCACCAATCATCAGCTTGGATTGGGATTTTAAAGAAGAAAAGAGGGAGAATAAAAACAAGAGCGAAAATTGTTAATAAATAAAATATTTGAGATGACGTATTGCTTAGTATTTTTTTATTGAGCATAATAGTGTGCTAAGTATAGTAGTCATTTTATATATTATCAATATTAATTCTTGATTCATATTATTCTTGTTTTAGTATTATGATAATCCTCTCCTCGTTTATTTTTTTGGGTTTCTAAACAAGCTATGATAGATAATGTTTATAGTAATATATTAATTAATATTGAGAGAACAGAGAGCTAGCTAATTATATGTTTGAGTGAAGCTAGATATGTTTTATTAATAAAACATATCTAGACTAAGGTGGTTTAAGCTATATATAATATCAATATGAATGGTCGTGATGTTGATAGTCAAACATTAGAGAAAAAGAATTCATATCAGTTGTTATGCCGGTAAATAATTTGGCTTTTATTTTTCCTGTTTTTTTATGAAAGATTAATAAGTTTTATAATTTTTTAGATAACAAATTGGGAATAATTACTGTGATTGATGGTATTAAAGATAATTAAGTTGTTTTCTGTTAACGTCTAAATGTTATATGAGGAGAGTAAAGAGTGGAGAAAATTTCTAGCACAAATACATCTGGATTAGCAGAAGAGTATGTTTCTATTATTATTCCTGTTTACAATGAGTCCAATAAAATTATAGATACTTTGCAGGAAACATATGCCTTCATGTTAAATAATTTTTTAAATTTTGAGATAATAGTTGTAGATGATGGTAGCAATGATAATACTGTAATTTTAGTAGAAGAATTTATAAAACAAAAATGCGGCATCAAACTTATTAAGAATGTCCATAAAGGCAAAGGGCACACTGTTTGGACTGGCATGATGGCTTCTGGTGGAGAATATGTTTGTATGTGTGATGCAGATCTGGCTACCCCTATAAAGGAGTTGATAAGTTTCATAGGAGAACTTAAGGTTAGTGAGGATTCTATTGCTATAGCTTCAAGGGCTATTAATGGATCAAATAGGGTAGGAGAGCCTTTTTATAGAAATATGATAGGGCGAGTTTATAATTTATTAGTTCAAGTAATTGTATTGCCTGGGATAAAAGATTCACAGTGTGGGTTTAAAGTTTTTAAGGGTGATGTTGCTCGTGATATTTTCCGTTCATTAAAAATATATGGAAATGCTTCCAAGGAAATTTCGTCAGCTTTTTTTGGAGCATTTGATGTTGAGGTTTTATATGTAGCAAAGAAAAAAGGATATAAATATAAAGAAATTCCTGTTCGATGGATTTTCGTGGAGACAAGTAGACTTAATTTTTTATATAATTCCTTTTTTATGTTGAAAGATACTCTTCAAATAAGAATTAATGACTGGAGAGGTTTTTATAGTTAATAGTTTCGTAAGCAAACAAAGTTTGTATTAGGATTAAATTGTTTATTTGACTAATAATAATAGTAAATGCAATATATTCTGGGATATAATAAATTTACTAAGAGTTTAATGAGGTGACTAGGTTGATTGTGGTTATTCAAGATTTATTAAGTATATTAACAATAAAAGACCGAGTATATTTGTTAATTTTATTGTGTTTATCAGTAATAGTGTCCGTGATTGAATTATTTAGTTTGTCATTGGTTATACCATTTTTAGCTTTAGTAAATACTCCTAGTTTAATTAGTAGCAATAAATATTTACATAGCATTTTTAGCTTTTTCTCATTCACTTCATATTTGAATTTTCTATGTGTTTTTGGGTTTATTTTAATAGGTATAATTTTATTTAGAGGATTTGTGAATTTTTTTTATTTTTATTTGTTAACTAAGTTTTCTAAGACTAGATATAGAACGTTATCTTTTAGGTTATTTCAACGTTATTTAAAGATTAGTTATCTTGATTTTGTGCGTGAGTCATCAGCTTCTTTAATCCATAATATTTTGAATGAGTCCCTGAATTTCACTTCTTTTTTGTATGCTTTATTGTTGGTAGTGGTAGAGAGTATAGTCGTCATTTTTATTTGTGTTGCATTGTTGATGTTGAACTGGGAGATAACTCTAATTTTGTTTTTGGGAATATTGTTGGTTTCTATTGTTATTATAGGTATCGCAAAACCAATTATAGTTAGTTCAGGCAAGCAAAATGTATCTTGTCAGAAAGAATTATTGGAAACATTACATGAGACATTTGGTAATTATAAGTTTATGAAGCTGATAGGTAATACTAAGCATTTTGAAGACCGTTTTTACCGTGCTAGTTCTGGTTTTGTAAGAGCTGGAGCAATATCTCATTTATTTACAGTAATCCCTAAGATTATTATGGAAACTGGTGGTATAGTCCTTTTGCTAATAGTATTGTTGTTGGGCTTAGTTCTTTATAAAGATACAAGCACAGTCGTTGCTGTTCTTACTATGTATACAATTGCTTTTTTTAGACTTTTGCCATCTGTTAATCGTATTATGAGCAGTTGGAGCCAGCTTGTGTATTTTCAAGATACACTTATTAAGTTATCTTTGGAGTTAAAAAGGAAAGTTGATGGAGTGGGAAAGACAAAAATAGTATTTAATAAAGAGATTACATTTCATGGTGTTAATTTTGAATATGAATCAAGCAAGCCAATTTTGTCTAATATTAATTTTACAATTTCAAAAGGAAGTAGGGTTGCAATTGTAGGACCTAGTGGTTGTGGAAAAAGCACGTTTATTGATGTTTTGGCAGGATTACTTATTCCAAATAATGGATTGATTAAAGTTGATATGATTCCTTTAGGTGAGGATAATATTAACTCTTGGAGAAAGAGTATAGGCTATATTCCTCAAAATATTTATCTATTTAATGGTACAGTTAAAGACAACGTACTTTGTGGTAGAGAAGAAGATACTAATAGAGTTGTAGATGCATTGAAAAAAGCAAAAATATATGATTTTTTGATTACGAAGGATGGACTCGATACTGTTGTCGGAGAAAATGGAGTTATGTTAAGTGGAGGACAGAAACAACGGATTGCTATCGCTCGCGCATTATATGATGAACCTACAATATTAGTTTTAGATGAGGCTACCTCTGCTTTGGATAAGGAAACTGAAAGTCAAATAATTAAAGAGATTTTTAATATAGGTAAAGATATAACAATCATTATTGTTACACATAGAGATTACTTTTTAGAAAAGTGTGATATTGTTTATAGGTTAGGTTAAAAGCAGATTAATGGGTGGAAGGATTTATGGTGGGTTATAAAAAGGGTATATTCTTTATATCAATTTTCTTTGTTCTAGCATTCATAATACCTTTGTTTTTATTTAAATTCCCAATACAGGGGGATGATATTGCTTATGTGACAGCTATGATTAATAATCATTTAAGTATTATTAATTTTCCTGAATTTGTACGTTCTAGTATTTTTGGCAGTGTTTACTTTATTGTTTTATCTTATATTGCAAAGTATTTTACGTCATTGAATATTAATCAGTATTTGATTTATTTTTTTGTTATACATTTCGTGAATGCAGTTTTATATTATTTTTTATTAAATAAATTATCAGAAATAATTAATTTACCAATATTAAAAGATAAAAATTTTACAGCTGTGTGTGCGATATTATTTTTATTAAATATAATCACTATTGAAAATTATACAAACATTGCAATGTCTATTAGGATGATCGGTTTGTTTTTTATATTTTTACATTATATTTTATTAGTTTTTTTGTGGAATAGATTCGATTTTATAAAATGGTATTACAAATTACTAGTTGGATTTGGATTAAGTATTACTTTGTTTCTCGCTTATGCTTCTTATGAAATATATGTTTTCTTTTTCTTTGTTGATATTTCATTAATGGCTTTATTTATTAGGAAAAATAGGGTTTTCTTATTAGAGTTTTTTTGTTTGACTTGTGTTTATTTTATTATAAAATTATTAGCCTTTTATAATATTGTATTGATAGCTTCTTTGCCGTCAGGTGTAATCTTCCATTTTGTCCATAGTCTTAAAGTTATTGTTTTATATGTTATTACAGTTTTTGTTCCTAATGTACATGGCAAGTTGCTAGTTGGTTCATTGTTGTATGCGGTTATTACAATAATAGTATTTTTGAAATCATTATTTATTATGTTTAATAAGAAGATAAAAGATCAATATGTCTTTTTATATTGTGTGTTTTTGTTGTTGATGTTTTATTTATTAGTTTCTTTTACACATTATGCTCCTAGGTTACTGTATGCAATTATTCCAATTATAATATTTCTATTTTGTTTAACAATATTTTCATTTTCAATCAGGACAATTAAAGTATTACTTACAATAGTAATCATAAGTAATATGATTTCTTTATATCATTTTTATTATTTGCAGAATCAAGGTTATAATTTTTTAGATTCTTTAAAACATAATATTTTAATAAGATATAATTTAGATGAAGAAATTATTATAAGGTATAATCCAAGTGGAGTGAGGGTCTTTTTGCCACCAGATGTTGACGGATATGCACAAAATTTTGTTAGAGCAGTTGTAAATAAATATAATATAGATGAGAATAAGATTAAATTACGTGTTAGAGTTCTTGATCAATATATTGTGGATGCGAATTCAAATATTATTACACTTATCAAGGATAGATTGTTTTGTTTGGGCGAATCGACAGAGATATTCTTGCCTGAAAAAAAGGGTTTTAATATAATGAGCGGCAAATAATAACTCTTAGGATTAGTTTATAGATTTTTAAATACATAGGGGGAATAATATGAATAGATTTGAAGAATATTATATGCAAAAGGGATTACATGCAGATAAATGGGATAATTATTTGGAAGTATATGATGAATATTTTCAACGTTTTTTAGGTAAAGATGTTATAAATATTTTAGAGATTGGACTTTTTAAGGGCGAGTCTTTGAAAATGTGGGATTATTATTTCGATAAAAAAGTTAATATTTTTGGTATTGATATCAACCAGGAATGTAAAAAATTTGAAAGTAAGAATATTAAAATTTTTATTGGATCACAGTCTGATAAGAAGTTTTTGGAATATGTGAAAAGTGTATTGCCTAAGATTGATATCTTAATTGATGATGGTGGACATACAATGAAACAACAAATTTATACATTCAATATGTTGTTTGATCATATTAAAGAGGATGGTTTGTATGTTTGCGAGGATGTACATACTTCTTATTGGTTAACTTATGGTGGTGGATACAAAAGAATGGGAAGCTTTATTGAGTTTAGTAAGAAGTTTATTGATAAGATACATGCAAGATACTCAGAACAAAAGAATTTCAAAGTTGATGAATATACTAAGTCTATTAGGGCAATACATTATTATGATAGTATGGTGCTTATTGAGAAAAGGAAGACAGAAGCACCTAAAAGAATAATTACTATAAATAATTCAAGCAAGACAAAGGTAAAAAAGATAAGAATGCTAATTGCTTTTATATTAAAAAGAATAAATAAAGTTTTAGCTTTTTTTAGATTACCGAGTTTTTATTACGGCAGAAGATAATACTTTATATAATATTTTGCGAGTTTTCTTAATTAGTTTAAAAAAGAATTCTCTTTTACTATACAGCGAATATGAGTCGCGTTCCAAGATTCTTAAGGTGTTTTGTTTATTTTCATGTTTAATCCATACATTGAAGAATCTTTCTGATAGGAAAGCGGGTATCCTTTCATTATACGTGCCAGAATATTGGTCCCAGTTAGATTGTTTTTCTAATTCAAACAATAAATCAAACAGCCAATTCATGTATTTAATAAACAGTTCCTTTTTCATAACATATATTGTGCCTATGTGCATAGAATTGCCGGCCATAAATTCTTTATATTCACTTAGATACTCTGGATGAAGTTTTGATAAAATTTTTTCAAATGCAAAAATTTCTGAGCTCGGGTGATTACATTTTTCCCATTGGTCTAAGACCTTAAGATTAGGGTTTTTGTCTAGTTTTCCTGGAGCAGAGATAATAATGTCATGGTTTTTTATAATATCGTAAAGTTCTGTGTCTTTATTTGAATTCATAAATTTATTTATAAATATTTTTTTGTTAATTTTACGAAAAGCTTTTTCAAAGATAGGCTCATTATTAAAATCAAAGAATTTCCTATAATGACAAAACCCTACATATTGTAATTCTGGATGTTCAAGTAAATAGTTTTTCCAAACCCAGTAGTGAACAGATAATTCACCATAATATATATTTTTATTAGAAATGTGGTTTCCTGTATTATCTTTTAGTATTTTTAAATCTAAAGAAGAAATATCAGCACCACTTTGAATTGGTTCATAAATATCTGTTTTAAAAAGTTTATATTTTTTATTATAAATAACAAAAATTTTTATTTTATTCATATGTTTGATATTTACAGTATTAATGCTTTAGGAATTGCTATTATAAATTTACAATTCCATGCTTTAACATAATCTAATTGTTGTATGATTTCATTTTTTATATTCCAAGGAGTGATTAAGATATAATCTGGTTTAGTTTTTTTTATCTCATCAGGGTGTTTAACTTCAATATGTGATCCAGGAAGGTATGTGTTTTGTTTATGTGGATTTAGATCGACTGAATAATCAATAAAATCTCTACTAATACCACAATAATTTAGTAAAGTATTACCTTTTGCAGAAGCACCATAAGCTACAATTGATTTCCCATTATTTTTTAGTTCAATTAGTAAGATTAATAAATTTCTTTTAGTTTCTTTTATTTGATTAGAGTATCTTGTATAAGTTTTTATGTCATTTAGTCCATATTCTTGTTCTTTTTGTATAAGCAGCGTTACTTTATTATCAATTTTTTTATTATCTTTGTTGTGGCAAGCATAAATTCTTAAAGATCCTCCGTGTGTAGTCAATTCTTCAACATCATAAATTTTCATTTCGTGTTTTTCAAAGAGTTTCAAAATAAACATAAATGAAAGATAGGAATAATGTTCGTGATAAATAGTATCAAATTGATTAAATTTCATAATATTTAATAGATGCGGGAATTCTATAGTTACTGTTCCATTTGATTTTAATGCTTCTTTTATTCCTGCAACAAAGTTATTTATATCTGGGACATGAGCTAGAACATTATTCATACAGATTAAATCTGCTTTAGGTATTTTTTTAGATAAATCCAAACAAAAGAAATCAATTAATGTGCTTATGCCTTTAATGATTGCTACATCTGCAACGCTTTTGCATGGCTCAATCCCTAAATGTGGTATATTCCTTTCTTTAAAATATTGAAGCAAATATCCGTCGTTGCTAGCAATTTCAAGGACATGTGAATTTTCATTCAAATGTAATTTTTTGATAATCATATCAACATAACCTTTACTATGTTCAAGCCAAGAAGAAGAAAAGGAACTAAAATATGCATAGTCATCAGTGAAAATTTGTTCTGAAGGGTTAAAGTCTAGGGTTTGAACGAGCTTACAGTTATCACAGACGTATGTTATTAATGGATAGGTAACTTCTTCTTTATAAAAGTTTTCTTTTTTGATGTAGTTGTTAACAATTGGAGCCATATTTAAATCGGCAAAAATTGTTTTTAATGTATTCTTACAAAATCTACACTTGTGCATTTATACCTCCCAATATTTCATTTATAGCTATATCTAAATTATATTTTATTTTGTAGCCTATTTCTTTAGTTAATCTAGAATTATTACCTATTATAATTGATGGTTGTTCAGTTGGCTCTTGTTTTATTATTAGATATTTTTCTTTATTAAGTTTTTTTGCGAATGCCATGGAATAATCTTTTAAAGAAATTCCGTTACCTGAGGATATATTAACACAACCAATAACATTAGAATTTAAAAAATCAACAAAAGCAGCTGCAATATCTTTAGTATACATATAATCTCTTATCAATGATCCATTATTCACTATTACTTCTTTATTTTGTGATAAATTATTTATTAAATGAGCTGTTAAGCGTTGGCTGTTTTCCCCAAAGCCGTAAACATAAAATATTCTACCCCAACCAAAAGATATATTATGCACTTTTGAAAATAATTCAGCCTTTTGTCTTAATTCATTTTTGCATTGGGCATATATTGATAATGGATTTAATTCATTAGTTTCTTTTATAGAAGTATTTGTAAATTTATATTCAAAACAAGTGCCGGCAAAAATAGCGCGAAGTCCTCCATTAGCTTGAAATTCTTTTAGCAAGACTAAGCTTGCATCAACAAAATTATAATTAATATTTGAGTTTAAATAATCACCTGTTGTTACCCAAGCAAGGTGCAAAAGATAAGTCGGCTTAATGTCGCAAAAAACTTTTTGTACATTTTTATAATCAAAAATGTCACAATGAATCCAAGTTATGTTGCTGACAGGATTATTCTTTTCAATTGTTAGTGCATAGATTTTAAAGTTTTTAGCCAAAAGGGGAGATATGACATCCTTTCCTATTAGTCCAGTTGCTCCTGTTAGAATAATTTTATTCATAATAAATTATAAGAATTATCTCTTTCATTTATGATTCTTTTGTTACATTCAGGCCATTTTATATTGAGTTTTGGATCATCCCAACGTATTCCACAAGTTGCATGGGGAGTATAATAATTATCCATTTGATAGTATATTATTGTTTCATCAATAATTGTTTGAAATCCTTGAGCAAAATGCCTAGGTATATATAGAACTTTATTGTCATTTTTTTCTAAGGTTATTGCTTCCCAGTTTAAATATGTAGGAGATTCTTCTCTTAAATCAATAATAACATCAATGAATTTTCCGTTTAAACAAGAAACAAGTTTTGCTTCGGAATACTTATCTTTTTGATAGTGCATTCCTCTAAGAGTTCCTTTATTATAATTTCTGGAAATATTACATTGGTAGATATTAAAATCTATACCAAGAGTACTCAGTTCTTTTTTACAAAATTGACGAGAAAATGTTCCTCGTTCATCCTCGTGTGGTTCAAGTTCAATCAAATATGCACCTTTAAGGTTAAGCTCATTATATTTCATAATTATGTCTCAAGGTGTATTGTAACATTCTTGAGAAAATTTGTTTATAATATATATTTGAGTCGCTTTATGCAACAAAAAAGATATGTATTGGTAATTTAAGAATAATACTCATTTTTGGATTTAGAAAATATGGTTAGACTATGTCCGGAGCTGGATTAAAACAAGAAGAAGATATTTTATATAAGTTTCTGGTATATATAGATCTTTGTTAAAGTTGCAATTGTTAAACAATTTACATCGTTTTAGTATATAATATTTTTTAGATTACAATAAATATGTGGTTGTATATTTTATTGAAGGGGAATTATTATGAGGATAGAGCTTAGTGTAATTATACCGGCATATATGGAAGAAGAAAATTTAAGGATTCTATTGCCTAGAATTAGTAGAGTCTTAGGTAAAATCGGTTGTGTTTTTGAATGTATAATAGTAGATAGCAATGAAAGACTTGATGATACAGAATTAGTTTGCATAGAAAATAATTTTAAATATGTATCCAGAGAAGGTACTGATTCTTATGGTGATGCAGTTAGGACAGGAATTAAATTTGCTAAAGGTAAGTATATAATATTTATGGATGCGGATGGATCTCATTCTCCTGAATTTATACAAGATTTATATAAAAAGAGAGACTTTGCTGATGTTATTATTGCTTCACGTTATATCAGACAGGGCAATAGTGATAATTCCTTAATACTTAAGGCTATGAGTAGGGCTCTTAATATATCTTATTCTCTTGTTTTTGGTATTAATGCAAAGGATATTTCTAATAGTTTCAAATTATATAATGCAGATGTCTTTAATAAAATTAATTTAGTGTCTTCTAATTTTGATATTATTCAAGAGATATTAATAAAGGCACGCAGAAATAAAGTTTCATTATCTATTTTGGAAGTTCCATACACTTTTAAACAGAGAATGTTTGGTAGAACAAAAAGGAATTTATTGCTTTTTATGTTGGGTTATTTTATAACAATGATAAAGCTAAGACTTAGCAGATGATTGCAACAGTAACAATTACAGTAGTTACAATTATTAATTAAAATGAAGTACACGTCTATTATTAAAAATCAAATTTTTTGGTTGTGAGGTAATTAAGTGAAAACACTATTAATTTATTGTGTTGATAAAACTAGGATATATCCAGGGGATGCCTTATATCGTGATTATAGAGTATTATATCCTTTTTTTAATCGGTATATTTTCGTAGGTAGAAGCTTAAAAAACTATAATTCATCTAGTATAAGATTTGTTAATATAAAGGAATTAGATATAGGCTCTATTTTCGATAATATAAATGAGAAAGTAGATGTTTTTATTAATGGGGACACAGGGGTCATTAACCTTGAAAGTATCATTATTCCTAAGTTCTTTGTAATAGCTGATTCTCATTTTGAATTTATGATGGTGAAAAGTGCCATTAGTTATTTGAAAAAAGAGACTTACGATGGTGTAATAGTTTATGCAAAACCTGAGCATGGTCGTTTCTTTTGGGAGAAGAATATCAAAACATTTTTTTGGCCTTGGGTTAGTACAAATACTTTGTCTGAAGTAGATGAAAATAATAGGGAATTTGATGTTGTATATATAGGGCACAGATTGAGTACAGTTAACATTAGGGTGAATAATATGTTGACCTATATTGAGACAAACACTAGAACTAATAATATAAAGTTTCAATTTTTCCAGCATACAGGATATGAGAATTATTTAAGGATATTAAAGAAAACAAGAATTGCAATTTGTTGTACTTCCAATAGTCAATTTACACCACAAATTTATCTTATGATGCAGTCAGGAGCATTATGTTTGTTAGATAGGCCATCAAAAATATCTTTTATTAATAAGTTTTTTGTAGAAGGTGTTCACTACGTTGGCTGGTCAAGTTTTGAAGAGTTATTGCAAAAGATTTTATATTTTAGTTTACACAATGAAGAGTCCGAAATAATTGCAAAAGCAGGAAAAAAGATAGCCTCACAATGTTTTGCCTCTTATCAAGAGGAGAGCATTATGGATAAAATGAGAAACATGTCCTTTAAGGATATGATGGATAATTATGGCATTAAAGAGTTAATTAATAACAAAAACACCCTTAATAGTGCTATTAGATTAGAAATTTATGATGTTGTACAGCGACTTCATCAATATTATGAGTCTGTTGGGGTTGTTATTGAGGGAGAAGGATTGCAGTGTCTTGCAAAAGATTTTATAGATTTACCAAGAGTACATATTGTTGAGCCAACAGACAAAATGGATGTAATGCTTTTTGTTGCAGAAAGTAAGTCTGCTTTTTATCGTTCAGGAATTAGAGAAAAGGGTATCGACTATTTTTTATTTACTGAAAAGAGTGCATTAAGTGGAGTTAGTTTTTTTGTGAACAAATGTAAGTTTTTTTGGATTAATTTCCTGTTTACAATTGATAGGTTTTTTAAGACAACATTTTATCTTGGGTATATTTATCCAAAGTTTGATGTATATGAAAAAATAGAGGTTTATTAGTGATAGAGTATAAGCAGATATATAGATTTCTTTTTAATATTGGTTTAGCAGTTCTTTCTTTTTTTATTAGAAGAAAGGCTGTAAAGGTAGTTCCAGAAAATGTTAAGAGAATATTGATTATTAATATTTATACAGGATATGGAGAGATACTTATGTCTACTCCTATGATTGCAGAGACCAGGAGAATATTTAAGAATGCTAATATTGATTGTTTAGTTGGGTCAGAGTGGTCATCTGAGATTTTATTTAATAACCCTAATATTAATGCGGTATATATAAGGAATAAAGGCAATATTTCTTTATTGAGAAAGAAGAAATATGATGTAGTATTCTGCTTAAATACTGGGATAAAGAATATTCTTTTTGCTTGGTGTTTCAAACACCGGATATTGTCTGGAATAGACACAAATAATTCAGGTTTTTTGTTGAATTTTAAGTTTAAGAGAGTTCCTGGTGATAAGATCCATGAAGTTTACAGCTATTTAGGAGTTTTAAAATCAATGGGGTTTGATGTCAGAGGCAATAAAGGAATGGAAATATATCTCAGTGATAATGAAGTTAAATCTTATGAAAATAATAACGGTGATTTTGGGAATTCAGACCGAATTGTCTTATTTGCAAGTTGTTCAGAGAATGTGTCTATTGATTTGCTTTCTCTCAAGAATCTAAGTATAGATAAATATATTTCATTAGTTGAATCTCTTATAAAAAAATATGAAGTATGCTTGATAGGCGGTAAAAATGATGTAGAGTTTGTGAATAAAATTGAAGAAGCCATTGTTGATAAGACTAGAGTAAAGAACTATTGTGGAGAATTTAACTTACGGGAAACAGCAATTTTTCTGAAAAAAAGCAAGGTATTAATTACTAATGACTCTGGACCCATGCATCTTGCTGCTGCAGTAAAAACAAAAACAATAACATTTTTCGGGCCAACTAATAATGAAACATTAATGCCTTTGGTAGGCGAACATGTAGCAATATATGCTAAGGATGACTGTCGTCCGTGGGAAAGTTGGACTAAAGGTAATTGCCGTCCATGCCATCTTTCTCATTTTCCTTCTACAATTATTAATTGTAAATCAAGGGATTGTATGTGTAAAATAGAGGTGGGGGAAGTATTGAAAGTAATATGATAAATAAAATTGAATCAGGTATTTATCCAGATAGTTATTATAATAATTCTTATAACGGAAGGCACAAAAAAAAAGTGGAAGTTCCTTCGAAATTAGATTTTTCTAAGTCATTTCTTGATGTTTTTTTTGCACTTCCTGTTAATGCAAAAGTATTGGATTATGGGTGTGGTAGAGGTGGCTTTTTGAAGTCTTTACATTATTGGCGTCCAGATTTGGATTATTATGGTGTTGATATATCTGATGTTGGGAAGTTCTTGCCTGATTTTGTTGAGTTTAAGAACATTTTGAAAGAAAAATGTCAGTTTGAAGGTGTAGAATTTGATTTAGTTATTTGTTCACATGTATTAGAACATGTCCAATATCCTTTAGACATAGTAAGTGAAATATATTCATTATTAAAGAAAGATTGCTATTGTTATGCTTTAGCACCATCAAATAGGTCCATTTTTGCAATAGCTATGAATTTTTGGGGAGATTACGGTCACATTAGAGCTTTTAATAAATTTGGATTTAGGCGACTGTTTGGAGATGCTGGTTTCTTTGTAGAGAAAGTATGTATTATTCGTAGTCTGAAGTCCTTTCTTGCTCTTCCTTATTTAATTATAAAGCCTTTGTTTGCTTTTAATTTTCGGGCATGGACTACTATTTGGGACGATGTGATTTTGGGATGGACTGTAATGATTTTGGCTAGGAAAGATTAGGTATAATGGTATTTTTTAGGAAAATTAGAACTTTTTTTAAGGTAATTATTTCTTTTCCTCAGCATTTAGACGTGCTTAAAACTATTAATGTAAACTTAATTTATTCTGAATTAAGAAGGTTAAAAGAAAGTGAAAAATATGGTGATAGAAAATGTTTGATTAGATTTGGTCACAAAATGTATTCTCAGAATGAAGAAGATGGGATGATTAAAGAGATATTTAATAGAATTGGTTATGGAAATAAATGCTTTGTGGAAATTGGTATTCAGAATGGTTTGGAATGTAATACCGCATCCTTACTTTTTGACGGATGGAAGGGGCTTTGGATTGAAGGAAGCACATCTTGTGTAAACCAAATTAAACAAAATTATGCAGCCATTATAAATTCTGGTAGGTTGGCAGTAGTAAATTCTTTTGTGAATAAAGACAATGTTAATAATATAATTAGTTCGAATATTAATGAATCAGAAATAGATTTGTTGTCTATTGATATCGATAGTAATGATTATTATATATTTGATGCTATTTCATGTATTTCTCCAAGAGTTGTGGTAATTGAGTATAATTCCAAATTTTATCCTCCTATACAGTATTGTATGAAGTATCAAGAGAATTCTGGTTGGCAAGGTGATGATAATTTTGGTGCATCATTGAAGTTCTTAGAAATTAAATTTAAGGAGAAAGGATACTCTTTGGTTGGTTGTGATATTGTTGGAGCTAATGCATTTTTTGTTAGAAGTAATCTGGTAGGCAAACTTTTTCTTGAACCTTTTACCGCTGAGAATCATTTCGAGGCACCTAAGTATCACTTGTCAGGTTTTCCTGTTGGACATAAACCTTGTCATAAAACTTTAGAAAATAATAGCACTTTCTAAGTGGGGGAGGGCAATGTATGAATGTATTGTTGACTGGTGCTACAGGTTTTTTAGGTAGCAAAGTATTACATTCCATAATTAACGATTATTCTTCAATTTTTAATTCAAATATAGACGTAACCATCTTGAAAAGAAGTTTTTCTGATTGTAGGAGGATAGAAAGCGTATTAGACAGGATTTCAGTTTTTGATGTAGATAAAATGCCAATCAAAGACTTGTTTTCAATTAAATCCTTTGATTTGATTATTCATTGTGCAACAAATTATGGAAGACATCATGAAACAAGACTAAATATACTTGAATCAAATTTATTTTTACCACTACAGTTAATGGAACTTGGATTGGAGAATGGGCTAAAGTATTTTATTAATACAGATACGGTTTTGGATAAAAGAGTAAGTGAGTATTCGTTATCCAAGAATCAATTTTATGACTGGTTGTATTCTTATCATAAAAAGTTGACTTGTATTAATGTTAAGTTGGAACATTTTTATGGTGCATTTGATAATGACTCTAAGTTTATTACTAAAATAGTGAGAGAACTGAAAAATGGTAGTATGCATATTGATTTAACAAGCGGAGAACAGAAGCGCGATTTTATATATATAGATGATGTTGTTTCAGCTTTTCAGACAATAATTAGGAACATAGAAAAAATGAGTATTGGTATGTATAATTTTGAAATAGGTACTGGTACAACAACATCGATAAAAGATGTTGTCATGTTAATAAAAAGAATTACTGGAAATAATACTACAAGATTAAATTTTGGGGCATTATCATATAGGGAAAATGAATTAATGGATGTTAAGTTAAATTTAGCTCCTATTAAATCCTTAGGATGGGATTCAATGGTTTCGTTAGATAATGGACTGAGGGAATTAATTGTATTAGAAGGGGCCGTTTGTAAATGAAAATATTGATTACTGGAGGCTGCGGATTTTTAGGTAGCAATTTGGCATTAAAAGCAATAAGTAATGGAGATGATTTATTGGTGTTTGATAACTTATCAAGGATAGGTTCCAAACAAAACTTACTGTGGATGAAGGAAAAAGGAAAATTTAGTTTTGTTGAAGGGGATGTGAGTAAAAGGGATCAAATAGAATCTACGATTAGAGAGTTTAAACCTGCAGCTATTTTTCATTTAGCCGGTCAAGTAGCAATGACTACTTCTATTGAAGATCCACGGAGAGATTTTGAGGTTAATGCATTAGGTACATTAAATATTTTAGAGGCTTGTAGGCTTTACTCTAAAGAGTCAATCATTTTATATTCTTCAACTAATAAGGTTTATGGAGACTTATTGCAATATAAATATGTAGAAAAAGATAAACGATATGAGTGCATAGAGTTCCCAAATGGTTTCACTGAGGATATTAGCTTAGATTTTCATTCTCCTTATGGTTGTTCAAAAGGAACAGCTGATCAGTATTTGTTGGATTATTATAGGATGTTTGGAATACGAACTGTTGTTTTTAGACATTCTTCTATGTTTGGTTTTCGACAGTTTTCGACATTTGATCAGGGATGGGTTGGATGGTTTTGTAAGAAGGCGATTGATCAGTATCATAATAGCAGTGAAGATCCTTTCACCATTAATGGTAATGGTAAACAGGTAAGAGATATCCTTTTCTCTGAAGATATGGTTGACTTATATTTTAGTAGTTTAGATAAAATCGATATTGTTCAGGGGAATGCTTTTAATATCGGTGGTGGAATGGTAAACAGTTTATCATTATTGGAGTTATTTGATTATCTTGATTCAAGGTTTAATATAAAGTTAAATTATAGGATTTTGCCTCCAAGAGAGAGCGATCAATTAGTATTTGTTTCAGATACTAGTAAAATACTTAATAAAACAGGTTGGCAACCAAAGATTAATAAATTTGATGGGGTTGAAAAAATGTTGGAGTGGTTGTTGCTTGGAATTTCTTAAGGTCTTTTTTGTTAAGAATGGAACAAAAAAAGCTGTAGAGTTATTTTTAGTTGTATTTTTGTTAATAGTATTTTTGTTTTTATCTTTGTATAAACTAAGCAACATAGAATTTATTGGCAGTGATGAATTAGATACGGTTTTGTTGTCAACTTCGATTAATAAAACAAATCATTATATGCCATCATACTTTATGAATGGTAAATTATTTTTTGTTGGTGGACCTTATGATTTGTCTCAAACGTTTAGACCTGCATTAGAGTCATGGGGACAATATTATTTTGCTAGATTATTATCAAATTATAGAGAAGATCAGTCAGCTTTTTTGGTGAGGATTCCGTTTGTCATTGTAGGGTTTTTATCTTTAATAATTATATATATTACATCAGTTAAAGCTGGTGTCAAAAATAGGATGAAAGCCATTCTTTTTCTTTTAATTTTGTCGTGTTCTGGAGTATTCATCACATTTAGGTTTGCAAGATATTACAGTCTTGTATTTTTTTTCACTGCATTATTTTACTATGCTTTTATTAATTTTATTCTCAGTCCTAAGAAGAAGATATTTAAGCATGAGTTGTTTATTGGTGTAATTGCTATAGCTGGTTTGTATTTTTCTCATTATTTAAGTTTTTTCTTTTTGATTGGCGGATGTGTTTTGTTTTTAATGTTTCACATTAAGTATTTAGCAAAGAATCGTTATTCTTTGCTAATTTTTTCTTTTTTTGTGATTTTGTTATTGCTACATTTTTTTCAGTTTTATTTAGTTGGCGCGGTTAAGTTTGCTAATTATCAAAGTATTCATTTTGCAGGGCAATCTAGAGTTTTAAGTATGTTGGGAAATTTTAGTTTCAAATTTATGATTTTTTTAATTCCATTTTTTTTAATAAAATGGTTTAAAGTAAAAGAAGATACCTATTTAAATAGGTATTATTTATTATCTATTTTTTTTACTGTGGTTACGCTTTTTTTGCTTAGTACAATGTGGAGGTCTGCATATTGGTTTATTTTGTTTCCATTAATGACTTTGATTTGTTTGGTAACTGCTGACAAAATCAATGATAAAAAACAAGTATTAATATTTATTGGTTGTGTAACTTTTTCAGTATTTGTATTTTTTATTCCTAACATAAGCTATTTGCAAAGTCAAATGTCAGGTAACAGCATCGCTCCTACATCCCAGTTTGACGTTGTTTTCAATTCGTTAAATAGTAGTGATAATATGATGATAGAAATGTCGATGGGTTCTTATTATTTTTTAAAGAACTATAAGTTTAAAAGTGTAGGACAAATTGAAAGAAAGTATAAAAATAATTTTAAAAATTTGTCAGCAGAATTTTTTGATGATTTTGATGATTTCAGATATTATATAGGATCTTCTCCTTCCCTTCCGGATGATACTAAAATTATTCATGGGAAATACTTCAAATTGTTGTATAGTGATAAAATAGATCAAAATAGTAATTTATTTAGTAGTGTTATAAGTATGTATAGAAAAATGAAATTTAAAATTACTAAAAATAATATGTTGTTAGGGAACCAAACGGACTCTCAATATTATTATATATATGAGAAAAAAGGGTAACTTTTTGTGAATATTTATTGTAGTGGTTTGTTTTGTCTAGTTATTTAGAGGCAGGGGAGATATAGTTTAAGAGATGATAAAACTTTCAATTGTTATTCCTACTTATAATAGAGAAAATGAATTGAGCCAATGTTTGCAGAGCGTTATCGATTCAGCACAGGGACATGAAGATCATATTGAGATAATTATTTCAGATAACGCAAGCAATGATGGAACTTTTGATAAATGTAAGAAGTTTGTTAGAGATAATAAGATAATTATTTATAATCGTTGGGATGAGAATAAAGGTTCAGAAATGAACTTTTATTATAGTTCACATTTAGCAAATGGTGAGTATTTGTGGATATTAGGCGATGATGACATAATTGAGAAACAAGCTGTTGGTAGCATCTTGGCTAGTATTACTAAAGGATATAATTTGATTATGCTGAATTATAGTGTTTGGGATAGCACTATGAATACAAAGAAGAGAGATAGATATTTCTCATATAAAAAGAATATTGTTCTTAAAGGAAGAGACATTGTGCTAAGTAATTTTGGGACAAAAATGGATTTTGTTTCAGCTTGTGTTGTTCGTACTGATGGGTATTTAACTTTATCAGAAGAGGTATATAAAAAGTTTTCATATTTTAAAGTTTCACATATGCTAGCAGTTTATAATTATTTGACCGATACTAGTGTATCGGTTGTTTTGTCAGATCCTTGTTTATTGAAGTATAGGAGCTTAAACGATAGTTATTCAGGGAACACTGATTGGTATACTATTTTTGTATATGGCTCTAAAATAGTTTATTATGAACTAATAAAAAAAGGATATTCCTTGAGGGCTGTTAAGGCTGCGAATATGATTACTTTAAGAGATTTTGTCCTTGGAAATATTGTTTTTGAACATAAATTAAAAAATATTTCTTTAGATATTGTTCAAAAAGTATTAATGTTGGAATATAAGGGTTTGTATTTTTGGTTATGCATATTCGTTTCAGTTTTACCAAGACAAGTTGTTAGATTTGTAGTTGCTTTTTTAAAAATGATTTTTAGGAAGTGAATGTGTCTATAACGAGAAATCATGTTTCAGTGGTAGTTGCGGTACAGAATGAGTCATCAAGGATAGAAAAATGTCTAGACTCTATTGTTTGGGCTGATGAAATAATAATAATTGATGGTAATAGTACTGATAATACAGTTGAATTATGTAGAAAATATACTGACAAAATATTTATTAAAGATAATCCAAAGAATTTTGATCAAAATAAGGTTTTTGGTATTCAGAAAGCTCTTTCTGAGTGGATCCTTATTTTTGATGCTGATGAAATAATGACAAATGCTTTAAAAGAAGAAATTATTGAAGTCGTTAGTAAAAACCAGAACGAAAATGGGTTCTATATTTCTAGAATTAATTATATTTATGGCAAGAAATGGAAAGGAAAGAAAGATTATCAAATGCGATTGTTTAGAAATGGTACAGCAAGTTACGCGAAAGATAATCTTCATTCTTTATTGAATATCAATGGGGAAGTTGGCTTCCTTAAGAATTATTTTAATCATTACACTATTTCTAATTTGGAGTCACATTATAAGAAGATAAATCAATATACAACCGCAGAAGCATGTTTTGAGGTTGATGATAGAGGAGTAGCAGTTAGTCGAATGAATTGTGTTTGGTATTTGTTATTAAAGCCATTTTTAATAGGGATTAGATTATATTTGTTGGAACAAAATTATAAGAATGGTGTTGCTGGGATTATTTGGTCAATAAATGGTGGCTATTATTGTTTTTTGAAGTATGCAAAGGTTTGGGAAGAGAGTAAATAATGAAGAGTAAACAAAAAAAAGAAGATTTTGACTACTCTAATTATTGGTTGGAGGATAGATCCTTAGACTACTATGCTCTTAGATATGATTCTATTAAAGAATCAATTGTTTTAAGAAAATCTTTAGGGGTGGATGAGTCGAAAATATTGGACTTTGGTGGAGGAGATGGTTCTTTTTTGGATTATCTTGGGATAAAAGCAACTATTTTAGATATATCAGATACTGGAATTAAAAAGGCAACATCAAAAGGCTATAAAACTATTATTGCAGATATGAAGGAAGCTATTACGTTGAGCAATACCTTTAAAGTGGTATATTGTTTTGAGGTTCTAGAGCATATCCATAACCCAAAGGATATAGTTAATGAAATATATGCTTTATTAGAAACAGGAGGTTATTTAATAATTGGACAACCAAACACTCCTATTGACGGAGCTCATCATGTTGTTAGGATATATATTAATGAACTTAAGGAGTGGCTAATGTCAACGGGTTTTTTTATAGAGGATGTTCAATATTTGCCTGCATATAACCACTGGCAGGGTTATGATTTTTTAAAAGTTAAGCATATTATCGCCTGGTGCTTAGGATGTATCCCTTATAGAATAAGATTATTTTTAGCTAAAATTTATCCAAACAGATTTGCCCTTATGTATTTTGTTTTAGCAAAAAAAGTGTAGTAAAGCATTTTGGTATAAAATAGTTGATATGATAAATAACAAATACAAAGTTAATGCCACTTATAAAAAAGTTATTTTAAGTTTTATTGATTTTTTTTTATTTTTTTTAAAGCAGAAAAAAATATTCCCATCAAAAATTAAGTCAATATTAGTTATTAGGCTTGATAACTTAGGAGATATTTTATTAACTAGACCCTTAATGTGTTCACTGAAAAAAGCATATCCTCTAGCGAAAGTAGATGTTTTGCTTAAGGGTAAATCAGTAAACCTTTTATCAAAAGATAGATGGATAAATAATGTATTTTTCTATAGCAAAGAAACAATCAAAACTTTGATGGATAATAATTATGATTTAGTTATTGAGCCAAAGGGTAGACTAGATTATGCTTATTTAACTTGGAAGTTAAAGCCTAAATATTCAATTGGTTTCGGTGATGCAGGCGGCGGTGCTTTTTTTAATTTTGCTTTATATCAGGTTAATCAGAATCAAATGGAAAAGAATATGATGGTTTGTAAAGAATTGGCTATTAAGTATGAAGATCAATTTCCTGATATACTAATAGAACAAGCCTTAATGAGTAAATATAAAAAATATCAGAACTATATTGCCATTAATCCATTCACTTCAAGAGAGGAGAAAGATTGGGCTATTAATAATTTTTTAGAACTTGCACAGCTATTAACTACTCAAGGATATAAAGTAGTTTTCTTAGCTGAAACAAGCAAAGAGCAAGAGTTAGTTCCTTTTATTAAAGATAAAACAGAGTTCCTATTGTTTTCTAAAGAACAATTATTTGAATTCATTGCAGTAATTAAGCTTTCTAAGTTACTAATTGCTCCAGACTCCGCTTCAATCCATATAGCTGCAGCAGTAGGCACTAAATCGATTGGATTATTTGGTCCCGAAAATCCAGAATTGTGGCATCCGTATAATCAGGATGTTAATTCTTTTATTAAGAAATCAGATAACATAAATGATATAGACGTTAGTGATGTTTTGTTGGAAATTGATAAATTATTAGGTATTAAATAATTATGAAGAAAAAACTACTAATTGTTAAACTTTCTTCTTTAGGAGATGTTTTACATACAACACCACTTATAGAATCGGTAGCATCTAAATATGATGTATATTTTTTAACTTTTAAGCAAAATTATCAATTAGTTAAGCATAATCCTGGGATTAAAAAGGTATTCTTGTTAAGAGATGGATGGGGATTGTCAGATATTATGAATAATGTCTGGACTTTATGGTATCTTTTAACGTGTAGAGCAGATATTGTAATTAATTTACATAAACTTTATAAATTAAATTTATTATTTAAACTTATTGGAATTAGACAGCGACTTGGAATTGTCCGTCCAAATGAATTACAATCATCACATTTAACTTCAAAAACTGAATTTTTGCAGACGATTCACCATATTATTCAATATTGTCGTTTTGCAAAGGAGCTAGGGGTTGGTTGTGATGAATATTCTATGAGGTATTATCCTTTAAGTCTAAATTTTGATTTAAAGAATTATGAATTAGATTCTTCTCCTTATGTAGTATGTTGTCCAGGTGGAGGGAAAAATAAGTGGGCTGAGATGAGATCGAAGCGATGGGGAAAAGATAGTTATGTTGATTTAATTAAAATGAGTTTAGAGAAGAATAATCGTTTAAAAGTAGTGTTAGTCGGAGGAGCAGAAGATTGTGAGTTGAATAGTCAAATTATGTCTAGTATAAATAATGAAAGGGTTGTTAATCTCACAAATAAATTATTATTTGATGAGCTATTTTATTTATTGAAAGCTTCTTTGTGTTATATAGGAAATGATTCTTTTTTGCTTCATTTTGCATCTACTACAGGAATTAAAACTATAGGATTGTTTGGTCCTACCTCTGGCGAATTGCTATCTCCTTTGGGAAAGAATAATTTTTATATTCAAAGCAAAATGGAGTGTTCTCCTTGTTATGATGCAAATGATTCAAATAATTCTGTGGCCTACCATTGCAAAAAGGGTGTCAATTGTATGAAAGAGATTAGCGTAAAAGAAGTATATTCTTTGTTGAACAAGTAATAACGATATTATAATTCAGAATATATTTTAATAATGTTTTCAATCATTTTTTGGTTAGTAAATTCAGATAAAACTCTTTTATGGCCATTTTCTCCGTAGGTAGTCATTAATTTTTCATTTGCTAATAGTTCTTTAATGGCTTTATTTAAGGCTAAGATATCTCCGACTGGGACAATTATGCCTGAGTAACCATTTTGATTTACGTATGGAACACCTGTGGGAAGGTTTGTTGATATTACTGGTTTTTTACAAATCATTGCTTCTAATTGAACTATCCCAAAGGCTTCACTTGGGGCGATAGACGGTAAAATAAAAATATCACATTTGTGAAACCATTTTATTAATTCTCTTTTAGTTTGTGGTGGAAGGATTGTGATTTTATTTTCAAGTTTATTTTTTTCTATTAGAGTTAAACACTCTTCTTTTAAGTATCCATCTCCAATGATTGTAAGATGTGCATCAGTATCTTTCATTGCTTCAATAAGTATGGAAACACCTTTGTAGTAAGTAAGTCTTCCTACAAACAAAAGTTCTTTTGTTTGTTTATTTTGCTTAAAAGAATCAACATCATTTTGTTCAGTTTTAGTTAAGATATATTCTGTTGGATCTATTCCAAGGTGAAGTACTTTGCATTTGTGCTTAAATGCTTGTAAGAAAGTTGAGTTGTTTATCATATTTGGGGAAGTGGTAAGAATAACATCTGCATTTTTTAGAAACATATTTAAAAATGGTTTATAGAATTTTAAGAAATTTTTTTGTTTTACTATGTCGCTATGCCACATCACTACTACTTTACCTTTTGGCCTAAAAAGTAAGTAAGAGATTTCTGCAAGAGGGTTAGGTAAATGAAAATGGAGGATCCGATCTTTAGAAAGTTTAACTAGGTAAAAGGGAAAGAAAACATTAATTGGCATTGAGAATAACAGTATTTTTTTAAAGAATTTAAAAATATGATTTGGAACTTTCGTTACTTGAACATTATTAAAAGTATTAAGTTGTTTTTTATCGTTTTCTGAAATTGCCAAGACAGAAACATCATGACCTTTAAGAGCTAGTCCTTCAGATAAGTCCTTTACGTGTTGTTCGACGCCTCCTATCCATGGATGGTAAAGTTTATTTATTTGTAAAATTTTCATAATGTGATTTTAACATTTCTTTATCAAATATAGTAATCAAACTATATAATATTTCAGTTGACTTGCAAATTAATTACCTGTGTAATAAACTATTTTGTCTGAATTAATCGTCAGCATAGTTGGTGCTAACATTAGAAAAAGGAGAATAAAATGAGAAGCATCAAAGAGTTAATTTCCATAAATGCACTGAGTCATTTGAGGTACATTCCTTTAATTATTTTAAAAATTAAGAATTGGTACTCTTTTTTACAGAATTATTTGGGATTAAAGAATAATGTTAATTTGTACAACCTTAGGAATGGTGTAAAAATCAAAATAAATGAAATTATTGATACTACAACAATAGCAGTAGTATTTATTAAAAAGGATTATGGAAATTTAAAGAAAAATTCTATAGTAATAGACATTGGCGCAAATATTGGAGTTTTATCACTTTATGCGGCAGCATCAAAGTGTGCCAAAATTTATTCTTATGAACCGATGCTCGCTAGTTTTAAATTATTAACGCAAAATATAAAGTTAAATAATTTTGAAAACACAATTATTCCTTTTAATTTAGGGATTGCTTCTCGTAAAGAAAAAAGAAAATTATTTTTATCTTCAAGTTCTCCATTTCATTCAATTTGTTCTGAAGATAGCAGAAGTTCTATCGACATCGATTGTATAACTTTAGCGGACGTTTTTTCAAGTAATAATATAAAACATTGTGATATTTTAAAAATTGATTGCGAGGGCGCTGAGTTTGAGATTTTGTATAGCTCGACAATAGAGTGTTTTAATTTAATTAAAGAGATACGTCTTGAATTCCATGAACAAGAAGAAGAAAATTATAATATAAAAAGTCTTAAAATGTTTTTAGAAAATAAAGGATTCGCCACGACTTTTTTCAAAAGATATAATTCAACTACAGGTAATGCTTGGTTCGAGAGAAAAAACTAAGGTTTAGTCTACTTGCAAATTTATTCCCTGTGTAATAAACTAATTTATCGTAATTAGCAGTCATCAGGACAGAGTGCTAATTGCTGTTGAAAAGTTTAACTGTTGAATTGTTTAAGTGTTTAATGGTTCAGTGAAGAGATTTTTTAATTTAAAAGAATTAATCTAAGAAACAAATAAACAAATAAACGAATAAACAAATAAACACAAATAAAAGGAGGAAAAATATGTTAAAACCTTTAGCAGATAGAGTGATAATTAAGCAAAGCGAAGCAGAGGTAACAACAAAATCAGGGATAGTTCTTCCTGGTTCTGCTCAAGATAAGCCAACTAAAGGCGAGGTAGTTGCAGTAGGTCCTGGCAAGGTAACTGATGATGGAAAGTTGGTTGCATTAAATCTTAAAGTCGGAGATATAGTAGTATATTCAAATTATGCAGGAACAAAGTTTAAGTTAGATGACGAAGAAATTATTATTATTAATGAGTCAGATATTCTAGCTAAATACTAAGAAGGAGAAAAAAATGGCAGGAAAACAATTAGTTTACAATGAAGATGCATGGAAAAAATTAGATGCAGGAGCAAAAGCAGTTTATGAAGCTGTTAAAGTAACTCTTGGGCCTAGGGGACATAATGTTGTAATTGAAAAGAAATGGGGTTCCCCAACAATAACTAAAGACGGAGTAACAGTAGCAAAAGAGATTGAACTTAAAGATCCTTTTGAAAACATGGGTGCTCAGCTTATAAAAGAAATCGCTTCAAAGACAAATGATATTGCCGGTGACGGGACTACAACGTCAACAGTTTTAGGTTATGAGATCTTCAGAGAAGGACTTAAGAGCGTAAAAATGGGAATGAATCCAGCTATGGTCAAAAGAGGCATTGAGAATGCTGTGAAAGTTGCAGTTAAAGATATTACTGATAGAAGTAAAAAAGTTGAAACAAAAGAAGCTAAAGCAAACGTTGCTTCAATTTCTGCTAATAATGATACTTTTATAGGTGAACTTATTGCTGATGCAATGGATAGAGTTGGTAAAGATGGTGTTATTACTGTTGAGGAATCAAAGGGTTTTGAAACCACATCTGAAATTGTTGAAGGAATGCAGTTTGATAAAGGTTATGTTTCTCCATATATGATAACCGACGCAGAAAGAATGGAAGCTGTAATGGATAATCCTTTTATTTTAATTACAGATAAAAAGATTACTGCGATTAAAGACCTTCTTCCTGTTTTAGAGAAGACAATGAATCTAAGTAGACCATTAATGATTATTGCAGAAGATTTTGAAGGAGAGGCACTTGCAACTATAGTACTAAATAAACTAAGAGGAACATTAAATGTTGTTGCAGTAAAAGCTCCAGGTTTTGGTGACAGAAGAAAGTCAATGCTTCAGGATATTGCAATTGTAACTGGTGGAACAGTTATCTCAGAAGAAACTGGTTATACATTAGAGAATACTGAGATAGAAATGCTTGGTAAAGCAGCTAAAATAACAGTATCAAAAGAAAATACTACAATTATTAAAGGTGCTGGGTCATCTGAAGATATTAAAGCCAGAGTTTCTCAGATAAAAAAAGAATTAGAATTATCAGATTCAACATATGATAAGGAAAAACTTCAAGAAAGACTTGCTAAATTAGCGGGTGGAGTAGCTATTATTAAAGCTGGCGCTGCCACTGAAACTGAGCTTAAAGAAAAGAAGCATAGAATAGAAGATGCTATTGCCGCGACAAAAGCAGCTGTTGAAGAAGGAATTGTTGCAGGTGGAGGTACTACTTTAATTAGAGCTATAGGAGTAGTCGCTAAGTTAGAAAAGGAAACTCTAAACGAAGACGAAAAGACAGGTATTGCTATTGTTAAAAGAGCTTTAGAAACACCACTTAAGACAATTGCTTATAATGCAGGCGTTGAGGGTGCGGTTGTTGTAGAAAAGGTTAAGGCTGGCAAGGGAAATGAAGGCTTTAATGCTTTGACACAAGAATATGAAGATTTGTTTAAGGCAGGAATTGTTGATCCAGTTAAGGTTGTTAGATGTTCATTAGAAAATGCTGCAAGTAT
>CAZXTL010000023.1:0-24091 GCA_964643725.1 uncultured Candidatus Marinamargulisbacteria bacterium
TTCTAGAACAGAGTATATGGAGAAGGTAGGAACAGGTATAAATAGGATGAAAGAGTCCTGTAGATTGAATGATAATAGATTATCTTTTAATTTTACAGATTCATTTTCTGTTGAAATATATGCAAAAGACAGGGCAAATGAGGGAGTAAATGAGGGAGTAAATGAGGGAGTAAATGAGGGAGTAAAATCTCTTTATGCATTAATTATGAATAACCCGAATAATCGTACGAATTATTTTGCTAAAGAATTAAATACTTCAGTAAAAAATATTGAAAGATGGATAAAGCAATTAAAAGTAGAAGGCAAGATCGATTTTATAGGTAGTCCAAAAACAGGAGGGTATGTAGTAAAATGATATTTCTTCCTCCGTCCTCCACTCACACATCACTTTTCACTTGTCACAGGAGCGAAGCGACTGCGTCACTCATCACGTGAACAAAGTGAGCAATTCAATGTCGCAAAGCGAAGAGTCTAAAAGTCAGAGAGTTGAAGGGTTTAAGAGTTGAAGAGTTGAAGGGTTTAAGAGTTTAAGAGTTGAGGAGTTTAAGTGATGTATTATAAATTTGGTTTTGAAAGATTGGAAGTTTGGCAAAGAAGTCGAGTTTTAGTTAAAGCCATATATGGAGCGACTAAAGATTTTCCAAGTGAGGAAAAATATGGGATAACATCACAAATGCAACGATCAGCGGTGTCAATAATGGCCAATATAGCCGAAGGTTCTTCTCGTTTTAGTAAGAAAGAACAATCTCATTTTTTTCAGATTGCCTATAGTTCGGGAATGGAGACTTTATCACATTTAATAATTGCAAATGATTTAGAATATATTTCTGATGAAAAGTTAATTGAATATCGAAATCAGTTTAAGGATATAACAAATATGTTAAATTCATTATATAAATCAAGCTTAAGAGTCTAAAAGTTGAGAAGTTTAAGAGTTTAAGCGTTTTGGTCTTTTTCAACCTTTCAACTAATCAACTTTTTAACTATTCAGTGGAAATTTCCAGTTTCACAAGTTACTGTGCGTTATCTCATTGACTCCTTCTGACACCTTTTGATACAATTAGCCCTACGGTGAAATATGAAAAATAATATGTCTAATTCCCAATCCCCAACCCCTATTCCCAATCCACATGAACAAATTAATCAGAAACACCCAATCCTCGAAAATGCTGTATATACATCTGAGGAAACACAGAGCATCTTATCCATATCCCGTTCAACTTTTTTACGTCTCATAAAGAAGGAACTTCTTAGAGCTAATAAAATTGGTGGGCAGTATCGCGTGCTTGGAAAAGAGATACTTCGAATGCTTTTACCGAAAGAAGAGTTTGAGAAGGTTAAAGGTTTTGTAGAGAGGAATGAGGAGTAAAAAATGAAGGTTGTTATAATCCCTTTAGATTATGGCGCAAGAATTAGTAAGGAGCCTCGTGTAAATTATGGATAATAAATTAACAATAACTGAACTTCCCTTAAAAGGTACGTTTCTAATCAACACATTACCATTTCAAGATGATAGAGGGGAATTTATGCGTTTTTTTTGTGAAGATGAATTAAAGCATTTAATGGGTAAGAAAAATATAGTTCAGGTTAACTATTCACTTACTAATATGAAAGGTTCTGTTAGGGGTATGCATTTTCAAAGTAAGCCAAAAGCGGAAATGAAGTTTGTAAGATGTATTAAGGGTTCAGTTTTCGATGTCATGGTTGATGTAAGAAAAGAGTCCCCAACATATTTGAAATGGTATGGGGTTACTCTCTCAAAAATAAATGAAATGATTTTTATTCCAGAAGGTTTTGCTCATGGATTTCAAACTCTTGAATCAAACTGTGAGATGCTGTATTTTCACACTGAATTCTATAGTAAAGAGTATGAACATAGATTAAAATATGATGATCCATCAATAGGTATTGAATGGAAATTGCCAATTACAAATGTGTCAGAAGATGACCGTGACCATCCATTTATGAATGGCTTAAACAAAGGAGAATAATTATGAAATGTCGTTCCTGTTATGAAAAATTAGAACATGTATTTATAGACCTGGTAAACGCACCACCATCCAATGATTATTTATCATTTGAGCAATTAAGTGAACCAGAAGTTTTTTATCCATTAAAAGTTTATGTTTGTCATAATTGTTTTCTTGTACAGGTCGAAGAATATAAAAAGTCGCATGAAATATTTTCAAAAGAGTATTTATATTTTTCTTCTTTCTCTAGTTCATGGCTTGAACATTCAAGTAGATACACTGACATGATTATTAAAAGATTTGGAATAAATATAAAATCCAAAGTTATTGAGATTGCTTCAAATGATGGTTATCTATTGCAGTATTTTGTTAAGAAAGGAATTCCAGTGCTAGGGATCGAACCAGCAACAGCTACTGCTGAAATTGCTATTCAAAAAGGGATAGAAACAATAACAGAGTTTTTTGATGTAAGTATGGCTGATTACTTAAAAAATAAAGGCATTCAGTCAGATTTATTAATTGGAAATAATGTTTTAGCTCACGGACCCAAAATAAATGATTTTGTTAGAGCTATGAAAATTAATTTAAAAAGTACTGGTGTAATTACAATGGAATTTCCACATTTAATGCAATTAGTTGAAAATAATCAATTTGATACTATTTATCATGAACATTATTCGTATTTGTCTTTCACTGCTGTAAAAAGAATATTTGATTTAAATGGTTTGACCATTTTTGATGTAGAAGAAATACCTACTCATGGAGGTTCTTTAAGAATTTATGTTAAGCATGAAGAAGATTCAAGTAAAGAAATATTAGCAAGTGTCAGTAAATTAATGGAAAAAGAGAATATAAAAGGGATGAAAACATTGGAATATTATTCTGAATTTCAAAAAAGTTCTAATAAAATAAAATATGATTTTCTTGATTTTTTGCTTGAACAAAAAATGAATGGAAAAAAAGTTGCAGCATATGGAGCAGCTGCAAAAGGAAACACCTTACTTAATTATTGTGGGATAAAGAAAGATTTGATTAGTTTTGTTGTTGATAAATCACCTTATAAGCAAGGGAAGTTTTTGCCAGCAAGCCATATCCCGGTTGTTGAAGAAAGTTTTATTAGAGAAAACAAACCAGACTATATAGTAATTCTTCCATGGAATATTAAAGACGAAATAATAGAGCAATTAAGTTATATAAGAGAATGGGGTGCAAAATTTGTTGTTGCAATTCCAAAATTAGAGATAATTTAATAATGAATGTTTTGGTAACGGGTGCAGGTGGATTTATCGGTAATTATGTTATAAAAGAACTTTTGAGAAATGGACATACAGTTATAGCATCAGATATTAGTAACACTAAGATAGTTGATAGAGATTGGGCTGATAACGTAACATTTATTGAATGTGATATATCAAAATTACCTAAAGATGTTTTTAAATTATTTAAACAACCTGAACTTATGATTCATTTAGCGTGGCATGGCTTACCTAAATATAAAGAACTTCATCATTTTGAAGAGACTTTGGTTTATAATTATTTTTTTTTAAAGCAAATGCTCCAAAGTGGACTGAAAGATATTTCTGTAACTGGTACTTGTCTTGAATATGGTATGCAGGAGGGGGAGTTGAGTGAAAGCTTATTAACAAACCCTAATAATTCTTATGCAATTGCTAAAGATACTTTGAGGAAATTTATAGAAGAGTTACAAAGGAAATTAAACTTTGATTTTAAATGGATCAGGTTATTTTATATGTATGGTGAGGGACAAAGCCAGAACTCAATTTTATCTCAACTTCAAAAAGCAATAGATGCTAATGAGCCAGTGTTTAATATGTCAAAAGGAGAGCAAGAGCGAGATTATTTACCTGTTGAAAAGGTAGCAGAATATATAGTTGCAATAGCAACTCAAAAAAAAGTTCAAGGTGTTATTAACTGTTCTAGTGGAACTAAGGTAAGGATAAAAGATCTCGTTAATAATTATTTGCAAAAAACAAATCAATCCATAAAACTGAATTTAGGATATTATCCTTATCCCGATTATGAGCCGATGAGTTTTTGGGGCAGGAATAATAAACTAAATAGTATATTGGGAAAACATGAAAAATATTAGTGATATCAAGAGAGGACAGAATATCGTTCCCAAGGTAAGTATTGGTTTAAATGTTTATAATGGTGGTCAATTTATTCGAGGTGCGTTAGATTCTTTACTCTCTCAAACTTATGTCGATTTTGAGCTGATTATTTCTGATAATGCTTCAACTGATAATACCGAAGATATTTGCAGAGAATACTCTGCTCGTGATGCCAGAATTTGCTACATTCGTCACCTTGAAAATAAAGGTCCATTTTTTAATTATAAATTTGTACTGGATAGTGCAGTTGGTGAATACTTTATGTGGGCGGCTCATGATGATTATTGGTTTCCAAATTTTATTAAGGAGCTAGCTCAGATATTAGATTCGAGGTCAGATATTGTACTTGCATTCTGTAAACATAATCAGGTAGATTTGAATAAAAAAGTTATTCGAAAATATGATAGTTTGTATAAGTTGGAAATGCCAATAACGAAAAAGCTAACTGAAAAGTATTTAATAAGAAATTCTTTTGAAAGATTTTTATTAGCACCTATTTTTGAAGGTAAAGTGGATTTGTTTTATGGTCTAATTAGACGAAAGAGTTTGGTTGATGCCGATGTTATCAAGAAGTGGGGCAGTTTTGGTTGGGGATTTGATATTCTAATTGCTGCTACTATTTTGAGATATGGGAATGTTGCATTTTCGCCAAGTATTCTTTGGCATAAAACGCTGAATCCATATAGCTTAGGCTCTATTCCTCCTAGGGATAAATCCCCGACCTTTATTGAGTCTATTTTTGGCGCAGTAGATACATTAATCAAATACCTAAAATATGTATTTGGAATTTGGCAGGTCCAAGGCACTTTTTTAGGAGCAAAAAAAACAAATATAATAAAAAGAATGCTTTTTACTTTCTACGAATTTTTTCGAATGGTTATTCTTTATTTAAAGCAAATATTGTTTGCATTTTTGTGGAGATTAAAAATAAAAGGGAAAAAGCACTAAATAATGTCATTTGCTAAAAATACTGGCATCTTTCCTGTTATCTGGGTTATGGAGGGATAGCGCATGTCAGTAGTTAAACATAATGTTATTGCAAATTTTATAGGACGTGTTTGGTCTGCTGTTATTGGACTTGCTTTTATCCCTCTATATATCAAATATCTTGGAATAGAATCTTATGGCTTAATAGGGATATTTGCTTCATTAAGTGTTTTGTTTGTATTGCTTGATATGGGAATGACTCCTGCACTTAGTCGTGAAATGGCTAGATTCACTGGTAATATGGAACATAGACACTCTGTTGTGAATTTATTAAGGACTATTGAGATAATCTTTTTGGGAGTAGCTATTCTTATTGCTCTTAGTGTTTTTGCTATGTCTGGTTGGTTGGCATCAAGCTGGGTTAATGTTGATGAATTATCAGTAAAAACTGTTGCTTTAGCTTTTTCCCTTATGGGGGTGCTATCTGCTCTTCGTTTTTTTGAAAACATTTATAGTAGCAGTATTATTGGGCTTCAGAGACAAGTTTTGCTTAATGTCTATTTGGGATTACTCGCAACCCTTAGAAGTTGTGGAGCACTTGCAGTTCTTATTTTTATATCTCCAACAATTGAAGCTTTTTTTATTTGGCAAGTTATTATTTCTATTATTACTATTTTACTTTTATCAAAAGTTGTATATCGCACTTTATCATCATCAGTGCGTGCTGGGGTGTTCTCAATTGAAGAACTTAAGAAAATATGGAAGTTTGCTGGCGGTTTACTTGGGATAACTTTGTTGTCAATATTATTAACTCAATCTGACAAAATATTATTAAGTAAAATATTAACCCTAAAGAATTTTGGGATATATTCTTTGGCTACGTCCGTTTCAGTAATGTTATATATGTTTGTTACACCAATTACACAAGCATTCTATCCTAGATTTGTAATGTTTTTGGAAAAAAATGATTTATTAGAAATATCTAACAATTATCATTTAAGTTCTCAGTTGGTTAATGTTTTTGCTGGTTCAGCTGCTATGATTATTTTTTTTCATAGTGAGTTTGTTTTGGGATTATGGACACAGGATTTAGCGTTGTCATCTGTCCTAGCCCCGCTTGTGTCTTTACTTATACTTGGAAATTTAGCAAATGCACTACTTTGGATTCCTGCACAAATGCAACTAGCGTACAAATGGACTAGCTTACAAATTAAAGCAAACATTATATTAGTTATTATTATCGTTCCTTCAATTATATTAATTGTTCCTAAATCTGGACCGATTGGAGCAGCTTGGGTTTGGTTAATTATAAATGTTTCGTGTATTATTGTATGTATTCCTATTATGCATAATAAAATTTTAAAAAAAGACAAATGGAAGTGGTATTTACAAGATTTATTGATGCCTATACTTGTAGCTGCAATATTTTCTTATTGTTTCAAAATTATTCAGCCTAAACTTGTGATGTTGATTTTAAATATAATATGGTTGTTTTTTGTATCTTGTATTACATTACTTGCAAGTGCTTTTACTGCTCCAGATATTAGAAACCATATGAAGGTGTTTGTTTATAATAGAATTGTTAAGAATATTAATAATAGAGGGTAATTGTATGAAAAATTTAATGCAATGGTTTTTTTCAAAAGTATCAAGAAAGCTAATTAAATCTAAGTTTAGGCATAAGCTATTAAATTGGTTATTATTAGATCTTGAAGAAATTCCAGAAAATGATCAGATATCTATTGGTGTTGGGACATATGGCATTAAATGGACTAATTTATCTTTACCAAATAAGGGTGATAAATTTGTTATAGGTAAGTATTGTAGTATTGCTTCTGGAGTTAAATTCTATTGCGGTGTTCATCCGACAACAAGTGTCTCAACATATCCATTAAATACATTATTGGTCAGAGATTATATAAATAAAGAGCCTAATGTTGGTGGTTCAATATTTGTTGGGAATGATGTCTGGATTGGTGCAAATGCTATTATATTAACTGGAGTAACGATTGGAGATGGAGCAATAATTGGCGCAGGTGCGATTGTAAATAAAGATGTGGAATCATACACAATTGTTGGTGGAGTACCGGCAAAATTCATTAAACGAAGATTTTCTGTTGAACAAGCTAAACAATTAACTAAAATAAAATGGTGGAATTGGTCAGAAGAAAAAATTATAAATAATATTGATTGTTTTTATAATAGTGTAGATATGTTTATTGAAAAATTTAAATGTTAGGTATTTATTGAATAAATGAGTTTTATGAGGACTGCTATTAAAGAATTAAGAGGATATAATGTTATTTAATTCTCTACAATTTTTGATTTTTTTTCCTATTGTAACCTTAGGGTATTTTTTGCTTCCACATCGTTTGCGATGGGTTTGGTTGCTTTTAGCCAGCTGTCTTTTCTATATGGCATTTATTCCAATATATATTTTTATTCTTCTTATCACAATTTTGATAGATTATTTTGCAGGAATTCTAATAGAAAAGTCAGTAGGTAAAAAGAAGAAAATATATTTAATTATCAGCATTATTTCGACCTGTGCAGTTTTATTTATTTTCAAATATTTCAATTTTTTTAATAGTAATTTTTCAGCTTTCGCAGGATTTCTTCATTTAAACTACCCAATTGGAATTATAAATATAATATTGCCAATTGGGCTATCGTTTCATACTTTCCAGAGTTTGAGTTATGTTATTGAGGTATATAGAGGAAAGCAAAAGGCTGAACATCATTTTGGTATATATTCTTTGTATGTTATGTTTTATCCTCAATTAGTTGCAGGACCAATCGAAAGACCTCAAAATTTATTGCATCAATTCAGAGAAAAGCATGTTTTTGATTACCAGCGAGTTACTGATGGTTTAAAATTAATGGCGTGGGGACTTTTCAAGAAAGTTGTTATAGCAGATAGATTAGCAATTCTTGTTAATCAAGTTTATGGAAGTCCTCAAAATTATGAAGGCTTGGCATTAATCATAGCAACTGTGTTCTTTGCGTTTCAAATATATTGTGATTTCTCTGGTTATTCAGATATAGCGATTGGATCAGCGCAGGTAATGGGATTTAAGTTGATGGATAACTTTAATCGTCCATATTTTTCAAAAAGCATATCAGAGTTTTGGAAGAGATGGCACATTTCACTATCTACTTGGTTTAGGGATTATGTATATATATCATTAGGGGGAAATCGGGTTGTAAAATGGAGATGGTATTTTAATTTATTTATAACATTTGTAATAAGTGGGTTATGGCATGGAGCAAATTGGACATTTGTTATCTGGGGCACATTGCATGGGTTTTATTTGATTTTTTCTATATGGACTAGTGGTATCAGAAGCTATTTAACTGACATAGTTGGAATTAAAAAGTTTCCTAGATTTCAGAAAATATTTAAAGTGTTTATTACATTTTTATTGGTTTGTTTTGCATGGATATTTTTTAGAGCAAAAAATTTAGGAGATGCTTGGTATATTGTTACCCATTTGTTTGTTGGTTTTCAAAATATTCCTATTTTTATCAGCCAAATGTCTTCTTTAACTGAAATTGTATCTGGAGGAAAAATAGGATTCTTAATATGTATCCTAAGTATTATTTTTATGGAACTTATTCATTTACTACAGCGACATAACAAAATTAGACATATGCTTTCTGAAAGGCCTTTTTATATCAGATGGTTAATATATTATTTGCTTGTTTTAGGAATATTACTTTTTGGTGTATTTGGAAATAATAACTTTATATATTTTCAGTTTTAGGAGTTTAAGAGTATGAGGAAACTAATTTTAAAATCGTTTTTTTTATTAATTATGACATTAATTTCTCTTTATACCATAACTTTTTTTATAGATTCTGGTTTGAGACAAACAAATCATCCTACATGGAAAGCGTGGAATGATATTCTTACAAGAAAATCGGAATGTGAAATATATATACAAGGTAGCTCAAGAGCATGGGTTCAGGTTTCTCCTTTAATTATTGAGAATTATACGGGAAAGAAAACTTATAATTTTGGAATAGATGGTCATCATATAGATGTACAGTTAGGTAGATATTATTTGTATAGAAAATATAATAAAAAACCTAAAATTATCATTCAGATATTAGAAGGCTTTTCATTGGAGAAGAGGACTGATTTATATATGAAAGAGCAATTTCTCCCTTATTATAATGAGGAGTGTGTTGTGAATAGTATAAAAACAATGAAAGGGTTTAATAACATAGGACACAAATTATCCTTTTTGAAATATATAGGAGAAACTAATACATCAATTATTGGAGTTTTGGAAAAAATTAACATTAGGCATTATAAACCAGTTGGCTATAAGGGTTATTTAAGTTGGGATAGAACATGGGGCAATGAGTTTACAAACTTTGTTAAGAATAATGTAAATGGTGTTACTTACAAGATTAACAAACAGATCCAAAATGATTTTGAGAAATTTATTAATGAAAGCAGTAAAGAAGGCATTCAAATTATTCTTATATATGCTCCAGAATATTATGAATTCAATAAGTATTTTAATAATAAAGCTGAGATTATTAACAGGTATATAGAAGTATCTAGAAAATATAATATTAGATTCTATGATTTTTCTAATAGTTATCTATCGAAAGATAAAAAGTACTTTTATAATTCACAACATTTGAATAAATACGGGTCCGAGTTATTCACGAAAGAAGTTGTGAAGATATTAGAGCAAGACACTATATGAGTAAGATGAAATTTGTTTTAAAAGAGATATACTATATTTCATTATCTTGTAAAATGTAAGGGCAATTCGTATGAATAAGTTAAATTAATTTAGAAATTTAGAAAAGGGAGAAGGAATGAATATATATAACAATAAGATTTATAATAAACTAAAGGTATTATATTACTTCATTATTAGTATTATTTTTCAAAAAATTGGGGTTCCAATTAAAATTAACAATTTTAAAATGAGATTTTATCCAAAGCATTACAAATGGTTTCCTAACAAGTATGAACAGGATGCTTTTATGTTTATAAAAAACTATCTTATTCCAGGAAGTGTTTGTATAGATATTGGTGCTCACTTTGGACTATATTCCATTGTATTTGCAAAGTATTATAATTGTAATGTATATAGTTTTGAGCCAACTGATTCCTCTTCTGAAATACTTGCAAAAAATATTAAATATAATAAAATTGGTGACAGAGTTCGTGTTATTAATAAAGCTGTATCCTCGAAAAACGGCAAATTATTTTTTAATGTTCAAGATACTTTGGGTTCAGTGGCTAATAGTTTAGTGGATTATCATCATAGTGATGAAAATAAAACAAAATACGAAGTTGATGTAGTATCAATTGATAGTTTTTTCAAAGATATTCCATATGGTTTTATTAAGATTGATGCTGAAGGTGCGGAGTATGACGTGTTGATGGGGGCTAAAGAAACTATTAGAAAAAATAAACCTAAAATGATGCTTGGTCTTCATCCAAAGGCAATAACTGCAAACGGTCATAGTCTAAAAATGATTTGGGAATTAATTACTAAAGAAGATTATTTGTGTTATTTAGGAAATAAACAACTCACTGAAAGTGAATTTTGCTTTAGAAATGATTTGTTTGATGTGTTTTTGCTTCATAAATCATTGAACACTGGGACTACTATTTAATAATGACTATTCCTTTAATATCAATTCATACTCCATCTTGGAATAGAGCAAATTATCTTGAGAGAGTTTGGCAAGGTTTATGTGAGCAAAACTTTCAAAATTTTGAGTGGATTGTATCTGATGATGGTTCAACTGATGAGACACAAAAGATATTATTAGAACTTAAACAAAAGTCTTCTTTCCCAGTCGTGATTGTTTCTGCTTCAGCTAGAGTGGGGAAAGCAGTATTAGATAATCATGCGATTAGAATTGCAAGAGGAGAGTTTTTTGTGTGGAATGATTCAGATGATATATTACTACCAAATGCATTAGAAACATTAATACACACTTGGGAATCAATACCTGAAGGTAAACGAGATGAGTTTGTTGGTGTAACGGCGCTTTGTAAAACAAAAGATGGAGTGCTTTCGTCACTTCCTTTTTCAGGTGTATTTGACACAACATGGAATGATTTGAGGTATCTATATAAAGTACAAGGAGATATGGTTTATTTCTCAAAGACTAAGTTGCTTAAAGAGATTCCTTTTAAAGAAGTAGATTTTGTTATATCGGAAGGTATAATTTGGACAAGTCTTGGCAATAAATATAAAACTAGAGTAATTCCAAATGTGCTTAAACTTGTTGAGTATCAAGCTACAAATGCTATTTCGTTTAGTAGTAAACTCAGATATTGCAGAGGGTATGCTTATGCGTTTCCGATAATAAGAAATAATCTTGTTAACTATAAGATAAATGTAATTGATAGTTTGTGGGAGTCATTAACCTTTATTCGATATTGTATACATGGAGAAATTGGTTTTTTTGAGTCAATGAAACTTTGGAATGGACATTTCCCATTGTTAAAGTACTTATTATTATTCCCTCTATCGTGGTTGTTGGTATTAAAAGACAGACTTCAATGTAAAGTTGATAGAACACATAGGGATTTTTTGTCAGCTAGAAGAATAGCAATTATTGCTATTAATAGATAGTTTAAACATGAAACAAGCCAAAATATCGATATTATTGCCTAGTCTTGCTTTTGGAGGAGCCGAAAGAGTTATGCTTAATCTTGCCCAAGCATTTGCTGAAGAGGGTGCTGAAGTTGAGTTTGTATTAACAAAAAAGGAAGGTGCCTTTTTAGCAGAAGCCGAGAGTAAATTTAGTGTAATTGACCTAAAAAGTAATAGAGCGTACAAGCATCCTTTTAAACTACTTATGTATGTTATTAAGAATCGGCCTAATGTTGTTATCTCTAATTTTTGGAAAATTAATCTTTGTTCCTGTTTTACAAGGGTTATGTTCCCTTTTTTTAAACTTTTAATTGTTGAGCATTCACCACCGTCTGAAACATATTTCATTCCTATAAAACTATATTCCATTTCAGTATCAATTTTTTATCGGTTCGCAAGTAATATTATTGCCGTATCAACTGGTGTTGCTGTGGATATAAAGAAGAGTTCTATTGGACTTTCTGGTAAGATAAGAGTGATATATAATGCGATATCTCCAAATGGTGATAGTACTTGTGATAAACAGAGTGAAAAACAAAGCTTTCTAAGGATAATTTCTGTTGGTCGGCTAAAAAATGAAAAAAATTTTGCGCTTCTTTTAAATGCATTTGCAATTGTTGTTCAAAGTATAAATGCAAAATTGATGATAGTTGGTGATGGTGAGCTTCAAGATTCACTTGAACAACAGTCGATTGAATTGGGGGTTTCAGATTTAGTTAATTTTGTTGGCTTTCATCCAAATCCTAGTGAATTGTTAATTAAGTCAGATTTATTTGTATTATCTTCAAATTCTGAGGGATTACCCACAGTTCTAATAGAAGCACTTTACTGTGGTTTACCCATTGTAAGCACAGATTGCCCTCATGGACCTAGGGAGATATTGATGGATGGGAAGTATGGGACTCTCGTAAAAGTTGGTGATGAAAGAGCTCTTGCTGATGCCATTATTCAAAGAAGTAAAATGGTAAATAATCCAGACACCCAAAGAAAAGGTGCAGAAAGATTTTTGCCAAGCAAAATTGCAGAACAATATTTATCATTGATTGGATTAAAATGAGGCCTTTTAGTGAAAATGAGGATAATTAATTATTGTTTAATGAGTGTTTATGGCATGATAAACTCTATAAAGTTGTGAATAAAATATTAATATATAATAGAATTATGTAAGGGTTGCAAAATGAATAGTACTTTTGAAAATTTACGAGATCCAATAAATGGAAATACATTATTTGTAGATTCAAACACCTTAAAATCTAGTAGCGGAAAACAGTATCCTATTGTTAACGGTATCCCAAGATTTGTTGTAAGCGATAATTATAGTGATGATTTTGGTTCACAGTGGAATAGATTCCCAAAGACACAGATAGATTCAAGTACTGGATTGTCTATTTCTGAAGATCGTCTATCTAGATGCTTACGTGGAAATATTTCAAAACTAAAAGGCAAGAGAGTTCTCGAGGCAGGAAGTGGTGCAGGGCGGTTTACTGAGATCTTGCTTAAACATGGAGCAATAGTTGATTCCTTTGATTACTCAAATGCTGTTGAGGCAAATGCAATTAATAATGGTCAACATAAAAATCTAACTTTAGTACAAGCCGATATTCGACATATACCTTTTGAAAAAGCTAGCTATGATTATGTTATTTGTCTTGGAGTTCTCCAGCATACCCCTAGTCCCGAAGAGAGTATAAGCTGTCTGTGGGAAATGGTGAAGCCAGGAGGGGCATTAGTAATTGATAATTATATGTGGAAATGGACATTTATTCTTCCACCTCCTTTTGGAGGTTCTGTACAAGTTTATCGATGGTTCATTTTGAGACTTCCAAAGAGAATTAGGTATAAGTTTGTAAAAAGAGTTACAGATTTTTTCTTTCCTATACATTGGAAGTTTAGAGATTCTTTATTTATTCAAAGAATTTTACGAAGAGTATCCCCAGTACATTTTTATTATCCAGATTTAAAATTAAGAGATAGAGAGATGCATTACGAATGGTCTCTTTTAGACACACACGATGGCACAACAGATTATTATAAACATCGTCGTAAACCAAAACAAATTAGACAACTTCTTGAAAAACTTGGAGCCGTAGATATAGATATAAATATAGGGGGTACTGGATTTGAAACATTTTGCAGAAAACAGCAAGGATAAAGTGAGTATTAGTAATAAACTTCTTGTTATTGATTGCTCTTATTGTCTTGAAGCCATTAAAGAGCGTAGCTTAGAAGGCTCTGTTACATGCAGAGATTTAAATGGTTACTTTAGTCATGTTTGGTCTGTTCATCCATTTGCTTCTTTAGTAAGTACACCTAATTGGGGTCCGAAATATGGGAGACCAATATCCTATGAATTAGAAAAATCACATACTTTCATTGAAGGTAAAGTTGGGATAAGTCCTTTATTTAGTTGGATTTCTCCACTTAATTTTATTTTTTCACAAGTAGATGTTCTTATTTATTTAATTAGACTAATTCGTCGAGAGAAAATTAATATTATTCGTGTAGGCGACCCTCTTTATCTTGGTTTCTTGGGGTGGGTTCTTTCCAGATTGACTGGTGTTCCATTTGTAGTAAGAGTTGGTGCTAATAATGAAAAAATTCGTCAAACAACTAGTAAAGGAATGATGCCTAGACTGTTTAAAACGATGAATCAAGAAAGAGTGATGGAGAAATTTGTTTTTTCCAGAGCCAATCTGGTGGCTGGTGCAAATCAGGATAATCTGAATTTTGCTATTAGAATGGGTGCAAAGCCAGAAAGAACAACATTATTTCGTTATGGTAATCTTATTCATGCTAGCCATTTTGTTCATCCGTCAAAAAGGAAACTGCTATCAGATATAGGTAATGGATATCTATTGTATATTGGTCGTCTTGAATTGGTAAAGAAGGCAGATGATGTTATTAGAGTACTTGCTGAAGTTAGAAAAAATGGGATTTATGTTACTGCGTTTTTAGTTGGAGATGGTAGTGAAAGGAAAATATTAGAAAAATTAGCTGAGGAATTGGGGGTTAGTGCTTATGTTATATTTTGGGGTAATCGTGATCAACAATGGTTGTCATCTGTTATTCCGAAAGCATCAGTGGTTTTATCTCCACATACTGGCAGGGCACTAACAGAAGCCGCACTTGGTGGAGCTCCAGTTGTAGCATATGACATTGATTGGCAGCCAGAACTTATTAAAACAGGAATTACAGGTGAATTAGTTGAATATGGCAACACTCATGATTTCGCAGAAGCAACTATTAAGTTATTAAGAGATGCTTCCTACGCAAAAAAACTCGGAAATAAGCTTCGAGAAGTTGTATTGGAAATGATGGATCCAGAAAAGTTAAACCAACATGAGAGAAATGAATATAATAAACTTATTAAGAAAACGATATGAGTACTATTCATAAACAAGTCATCATTTATTATAGTGGATTTCTTTTAAAAGCTGGTGGAGCATTTAACCATGCAAGAACATTGCAAATTGAATTTCAGAAAATAGGGTGGGATGTAAAACTAATAACTCTAGATTCTTTGCCAGTATGGTGTAGATATTTTCCACATATTGCTCAAATAATTGGTAATTTTGTTCGTTTTCCTTATGGGTTTTTATATAAAGGAAAAGTTATAAGAATTTTATATAAAATATTTTTTAATAAAAAAACTGATTTAAGGATTTTTGAGGACATTTATATAGCATGGGATTCTTTAATCCCATCTGTTTGTTGGCTACATGCTGTTTGGAGTGATAATTTGCAGGCCTATTCTGTTACTAATAAACAAATAATTAACTTAAAAAAACAAGAGATAGGTCTACTAACCCAGCTTTATCAGCCAATTGTTACTGTTTCTTATCCATATAGGGAATATTTAATAAATGAACATTTTGTAGGATTTACAATAAAAGAAATAATTGTAATTGAGAATGGGATTAATCAGTCAGTTTTTATAAAAAACAAAAAACAAAATATCCATAATAAGTCTATAATTTATACAGGTACTTTAGAAAAGAGAAAAAATATTATTTTTCTTTTGGAGGTATTTAAGAAGTTATTTGAATTAGATAATTCATACTGTCTAACAGTTGTTGGAGATGGTCCAGAGAGAAGCGTGTTAGATGATTTTGTTAGGAGAAATAATTTATCAGTAAAATTTTTAGGAAAATTAAGGTATGAAGAAGTAATCCAAGAACTTTATAATCATTTAATATATGTGCATACTTCAAAACAAGAAACATTTTCATTTTCTTTGCTTGAAGCAAAATTAGCTGGGTTAAAAACTGTAGCATACAAAGGTTTAGAGGTTCCTGAAGAATTTATTGATATTGCAATTAGTGACTTTTCTATTGATTCATGGGTTGAATCAATAACCTCTATTAAATTTATCAAAGATAATTTTGATGGCAGTAAATATACTTCAGGTAAAATGTTGCAAGCTACATTAGAAGTTGTTAATAAATATCAAAATTTTTTATAAATTTGTAGTTAAGGACAAAAAAATGAAGAAGATATTAGTATTTATTATTCTGTTTTTTATAATGATTATTTGGTTAAATAATTACTTGTATAACCAATCTATATTAAATGCATCTTATACAAATCAATTACCAGTTCACAGAACTTTAGTTTTAAATATTTACGATTGTTTGCAAGGGTTAGGTACATATTATAAAATCGTAAAGCAGTTTAATGTTTATCCTCGTTATTCAGAAGAAAAACTTCAGAAGATGGTGTCATGGGTATATGAGAATATTCGTCCGCAGACCTTTGCGCCATCACCGGCAATACCAATTAATGATAATTTCTTTAATATGCTAAGAAGAGGTTATGGTTACTGCGATACTGATGCGCAGGCTTTTGATATGTTAGCTGTAATGCAGGGTTATAAAGTACATTCTGTTGCACTTTATGATATAAAGATTAATCAATCACCTCATACCTTGAATGAGATCTATTGGAACGGCAAATGGATTGTGTTAGATCCTTGGAAAAACATTATATTTCGTAATGAACAAGGTCAGCTATTGACTGTTAAGGACATTATTTCACATCCAGAAGTGCTTCATAAGTATGGGTATCCTGATAATATAACTGCGGAAACATTTAGAGACAGTAATTTGCTTTATCCCTTTCCCTTACTTTCATTTGGTAGAATTATATCGAAAATAACCGAGAACAAGCAAAAGATTAAGCAGTTAAATTATTTTCAAAGTTCTTCAGTTGCTCCAAAATCTCAAAAAGAAGAGGTTAATGTTTCTCAAATTAACAAAGATAAGTTAAGACATACACTTATACTTTATAACAAAGCAAGGATGGCGGATGTTTTACAAAAAGACTTACTTGCCTATAAATTGTACAATCAGATTGCTCCTATAGCGGGTGATTCTGTTTTTAATCAATCAGTTTCTTTTTATAAAGCGAGAGCTTTATTTAACAGCGGAGATAAACAAGAGGCTATTAAGTTGTTTAATAATTTTGAAGTAGAGTATCCAGAATCTAGGTGGTTACCAAGTGTTAAATATTATTTACAGAAGATTAATGAGTAGGTTATTTGGTTTTGGAGTCATTATTGCTTTAATTTGTGCAATATTTTATTTTTCTCAAGTTCCACCTGTACCTTCAGGTGAAAGAGTACAAAAATATTTAGATGAAATTAATTTTGAGTTTAAAAACAGTAATTCTGTAACTGATATTCAAAAGATAACTGTTGTTCAAAAATATATTTTGGAATTAGCTCCAGTACTATATAGAAAGGAAGGGCATGTTTGGGAAATAGATGAACTAGCTAAGATGAAGCATGGTTCTTGCTATGACCGCTCAAGAGATATAGAAACGTTACTTGCCAATCTTGGATATCAAACCAGACATATATATATATTGCAGAATAAATTTAGTCCAACATTTGTTAATTTATTTATTAGAAAGTTACCTTCGCACGCTGCTTCTGAGGTGAAAATCAATGGACATTGGTTATATGTTGATAATCTTAATTCTAATTGGAAAGCAATAGATGCAAAAGGTGATTTATATTCTATTCATGAGATACAACAAGGTAAACTGAAGGCAACTAGTGATGTTACTAATTTACTTAGAAGTCCTTTTATTATTATCTATGGATTGTCATCGAGACATGGTAACTTTTATCCTCCTTATGTCCCATTCCCAGAACTCAATTTTTCTGAGTTCATAAGTGGTTTATTTAATAAAGACTAATATTGACTACATAATGACAAAATCCAAATTATAAATGTCAAATAAATCGAATAATGCCAAATCATTAATAAATTTGTCCCGGAGCTATCTGAGCGAATATAAAATCGTAGGTATTTCGACGTCATTTTATGGTGTTGAATAAGAAAACCATAGCAAGGCAATGCTCCTGCAAGTTGAGTGCTATATTATGAAGATGGTATTAGCTCACAAGGTGACTAGAAATATCCCAGATTTTAATGAAGTGAGTTTGCGTAGGGACTAGCGGATTGTATTTCAGCTCCACTTAATGAGCATTGCGAATTTAGTGGCTGACTACGAGAGCGAAGCTTGAGTATAGGTCGGCAATGAGACATTAACGTAAAAGAATTTTAAAGTTTACTTTTAAAGAAAATAGCTTCTCGTCTTAACGGGAACGTCAGTAACGGTGACGAGAACGATAAAACAAGCTACAATTTACCACATGTGTGGCATAACAGGCTTTTGGCAAACAAATAGTATTTCAGAAAAATCCGCAAAAACAATTGCAACAAACATGGCACAAGCCATTACTCATCGAGGACCAGATGATTCTGGTGTTTGGATAGATGACAAGATTAGCCTTGCTTTAGCCCATAGACGCCTTTCAGTTCTTGACTTATCAGTGTTTGGCCATCAGCCAATGTTATCAGCAAGTGGACGCTATGTTATTGTTTTTAATGGAGAGATATACAATCATCTCGAAATACGAAAGCAACTAAGTAAAGAATCACAGTGGAAAGGCCATTCCGATACAGAAACACTGCTTGCCGGTTTTGAGGCTTGGGGAATTGAAGCTACGCTTCAGAAAACAGTTGGGATGTTTGCTCTTGCTCTTTGGGATACGCAGGAACAAGTTTTGACTCTTGCTAGAGATCGAATAGGCGAGAAACCTCTTTATTATGGGTTTCAGAATAATACCTTTATGTTTGCATCGGAATTAAAGGCACTTAAGTTACACCCAGATTTTATAGGAGAGATTGATAGAGATGTTCTTTGTTTATACCTAAGGCATTGTTATATTCCAGCTCCTTTTTCAATTTATAAAGGTATTAAGAAGTTATTACCAGGCACCTATATTCAGTTTACAAGAGAAACCCTCTCCTCTAGGAGAGGGTGCTCCGAAGGAGCGGGTGAGGTTTATTGGAGTTTATCTTCAGTAGTGAACAAAGGGATTAGCTCTCCATTTGTAGGTTCCGAATCAGTTGCTGTTTCTGCTTTAGAAGAACAATTAAAACAGTCAATTGGTTTACAAATGATAGCAGATGTTCCTCTTGGGACATTCCTTTCAGGAGGGATTGATTCATCCTTAATTACAGCTCTAATGCAAATGCAGTCATCAGTACCCATTAAGACTTTTTCAATAGGCTTTAAGGAATCAGGTTATGATGAAGCGGTGTATGCCAAAGCTGTAGCCAAGCACCTTGGTACTGACCATACTGAGCTTTATGTTTCAGCTGAAGAAGCAATGAATGTGATACCAAAATTAGCAACTATGTATGATGAACCTTTTGCGGATTCATCGCAGATTCCAACTTTTTTAGTTTCACAGTTAGCACGTCAGCATGTAACTGTTTCTTTATCTGGTGATGCTGGTGATGAACTTTTTTGTGGATATAATCGGTATCTTATAATTGATAAATGGGACAAGATTGCCATAGTGCCTTTTTTTATAAGAAAAATTATTGGAAAGATCATTAAACTTATTCCTGAAGCAAAATGGGATAAAGTATTTGATTTGATTAAGAGAGTTAAACCGTTTCCATCAAGTATGGGGCAGAAAATATATAAGATAGCTTCTCGTTTAGAGAAAATAAATAGTATAGAAGAACTTTACTATAGTCTTGAGTCAGAAATTCAGAATCCTGCAGAAGTTGTGATTGGTAGCAAAGAGCCAAAATCTTGGTTAACAGAAACAGTATTAAATTTGAAAGTATCTGATTCTCAGACACATATGATGTATGTGGACGCTATGACCTATTTACCAAATGATATTCTTGTTAAGGTGGATAGAGCGGCTATGGCCAATAGTCTAGAAACACGTGTGCCTTTTCTTGATCATCGTATTGTAGAGCTTGCTTATAAACTACCTATGTCCATGAAGTTACGTAAAGGACAGACTAAGTGGATATTACGACAAATATTATATAAATATGTTCCTAAAGAATTAATCGAACGCCCCAAAGCAGGTTTTGCTATTCCTGTTGGAGAGTGGTTACGAGGACCGCTTAAACAGTGGGCAGAGACCTTACTTAATGAGTCAAGAATTAATCAAGAAGGTTACTTCGACTCTAAGTATATCCATACTAAATGGCAAGAGCATCTCTCTGGTAAACAATCTCATACACCTTTCCTTTGGTCTGTACTAATGTTTCAGTCTTGGCTTGAAAACGAACGTTCATCTACTAAATCCAAATGACAAATTTCAAAATCCCCCACTGCGCTAAAGCTACGCGGGGCAGGCAAATAAATCTAAAATGCCAAATCAAAATAATTGTCCCAGAGCTATCTGAGCGAATATAAAATCGTTGATATTTCGAAGTCATTTTAAGGTGCTAAATATAAATATCACAGCAAGGCAATGCTCCTGCAGGTTGAGCACTATATTATGAAGATGGCATGAGCTCACAAGGTGACAAGAAATATCCCAGATTTTAATGAAGTGAGTTTGCGTAGGGACTAGCGGATTGTTAAGGTCGGCAATGAGACCTTAACATAAAGAAAGTTTAAGAATTCATTCTTGTAATCCCGTGTGCCTGAAGGGAATTAATAAAAAAAATGAGACCTTAACATAAAGAAAGTTCAAGAATTCATTTTTGTTATCCAGTGTCCTTCAGGCAATTAATAAAAGAATAAGAATATTTGATCAAGCAAAAGTAACAAAAGAGAGCAACCCCTTATTGAAAAGAAAGATTAGAAATTCTTTTCTAAATATGCATCGTAAGTGCAACTTACAAACCACTTCACTATTACCTATCATCAAGCTACAATTTAACCATGATTCTATCAGACCTACTCAACTTCAGTTTCCTATCCATTATGCTAATCTTCGCTGTTGTTCATTTTAAACTAAGTCGCAATGTTTTCATCTTACTTGCTGGTCATTTAGTTTTAGTGTTTTGTTTAAATTACGTTTTGTTTAGTCCAACTTATTTAGGTGATCAGTTTACTTATTTATCTGCAGTTACTTATATCAGGTCAGGAGTATTTAATGTGTTTTATCCAATAGCATTAAAGACACATGTTGCTGGAGCTTTAATGGCAGTAACTCCAGTTCCTATTATGAATTCAATATATGCCTTATCTATGGCTAACGTATTCTTATTTGTTGCAGTTTATATTTTGTTGCTCAAAAAGGGCATTTTGCGTGGGTTTAATAAGTTGTTTTACTTGTTGTATCCAAGCTTAGCCTTATATTCTGCTGTTGCCTTAAGAGATATGTGGATAGCAGTGTTTATGTGTTGGAGTGTTTGGTTGGTATATAAGAAGAAATATTTATTATCTGTTTTAGTTAGTCTTCCTTTAATTTTTATTAAATTTCAGAATCTTTTAATTTTTATTTTGTCTCTTTTTATTTTTCAGCTGTTCTTTCAAAGAAAAGTTAGTCGCAATAGATTAGTTATGATTATAGTATTTGTAGTAATTATTGCTCTTTCCCAATCCTTTTTTTCTATAAACAAAATAAATTTTTATCGGAGAGCTATGTACACGGAGAATCTTGCTACAGCTTCGGGTTCTGAAAAGGCGACAGATTCTTTTGTTCCTATAAATAACATAGTGGACCTTGTCAGGATAGGCTCCGTTAATGTTGTTTATTTTATGTTTAAGCCATTTGTTTGGGAGAGCAGAAAGCCCATGCAACTTATCCAATCAGTAGAAAATTTATTTATGGCATGGATTTTCCTTAAATTATTTTTATTAAAGAGGAAATATCGCGTAAAATCAGATTTCCTTCGCTTCCTAACAATATATATAGTTATAGGTTTTGCTATCTATGGGCTGGTTGTTTTTAATTTCGGTACAGCAGTGCGTTATAAATTCCCGTTTGTGCTAGTCTTTATTGTTTATTTTTATTACGAACTTGTTGCTAAACAGCCCTTAATTCTTAAGGAGAAGTTTTTTCATATAGGGAAAGGAAAGCAAAGTGGAAGTTAAAGATTTGTTGCGGTCATTATTTAAATATTTATGGATTATCCTCGTTGGTTCGGTTATAGCTTTTTTGTTTTTCTTTTTTAGTATCCAGAATCTTAAGCAGACTTATCTAGCAGATGCAACACTTATGGTTATCGAATCAAAAGATGGGTTTAGCTTTAATAAATTATTAAGTCAGCAGGATGTTGTTTTAACTATTATTAATAATCGTAAATTTATACAAAGGGTATGTAAGTTAAAGAATTTACCAGCACCAGAGAAACATGAAGCATTTAAAGTTGCAATTGAAAGAAATTCTAAACTTTTAAAGCTTAGTTTTACTGGCTTTAATAAGGAATCTGCTCTGCTTATGCTTAAGGGTATTATTGAATCCATTGACCCAATAAATGAAGAGCTTGAGTTAACCTCCCATAAACCACTTTTTGTTGTGTTAGATGAACCTTCCGTCAATCCAGTTGACATTGAAAAGTATAAGTTTAATTACCTTGTGATAAATACCTTGGCAGTATTCTTTACCTTAATTGCCATAGTTTTATTATTGGCTTATATTAAGCATGAGAAATCTACTTATGTTAAATAATAAAATAGTCCTAATCGCTAATTCTTCATTTTACCTTTATAACTTTCGTCAAAGTTTAATAACTTCACTCAGTAAAGATGGTTACGAACTTGTCGTATTAGCTCCAGATGATGATTATTCAGATAAGCTTCAAGAAGCAAAGGTTATTCCTCTTAAACATTTGGATAGAAAAAGCATGAACCCTATTAAGGATTTTGCTTTGTCCTTGGAATTATTTTCTGTTTTGAAGAAAGAGAAGCCAAGTTGCGTAATGACCTTCACTATAAAACCAAACATTTATGGTTCATTTGCTTGTGGTTTACTCAAGATTCCTTTAATAGCCAATATTACAGGTCTAGGATATTTGTTTATTAAAACAAAAAGACAGTTAGTTCATGTTTTTATAGATTTTATGTATCGTGTAGCTTTTAGGTTTCCAAGATACTATGTGTTTCAAAATAGCGAAGACGTAAGTATGTTTATCTCTAGGTATAAGATTGGCTCAGAAAAGTGTTTAATAACACCTGGCTCTGGAATAAGCTTGGACAAGTATCAATATTCCAAACTCCCAGAAAGTAAAACTGATAGCTTCTTGATGGTTGCTAGGGTCTTAGTAGATAAAGGTGTGAAAGAATATATTACCGCTGCTACTATTTTAAAAGAAAAGTATCCTAACGTTAAAGTTACTCTAATTGGTCCAATTGATAGTAAAAATCCTGCTGGGATTTCTTTGCAAAAATTAAATAGTTTAAATGCAAATGATGTTGTTGATTATTTGGGAGAAAAGAAAGATGTTAGAGAATATTTAGCACAATGTAGTTGTTTTGTTTTGCCCTCTTATCGAGAAGGTACCCCGCGGACCAATCTAGAGGCCATGGCCATGGGTAGACCTATTATTACTACTGATGTGCCTGGATGTAGGGAAACAGTAGAAGAGGGGATAAACGGATTTTTTGTCCCTCCCAAAGACGCAAAGGCTTTAGCAGACGCGATGATTAAATTAGTAGAACTTCCTTATGAACAGAAATTAGCAATGGGTAAGTATTCCAGAGCCAAGGCAGAAAAAGAATTTGATGAAAAAATAGTTATTAATAAATATCTGCAACTTTTGAAAACAATACCTGAAATGACAAATGACAAAGCCCAAATGTCAAAATAATCATAAAATGCCAAATCTCTAAATGGTGAGAGAGCAGTGAACAGTAAACAGCAATAGATTCCCCCTTAATAAGGGGGATACCTTTGCAATAGCAAAGGAGGGGGATTAATTTGGATTTGATTGATTTAATGATTTATTTGTAGTATTTGTCATTGGGATTTTGGGTTTTATCTCAACCCTTAAATTCTTCAACTATTTGATTTTCCCCCTCTTGAGAGGGGGCTAGGGGGTGTGTTCTTGACTTCCTACCAATAAGCTTGGTATTATTACCAATAAAGGTGGTAATGATGTTTGATTATCTTTTCAATAATAAGCATACGGAAATAATTATTTTTTTCTTA
>CAZXTL010000023.1:24191-36113 GCA_964643725.1 uncultured Candidatus Marinamargulisbacteria bacterium
GATGTTTGATTATCTTTTCAATAATAAGCATACGGAAATAATTATTTTTTTCTTAATGAAAAATGAGTATTGTTATGCTAAACAACTAGCTGATATTTTTTCTACTTCTGTTTTTGGTTTCCAAAAGACTTTGGATAAGCTAGAAAGGGGTGGTCTTTTGGTAAGTTTACTCGAAGGGAACACAAGGTACTATCAATTCAACCCACGATATCCTTTTTTTAAAGATATTAAAAAGCTATTTGAGAAAGCATACGAATTTATGCCAACTGATTTAAAAAAATTCTATGAGTTAGATGTTCGGAAGAGACCACGCAGGAAGAATAAACCAATTGTATAAGATAGAGAAATCTATGTCTTTAGAAGACCTTGTTATTGTTATAGGTGAGTTTTTGAAAACCAAAGGCGTGGACATAATTTTAGTTGGTGGTGCATGTGTTACCATTTATTCTAAAAATGCTTATATTTCTGGGGATTTAGATTTAATAACTTACCATGAGGGTAAGAAAGTTAAACAATATTTAGCCGAACTCGGCTTTGAATTTACGGCTTCAAAGTATTTTGTACACAAAAACACTGATTATATTGTAGAGTTTGTGAACCCTCCAATCTCCATTGGTAACGAGCCAGTGCACGAGTTTCATAATCATAAAACTAGTTTAGGAGAAATAAAGTTACTAACAGCTACAGATACAGTTAAAGACAGGCTTTCAGCTTATTATCATTGGAATGATGAACAATCATTGGAACAAGCATTATTAGTAGTAAAGGAAGTTGATGTAGATTTTGAAAATATTAGGTTATGGTCCGAGAGAGAAGCTATGACTCATAAATTTCAAATATTTATGAATCACTTAACTCATAAACACTCCAACTCTTCAACTTTTTAACTCTTCAACTTTTAAGCTATTCATCCAATCATCCATTCATCCAATCATCATTTCGTCTCACGTAACTTTCTCGCTCCGTTTACTGTTTGTTTTCAATATGTTGACGTTAAATATTTTCTGCGATATATGTTGACTTAATTTTGATCTTTATGTATTATGAGAGCAATAGGTTTTTTGAGTAAGTAAAGGATATAATTAAAATATGGAAATACATAATAAGTTAATTTTATTTGAGACAATACAAATCAGGAGAACTTGGTATAAAAATGATTGGTATTATTCTTTAGTTGATATTGTTTTTGCATTAACTGATAGCAATAATCCAACAGATTATTTAAAAAAGATTAGAAAGAGAGATAAAGAACTTAGTATTTATATAGGGACAAATTGTCCCCAGGTAGTAATGTTAACATTAACTGGCAAAAACAGAAAAACATTGGCTGGCAATACAAAAGATGTTTTTAGGTTAATTCAATCTATCCCAAGTAAAAAAGCTGAGCCATTTAAGCGTTGGTTAGCTCAAGTTGGCAAAGAGCGAATTGATGAAATAGATAACCCTGAATTAGCTCAGGAAAGAATGAAACAATTATATGAAGACAAGGGATATCCTAAAGATTGGATTGATAAGCGCTTAAGAGGCATAGCAATACGTCAAAATTTGACAGATGAATGGAAAGATAGAGGTATTATAAATAAAAAAGACTTTGCAATATTAACAGCCGATATATCAAAGGCAACTTTTGGAATGACACCATCAGAGTATAAAGAATTTAAAAATTTGCAAAACGAAAATCTAAGAGATCACATGACAGATTTAGAGCTTATTTTTACAATGTTAGGCGAAAAAGTTACAACTGAAATTTCAAAAAAAGAAAAGCCAGATAATTTTAATAAGAATAGAAGAGTTGCAAAAAGAGGTGGAAGTGTTGCAGGAGTTGCAAGAAAAGAAACAGAAAAAGAATTAGGTCATTCTATTGTTTCCGATGAAAATTTTCTAGAAAATTCAGAAGGAATGAATTTGATTTGATGTGACTAACCAATCCTCCATTCATCCATTCCTCCTATCATCCATTCATCAATTCGTCCCACGTCCTCCGTCCTACGTCATCCATCACCCATCACTGTTTATCACGGCGTAGCATTAGCGAAGCCGGATTCACCGTTCACGTTTTACTCTTCGTCCCTCCCTCTATCCTTCTATTCATCCATCAAGAGTGACAATAGCTTATTTCCTAGTTATAATTTAAAACATGTTAACTAAGGAAAATATTCAAGATATCGTATTGCGAATTAGTGAAAAATTTAATCCTAAGAATATTTGGTTGTTTGGTAGCTATGCAAACGGTAACCCAACTGAAGATAGTGATATTGATATTTTAATTGTAGATGATAAACATAGAGATAAACGTCAATTAAATGTAGATATTCAAAGTGAGTTTTTTCCACGAGATTATGCAATGGACTTATTAATTGTAGATCCAAAAGAATTAGAGTATAAGAAGAACCATTTTTTTTTCTGGAAGAAAATTATAGAAGAAGGTAAAGAGGTATATGTCAGATAAGGAGCTTTTAGAATGGTTATATCTTGCACAGGGTGATAGAGAAACAGCTGATTTTCTTTATAAAGAGTCAGGTAGACCAGAGATAATTATCTATCATTATCATCAAGCATTAGAGAAATATTTTAAGCATTTTTTATTATCTAATAATCAAGAAATAGGCAAAATGCACTTTCTGGATAAGTTATTATCAGATATTGTTAAGATTAATCCTGATTATATTGAAATAAAGAAAGATGTTCTTTTGATTAACAGCTACCTGCCTAAGTTAAGATATCCTTATGGAGATCGTCTTTTCGATGAAGATGCTATGATTGTAAAAGAAGCTTTTTTCAGAATATTAAATATCTTTCCAGTACAAACAATAATTTAGTCCTAACCCTCGAACTCTTCAACTCTTCAACAGTTAGACTCTTCAACTTTTTCCAATACGTCACCCCGTCACTTGTTACTCGTCACTTCGTCACTGTTCACCGTTCACTGCTCACTATTCATCCATTCATCCATTCATCCATTCGTCTTCCGTCCTACGTCTAACGTTACTCCGTCACTTCGTAAGTTCGTTTTGTATTCCTCTATTTACTAAAAGTAAAATACAAATTACTATATATTTAAGGGTGATTAATAATGAATAAATATTCAGAGAAGTTAAAAAAAGTTGCTCATAAAGTTTCTACAAATGCACAAAAGAGTAGTTCAGATAAAGACATTCCCTATGTTGTCCAAAAAGGTAATAGAGTGGTCAGAGTCCATTCTAATGGCAATGAAGAAGTGGTTAAAGATAGTGTTGCTAAATCAGTTAGAACAGAGAAACTTAGGTTTCACTTAAATAAGTAATGTCAAAAAGGATAAGGATTTTTGCTGGTCCAAACGGTTCTGGTAAATCAACTTTATTTAAATATATAAAAGATAAATTTCCAATAAATACAGGTCCTTTTGTTAATGCTGACGATATCTATAATAAGTTTGAAGAAAAACATACACCTATTGATATTTTTGAAGAGTTTGGAATAAAGACATCAAATTCTGAATTGAATCATTTTGTTTTACAACATGGATTAAAAAAACAAGTAAAATTAACCAATGTCTTTGATGTTAAAGAAGAAAGATTTGTTTTAGTTAACGAAAATAATTCTTATATAGCTGCTATATTCGCCGATTTTGTTAGAAATAAAATGATAGCATCATGTACGAGCACATTTTCTTTTGAAACTGTTTTTTCACATAACTCAAAACTTGATTTCATGAAAAACGCTAGTGACCTTGGCTTTAAAGTATATTTATACTTTATTTCTACAAATGACCCCATAATAAATATTAACAGAGTAGCTCAAAGAGTTAGCAATGGAGGACATCCTGTACAAGATTATAGATAGATACTATAGGTCTTTAGAAAATCTATTGCAAGCTATTAGGTATTCTTATAGATCTTATGTTTTTGATAACTCAAATGATTTAAAATTAATTGCTGAGAAAACACCAAAAACCATAAGTTTGATTGAAAAAGATATCCCTTCTTGGTTCTATAACTATGTAGTTAAAAAGTTGTAGTTATAATGAATACAAGCATAACTTTCAAAATATCAAAACAAAGAATATTACCAGTTAATTTTTTTAAAAGGGTATAATAGCAAAAAATAGATTCCGAGCTTATTTGGAAGACAAAGAAGCTTGGCATATAAATAAAATTAAGCCTCTTCGTAAAATAGGACAGTATATAATTAAACCGTAAACTGGGATAAGTAAATCCAAATGTCAAAATCCAAAACCCAAATAAATCATAAAATGACAAATCCTTAAATGAAAGAGATTGCATTATGATTTGGAATTAGTGATTTAAGGATTTATTTGTAGTATTTGTCATTGGGATTTTGGGTTTTATTCTAACCCTCCAACTCTTCAACTTCTCAACTCTTCTACTTTTAGACTTTTCATCCATTCATCTATTTGAGACATAAGAACAAGTGTTCATTGAATCTACTTATTGCAGTATGATATATTTATAAATACTAAGTTAGTAAGGAGAAAGATTATGACAATTTCAAATAACTTAATTTCTGAGGCACTTAAGCTAAAACCATTCGAAAGAGTATTGTTTATACAAACATTAAATAAAAGTCTTGATATGCCAGATGAATCAATAGACAATGTTTGGATAAAGAGGTTACAAAAAGAGTTAATTCATATGAATCAGGGAAACTCTCAGCATTATCTTTGGATGAGTTTATTAAACAATAATGAAGCCTGTTTTTTTTATAGATTTGGCTAACTTAGAATATTTAGATGCTGTGGAGTATTATAAGCTTGAAAGTGAAGAGTTAGAGATAGCTTTCAAAAACAGAGATCCATAATATTTTGAATGTTATTTGTCGGTTTCCTGGTATAGGTGATAATATTTCTAATGGCATTAAGAAAATGTTAGTTAGTAGATTCCCTTATCAAATTTTTTATAAAGAGTATTCTGATAATATAATTGTTTTTTCTATTTCTCATCAACATAGAGAACCTTACTTTTGGATAGATAGAATCACACCTTAAATCGTAGAAATGGAAAACGTAATACGAAATGCCAAATGTCAAAGCACAAAATCTAAATAAATCAAATAATGGGAAATCCCTAAACCTCTCTTTTAGGAGAGGTAGCTATATGTTAATTTATTTAAAAAACACAAGTGATTTTAGCTGGTGAGGTTAATAAATCTAATAATGCTAAATCAAGAAATAATGCTTTTTAGTCAGGTATTCTTTTGATTTGGATTTGTTTAATTTAGGGATTTATTTGCTTGCATTGAGCTTGTCGAAATGTCATTTGGAATTTGAGTTTTGGATTTTTAAAGTTTAACGCTCCAACTCTTAAACTATTTTACGAGCTCACGATGTTGCGTAGCTTCGTTTATTCGTAGCCTCATTATTTCGTCACCCCGTCACCCCGTCACTTCGTTTTCCGTGTTCGTTCAGTTCAATTAATAAAAAGAAAGAGACCTTAACGTAGAAGAATATAAAAGTTTACTTTTAAAAAGCCTTGTTAGTGCAACTAACAAATAAACTATAAGTTATTTACATAGTACCTAGCATGCTTCAGTTCGCCTACTTTCTTCAATAATCCAATCGATACCATTCCCTGAAGATCTCTTGTTACAGTAGAGTCAGAAGTATGTTTTGCTATGCTTTTGTAATTATTAGCACTTAGCCCACCTTTAAACCCGTTTATTCCTGCTTCAAATATTTTGCTTAGCACTTTAAGCTGTCTTTCGTTTAATAATTCAGAGTACTTATCATATATTTTAGTTTTTTTGATTGTGAATTCAATGGTCTTACCAGTAAGCTTTTGAGCTTCTAAAATAAGTTTAGAAAAATATATAAGATAATCAGTTATCTCAAGTTTTTTATTGTGTTCTTCTAATATATCGTAATACTCTTTCTTATTTTTTTGTATTATTGAGGATATTGAAAGTAGAACAGGGTAATGAAATGAACTTGAAATCAGCTTTTCTGACAAAGCTCTTCCGATTCTGCCATTTCCATCTTCAAAAGGATGAATCAAAACAAAATATAAATGAGCAATTCCAGCATTTATTATTGTGTTTAGCTTATTTGCACTCATTTGTGATGCTTCGTTAAACCATTCAGAATATCTTTCCATTTCAATAGGGATAATTCTTGAAGGTGGTGCTTCATAATGTATCTTTGGCTTATGTATAGGACCAGATACTACCTGCATCGGTTCATCATGTGTTCTGTATTTGCCTATATTTTCGATATCACTTCTTCCTAATGCCAGTTTTTTGTGCCAGTTATATAGATATTCATTGCTTAAGTTTTTATCGTATGTCTCATATAAGTCAATCATCATATCTGATATTCCTTTTTCATTTTGTGGTATCTTTTTGTTATTTGTATGTAACCCAAAATTTTTTCTAATAGAAGATTGCACACTCTCTCTATCAAGGATTTCACCCTCTATTTCAGAAGTATTTACAGCTTCTTCAGTGATAAGCTCAATAATGATATTTTTTTTATCATTTTTATCAATGTGTTGATAAGCACCAAAAACAATACTGGATTCTGCTAGAAATTCAGCTTCAAAATCACTTAGTTGGTTTTTGTTATATGTAAAAATTGGCCATTTATCTGATTGCCAGTTCCATCTCATGAGCGATACACTTCCTTTATATAGCTCACATTATAACACTTTTTTGAGCGATAAAACATTTTTCTATAGCTCAGCTCAATTGTTTCCGATTTCACATAGTCACTTCGTCACATGTCACTTCTTTTATTCATTCCTCCGTCCCTCTATCCCTCTATACGCTAAACAGGTATAATAAAAGTAACTCAAATTTAGGAGGCAGAGAATGGCAATTTCCGAATCATTATTAAAAGAGGCAATGAATTTAAAAGCACACGAGAAAATGCTTTTTATTGAAGCCTTAATTAAGAATCTAGATAACTCAAATCCTGAACTAAATGCTATTTGGGTAGATGAATCTTTTAAACGATTACGAAAGTATGAGAAAGGACTTTCAAAAACTTATACATACGAAGAAATACTTGGGTAATTTCAAATGAATGTAATATTTATTGAAGAAGCAAAGCTTGAGATAGATGATACTGTTTTATTTTATGAGCTTGAGCAAAAAAACTTAGGGCTACTTTTTAAAAAAGAGTTAAAGCGGTTAATTGATATTATTGTTGACTATCCTGAAATTGGAAGTAATGAGAACTATAATTTAAAGTCTTTATTGTTACACAAGTTTCCCTATAAAGTTATTTATTCTGTTAATAATGATCAAATTTTAATTTTGGCTATAGCTCATCAACACCGTAAGCCTGAATATTGGGCAGACAGAAACTAAATTGATTCCCGCCGGAGTTTACACTCGAGAAATCGGGTGCGGGAATGACTTCGTCCAGAACACATCAATTCCTCCGTTCACTGTTTCCCATTCTTCCATTCTTCCATTCATCCAATCATCCAATCCTCCATTGACCATTAACCACTGACCATTTACAATTTACTCCTATGTTTAATCATCTAAATTTCGAACAAAAGTGGCAAGATAAATGGGAAGAAGCCAAGATATATAAAACGGTTGAAGACAGTTCTTTTCCTAAAGATAAAAGATATTATATTTTGGACATGTTTCCTTATCCATCTGGAGCAGGACTACATGTTGGTCATCCAGAAGGTTACACTGCCTCAGATATTCTTGCTAGATTCAAACGTATGAATGGCTTTAATGTTCTGCACCCAATGGGTTGGGACGCATTTGGTCTTCCTGCTGAGAATTATGCAATTAAAACAGGAACACAGCCAGCTATTACTACTCAAGCAAATATTGATAATTTTAGACGTCAGATAAAGAGCATTGGTTTTTCATATGATTGGGATAGAGAAATCGACACAACTGATCCTAGTTATTTTAAATGGACACAGTGGATATTTCTAAAACTGTTTGAAAATGGTCTTGCCTATGAAGATACCTTTCCTATTAATTGGTGTCCTTCCTGCAAAACAGGTCTTGCTAACGAAGAAGTTGTAGACGGGAAATGCGACCGTTGTGGTGAGCAAGTTACTAAGAAGAACCTTCGTCAGTGGATGTTAAAGATTACTGCTTATGCAGAAAGGCTTTTAACGGACCTAGACGAGCTTGATTGGCCAGAAGCAATCAAACTTATGCAAAGGAACTGGATAGGCAAAAGCACAGGCGCTGAAGTTGATTTTAAACTAGATGGTAGCAATGATGTCATCAAAGTATATACAACAAGACCAGATACTTTGTATGGCGCAACTTATATGGTGCTTTCTCCAGAGCATCAGCTAGTTAAGAAGATAACTTCCTATGCACAAGCGAAAGAAGTTACAGAATACATCCGTAAAGCTAGTTTAATGTCTGACACTGAACGAGTATTTTTAAATAAAGATAAAACAGGTGCTTTCACAGGTTCCTATGCTATTAATCCATTGAATGGAAATAAGGTTCCTGTTTGGATAGCTGATTATGTTCTTAGTTCTTATGGAACAGGAGCAATTATGGCAGTTCCAGCCCATGATGAAAGAGATTTTGAGTTTGCTAGTACTTTTGGGTTGCCGATTATCCAAGTAGTTGCTCCTCTCGATAAAATTTCTTCGAAATCACTCGAGGAACAAAAGCCGGTCACTGAGCTTCGGTCACCGAGTGATTTTGCATCGCAAAATTGTATCGAGGTGTCGAAGTGTGAGGCTTTTACAGGCGAAGGTGTAGCAATAAATTCTGGTGAGTATGATGGACTTTCTACTGCAGAATTCAAGAAAGCTGTTATTAATCTTTTGGAATCCAAAGGAGTAGGCAAGGGTGCTGTTAATTATAAGCTCAGAGACTGGGTCTTTTCTCGTCAACGTTATTGGGGAGAACCAATTCCTGTTGTTCATTGTCCAAAGTGTGGCGTTGTTGGAATACCTGAGAGTGAACTTCCTTTAGAATTACCTAAAGTTGATAAATATGAACCATCAGGCACAGGAGAGTCACCACTTGTAAATATAAGAGAGTGGATGGAAACTACTTGTCCAAAGTGCAGTGGCAAAGCAGAGAGAGAATCTAACACTATGCCTCAATGGGCAGGTTCTTCCTGGTATTTTCTTCGTTATATAGACCCATTAAATAATGAAAAGCTAGCGGATATAGATAAACTTAAACACTGGTTACCAGTTGATTCCTATATTGGTGGAGCAGAGCATGCTGTATTGCATCTTCTTTATGCACGTTTTTGGTATAAATTTTTATATGATATTGGTGTAGTTCCTACCAAAGAACCTTTTAATAAATTAACTAATCAAGGCCTTATTATGGGTGAAGATGGACAGAAGATGTCTAAGTCTTTAGGAAACGTTGTAAATCCTGATGATGTTATCAAAGAATCAGGCGCTGATGTTTTAAGGCTTTATGAAATGTTTATGGGTCCACTTGAGGTTAGCAAACCATGGTCAACCAAAAACATAGTTGGTACTAGAAGATTTTTAGAAAAGGTTTGGCGTCTATTTGAGAAAGAGGTCGTAAGTACAGTTCCTTCAGATGATATTCTGAGGTCTATGCATCATGCAATCAAGAAGGTTAGTGAAGATACAGAGGCTTATAAGTTTAATACTTCAATTAGTGCTTTAATGGTGTATGTGAATGATCTTGGTAAGCTAGAAAAGCTTCCAAAGGTTTTATTGGAAACATTGCTGATTCTTTTAGCTCCATACGCTCCGCATCTTGCTGAAGAATGTTGGTGTGAGATTCTTGGTAACAAATTCAGTGTCCATCAGCAAAAATGGCCAAAATATGACAATAAATATTTAGGGTCTGATACTTGTGAAGTTGTATTTATGATAAATGGTAAATTGCGTGATAAAGAAATGTTGCCATTAGGTGTATCTAAGGAAGAAATGTTAAAGGTTGCCAAAGAACATCTTGCAAAACAGCTTGAAAATAAAGAGATTATTAAAGAGATCGTTGTCCCAAATAAACTAGTGAATATAGTAATAAAATAGGTGGGTGTCATCCCAGACTTGATCTGGGATCCAGTTTTTAGAAAATGAATTATTATTATATATATATTTTAGCAAGTGATAGAAATGGTACTCTGTATGTTGGAGTAACAAATAATTTAATTAAAAGAGTCTATGAACATAAAAATAAGTTGTATCCTGGATTTACAACGAAATATTTAGTAGACAGATTAGTTTATTTTGAAACAGTTAATGATATTAATGTTGCTATCAAGCGCGAAAAACAATTAAAGAATTGGAGAAGAGCCTGGAAGTTGGATTTAATTGAAAAAATAAATCCTGAATGGGACGATTTATATTTTAAAATGCTGGATTCTGAATCAAGTTCAGAATGACAATTTTATTAAATTCAACAAATAATGAGATTATAGTCCCAAATACATTAGTAAATATAGTTATAAAATAGGTTGGTGTCATCCCAGACTTGATCTGGGATCCAGTCTTATGGATTCTGAATCGAGTTCAGAATGACAATTCTAAGAATTCATTTGGATTTAATTAATAAGCCCGGCTTAGCCGGGCTTTTAAGTTATACTTTTACAGGGTCTGATTCCCAAATGCCATGTTTGTTACATCTTGCTCTAGCAGTAATAACTGCACCAGCGTGAACATTCAATGCGAAAGTTGTTATAGGTTCCATAATAACTGCTGAAAACTCTGTTCTTCCTGCATACATACCATCTATTCTGATGATTACCCATTGAAACCAATGGTCTATTTCATTTGGATGCTTTCCAGAACCAACATTTACGTTAACTAGTACCTTGTCTTCATTTAGTCTTTCAACTTTAAGAATTGGCAAATGTTTTTCGGATGTTGTTTGCTCCATCGCGTTTTTTGATGTGTTAATTTGTTCAAATAAGCTCATTTTTCCCTCCTTTTTCCTTTTTCTAATTATAAAGGAATAGGATAGACGAATACAAGGGGTAAATGGAGGGATAGAAGAATAGAGGTATAGAGGAATAGCTGAAAAAACTGGTTGGGTATAGATATTGTTCCTTCTTTCATTCCCCCTTAATAAGGGGGATGTCGCAAAGCGACAGGGGGATTTTCTTTAACTCATCAACCCTTCAACTCTTAAACTCTTAAACAGTCTTATTTACCTAAATATCCTATTTCTGTATTCCATATGTTTACTAGGTATTAGTAGTCCAGCGACTCCCCAGTCCATTTCCTTGTATTTTCTCCATGCAAACCATTGAGCAATAAAAGAAGGTCTATTTCCAGGTTCAAATTCATGGAAGGAACCATCATATACTCGAGTTTGAAGATTTTTGGGGTCTAATATTTCTTTAAATAATTGGTTTTTGATTTGTTCAATATCCTTTTTTTCGAATTGATTAGGGTTTTGAGATTGGAACCCATTAACAGGTCTATTAAGTTTTTGTCTTATAGATCTTTCAGGATAATGTCTGATAATTGGATAATCCCACAGAGGTTTGTTTTTTAGTCCATATGGAAGAACTCTGGATATTTGATCTAGCTTAAAGAATATTCCTTTTTTATTTTTGAATTGACGTATTTCCAGCCCCCCAGGGCTAAAATGGGTTAATCGTTCAGTTAATGGTGCAAAATCATTATAGTTTTCTTTTTGAAGTGTGTGCAAAAAGAAATTAAGCATGTGCCAATTAACGATATCTGCACCTTGTTTTTCTGCTTTTAATATTATTTCGTTTGGATCATCTACAAATATTTCATCACCATGAAGTAGAGAAAACCAGCCATCATATCCGTATCTTTTCTGAGCTTCTTCTAGTAGGAATTGTCTTACACCATCTGTTATTTTTCTTTTAGGGAATATCTGTTCATCTCGCAGATAATAAACAACATTATCGTAGCTTTGGAGTATTTCAGGAGTTTTGTCGGTTGAGCCATCAAGTACAAGTATTTTATCAAAATGTTTTTTATGACTTTCCATAACATCTTCAATAATATCTTCTTCGTT
>CAZXTL010000024.1:0-34791 GCA_964643725.1 uncultured Candidatus Marinamargulisbacteria bacterium
TTATTGTGTTGTTCCCGCTAGCTATTACCCCACCGCTTACCGCGCTGTTGTTATATAGCTCACTGTTTAATATTGTGCTAGTTCCATTTACAAACGCACCACCATTTACTGCACTGTTACCTCTTATATTAGAGTTACTTATATTCTTAACCCCTTCATATATCGCTCCACCGTTATATCCAATGTTGCCGCTTAGGATAACTCTATCCATAGTTAATGTTGCAGCTGCATTCATCCAGATAGCGCCACCATCTTGGCTCACTACATCGTTACTTACTCTACCGTTGATTAAGCTCAAATCCTTAATCATCAAACGAATAGCATTTGGAACGTTAATATGTCTTGTAGCAAATTCTGCATCTAATATTGTGTTGACGGAACTAACCCCTTGCAAAACAACATTATTCAAATTAGGCCAACGAAGTCCTCTTATTCTTGCGCCTGTTATATTGCCAGAAATAATTAATATTGTATTATTTGCTCCAGTCTGAGCTAGTGCATCAATAAGAGAATCATAATAAATATTTGAGCTAGTATTATAACAAATAGGCTCCTCAACAGATATTTCATAACAACCTATATCTATTCTGGCATAGTACAAAATACCTTCTTTATAATTTATACGAATCTTTCCTTCAATATCCGTTGTAACATTGCTGGAATTAGCATCCCAATCTTCATTAGATCCTGCACCAAAAGCATAGGAGCCTTGTCCCGTACGATAGTTCTTGTTAGCATAATCCAAGAAATCAGCAGTTGTAAAACTAGAAATAGGACCTAAGTTATTCATCTGAGAAGGCAATATATCATCCAATATAATACAGCTATCTACAGTACAAGTATTAAAATTAGTTGATGTACCACCATTGAAATCACCCATAAATATTGTGTTATAAGCTAATAGTTCACCATTTACACCAGCACCAGAATTATCATCCACATAAATCGCTCCGGCATTATCAACTATAGTTGCATTAACCAGCTTATTATCGCCTCTATAAAAGACGCCACCATTAATAGCACTATTACCTGTCACAAGAACGTTTATTAGCGTGTTACTTCCACCATTAAATGCGCCTCCATTAATAGCACTATTACCATATATATAACTATTAATAATCTCATCAGAAACATCAGCAAAAACGCCACCACTTACAGCAATATTATTATATAAGTCAGAATTAAATATCCTACTTATGCTGTTTGAAAATGCTCCGCCGTTTACACCACTGTTATTTCTTATAACAGAATAATAAATATTTTGAATACCACCAAAAATTGCTCCACCGTTATATCCAATATTCCCACTGATAATCACTCTATCCATTGTCAATGTAGCAGCTGCATTCATCCAGATAGCTCCACCGTTTTCACTAACGATATTGTTGCTTACTCTTCCGTTGATTAAACTTAAATTTATCAGATTAAAACTAACAGCTGTCGAAACAACAATGTGTCTTGTCACTTGCTGCGCATCTAATATTGTATCTATTGAAGAAATACCTCTTAAGGTTACATTCGCTACGTTTGGCCATACCAACCCTCTGTTCCCTATTCCAGTTACTGTTACTGCATATATTTGAATCGTCTTACCAGCGCCTGTTCCATATGTTTCCTCCATTTGTGCTAACGCGTCTAACGCTAACTGGATTCTTGTAAACTGTTGTTTTGTTTCTACGATTTCACAGACAAACGCTACATTGCTTGTTGATTCGTATGCTCCAATATCTATAGTAGAGGAATAGATGCGTGGAAGTATAGATGTATAGTCTGTTGTTACATTATTTGAATTAACTAACCACGCATTATTTGTACCTGTATTTGCTCCAACTGACCAATCTACTAAGTTATAGTTAACGTTTGCGTAATCAATAAACTGTGAAGCAGTGAATCCATATCTGGTATAAATGTGGTTAATCGCTGTTGGGATTGTCCTATCTGTTATTACGCAGTGGTCTAATGTTGTTGTAACAAAGTTAGCTGAAGTCCCAAGATTAAAATCACCATAGAATATTGTGTTATATGCTATTAGCTCGCTTCCAGTTTCTGCATAATAGATTGCTCCATTATTACTTACTATCGTTGAATTCAGTATCTTGTTCTCTCCAATACTAAATACACTTCCTAGCGCAGATGTGTTGCTATATATCTGCGTATTTACTATCAGATTCTTGCCAGCATAATAAACACCACCGTTACTTGCACTGTTTCCATATATATTAGAGTTCATCAAGTAACTTGTTGCATTCGCAACCATACCACCGTTTATCGCTACGTTTCCATATACCTCAACGTTATTTAAACTGATACTTCCGCCATAGATAGCTCCACCATTATATCCACTATTACCTTTTAGTTCAGAATCTATAATATAGTTCTTTCCAGAATAGATAGCTCCACCGTTATATCCAGTATTCCCACTAACAATCACTCTATCCATTGTCAATGTAGCTGCTGCATTCATCCAGATAGCTCCACCGTTTTCGCTAACGATATTGTTACTAGCACTTCCATTTACTAAGCTGATATCTATTAGCCTCAAACTAACAGCTGTTGGAACAACTATGTGTCTTGTCACCTGCTCTGCATTAAGTACAGTATCCACAGATGAAATACCTCTTAACGTAATATTTTCTTTATCTGGCCAAATAAGTCCTCTTACTGTCACTCCAGTGAAATTGCCAGTCAACACTTGAATCGTCTGGTTAGCCTCAACTTGGTCTAAGGCATCATGAAGTGAATCATAAAAAATATTAGTAGAAGTATTGAAACAAATAGCCTCATCCAAACTTACCAATAACTCATAAGCACCAATATCAATTCTGGCATAATAAAATTGACCACCATTTAAACGTGGATTACCAAGAATATCAGCCGTAACATTCTGACTATTTGCCCCCCATAATACATTTGAACCTGCGCCGAAGGCTTTACTGCCCTCTAATATATTATAATTCTCTGCAGAATAGGCTACAAATCCAGTAGTATCAAACCCATAGATAGGATTATAAATATTCATTAATAAAGGCAATGTGTTATCAGAAATAATACAATAATCTACGGTACAAGAATTAAAAAATGCATCTGTTCCACCATTGAATGCACCCAAGAAAATCGTATTGAACGCTAAGAGTTGTCCGTTCTCAGCTACGCCAGAATTATCATCAAAATATATACCTCCGTTATTAGAAATTATTGTACTATTTACTATCTGATTGTTTCCTAAACACATTACACTTCCAGAAAGAGCTGTATTGTTATAAACAAGAGCATTTATAAGTGTGTTTGTGCCTTGGTAAAAACCACCACCAAATGACGCACTATTTGCATATAATCTACTATTAATAAAAGTATTGTCACCGTCAAAAAATACACCACCACTATTTGTAGCACTGTTTACAAAAACGCTACTATTCCTAAACGTGTTTGTTCCTGAATTAAACGCACCACCAATATTAGTTGCACTATTTCCAAAAACTCTACTATTACTAAATGTGTTTATCCCAGAGATAAATGCTCCACCTTCAGCCCCACGATTATTAAATACGCTACTGTTCTGTAGTTTGTTATTTCCAAAACAAAATGCTCCACCAAAAGCAGCGCTATTTGCGTTAATGTAGCAATTATTCATGCTAACTTTGCTATAACTATCAAATGCTTGCCCTATAGCTCCTCCAAACCTTGATTGGTTTCCTGACAAAATTGTACCTGTCATATTTAGAAGGAAACTATCACTACTAATTGCTATATAAATACTTCCGCCAATATTATTTGAAATTTGGATAAAATCTTCCATCACTCCAACTGGACCTGTGCTAACTAAACCATTAACCAAGCTTAAGTTTGAAATATTAAGAACTACAGGATGCAGAGCAATTATGTGGCGGGTGACCTGCTCTGCATCCAAGATAGTGTTAATGGAAGAAATCCCTTGTAAAGTAATATTATTTAAATTAGGCCAAACAAATCCTCTATTATCAGGCCCATTGTGCGTACCTGCTAATACTTGAATAGTATATCCTTCTTGGATTACATCTAAAGCATCTTGAATTGCTTCATAAAAGACGTTTGGTGTATCAGTTATATAACAAACAGGTCTGGAAACAGTAAGCTCATAAGCTCCAACATCTATCCTGTCTATATTATTTGGTTCATTATAAATCCTTGAATTACCCCCCAAGTCTAAAATTACATTATTAGAATTTGAATTCCATAGTTCATTTTTCCCATGACCATGAGCAGGTGAATTAACGTTGATTCGATAGTTTCTTACAGCATAATTAGAAAAATTTGTTGTCACAAAATTCATAATAGGACTAATGATATTCATGCTCGCAGGCAGTTCTGTATCTGTAAATATACAATGATCAACTGTCGTTGTTATAAAATTAGCAGAAATACCATCGTTAAAGCTACCAAAGAAAATAGTATTATAGGCTAGCAAGTTGCCACTAATTGAACCACTTCCATCTACGTTATCATAATAAATAGCTCCATTATTAGATACTATTGTATTATTTATAAGTTTATTATCACCCAGATTAAACAAGGCACCTATATTGGAACTATTATTATAAGCAAGCACGTTTAATAATGTATTTACTCCAGAATCAAACCCACCACCAAAAGATGCACTATTGCTATATACAATACTATTTACTAAAGTATTAAACCCATCAGCAAATGCGCCTCCACGTAAAGCCTTATTATTATAAACTTCACTATTATTTAAGGTATTATTACAACTATAGAACCCGCCACCAATACCACCGTTTGAACTGTTGTTATACACATTACTACTTACTAAAGTGTTAGTAGCATAAGCAAATCCAGCTCCGTATTGTATAGCACTATTACTATAAACATTACTTGTAATCAAAGTATTCGTACCAAAATACAATCCTCCACCAGAAGAATTTGCACTGTTCGAAAACAACTTAGTATTTCTAAAAGTATTAGTACCATAAGCAATACCACCACCATTAAATGCTGTATTACTTCTTATCTCAGAATTAGATATGTTTGTTATACCAGAAAATAACGCACCGCCAGTATATGCTTGGTTGCCACTGAAAATACAGCTATCAATTGTAATCACGGCATTTGTTGTCATCCAAATAGCCCCGCCATTTTCACTTACTATATTGTTGCTAACTCTGCCATTTATTAATTTAATATTTAACAACTTTAAACTAACAGCAGTAGGAACAATAACATGACGAGTAACTAACTCAGCATCCAAAATAGTATTAGTCGAGTTTACTCCTTGCAATGTTATATTCTCCACGTTAGGCCATACTAACCCTATATTGCCAGGACCTTTATGTGTACCGGCTAACACTTGAATTGTCTGTCCTGTTACTACTACTTCCAGTGCATCTTTAATAGATTCATAACTTATTCCTGGTGTCTCAACTATATAACAAACAGGTCTGGAAACCTGTACTTCATAACAACCCAAATCAATTCTATCTATATTATTTAACTCATTAAAAATTCTTGAATTACCAGTTATGTCGGTAGTCACATTGAGAGAATTTGCATTCCAAAGCACATTTGACCCATGACCATGAGCTGGCGAATTAACATTAATATTATAGTCATTATTCGCATAGTTATAGAAGTCTGCCTGAGCCATATTTACCACAGGATATAACACAACCATTTGTGTCGGAACAGTTGTGTCTTGTAAGTAACAGTTATCTAATTTAGTGAACTGATATCCTTGATTAACACCAAGATTAAAATTACCAAAGAATATACTGTTATGTGCTACAAAATTCTTAGAAACAGCATTTGGGAAAACATATCCACTCTTCTTAATAATCGTTGAGTTCAATAAATAAGTTTTATCAGAAGCAAAGAATCCTGAAGCAATAGAGTCGTACATCAAGCTATTGTTTATAGTCACTTGCCCAGCTGAAATAACAGGATTTGTATTATTGTATAGAACACTGTGTAAAATAATTGCAGAATCAACACTTGCCAACACTGAACCATAATTAGTCGCTGTATTATTGTTAATCTTGCATCTATCTAAGGTAACTGAACCAAACCCAAAAACACCACCAGCTCCGGCAATATTTCCAGATATAGTACAATCCATCAAAACGCTATCACCACTAACAATTACACTGCCAACCTCAACTGCTGAATTAGCATAAATCGATGAATAATCTAAGTGGTTATCTCCTTCGAAAACAGCTCCACCATTTTCTGCACTATTCCTATAAATGTTACTACTAATTATATAATTAACTCCACCGTTAAAAGCTCCTCCAGCATTTATTGCAAAGTTATTATTCACATTACTACTCCCTATAAAGGTTGTTCCCTGATAGAAAGCACCGCCATCATTTGCGCTATTTCCATAAATATTAGAACTAGTTACATTGTTTGTTCCTGCATTGAACGCCCCACCAGCATTTATTGCATAATTATTATTTAAATTACTACTGCTTATAAAGTTTACTACCTGATAGAAAGCACCACCGTCAAAAGCGCTATTACTATTAATATTACTATTCTTCATGCTAACAATGTGAGGACTACCTATCCCCTGGCCTATCGCTCCACCGTATCTTGCTTGATTACCAGAAATTACTACATTATTTATTGAAAGGAAAACACTTCCCGCACTTCTAATATATATACTTCCACCTGTATTAAATTCATCTTGAACTCCATTAGAGGTTATGACTAACCCATTTATTAAATTAATCCCTGCTAAATTGAGTGTAACTGGGTTGTCAATAATAATATGCCTACCTTCTTTTCCAGCATCAAGAATAACACTGTTAGGAGAATTGGAATCTGCCATTAATGTAAGATTATTATAAGCAGGCCAGACCAAATTAACATCTCTAAAATAATTATATCTTCCTGGAAAAACTCGAATGGTATAGCCAGTAAAGGAAGTATCTAAAGCTGTTTGAATCGTATAATATTGTTGTCCTGTTTGCGGAATAAAGCAGTTAAAAGTAGCGGACTTATAGAATTCCTCAAAGTATTCATAACAACCAACATCAATCTGATTATATTGATCAGGCACTATTCTCATAACCAGACGGATATCAGTAGTTAATCCTTCAGAATTACCAAACCATAAATCATCCTTACCATTATTAACAACTGCAGAAATACTTATTACCCTATAATCATTTGAGACATAATCAAAGAAATCACTGGTTACGAAACCATTTACTGGCCTTATGTTTCTTGTGCTGCTATCTAAGATTTCAATTGGCTTTGCACAACTATCTAAGGTAGCATTTTCATAGTTATTCAGATTGGTATCATGTAGAGTGTTGTAAGCATATATCCCTGAACCAGTGAAACCACCATCATGTATCTTCATTAATGTACTACTTATTAACGTTACCGTACTATCCCAAAGAATATTATTACCTAAAGAAGATGTCTCATAAATCATACAATTATTTATAGTGATTATTGAACTATGAGCTACCGCACCATAATTGTTATGAATATAGGTTCTATGAAGGTCTACTTCAGGACAATTAAAAGCTATCGCACCATAATCCTGTGCTGAGTTATTTCTTAATATTGATAAATCTACAAAGACATGAGAAAGAGAATCAAATAAAGCTCCGTTTCCATTAGTTATATTTCCTGAAATCAAAGATTCAAGAACTGTAACTGAATCACAATGAGAAAATACTGCTCCTGCTGAACTCGCACTATTGAAATAAACTTCACTAGTTATAACTGTAGCGGTACCACCATAAAATACTCCGCCATTTACCCCACTATTCGCATAAATATTGCTATTATTTACTGTACTTATACTGTAGCTAAAAACTCCACCATTATTTGCGTTATTACTGTAAGCATTACAACTATTAAGCAAGTTAGTACCATAGCTAAAAACACCACCATTATTTGCGTTATTACTGTAAGCATTACAACTATTAAGCAAGTTAGTACCATAGCTAAAAACACCACCATTATCTGCAATATTGCCTTTCAACAAAGAGGTTCTCATACTTACTAAGCTATAACTCCCAGCCCCCTGTGCGATAGCTCCACCGTTTTTCGCTTGATTGCCAGAAACAATTACCTGCTCAAGCGATATCACAAAGACATCACTGCTAACAGCTATGAAAATACTTCCACCATCATTGCTTACAACATTATTGCTTACTCTACCGTTTATTAGGCTTATATCATGAATGTTAAGACTAACAGCATAATTAACAAAAATGTGTCTCGTTACTTGTGTTGCATCTAAGATAGTATTAACAGAACTTACTCCATGAAGGGTTACATTCTCTTTATTAGGCCATAAAAGCCCCCTATCACATGGACTAGAGTGTGTTCCAGCTAATACTTGTATTGTTTGTCCTGCTTCGATTACATCCAATGCGTCTTGAATTGACTCATAAAATTCGCCAGGGGTCTCTTCTATATAACAAACTGGCCTTGATACTTGTAACTCATAAGCACCAATATCTATCCTGTCCATATTATGTGGTTCATTATAAATTCTTGGACTGCCATCTAAATCTGTTTCTACATTATCTGAATTAGTTAACCACAATAAATTCTTACCATAACCATGTGCAGGAGTATTTGCATTAATTCGATAGTTGCCTGCTGCATAATTTACAAAGTTACTTGTTATAAAATTCACAATTGGATAATAATTATTCATCTCTACAGGAAGACTAGTATCAGTAAAAATACAATGATCAACAGTTGCAGAATAGAAATAAGCGTCTGGCCCACCATTAAATGAACCAAAGAATAAAGTATTGTATGCTAGTAACTGTCCATTAGTATCTGCATCAATACTATCATCATAATAAATAGCTCCGTTATTACTTACAATAGTACTATTAACAACCTTATTATTCCCTCCTATCATAACACTTCCAGAAGGTGCTCTATTATTATAAACTAGCACATTTATAAGAGTATTATTACCATACCAAAACGCACCACCATAAGACACGGCAGTATTTCCATACACCCTACAATTTTTTAATAAATTATTGCCTCCGCCAAACGCTCCACCACCAGAAGTTGCGCGATTATTGTAAATATTACTGCTTATTAAAGTGCTTGTAAGATTACTGCCGAGTCCACCACCGTTTTGAGAACTATTATTATATATATTACAGCTTATTAAAGTACTCGTTCCACCATCAATCCCTCCACCAGAAATTTCAGCACTGTTACTATATATACTGCTGTTAGTCAGCATGTTCGTTCCATAATTAAACCCACCACCTTGTCCCTCTTGAGTTACACTTGGATTGGCCGCTGTATTACTATATACTCTAGAATCAGTTAGCGTGTTCGTTCCATCTCTAAATGCTCCACCATAAATAGCACTATTACTAAACACACTACTATTCATCAATGTATTAGTGCCAGAATAGAATCCACCACCATAAATATAAGCAGTATTATTTCTTATTTGAGAATTATAAATATTCTTAATCCCTTCATAGAAAGCACCGCCTGTATAAGCACTATTTCCACTAACGATACAGCTATTCACGCTAATTATGGCAGAAGAATGCATCCAAACACTTCCTCCCTGGTTATCGCCAAGGTTAGTGGTACTAACTCTTCCATTAATTAAACTTATTTCTCGAAGATTAAGACTAACAGCATAGGCAACAAGGATATTACGTGTAACTTGTGTTGCATCTAAGATAGTATTAACAGAACTAACACCCTGTAAAGTTACATTCTCTATATTAGGCCATATTAATCCTCTGTTTCCAGGACCAGAATGTACTCCTGCTAATACTCGAATTGTATTCCCTGCTTCTATTACATTAAGTGCGTCTTGGATGGCTTCATAATAAGTCCCTGTTTCTTCAATGTAACAAACTGGTCTTGAAACCTGAAGCTCATAGGCTCCAATGTCTATTCTATCTACATGTTTAACGCCTTCAACATATATTCTAGTGTTACCATCTAAGTCTACTGTTACATTATTAGAATTAGCTAACCACAATGAATTCTCACCATAACCATGTGCCGGAGTATTTGCCTTTATTCTATAATTATTACTAAAATAATTAACAAAATTACTAGTTAAAAAATTAACTATCGGATAAAAATTATTCATGCTTGCAGGAAGACTAATGTCATTAATAATACAATGGTCTAGAGTTGCTGTATTGAAGAAAGTTGGGGTTCCGCCGTCAAAATTACCCATAAAAATCGTGTTATATGCCAACAGTTGTCCATTAACTCCACTGTCAGAATCATTATCAAAATAAATTACTCCATTATTAGATACGACTGTACTATTAATAAGCTTATTTTCACCTAGATTAAAAACACTACCTTGAGCAGAACTATTGTTATAAATAAGTACATTTACTAAAGTATTTGATCCATACATAAAAGCTCCACCCTGAAGAGATGAGCTATTCCCATACACAGTACTGTTTTCAAGTGAGTTGATTCCACCTGAAAAACCACCACCATATTGAGCACTATTGTTATATATATTGCTGATATTCACCGTAGTTGTACAATTCCTGAAGCCACCACCTTGAGTAGAAGCGCTATTGCTGTATACGTTGCTCTGACTGATAGTATTTATACAACTATCAAACCCAGCACCAAAAACAGCACGGTTGTTATATATGTTACTTGTAATCAAAGAATTTATTGCATTATAAAATGCGCCACCTTGGCCAGATGTCATAGGAATATCAGCAGCCGTATTCGCAAATACATTACACATAGTTAATATGTTTGTGCCTTGATCAAACGCTGCACCATTTAGATATGACCTGTTACCATTTACGTTACTACTACTTACGGTATTAGTTCCCTTAGAAAAAGCGCCACCAGAGTAATAGGCTGTATTTGCTTTTATTTGAGAATTATAAATATTCTTAATTCCTTCATAAAAAGCGCCACCAATATAGGCACTATTACCACTAACAATACAACTATCCATAATAATCCTAGCAGAAGTATTCATCCAAATACTTCCTCCTGTATTATCTCCATAGTTATTAGTCATAACTTTTCCATTAATCAAACTAATATTAAACAGATTCAAAGTTACTGCTGTTGCAACATATATGTGTCTTCCCGCATTTGTGGCATCAAGAACAGTATTTGCAGAATTAACGCCTTGCAAAGTTATATTGTCGAGGTTTGGCCATATAAGAGCTCTGTTGTCTGGACCAGCATGAGTTCCAGCAAGAACCTGAATAGTTTGTCCTGCTTGTACTACATCAAGTGCATCTTGAATTGCTTCATAAAAGACGTTTGGTGTATCAGTTATATAACAAACAGGTCTTGTTACTTGTAACTCATAAGCTCCAAGATCTATTCTATCTACGTTATTATCTTCTTCATAAATTCTTGGATTGCCATCAAAGTCTACTGTTACGTTATTTGAGTTAGCGTTCCAAAGAATATTAGAGCCATGTCCATGTAACACTGAGTTAGTTACAATATGATAATTACCAACTGAATAATTCACAAAATCTGCATTTGATAAATTCATCACTGCATTAAATATATTCATGCTTGCTGGTAGTGTAGTATCTGTAAATGCACAATGATCTACAGTTATTGTATTGAAATAAGCAATTGTGCCAACATCAAAAGACCCGAAGAAAATTGTATTATAAGCAAGCATAGAAACATTAACACTAAAATCTACACAATAAATAGCTCCATTATTAGAAACTATTGTACTGTTTAAAAGTCTGTTGTCGCCTCTATAAAATACACTCCCTTGATTACTACTATTATTATAAATAAGAACATTGTTAATTGTGTTTGTTCCGGATGCAAATACTCCACCATTTGCCCCACTATTATTATATAAACTACTATGACGTATATCATTATTCCCAGCATTGAATCCAGCGCCATAATTTGAAGCTGTGTTGCCATAAATCAAACTAATACTTATATAATTAATACCACCATCAAATCCAGCACCACTAGAAGCAGAGTTATTATAAATACTACAATTACTTATTGTAGTTACACCTTCCCTAAACCCACCACCACCAATGCTGGCAGTGTTACTATAAATACGACAGTTAGTTATAGAGTTAATGCCAGCAAAAAAGCCAGCTCCCAATACCGCACTATTTCCATAAACATTACTATTAGTTAAAACATTATTTCCATAATAAAAACCAGCTCCGTTTTGAATAGCCAGATTATTATTCACATAACAATAATCCATACTAACTAAGCTGTAACTGTTTGCGTTTTGTCCTATAGCCCCACCATATCTTGCTTGGTTTCCAGAAATGATGACATTTATCATATTCAAAAGGAATGAATTACTGCTTACAGCAATAAAAATACTACCACCAGTATTGCTAGTAGCTTGACTTCCGCTTGCTGTAGGAACAAAACCGTTAACTAAACTCAAATCGCGAATCGTAAGTTGTAAGTCGTAACCAGCAAAAACATGTCTGGTGATTTGCCCTGCGTCGATGATTGTGTCTATGGAACTAACACCTTTTAGAGTTATATTATTAACATTTGGCCACACTAACCCACGATTACCAGTTCCTGTAATAGTCCCGGAATATACCTGAATTGTTTTCCCTGCTCCTGTCCCAAATGTTTCTTCCATCTGAGCTAAGGCATCTAATGCTGACTGAATTCTTGTAAACTGCTGCGCTGTTCCTGCTATTTCACAAACAAATGCTATGTTGCTATTGCTCTCGTATGCGCCAATATCTATTGTAGAAGAATAGATTCTTGGATGTATGGAGGTATAGTCTGAAGTTACATTGTTCGAATTTGCCATCCAAGCATCATTAGTACCAGTGTTAGCAGCAACTGACCAATCAACTAACCTATAATCATTGCTTTGATAAGCAACAAATTGTGAAGAATCAAACCCATAACGTGGATTATTAAGAATAATCTCGTCAGGCATTGTTCTATCCGTAATTACACAATGGTCTAATGTAGTAGTAATAAAGTTATCAGAAGCTCCACCATTAAAACTTCCGTAGAATATTGAATTATAGGCTTCCAATTGTCCAGCTACTGCCCCACCGATAGTATCATCATAATAAATAGCTCCATTGTTAGAAACTATTGATGAGTTCAGTATCTTGTTATTACCTAAATAAAGTACGCTTCCATTTGTACCACTATTATCATGAACTATCATATTTATAAGAGTATTTACTCCTCCAGCAAATACTCCGCCGTTTGTTGCATTATTTTTATATATGTCACTATTTCTTAAAACATTATTACCATTATAAAAAACTCCACCATTTACCGCATTATTAGCATGAATCCAACATGAGTTCAGACTAACTAAACTATAACTATCTGAAGCTTGACCAATTGCACCACCAAGCCCTGCATGGTTACCTGAAAGTATTACATTCTCCATTCCCAACATAAACGAATCGCTACTAACAGAAACAAATATACTTCCACCAATATCAGACACTTGCCCATTAACCAAACTTAAATCCCTAATCGTGAAACGAACATCATTAGTAACAAGTATGTGACGCGATACTTGCTGTGCATCGATAATAGAATTTACTGAACTAACACCACGCAAAATAATGTTCTGTACATTTGGCCATATTATGCCTCTGTTCCCCAGTCCTGTTATAGTCATAGGATATAGCTGAATTGTGTTTCCTGATGCATTGCCTTCAGCAAGTTGTCTATCAGCTAAAGCATCTAAAGCTTCTTGAATACTCCTAAACTTTTGAGTTGTTTCCATAATCACGCAAACAAATGGCCTATTTTGTAAAACTTGTAACTCATAGGCACCAATGTCAATTGCAGAAGAATAGATTCTTGGAAGAATAGAGGTATAGTCTGTTGTTATATTATTTGAATTAGCATTCCAGAAATCGTTACTTCCATTATTGACAGCAACTGAAGAACTAAGAATATGATAGTCATAATTTGCATAATTAACAAACTGTGAAACATCAAAGAAATAACGAGGATTAGATATCTTCATCTCTACAGGTAAATCAAGATCGGAAATAATAGTATGATCTACTGTACAAGTGTTGAAATTAGAAGATGCCCCACCGTTGAAATCTCCTTCAAATATAGTGTTATAAGCTAGTAACTGTCCATTAGTTTCACCACTAGCATTATCGTCATAATAAATAGCTCCATTATTAGATGCTATAGTACTGTTAAGTACCTTATTATTACCAAGAGAGAATACGCTTCCATTGTTACCACTATTCTTATAAACAATCATATTTATAAGAGTATTTACTCCGCCAGCAAATACTCCACCATTTGTTGCTTCGTTTTTATATATCTTACTATTTTTAATATTGGTTTCTCCATTATAAAAACCACCACCATTTGTTGCACTGTTCCCATAAATCCAACATGAGTTTATGCTAACTAAGCTATAACTATCTGAATCTTGACCAATTGCACCACCAAACCCTGCATAGTTACCAGAAATAACAACTTGTAATAGCTCTAACAAAAAGGAATCATCACTAACTGCTACATAAATACTGCCACCAATATCATCAACAGAACCATTTATTAGGCTTAAGGATTGAAGCTTAAATCTTACAGCATTGGCGGCAAGAATGTGACGCGTTACTTGCTGCGCATCAAGAATAGTATTTGCTGTTGAAACACCTTGTAACGTTACATTCTGAACATTCGGCCATACCAAGCCCCTATTCCCTATTCCCTTGTGTGTCCCTGCATATACCTGGACAGTATTTCCTGAAGCATTCCCCTCTGCTGATTGTCCTTCAGTTAATGCATCTAAAGCTTCTTGAATGCTTTGGAATTCCTGCGTTGTTTCAACTACCTTACAAACAAATGGTCTATCTTGAGCAGTTTGTAGCTCATAAGCACCAATATCAATCGTAGAGGTATAGATTCGTGGGAAAATAGTAGTATAGTCTGAAGTAATGTTAGCGGAGTTAGCTATCCAGAGAGAGTTGCTGCCGTTATTCACGGCTACTGATGAACTTATAATGTGGAAATCACCATTAATATAATTCACGAACTGAGATACATCAAAGCCGTAACGAGGATTAAAAATATTCATCTCTGTTGGTATAGCTAAGTCCGTAATAATACTATGATTTATGGTTGCAGTAGCAAAATATGAGGCTGCTCCACCATTAAAATCACCTTCAAATATTGTGTTATATGCTAATAACTTTCCGCTGTCTTCTGCATAATAAATTGCACCATTGTTTGTAACTATCGTATTATTTAGTAATGTATTGTCTCCCATATTAATTACACTACCGTTAGTCCCACTATTATTATAAGCAATAGTATTTATTAAAGTATTACGCCCTTTATAGATTACCCCACCAGCCTGTGCTGAGTTACTGAAAATTCTGCTGCTTACAACATTATTCGTTCCTTCTGTAAATACTCCTCCATTTAAAGCACTATTTTCATATAAATAACTCTTAGTAATATTGTTCGTACCATTAGCAAAAGCTCCACCCTCAGCAACTGCTACGTTGCCGTGAATATTAGAACTTACGATAGTGTTACTTCCTTCAAAAATTGCTCCACCATTTCTCCAGGCAAAGTTTTCTTTGAATTCAGAACTTACAACACTATTTATCCCTTGGAAAATTGCTCCACCATCCCAAGCACTATTAGCATTAATCTCACTATTTTTAATTACTATTGTCTGATTTTTGCCACTGTCCTGACCTATCGCACCACCGTATCTAGCACTGTTGTTTTGTAAAACCACTCTATTTAAAGAAAGCACAATATTCGCATTACCCTGCATATATATACTTCCTCCAGTATTATCTTCACCCTGAACGCCATTATCTGTAACAACTACCCCATTAATTAACGAAATGTTTTCTAAATTCAGCCTTACATTGTGAGTAATAGTTATGTGTCTTCCACCACCTCCGGCATCAAGAACAACATCAGTAGCACTAAGTCCAACGTCAGACATCAAAGTAATATTATTATATGAAGGCCAAGCAAAACTAACATCCCTTGAGGCACTATATGTTCCCGCATAAACGTAAATAGTATAATCATCGAATGCAGTATCAATTGCTGTACGAATAAAGTAATACTTCTGTTCAGTTTCTTTCATGTAACATACGAAACTTGGTGCTATATAGTCATCATAAACAAACTCATAACAACCTATATCTATATCTTTATATTGGTCAGAAGCTATCCTCTCCAAAAGACGAATGTCAGAAGTTAATCCATCAGCATAAAGTGTCCATAATGCATTACTTCCATTATTTACTACTGCAGACCGACTTATTACCCTAAAATCATCATAGTCATATAAGTAAAAATCTTCTACAACAAGACCATTAATTGGCTGAATATTTCTAGTATTTACCTCAATTAACTGCCCAATCTTTGCAGACCTATTTAGTGTAGCATTTGCATACTTATCTAAATTTGAGTCGTAGATTGTGTTGTATGCCGTAATCGACGAACCAGTAAATCCACCATCATTTATCTTTGCTAATGTACTACTGACTAAAGCTACCTTACTATTCCAGAAGATATTATTCCCTAAAGAGGTTGTTTTATATACAAGACTATTATTTAAGGTAATGTTAGACCCATAAGCAATCGCGCCATAGTTACTATAAATCTTTGTTCTGTACATCTTTGTATCAAGACAGTTGTAAACTATAGCACCAAAATTTTGCGCTGAATTGTTTCTAAGTGTAGATAAATCAATTCTTATTACACCAGCAGTATCAAACACAGCTCCATTTCCATTAGTACTATTACTAAATATAACTGTATTCTTTATATCTAAAGATCCGCAGCTAGAAAAAACACCACCACTGATATTAGCAAAATTTCTATTTATATTACTACTTGTTATTGCAACTCTACCTGCATAAAATCCTCCACCTATCTGACTACTATTACCATATAATAGAGTAGAATTCATACTCACTAAACTGTAGCTACTTGAATTCTGGCCTATAGCCCCACCATAACCAGCTTGATTACCAGAAAGAATAACCTCTCTCATTTCAAGCAAGAATGAGTTACTACTTACGGAAACGTAAATACTACCACCAGTATTACTTCCACTCTGAACCCCTCCAGTAGCAACCTTACCATTTACTAAGCTCAAATCATGAAGCGTAAAGTGTACTGCATAACTAGCAGAAATATGTCGCCCAGCACCTGTTGCATCAAGAATTGTATCAACGGAACTAACACCTTGTAATGTTATGTTTGCAACATTAGGCCACACTAAGTCTCTGTTCCCTGGACCGGAATGAGTACCAGTCAATACTTGTATTGTCTGACCTATGGTCGCTGCATTTAAAGCATCTTGGATAGCTTCGTAAAAGACGTTTGGTGTATCAGTTATATAACAAACTGGTCTAGATACAGCTATTTCATATGCCCCAAGATCTATCCTGTCTAGGTTATTTGTTTCATCATATATTCTTGGATTACCAATTATATCAACGGTAACGTTATTAGAGTTAGCATTCCACAACAGATTAGAGCCATGAGCATGTGCAGGAGAATAAGTGTTTATACTGTAATTACCAATAGCAAAGTCAACAAAGTCTTCTGAAACAAAATTTATTACGGCATTCAAGACATTCATACTTGCAGGAAGTGCTGAATCAGTAAAAGCACAGTGATTTACAGTTGTAGCATTAAAGAAAATATCTGTACCACTATTGAAGTCACCAAAGAAAATTGTATTATAGGCATGCAAGTTCCCGCTAGTTGAACCTCCACCATCTAAATTATCATAATAAATAGCTCCATTATTAGAAACTATAGTACTGTTTACAAGTTTATTATCTCCCTTCATGAACAACGCCGTAGCATTTGAACTGTTATTATATGCAAGAACATTTATCAAAGTATTCGTACCAGAAAGAAAACCTCCACCATTTATTGCAGTATTTCCATATACTTGGCTGTTTATTAATGTATTTGTTGAATAATAAAAACCACCACCATTAATTGCAGTGTTTCCATATACACTACAATTAGTTAATGTACTATTAGCAAAATAAAAACCTCCACCGTTTATCCCACTATTCCCATATACTTGGCTGTTAGTAAGGATGTTTGTCCCATTACAAAATACACCACCCCAAGGAGCACTATTATTATATAAATTACTACTACTTATTGTATTTAGTCCCTGATAAAAGACTGCACCATAAATAGAACTGTTACCAACCATATTGCTATTAATTAGAGTATTAGTCCCACCATTTAAAGCACCACCGTTATAAGCAACGTTTGCCTTTATTTCAGAGTTAAGAATTCTCTTTATGCCACCATACAAAGCACCACCATTATAGGCAGTGTTTTCACTTATGATACAGCTATCAATAGTAAGCACAGCATTTGTCGTCAACCAAATGCTTCCACCGTCATTTGCAAACACGTTATCACTAACACTACCATTAATTAAACTAATATTTCTAATAACCAACGATCTATTGTTGTTAACGAAAACATGTCTTCCTGCTCTTGTCGCATCAATAATTGCATCAATGGAACTAACTCCCTGTAGCGTTAATTTATCTGTATTTGGCCAAACAAGATCTCTATTCCCTGGACCAGAATGTGTTCCTGCTAATACATGAATCGTCTGTCCTGTCGTAGCTGAGTTGAGTGCATCTTGAATTGCTTCATAAAAGACGTTTGGTGTATCAGTTATATAACAAACAGGTCTTGTTACTTGTAACTCATAAGCTCCAAGGTCTATTCTGTCTACGATATTTGTTTCGTCATGGATTCTTGGATTACCATCTAAATCTGCTGTTACATTATTTGAGTTTGCGTTCCACAATATGTTTGAACCATGAGCATGAACTGGAGAATAAATATTTATACGATAGTTACCTTCATCATAATTCACAAAATCTGATGTTGCAAAATACATTACAGCATTCGCGATATTCATACTTGTAGATAATGTGGAATCATTAAATGCGCAATGATCTACTGTTGCCATATTAAAATAAATATCAGTACCACCATTGAAATCACCAAAGAAAATCGTGTTATAGGCGAGCAAATTGCCACTGGCAGAACCGCCACCATCAATATTATCATAATAAATAGCTCCGTTGTTTGAAACGATTGTACTGTTAAGTAATTTATTGTTACCTCTCAAAAATATACTGCCATTTGTCCCGCTATTATTATTAAGAAGTACGTTTATTAAAGTATTTGTTCCGCTACTAAAAACTCCACCATTTACAGCAGTGTTATTAAATATATTAGTATTCCAAATAACACTGGTTGCTCCCGCGAACCCTGCTCCAGTTAATGAGCTGTTGTTATAAATATTACTACTACTTATTGTGTGTGTGCCAACATAAAAAGCACCACCATTTTGACCAGCTATGTTATTGTAAAAATTACTACTAATTATTGTATTGGCACCAAATGCGCTAGCCCCACCATTAACAATAGCGCTATTCCCAAAAACATTACTATTACGAAGATTAGTTGCCGCATTATAGAAGGCACCACCGTCACTTGCTGTGTTTGCATAAACATTACAAGTGCTTATAGTATTTGTTCCAGCATTAAATCCACCACCATTTACAGAAGCATTATTGTTATAAACATTACTACTTATTAAAGTATTTAATCCTTGATAGAAACCACCACCATTAGCAGCGCTATTTCCATAAATATTACTGCTATTTATATACTGTGCCCCACTATAAAATCCTGCCCCAGCATTAGCACTATTAACATATACTTCACAATTATTTAATGTATTTGTTCCTAAATTAAACGCGCCACCGTTCAAAGCGCTATTAGTATATACCCTGCTGTCTGTTAGAAAGTTCGTTCCAGCATAAAATCCGCCGCCATTAACAGATGCAAAGTTACTAAAAGCATTACTGCTTATTAAAACATTTACTCCTTGATAGAAACCTCCACCATTAGCAGCGCTATTTTCATAAATATTACTGCTAGTTATATACTGTGCCCCACTATAAAATCCTGCGCCATTATTAGCACTATTCGCATATACTTCAGAATTATTTAATGTATTTATTCCTAAATTAAACGCACCACCATTCAAAGCGCTGTTAGCATATACCCTGCTGTCTGTCAGCAAGTTCGTCCCAGCATAGAATCCACCACCATCTACCGCACTATTTCCTTTTATTTCTGAGGCTAAAACATTCTTTATTCCACCAAAAAAAGCACCACCATTATAGGCGATATTGCCACTAACAATACAACTATCCATCGTTAATCTAGCATTGGATGTCATCCAAACAGAACCACCGTTCTGACTCACCACATTATTACTAACACGCCCGTTTATTAAACTTATATCTGAAAGCTTAAAGTTTAAGGCTAAAGGAATAACCATATGACGAGTAACAAAAACAGCATCAAGTATAGTCTCTGTAGAACTAATTCCTCGTAATGTTACATTGTTTACGCTTGGCCAGATTAATCCAACATTGGCAACACCACTATGTGTGCCAGCATATACAAGCACTGTTTTGCCTTCACCGCTTCCATCCAATACTTCCATATCATCCAATGCATTAAAGGCTAACTGTATCCTTGTAAACTCCTGACCAGTTTCTTCTATTTTGCAAATAACTGCATCTTCGCCAGATTGATACTCATAAGCACCAACATCAATAGCTATTGATTGGATTCTAGGATTTAATGCATAGTCTGTAGTTACATTACTTGAATTTGCGTTCCAATAACTATCAACCCCAGCATTTACAGCAACAGACCATGATTGTAAACGATAATTATATCCTGCATCATCCACAAACTGAACTCTGGTAAAACCATAAATACCATCATTTACAGTTATTCCTGCAGGTAAAGCAAGGTCATTAAGCACACAACTATTCAAAGAAACATTAAAATTAGTGGTGCCATAATTAATAGCACCTAGAACTATTGTGTTATAGAAACTATATGAAGAACCAGCAGAACCTTTAATTAAGGAAGAATTATTAGAAACTATTGTTGTGTTAATAAACACATTGTTTCCGCTACTGAATAAATAAGCATTTCCATTGTTTGAATCAGTATTATCATAGAATATAGAGTTAATAAATTTATTATTACCATCTACAAATAATCCATAGTCGCCAGCTAAAGTTTGGCTAATATTTCTATAAAATTTACATTCACGGAATTCACTATTAGCATCATAGTTTATAGCACCAAACCCATTATTATCATAAAAATTAGTACTTACTGCTAAATGATTGCCTTTATAATAAACACCACCGTGATTGTTCGTTCCATCGGTGCTATTAGCATAAACTAAACAATTTTCTAAATATGAGGTTACTCCTACTCCCCAAAAAACAGCACCCTCTCCCTTATTATTATGGATACTTGTGTTTGATATAGTCACATTGGTTTCAGCTCCTGAACCGCAATAAACAATTCCACCTTGAACATAAGAACTTATGCCGTTGTTAAAAAACTCACTATCTCTGATAAATATATTGGCACTAGAATCGTTATAAACATAAAAGACCGCAGAACTTACGCCACCATATATCTGGCTATTATTAATAGTGACCCGATTATCTTCCTTATAAAAATCGAAAACTGAACCATAAAGAGCAACATTGTTGGCAATGATAGATCCTGAAACCACAAAATCTTTGCCATAAAAAGTTCCGCTATCGCCTGTATTATTAGCGATCTTGGAATTCTCAATGATTATCTTACCAAAATAAGGGGTATTTCCATCTTCGCTACAATTAGCTATTGCAGAACCAGAATAATATGACTTGTTCCCACTTAAAATAACACTGTCTAAGGTTATTGTGTAACTTGCATTATTAATCTTTGCATAAATGCTTCCACCATTATATAGATCAGACAATTCTCTAGCACCACCATTAATCAAGGAGATGTTTCTAATAACAACATTAACCTCATCAGCAATAAATATGTGACGAGTAATATAATCAGCATCTAAAATAGTGTCAGCAGAGGAAACGCCTTGTAGGGTTATATTCTCAACATCTGGCCAAATCAAACCTCTATTGCCAGGACCTGAATGTACACCAGAAAGCACTTGGATGGTATCGCCTGCTTCTGCAACATCTAACGCATCTTGAATCGCTTCATAATATTCAGTTCCGATATAACATACTGCTCTTGATACCGCTAACTCATATGCTCCGATATCTATCCTATCAACATGCTTCACACCTTCAATATAAATTCTTTGATTACCACTAATATCTGTTGTAAAGTTATTTGAATTCGCTAACCACAATTCATTTTTACCATAACCATGAGCAGGTGTGTACGGTTTAATACTATAATTACCACCTGCATAATCAACAAAATCACTAGTTACAAAATTAACAATAGGATAATAATTTGTTCTCCAATGAATATCTGGCAAGCTCTGGTCATTAAAAATACAATGATCTGTTTCACAATCACCTATCTTAAAATAAGAACCCCCCATGAAAAAATAAACGCCACTACTAAAGTTGCCAAAAAAGATAGTATTATATGCTAACAAATTACCACTTATAGCACCAACCCCACGAATATTGTCATGATAAATAGCTCCATTATTGGAAACTATTGTACAGTTTACTAACTTAGTATCACCAAAATAAAAGACACTTCCATTAGTAGCACTATTCCCGTAAGCTAATACATTGATAAAATTGTTAATACCTCCATTAAAACTACCACCATCAATAGCACTATTATTTACAAGTATACTATTATTAAAGTTATTTCTTCCACCATATATACCACCGCCAGCAACGCTTGCACTATTCCCTTGAATTATAGATGAACTCATACTAACCAAACTGTAACTACCATCATTCTGCCCGATGGCCCCACCATATCTAGCTTTATTGCCAGAAATAGTAACTCTCTCCATATTTAACTGGAATGTATTACTGCTTACGCCAATATAAATACTGCCGCCAGTATTACTTGTAGACTGAGTTCCGCTAGCTGTTGTAACAAAACCATTTACAAAAACAATATCACGGATGTTTATCTTAACATCCTGACTTATATAGAAATGTCTACTCACACCTTGAGCATTGATAATTGAACTAGTAGGAGATTCTCCAAATAAAGTTATATTGTCAACATTCGGCCAAACTATCCCACGATTACCAAGTCCGCTAGCAGTCTTTCCCGCATATACTTTAATATGTTTGCCAGCACCACTACTATTTAATACTTCCATATCATCAATTGCGTCTAAAGCAGACTGTATCCTTGTAAACTGCTGACCTATTTCAACCACCTCGCAAACAATTACTTCTGGTGCTTGATGTTCGTAAGGACCAATATCAATAATGTCTGATATTCTTGGCTGCCCTAAAATATCATATTCTCCTTCTCCATACATTGCCCAATAAGCATCAGAACCATCATTTATTCCAATTCCCCATGCATTTAATCTATAATCTTGACTAACATATTTCACGAACTGCGCGGTATTGAAACCATAAACTCCTTCATTAACTGTTATTCCCTCAGGTAACACTAAGTCATTAATAGCACTGAAATTAATAGAAACGTCATAGCCTGTTTCATTCTTATTAATAGCACCAAGGATGATTGAGTTATAAATACCATAGGATGAAGAACCGTCTCCATATATCAGACTAGAATTATTTGAAACAATAACAGTGTTCACAATGAGATGCTTTCCTGAACGGAACAAATAAGCATTACCATTATTTGTATCTCTATTATCAAATATCAAAGAGTTGATAAACCGATTGGTGCCCCCAACAAATAACCCATAAATACCATTTCCCTGATCGCTTATATTGTTATGCACTCTACTGTTCATGAATTTACAATCTGCACTAGCATTAATTGCTCCAAGACCTATATTTCCGTAGAAGTCCGAACTAACAGCTAAATGTGTGCCTAGATAATAAACTCCTCCTGCATTATTCGCACCATTAGCACTATTTGAATAAACAGAACAGTTCTCCAAATATGAATGTACTCCAGCTCCAGCGAAAACAGCACCTTCTGCATGATTATTATAGATACTACTGTTATTGATGGTTACAAAAGAAGTTGTTCCTGCAAAAACAACTGCACCTTGATTAGCAATATTATTTGCTAATACTGAAGCACTAATCACGATTATCTCACCATAAATACTCCCAAATGCAGCTATATTACTTTCAACACGGCTATTATTTATAGCAAGCTTTGTTGTATATAACGTATTCCCGTCTTCGCTACAATTAGCGATTGCCGCTCCAGCATTGGACACTGTATTTGCACTCAAAATAACATTATCAAGTGTTACAGTATAATTATTATTATTCGTTTTGATATATAAACTTCCACCATTAACAACATTACCACCTCTTGTAAAAGTAATATTACTGATAAAAACATTCACCTCATCTTGAACAGTAATGTGTCTATTGTAATTATCAGCATCAACAATACAATTTACAGAAGAAACACCGATTAATTTTACATTACTTAGATTCGGCCATACTAAATCTCTATTATCAGGACCAGAATGTAAACCTGTAAGAACTCGAATAGTCTGATTTTGTGCTACTGCCTCAAACGCATCTCTCAGCGTTTCAAAATATTCACCTGTTTCTTCTATAAAACAAACAGCTCTAGAAACTTGTTGCTCATAAGCACCAATATCAATACGGTCTAAATGTTTAACTCCTGCATCATAAATCCTAGCATTACCATCTAGGTCAATGGTTACATTGTTACTATTAGCATTCCACAATTCATTCTTACCATAACCATGTGCTGGAGAATAAAGATTTGTTCTATAGTTGCTTGATGAATAACCAACGAAGTCAGCTGTAACAAAATTCACTATAGGATAATAATTGTTCATACTAGTAGGAAGTGATGTGTCTGTAAAAATACAATGATCTACAGTTGTGGTAATAAAATTAGCAGAGGCTCCACCATTAAAACTACCAAAGAAAAGAGTATTATAAGCTAATAGTTGCCCACTTATGTCAGCACCAGAATTATCATCATAATAAATTACATTATTATTAGAAACAATCGTACTGTTTACTAATTTATTGCTTCCAAGATAAAACACACTACCTTGTGAGCTGGCACTGTTATTATATGCTAAGACATTTATAAGCGTGTTAGTTCCACCAATAAATATACCTCCATTAGAACCAGCTGAATTACCATATACGTTGCTCTTAGTTAGAGTATTTGTTCCACTACTAAATGCACCACCTGAAGAAATAGCGCTATTACCATAAACATTGCTACTACTTATTATGTTAATGCCTCCATAAAAAGCACCACCTTCAAAAGAAGCGCTGTTTCCATACACCTCGCTATTATATATATTATTAAATACCATATAGAATGCTCCACCAACATTTGAAACACTATTGTTATACACCCGACTATTAGTTAAAGTATTTGTTCCTGCAACAAAAGCTCCACCAAAAATAGCGCTATTAGCATACACGCGACTATTTGTAAGATTATTATGTCCATAATAAAACCCACCGCCATGACCAATTGCAGTGTTTCCATAAATAGCACAAGAATCTAGGCTAACTACGCTATTACTACTATTCAAATGTCCTATTGCTCCGCCAACTTGGGCTTCATTAGCATATAATCTGACATCCTTCATCTTTAGTAAAAAAGAACTATTATCTACTGCTACATAGATGCTTCCACCAGTATCGCCAACAATTTTACCGTTTGTAAAACCAATATCTGAAATATTCATGACTATAGGATGCAGAGCATAAATGTGGCGGGTGACCTGCTCTGCATCCAAGATAGTGTTTATGGAAGTCATTCCTCGTAAAGTTACATTTTCTTTATTAGGCCATATTATCCCTCTATTGTCTGGACCAGTGTGCGTGCCTGCTAATACTCTTATTGTCTGATTTGTTTGAACTACATCAAACGCGTCTTTTAGTGATTCATAGTAAACGCCTGGATATTCTTCTATATAACAAACTGGCCTAGACACTTGTAGCTCGTATGCTCCAATGTCTATCTTATCGAAATTGTTTGTTTCATCGTAAATTCTAGGATTACCACTAATGTCTGTTGTTACATTATTAGAATTTGCGTACCAGAATTCATTAGCACCATGTCCATGCGCTGGTGAATTAATATTGATGTTGTAATTACCTGTAGCATAACCAACAAAGTTACTTGTAACAAAGTTCACAATTGGATAGAAATTATTCATACTTGCAGGAAGCGACGTATCTGTAAAAATACAATGATCTACAGTAGTAGTATTGAAGAAAGCAGGTGCTCCACCATCAAACGCACCAAAGAAAATTGTATTATAGGCAAGCAACTCGCCACCACCACCGCCACCATCAATATTATCATAATAAATAGATCCGTTGTTTGAAACCATAGTACAATTAACAACCTTATTGTCACCTACAAAAAAAACACCACCAGAAGAACCTATGTTGTTATAAGCAAGGACATTTATCAGAGTATTTGTGCCCCAAGCAAATCCACCACCACTAGTAGAACTATTACTATATACACTGCTGTTCATAAGAGTATTCGTGCCTAAAATAAAAGCACCACCACTAGTAGCAGCACTATTGCCATTCACATTGCTACTGGTCAGCGTGTTTGTTCCTTGATAAAAAGCACCACCACTAATAGCAGCACTGTTGCCATTCACATTGCTACTGGTCAGCGTGTTTGTTCCTTGATAAAAAGCACCACCACTACTAGAAGCACTGTTTCCATAGACACTGCTATTAGTCAGCGTGTTCGTTCCACCATTGAATACACCACCCCATTGGGAAGATCTGTTGCTATATACACTGCTGTTAATAAGCGTGTTAGTGCCACCGCTAACGCTAGTAAATACACCACCATTAATAGCAGCACTGTTGCCATATACACTGCAGTTAGTCAGCGTGTTCGTTCCTCCAATAAACCCTCCACCAGAAGCAGAAGCACTATTGCCGAAGACATTGCTGTTCGTAAGAGTATTTGTGCCCCAAGCAAATCCACCACCATTATAAGAACTGTTTTTAGCAATAACTGAGTTAATGACTACAACATTGGAAGAACCGCTACTTGGATGGCCAATCGCACCACCTCTATATGCTTGGTTGCCACTAACTATCACTGAGTTCATAGTTAAAATATGATTAGCACTACTAATGCTAATATAAATACTTCCACCAATATTATCCCCCGAACCTGTGATAGATACCTTTCCATTTATTAATTGAATGTTCTGTACTGTCCAACCAACTGCATAAGATTGAAGAATGTGACGTGTTACTTGCTCTGCATCCAAGATAGTGTTTACTGAAGTCATTCCTCGTAAGGTTACATTCTCTACATTTGGCCATATTATTCCTCTATTGTCTGGACCAGTATGTGTTCCTGCAAGAACTTGTATTGTATTTCCTGAAGCCACAACATCAAACGCATCTTTAAGTGCTTCATAGTAGATGCCTGTTTCTACTATAAAACAAACTGGTCTTGATACTTGTAGCTCATAAGCACCTATATCGATCTTGACTACTAGTGTTTCGCTATCGTAATCATAGATTCTTGGGTTACCAATAATATCAGTTGTTACATTATTGGAATTAGCATTCCAGAACTCATTAGCACCATGTCCGTGTGCAGGTGAATTAAGATTTATATTGTAATTACCTGTAGCATAACCAGCAAAGTTACTTGTAATAAAATTCACTATTGGATAAGAAATATTCATACTTGTTGGAAGAGTTGTGTCTGTAAAAATACAATGATCTACAGTAGTTGTATTGAAGTAAGCAGGTGTTCCACCATCAAACGCACCAAAGAAAATTGTGTTGTATGCAAGAAGTTGTCCATCTGTCTCTCCTAACACGGAATCATCATAATAAATAACTCCATTGTTAGAAACAATCGTGCTGTTTACTGCTTTAGTATTACCACGATAAAACACACTGCCCATTGAAGAGCTATTATTATACGCAATAACATTTATAAGAGAATTAGTGCCTGAATAAAATCCACCACCTAAGGAAGCACTGTTATTATATACTCTACTATTTGCCAGAACATTCAATCCACCTTCAAACCCACCACCATCACTAGCACTGTTACTATATACATTGCTGTACATTAAACTGTTTACACCATAATAAAAGCCACCACCATTATTCGCATTATTACCATACATATTACTATTACCTAAACTGTTTGCACCATAATAAAAACCACCACCACTACTAGAAGCACTGTTACCATAAATAGCCACATTATTCATACTTACTTTATTAAACTTATCTGTGTTCTGACCTATAGCCCCACCGTATGTTGCCTTATTACCAGTCAACATTACACTTTCCATATTAAGGATAAATGCATCACTACTAGCTTCTATAAAAATACTACCTCCTATATTGCTTGTTCCATGTACTAAACTAATATCAGAAATGTTCATGACTACAGGATGCAGAGCATAAATGTGGCGGGTGACCTGCTCTGCATCCAAGATAGTGTTTATGGAAGTCATTCCTCGTAAGGTTACATTCTCTATGTTAGGCCATATTATCCCTCTATTGTCTGGACCAGTATGTGTTCCTGCAAGAAGTTGTATTGTATTTCCTGAAGCCACAACATCAAACGCATCTTTTAGTGATTCATAATATAACCCTGGCGTATCTTCTATATAACAAACTGGTCTTGATACTTGTAGCTCATAAGCACCTATATCGATCTTGTCAAAGTTATTTATTTCATCATAGATTCTTGGGTTACCAATAATGTCTGTTGTTACATTACTTGAGTTAGCATTCCAGAACTCATTAGCACCATGTCCGTGTGCAGGTGAATTAACATTGATGTTGTAATTACCTGCAGCATAACCAGCAAAGTTACTTGTAACAAAATTCACAATTGGATAGAAATTATTCATGCTTGCTGGAAGTACCGTGTCAGTAAAAATACAATGATCTACAGTAGTAGTATTGAAGAAAGCAGGGGTTCCACCATCAAAACTACCAAAGAAGATTGTATTGTACGCCAGCAGTTGACCATTAGTATCTCCAAGTGAATTATTGTCATAATAAATAGCCCCGTTGTTAGAAACTACAGTACTATTAATTAACTTATTGTTACCTAAATAAAACACACTACCAGTTGAAGAACTATTACTATAAGCTACAACATTTATAAGCGTGTTCGTTCCACTATCAAATCCAGCACCCCAAACTGAAGCACTATTAGCATATAATCTGCTGTTAGTTAGCATATTTGTGCCCTGATAAAATCCGCCACCAGAAGTAGAAGCACTATTGCTATAAATATCACAACTTACCAGTGTGTTAATACAATTATTAAATCCAGCACCCCAAGTAGCACTATTGCTATACACTCTAGAGTTTGTCAGCGTGTTAGTAGCTAAATAAAACCCACCACCCTGTTGACTTGAACTATTCCCATATACTTTACTATTAGTCAGGTTATTCGTTCCAAACATGAATCCAGCACCAATATATGCACTATTACTATAGACATTAGAAGTTGTCAGCGTATTAGTGCCATTATAGAATCCACCACCATTTTCTGCAGTGTTACTATATACGTTACTGCTAGTAAGTGCATTCGTGCCACCATTAAATCCACCACCATTTTGAGAAGCACCATTACTATATACGTTACTGCTAGCAAGCGTATTCATTCCATAAAAGAATCCACCACCATTTTCTGCAGTGTTACTATATACGTTACTGCTAGTAAGTGCATTCGTGCCATGATAAAATCCACCACCGTAAATAGTTGCACTGTTGCCATGAATACTACATACATCCAAAATTACTTTACTGTAACTATCTAAGTTCTGCCCTATAGCGCCACCATATCTTGCTTGGTTGCCAGATAGAATCACTTGTTCCATATTCATTACAAAAGTATCACTACTTACACCTATAAAAATACTACCACCTGTATTACTAGTGGATTGGGTTCCACTAGCAGTAGGCACAAACCCATTCACTAAACTGATATCTTTAATATTAAGAACTACTGGATACAGAGCAAAAATATGGCGGGTGACTTGCTGTGCATCCAAGATAGTGTTTATGGAAGTTACACCTTTAAGTGTAATGTTATTAACGCTTGGCCAAACCAATCCTCGATTACCTGTACCTACAACAGTCCCCGAATAAACTAGTATTGTTTTGCCAGCACCAGCTCCGTAAGTTCTTTCAAGTTGCACCAGATTTTCTAATGCCAATTGAATCCTAATAAACTGTTGTTGTGTTTCTACTAATTCACAAACAAACGCCATATTACTTGTAGACTCATAAGCACCGATGTCTATTGTAGAGGAATAGATTCTTGGATTAATAGATGTATAGTCAGTTGCAATATTCATTGAGTTAACTAGCCAAGCGTTATTTGTACCAGTATTTGAAGCAACAGACCAATGCTGAAGATTGTAGTTTCTATTGTTATAATCTACAAACTGAAGAACATCAAATCCATAACGAGTATTTATCTGATTAATTTCTAATGGGAATGTTATGTCTGTAATAACACAATAATTAATTGTACAAGTATTGAAATTAGAAGATGCCCCACTATTAAAATCACCTTCAAAAATAGTATTATAAGCTGACATTTGCCCATCAACACCTGCACCTGCATTGTCATCATAATAAATAGCACCATTGTTGGATACTATAGTTGAGTTAAGTATCATATTAGAGCCTTTATCAAAAACACTTCCAGCAATAGAACTATTATTGTAAATAAGATTATTAATAAGAGTATTAGTTCCTAAACTAAATACAGCGCCAGAAGTTGAAGCGTTATTTCCATAAACTCGGCTACCAATCAGAGTATTAATGCCATCATAAAAAACACCACCATAAGAAGCATTATTACCATATACACTGCTATTTATTATTGTGTTCGTACCACCATTAAATCCTGCACCCCTAGTCCCAATGTTGTTATTTACATCACAATTTACAAGAGTATTCGTGCCACCCACAAATGCTCCACCTTCTACAGCACTGTTACCAAAGACACTACTAGCAGTCAACGTGTTCGTGCCTTCATAAAAGACACCACCAGTATCAGCGGAGTTGCTATAAACATTACTGCTATTCAGTTCATTAATCCCACCATAGAACCCACCACCATTTAGTTGTACATTATTACCATAAACATTGCTATTAGTTAAAACATTTAACCCATTATAAAAACCACCACCAGCAGAATAAGCATAGTTACCAAAAACGCTACAATTAGTAAGATTATTGGAACCATAATAAAAACCACCACCACTAGAAACAGCAGTATTGCCATATATTAAACAAGAATCTATGCTAACTTTACTGTAGCTATCCACGTTCTGCCCTATTGCACCACCATATTCAGCTGTATTGCCTGAAAGGATTACATTTTTAAGCTCTAGCAAGAAATCATTATCACTAACTGTAACGTAAATACTTCCACCGATAGTGTCTACGTAACCATTTACTAAAGATATATTTTGTATCTTTAGATTTACTACATATGACATTAGAAAATGTCTAGTTATTTGCTCTGCATCCAATATAGTATCTGCAGAGCTAAACCCTTGTAAGGTTACATTATCAGCACTTGTCCAAATAAGGCCGATATTCCCAAACCCCTTATAAGTTCCAGCATATACCTGTATTGTTTGACCAGCCTTAACGTTATCAATTGCCTCTTGGATATTATAAAATCTCTGAGCTGTTTCTAGGATTTCACAATTAAATACAGGAAGGTCTTCAATGATTTCATAAGCACCTAGATCAATGTGAGTAATAGCAAATATTCTACTTTCACCTTCTATATCTGTTGTTACATTTTGTGAGTTTGCATTCCACAAATTATTGTCTCCGTTATTAACAGCTACGGATGAAGTAATTACTCTAAAATCTTTATTATTAAAATCATTGAAATCGCTAACGATAAAACCATATCGCGGATAAGCTATATTCATACCTGAACCTAGATTTGTATCAGTTAAGGCAGTATAACTTAATGACACATTGCCGTATTCGCCACCACCTTCAAAATCACCTACTAATATAGAGTTATAAGCAATAAGTCTTCCACTAGTATCATCCTCATAATAAATAACCCCTCCATCATTAAGTATTGTGCAGTTTAATAAGAAACTATTTCCTTCAGAAAAAACACCAACACTATTACCTGAGTTATCATAAATCAGTCCATTAATCAGAGTATTATTTCCAGACGAGAATACTCCTCCAGCTAACACCGCACTGTTGTCATATAAATTACTATTCCTTAAAACTGTTCTTCCACCGAAAAATACTCCGCCGTTACTACCTGCACTATTGCCATAGAAAGAAGTTCTATCTGCTGTCAGAACAACCTCATAGAAAGCACCACCATTATTAACCGCAGTATTACTATATACTCTACTATTAGTCAAAATATTAGTACCTAAAATAAAGCCACCACCATTATTAGCGCTATTGCTATGTACATTACTAGTACTTATAGTATTTGTTCCACCGTAGAATCCGCCACCACTTGTATTAGCTGTATTACTATAAACATTACTGCTTTTTAAATTATTAGTTGCCTGATAAAAACCACCACCATTATTTGCACTATTACTATAAATATTACTGTTATTAAATGTATTGATTGATTGATAAAAACCAGCACCATCATTAGCACTATTACCAAAAACATTACTAGTACTTATTGTATTTGTTCCACCATTGAATGCTCCTCCTGAAACTGAGGAGTTATTATAGATATTACTACTACTAATTGTATTTGCCCCACTATAGAACCCGCCACCACTGATTGTGGCTGTATTACTATAAACATTACTGCTTATTACAATATTTGTACCACTGTTAAATCCACCACCAAAATTAATGACAGCAAGGTTGCTATACACACTTGTGTTGTTTATTGTATTTGTGCCTGAGTAGAATCCGCCACCACCATTGTAAGCAGTGTTGTTGTATATTTCACAACCAATTAGACTGTTTGCTCCTGCATAGAAACCACCACCAATCTGTACTGAGTTTCCATAAACCTTACTGCTACTTATTGTGTTTGTACCTCCATAAAAACCTCCACCATTATATGAAGTATTAGCTTTTATTTGTGAGTTAGTAATATTTTTAACCCCTTGATAGAAAGCTCCACCGTTATATGCTTGGTTCCCGCTCAAAACACAACTATCCATAGTTAATCTAGCAGCAGCATTCATCCAAATAGCTCCACCATCTTGACTAATAATATTGTTACTTACCATACCGCTACTGAAACCTAACGCCTCCAGCCTCAAGCCTACAGCCCAAGGTACAGAAATGTGTCTAGTCGCTTGTTCTGCATCTAGGATAGTGTCAAAAGAACTAACGCCCTTTAACCTTATGTTCTCTAAGTTTGGCCATACAATACCTCTATTACCCATTCCTTTATGATTTCCTGCATACACTTGTATGGTGTTGCCAACTGAATTGCCCTGAACTGTTTGTTTTTCGACTAAAGCATCTAAGGCTAATTGAATGCTTTGGAACTGCTGAGTTGTTTCTGCAATTTCGCAAACGAATAATCTGTCTTGGACTGACTGTAGCTCATATGCACCAATATCAACCGAAGTTCCGAAGATACGAGGGACGAGGGACGTAATGTCGGACGTGACGTTGTTTGAGTTGGCATTCCACAGTGTGTTACTGCCGTTGTTAATAGCAACTGAGGAGCTAATGATGCTGTAATCATAAAGATTGTAAGAAGTGAACTGTGAAGCAGTAAATCCGTAACGTGGATTAGAAATGGTCATTACTAAAGGAATTGTGGCATCTGTAATAATACAATAATCTACTGTAACAGAATTAAAATAAGACGGTGTTCCACCATCAAAATTACCAACGAAAAGAGTATTATAAGCTAATAGTTGGCCATTAGTATCAAACCCTGAATCATTATCGTAATAAATAGCTCCATTGTTAGAAACAATTGTACTGTTGATTAATTTATTGTTGCCTTGATAAAAAACACCACCACCTGAAATACAATTATTGTTATAAGCAAGAACATTTATAAGCGTATTTTTGCCACCTATAAATGCACCACCTTGATTAGAGGCACTATTACTATATACGCTGCAGTTATTAAGTATACTAGTAGCATAGGCAAATCCACCACCAAAAACTGCCGTATTGCCATATACATTAGTGCTGGTCAGTGTATTTGTGCCATTAGCAAATGCAGCACCAGAACTTGACGCACTATTACTATATACAACACTATTATCTAGCGTATTCGCTCCATAATTAAATCCACCACCAGAACTTAAAGCACTATTACTATATACTTTACTATTAACTAGAGTGTTAGTTCCATAATTAAATCCACCACCATTACTAACAGTGTTGCCATATACGTTACTGTTAGTTAGTGTATTCGTCCCATAATTAAATCCACCACCATTACTAGCAGTGTTGCTATATACGTTACTGTTAGTCAGTGTGTTCGTCCCATAACTAAACCCACCACCATTTTGGAAAGCTGTATTTTTAGCAATAATTGAGTTGCTTACTACTACATTGGAAGAACCACCTGTTGGATGTCCAATAGCTCCTCCGTTATATGCCTGGTTGCCACTAATTATCACTGAATTCATTGTCAAAATATGACCAGCATTACTAATGCTAATATAAATACTTCCACCGGTGTTATCTCCTACGCTAGTTGTGGAAATACGACCATTAATTAATTGGATATTCTGTACTGTCCATCCTCTTACATTTGATTGAATAATATGTCTGC
>CAZXTL010000025.1:0-33706 GCA_964643725.1 uncultured Candidatus Marinamargulisbacteria bacterium
AATTTCTTCATTTCAACCAAAGTAAGCATCTTTGGCTTACCAAAATTAGTATTAGCTAACTTAATATTAGTAGTAGCTTCTTTGTTTGCAATCTTCATCACATTAAAACCATGAAGTGTATCATCAATCATTTTATTAGCACTAACCATATCAACGCTCCAATAACTAACAGCATCAATAAATACAGCCTCTCCTGGAAGTGTATTAACTTTAAGAGCTCCTCGTTCCAAGCTATCTTTAAACTCTACGGATAAACCCAATATCTGAGACACTGATAAATTTGTATCCACATACTTATCCTTATCGCTTATCAACTTTGGTAATCTTATCAAATTCTGAGGTAAAAGCATTTTACTAATAACAGCCTTAATAAATCTTTGTTGTCTGTCTATCCTAGTAATATCTCCCTGAACATCGTGCCTATACCTTAAAAAGGAAGTTGCTGTTTTGCCATCCAGTATTTGCTTGCCTGGCTTTAAATCAATATATAAATCTCCAGCTTTATCTACATAATACATGCGCTTATCAACATCAACTTCCACACCACCAATATCATCTATTAATCCTTTAACTCCATCCAAATTAAGTACAACATGATACCTTATTGGTATTTGCAAAAACTCTGACAATGTTTCTTTAGCTAATTCAACACCACCATACGCATACGCATGATTAATCTTTTGAAAACCCTTCCCCTTTATGTTGACCCTTGAGTCACGAGGAACAGATAGCAACCCTATCTTTTTTGTTACTCTATTAACATTAACAACCATAATAGTATCCGAGCGACTATTACCAGTAAAAGTATCAACGCCGAGCACTAAAATATTGTCTGCTGGACTAATTTTTGTTTGTGGTAGTACATGAAGTAAAAAATTAACAAAATTCCACTGGCTAACCAATAAACCAAAATAAAAACCTACAATTAAAGTTGCAATAAAAGATCCTATGTATAAAACAAGTATCTTTAATTTTGCTCCCTTAATATTAGAAAAAGAATCTTTATTTAGCATTTACAACTTTGTCGCACCTTGGACAAAGACCATCCTCACTTAATTTAGCATACTTCCAACAACGTTCACATTTCTCTCCGTCCGCAACAAAAACCTCTACTCTATCTGCACCTTTAATCTTCTTGACCTCAGCATGACTAAGGACCATAACCATCATAATATCTTCTGCGGTTATATTCTTTTCTGTATATAAAACAACTTTTGCATCTAAAGAACTGCCAATAACTTTATCTTTACGAAGCTTTTCCAATTCAATATTTATTAAAGAACGAATTGGCAGTATCTCAAGTGTCATCTGCTGGTCTTTTGGATTTGCAGAACCAGGAGTACAGCTAGGCATCTCCTCCATAAAAATAGAAACCTTATGACTAACCGGCAAATATTTATAGATATCTTCCATAGAAAAACTAAGTATTGGAGCTAATACCTTTACTAGATCACTTGTCATTATAAACATAGCGGTCTGACAAGATCTTCTTTCTTTTGAACTCTTTGCATTACAGTATAAATTATCTTTCTGTACGTCCAAATAATATGAGCTTAAATTAGACACACAAAACTCATATACTCTCCTATAAATAGTATGGAAATAATAAGTTTCATAATCAGTATTAATCTTAGCAAGCATATCCTTAAATTCCATAAATATGATATGCCTATCTATAGGCAATAAGTCTTGTTCAGCAAGAGCATCTGTTGCAGGATTAAAATCATAAAGATTACTTATCATAAACCTCAGTGTATTTCTAATCTTTGAGAATGCATCCTTTATCTGCCCAACAATATTCTCAGATAAGGCGACATCATTTCTGAAATCTGTTGAGCTCACCCATAATCTAAGAATATCAACTCCATGTTGACCGACAACTTTTAATGGATCAATAACATTCCCCTTGGATTTACTCATCTTCTGGCCTTTTTCATCAATAGTGAATCCATGCGTCAAAACTTGTTTGTACGGTGCCTTGCCATACGCTGCAACTGATGTCAAAAGCGAAGACTGGAACCATCCACGATGTTGATCACTACCTTCGAGATAAAGATCAGCAGGATAAGACAGCTCTTCTCTTGTCCTTAATACTGCTTCATGTGACGCACCTGACTCGAGCCAAACATCCATAATATTTGTATCTTTGTAAAAAATCTTATGTCCACATTTATTACATTTTATATCCTTAGGGAGAATTTCTTCAGCTGACCTTATAAACCAAGCATTTGTGCCTTCTTTGCCAACAATCTCGGCGACAGCCTGATTAAAAATACCTGTATAATGAGGCTCATTACATTTCTCACAATAAAAAACGGGTATTGGGATACCCCAACTTCTCTGACGAGAAATACACCAATCTGGCCTTCCTTCTACCATACCTCTAATACGCTTCTCGCCCCAAGAAGGTATCCAGCCATTATTCTTGTTAATTTCTGCTATCTGATTTAAGGCCTTACCTCTCAAGTCATAGTCACCGTCCATCTTAACGAACCATTGTTCAGTTGCTCTAAAAATTACTGGACTTTGACATCTCCAACAATGAGGATAAGAATGCTTAATCCACTGCATCTTCAGTAACTTACCAGATGCTTCCATGTCTTCCACTATCACTTTATTAGCATCAAAAACTTTCATGCCCTGATACTTACCTGCTTCTTCTGTAAAAATCCCTTTCTCATCAACAGGCATTACTACTGGAAGATTATATTTAAGGCCTGCAACATAGTCATCATAACCATGCCCTGGAGCAATATGAACAAGACCTGAACCATCTTCATTTGAAACAAAATCAGCAGAAATAATTGGAGAAATCCTATCTATAAATGGATGTGAATATTTGAGTCCAACAAGCTTTTCTCCTGTAATCTTTGAGATTATATCTACGTTGTCCCACTCCATTACCTCTTTTATTTTTTCTAATAATTCTTCTACACAAATATATTTTTCACCATTTACTTCGAATAAAACATATTCAAAAGTTGTACTTACCGCTACCCCAACATTTGCAGGTAATGTCCAAGGGGTTGTCGTCCAAACAATTAAGGAAACCCCTTTATGACCGTTTAATTCCTTTTCTAAGGTAAACTTAACATAGATTGAAGGAGATCTGTCATCAGCATATTCTATTTCAGCTTCTGCTAAAGCTGTCGTACAATCCATACACCAATGAATAGGCTTACGTCCTTGATAAATAACACCCTTCTCTGCCATTTTGCCGAAAAGCTCTATAACTCCGCGTTCATACTCCGGAGTTAAGGTCAAATATGGATGATCAAAGTCTCCAAAAATTCCCATTTTAAGGAACTGACCCTTCTGAAGTTCAACATACCTAAGTGCATATTCCTTGCATTGGTTCCTGAAATCATTTATCTCCTCAGGTTTAATCTCCTTCTTTTTAAGCTCTTTTAAAAGCTGAATTTCTATTGGTAGACCGTGGCAATCCCAGCCTGGAATAAATGGCGTATAATCACCCTTCATTAAATGATATTTAACAACAATATCTTTAAGTATTTTATTCAAAGCATGCCCTAGATGGATATTCCCATTCGGATAAGGAGGTCCGTCATGAAGAATAAAAGGCATATTGTTTTTATTATCATTCAATCTTTTTTTATAGATATCATTCTGTTCCCACATCTGGAGAATATCGCCTTCAATATTAATAAGTCCGGCTTTCATCGGCATCTCTGTATGAGGTAAATTTAAGGTGTCCTTAAAGGTTTTTTCCATATAACTGCTCCTTTGGGTCGATAAAATAAAAGTTCTATTTAAATTCTGTTTTGTATATACATTCGTATTGCGATAACAGCTTTTTTATGAACCTGAGATATCCTAGATTCAGATAAATTCATTATAAGACTTATCTCTTTTAGTGACAATCGCTGTTCATAGTACAGGCTAAGTATGATTTTATCTTTTTCGGGAAGATCTTCTATTGCCTTAACCAATAAGTCTAATTTCTCCTGTTCAATAATTCCACCAAGATGATCTTCCTCGTCAGATAATTGGTCTATAAACCTTAAATTATCTTCATCATCTGTAAAATCATCTAAGGACATTAAATAAGCACCGCTGGTCTCTTCTAATAACTTATCAAACTTATCTTCACTTACACCTAACTCCTGTGCAACTTCTGTATCATTAGGGATTCGTCCTAGCTTTTGTTCAAGCTCCTTATAAGCATCAGATATTTTTTTATGCTTTCTGATTATTGACTGCCCACCAAAGCTAACCTTCCTTATCTCGTCTAGGACTGCACCACGAACTTTTATATATGCATATGTTTGAAATTGAACATTTTTAGAGCTATCAAAATTTTGAGCTGCTTCCAAAAGACCTATGTTCCCAACGCTAACAAGGTCTTCTCTGTCCATTCCATAAGGAAGATTCATCTCCATTCGAGATATAATATGCTTTACTAATGCTAAATTATTAATAACCAGTCTTTCTATTTCCTCACTGGTCTTATCTTGCTCATAAGGATTATTTTTTAATCTCATGGTCCTTAAAAGCCTATCCTTCTTTGTTCTTTTGTTCTGTTCGCCTTTGCTCTTTTCTTAACTCAATCTTTCTCATCTGACTATCAAGTAAAGTTTCTACCGTAATTACACCTAAAATAAGAGCTAAATAATAACAGACGAAAAAAGCCACAACAGTCCTAATAACCAAGGAAGCAAATGATACATTCTGCAAAAAGCTAACCAAAAAAACGACTATAGCAGCCGTATTTGCAAAATATAAACAATATTTTTTAATCATTCCAACCAAAGTACTTTGTAGCTAATGAAAAGAAATTAGAAAAACTTTTATTGCTACTTGGGTCAATACTAATAATTTTTTTCGCCAATTTACTAATTTCATAACTTACAACAGCATTAGGATAATTCACAAGAACAGGCCTCTGCTCCCTAACAGCTGAACAAAGTGTCTTACTGGAGCTTACGTGACCTAAATATTCGATGTCCTTATTAAGGAATTTATTACAAACATTCTGTAATAACGAATAAACTTTTAATGCTTCATTTTCACTATTAACCATATTAACTATTATGCTAACTTTCATTTCATTGTTATATTGATGCAAAGTCTTAGTTACTGCATAAGCGTCTGATAAGGAAGTTGGTTCTGATGTTAGAACCACAATGACCTCATCTGCTGCAAGTAAAAAGTTCATTACTGTATTACCAACTCCAGCACCAGTATCAATTATAATAATATCTGGATGATGTTTATCCTGATAAAGCTCTAGTTGTTCAAAAAAGAATTGTTTTTGATTTTCAGTAAGTGAAGTTAATTGTGCTACTCCTGATACTCCTGGTAATACTCTTATATTATAAGGACCTTCCACGATAACATCCTCAATAGGTATCTGATCATAAATAACGTTACTGATATTATACTTAGGAAAAACTCCCATTAAAATATCTACATTTGCCGTACCAAAGTCAGCATCAAGTATAAGGACTTTCTTGTTTTGGTTCTTAGCTATTGCAATGCCTAAGTTTAAAGAAATATTAGATTTACCTACTCCGCCCTTACCACTTGTAACAGCAATGACTCTAGTATTCCCTTCTTTTTTAGATGGAACAACACTTACATCATTTCTGCCTTGTGACCTTACTAATTGTCTAAGTGAATCAGCCTGATCCATATTTTCCCCCAAAAATAATCTATCCCTCAAATATCAAATCAGCAATTTTCCCAGAATTTGCTACCTCAAAATCATCTGGAACATTTTGACCATTCGTAAAATAACTCAACTTCTTGTGATACTTATGAACTACATCCAAAATAACCCCTCGAGAATCTGTCTCGTCAACCTTAGTAAATATTACCTTATCATCAAATATAGCACTATAACGTTGAATTGTATTATAAATATCTTTCGACTTTGCAGTAACGCTAAGCACTAAATAAGTATCTACAAAACTATTCCTTAAAAACTTTTTTAGCTCTAAGATTTGAGACCGATTGTTAGGAGAACGGCCAGCAGTATCAATAAGAATCAAATCCATATCCTTATGTTTTCTAAGCGCCTGAGTGAAATCCTCCATATTAAAGACAACTTCCATAGGTATGCCTATTATATTAGAATAGTTTCTTAATTGTTCTATGGCCGCAACCCTAAATGTATCGATAGTTATGAGTGCAACTTTCTTTTTCTGTATCAAACTGAAATTAGCAGCCATTTTTGCAATTGTCGTTGTCTTCCCAACTCCAGTAGGCCCTACCAAAGCGATTATCCTTTTAGCATCTGCGACATCAAGATCTATTTGATGCGCCATCCCTAACATTTGAGTTACTTTGTCTCTAATATAATCATTAACACGTGCCTTATCTTCCAATTCTTTATCTTCGAAATCATTTTCAATATTCTGCAAAATGCTAACAATCAACTCTTCGCTGATACCTTTTGCTTCCAAGTTTTTATAATAAACAAGTAATTTAGGTGAAATCATAGGATGTGGAGAATTTGCTACTTTTCTTACAATGATATTTAATGTCTCTTTAATATCATCCATTTCTCGTGTCAGAGTAGTAACCTTTTGTTCTAAACTTGAAGTTATCGGAGTTATTTCTTGTGTTATTTGCTTAATATTCTCTTTCAAATTAAAAACTGGTTTATTTGAATTATTTTGCGATGGAATAAAAGATGAAGAAGAAACAAAGGAATTTTGTCTTTGCTCAACATCCTGTTTTTTTTCAACAATGTTAACATCAACTCCAGCCATAACCTCTACAATATCTTGACCAAATAAACCAAAAATTCCACCTTTACTAATAGTTCTTGAATGAAGGATGATTGCTTCAGGTCCAAAGTCCCTTTTTATCATCCTTACAGCATCATTCATGCTTTTTGCTTCATACTTCTTTATCCTCATTAACTAACCTCACTAATCCAATGGCTTGTATCTCAACCTCTGCTAATATTTCATTATACGCCAAGACCACTAAATTGGGAAATGTACGTGCTGTCATTTTTCTGAAATGTGGTCTAACACTTGTTGAACATAAAACGAGTGGCTGATAACCCAATTTAGATACTTTTTCTATCTCCTCAGAAATGCTTTGAAACATCTTTTGTATATACAAAGGACTAAGCGAAGTGAAAGAACCTTGATCTGTATATTGAATGGAATCAGCTATTTTCTGTTCCAACGATGGGTCAAGTGTTATCGCCACAATAATTCCTTTAGGAGTCTGATACATTTTTGTGATTTGCCTAGCAAGACCCTGTCGACAATTAGAAGTCAAATTATCAACATTTTTGCTTATTCTGGCATTGTCAGCAAGTATTTCTAATATGGTAACTAAATTCCTTACTGGTATTCTCTCATTTAATAGCTGTCCCATTACTTTCTGAACCTCTCCTACGGTCATCAAAGTAGGAATAAGCTCTTCAACTACAGCTGGATATTTTTCTTTAACATTATCTATAAGCACTTTAACCTCTTGCCTACCCAATAATTCAGCAGCATGTTTACGAATAATTTCTGTAATATGAGTAATTATGACTGTTGCAGCATCTACAACGGTATATCCAGCGACTTGTGCCCTTTCCCTGTCTCCTGATGCAATCCAAATTGCCTTCAGCCCAAAAGCTGGTTCAACTGTCTCAAACCCTGAAATCTTTTCTGTAACTCCACCAGGATCCATAGCTAAAAGCCTATCATTCATAACTTCTCCAGTAGCCATATCAGCACTTTTAATTTTTATTACATAATTATTTGGCTTTAGACTAATATTGTCTCTGATACGAATTGGAGGAACTATAATACCTAACTCTGAAGCTAATTTCTTTCTCATAGAAGTAATATTCTCTAGCAATGCTCCTCCTTGTTTAGGATCAACTAAAGGGATTACGCCATAACCTATTTCCAACTCCAAAATATCCATGTCAATCTTAGGAACTATTTTTTCAGGGGCAGCTTCCTTTGAGGCATCATCTTTTTTAATACCAGCACTATCTAACTTACCTGCTTCTTCCTTTACCTTAAGAGTTTTAAAAGAATTACCAAGATATCCAAAAAAAATGGCTAAAACCAAAAAAGGTATCTTAGGCATTCCAGGAATAAACAAAGCAAGACCAGAAAGACCGGACGCAATATACATTACCCTTTGCTGTGAAAACATTTGATTTCTAATGTCTGAAGCTAAATTAACTTCAGAAGAAGCCTTTGTAACGATAATGCCAGCAGCTGAAGAAATTAATAAAGCAGGAACCTGAAGTACAATCCCAGCACCCACAGTCAAAAGGGTATATACCTGTATTGCCTGCATCATAGGCATTCCTAACTGCAAAACTCCTACTATAAATCCACCTAAAATATTAACAATAATGATAATAATAGAGGCGATGGAATCCCCTCTAATAAACTTGGTAGCACCATCCATAGATCCATAAAAATCAGCTTCTTTTGCTATATCTATTCTCTTCTTCTTAGCTGTTTCTTCATCAATGAGCCCAGCATTTAAATCTGCATCAATTGCCATCTGTTTGCCTGGCATTGCATCTAAGGTAAACCTAGCTGCTACTTCTGCAACTCTTTGAGCACCACCGGTTATAACAACAAACTGAATAACTACTAACACAAGAAAAATCATTATTCCAACTACATAATTACCACCCACAACAAAATTTCCGAAAGTTGAAACAATACTACCCGCTGATGCTGTTAACATCAAAGATCTAGTAATAAGTATTCCTAATGCCAGTCTGAAAAGTGTTATTAGTAAAAGAAACGTAGGAAAAACATTAAACTGAACAGCGTCTTTTGTGTTCATGGTAACCAATAAAATAAGTACAGAAACTGTAAAATTAAGAGAAACTACAATGTCTATGAAAAAATTTGGTAAAGGAATAAGAATCATTATCAAGACGGCTAAAACGCCTACAACCATGAATAAATCATTAAATATACCTGTTTTTTGAGTACCAGCTACTTTTTCCATAGGGAAATAATAACATAGCAAACCCTTCTTTGTATTCATAAACAATTACAAAATAAGCATAAACCTGATAACAATTAGCTGTTTACCACAATAATCAAAAGGCATTAAGAATATTAAAATTTGATTTTTACTGGATTATTGACTATAATTTTAATTACTAAGCATCCGGAGGTACGACATGAGCACCAGTTTATACGTAGGAAACCTTTCATGGGAAACAACAGAAGAAGAATTAACTACTTTGTTTAAAGATATAAACGAGCTTGATGAAGTAAGAACAAAAATCGAAACCGATACGCTTACAGGGCAACCAAGAGGATTTGCTTTTGTGGAAGTACCCAATGAACATGTTGAAAGTGTAATAAAAAACATGCATGGGTTTGAATTAAATGGCAGAGAACTTATAGTTAACTGATATAAAAAACATCTCTTCCCAGATACAAACTTCTCCTTTATAATCCGCTAAATGACAATTAATTTACAGGAAATTCTACACAAGTATCTAAACTCAGAAGAAAGAATTCATCACTCAATAAGAGTCGCTGACTTAGCAGTAGAATTAGCAAAAAAATATGAAGTTGAACCGCACAAAGCTTATACTGCAGGTATCCTGCATGACTTAGCGAAAGAAATCACCTTTGAAAAAGCAATACAACTCTCTCGCGAACATAACTACTCTCTTTCAGAATCTGAACTACTTAATAAAAAACTACTTCATGCACCAATTGGTGCACTAATTGCTCAATATGAGTTAGGAATAACTGACACTGAAGTAATAAGCTCAATCCGCTGGCATACTACAGGAAAAGCAAATATGAGCACTTTAGAAAAAATCATTTACCTATCTGATATGGCGGAACCTGGAAGAAAATATCCAGAGGCTAATGAAATTAAAGAATTTTCTTTTCAAGATCTTAATAAAGCAATGCACTTTGCAATAAAGCATTCACTCAAAAAACTAATAGATGCTGAACGTAATATAGATTCTCACTCAATAGACTGTTACAACTATCTTACAAAAAGCTAATTTCTAATTACATTTCATTTAAAGCTTTTGCAAACCCAGACATAGCCTCTGATAAGGTATCTCCAATCATCTTACCTACGGACGTATATGTAGCAATCATATCCTTCATTGTCTGTAATTCCTGTTGAAGAACGAAAAGCTTCCCTGGGTCAGTATATTCGTCTAGTTTATTTGCAAAACCCAACATCTCCTCATATGTAGCATCTATAGCATCAGCTATTGTCCCCCTCACCTCCGAAGTACTAGAAGCAGTATAAAGACTACTTACATTATTAGCATCTTCCATGGACCAACTATTACCTACTGAACCATCCCCACTAGAAACTCCATTTGCATTAAAAGTAAAAGTAAAATCCGAAGCTGCTGCTGTCGATTGTTCAAGATTTGTCGCATCATAAGTAGCAATCTGTCCATTTTCACCAACCAAGCCAACAACAACGTGTCCTTGATTACCAGCACTGCCACCCTGAACACATACTTGTACATTTTCTGCATCAACACCACAAGCTATAGCTAAATTTGCCACCAATATTGCCATGTCTTCACAGTCTCCTGATCCTGAGGCAAGAGTAGTTGCAGATGTACTCCACCCTTCTCCAGCCACATCAACTTCATACTTAACTGTTGAATTCACATACTTAGTGATAGCTGCCATTTTTTCAGCATCTGTCATGCCTTCCGTTATAATACCTTGAGCTTGAAGTTGACTTGCTAACGCAACAACAGAAGCATCTTGTGGTTGGATAAAAGATGTAACAGCTACATTAGTTGTGCCATTAAATGCTGTTGCTGAATTTGTATTAGCATTTTGTTGAACAGTATTAGATAGTTCTATCAAATATGACATAATCCTTTGTTGATCATCAAGACTCATATCATCAGTAATAACACCATCTGCTTTCAATGTATCAAAAAGTGCTTGAATTGCTGGATCTTTAGACTGAAAAATATCAGGAATACCTGTATACTTCTGTCCATTTACCTCTAATTTTAATAGTTGATAATCCCCTTGCCTAACGGAACTTGAATAACTGGCTTCCATCTCAACTGACTCTTGAACTAAGCCCTCTTCTTGCAAAACTTCTTCTGGCCTTGCTTGTCCTACCCCTCCGCTTGTATCTATTCCTATATTATTAATATAATCTACCATTTTAATTCCCCCTCCCGCTTATATTTAATCATTAATGCTGTCATAAGAAAATTCAGTATTTCCCTGACTTGCAGTTTCCTTTAATTGTTCTTCAAGTTCATCCCATATCATATCTTCTATTAACTGATTATAGATATCAGATTGCGTAACGCCGCTAGTAGCAGATGTTGTTGTAGATGAAGACACCTCCGCAATATCTATATTTGATGATTCAGTCTTATCACCTAACATAAAATTCAGGTTTACTTCTTGTCCTTCAGAACTTTTAATCGCCAACAAATCACTAACTGTTATCTCCGTACCATTATACATAAGAGTCATCGAAAGGATTTCGTCCTTATCAATTTTGTTGTCTTTCATTATTTCTTCATAGTTATTTTGTTCAGTAACATCAAGATATGCAGTGCCAGCTAAGTATTTTGAGAAAACATTATTATCTTGAATGCTTGTCATTTAAATTTCCCCCTTTAGCTTCATAACCTCTCACAATTGTAGTATCGACAAAAATACGCAAATAAATGTATCGAAAATTATTAATGAATACTTTGTTGTGTTTTGGGCGTATTAACTATTGGGGGAATAACTATGGATTTAGGAAGTATCAATAATAATCTAAATATATCTTATGATAAATCCCTTACCTTAGGTAATGATTTAACGAATAAACTAAACTTACCAAGCCAACAAAATAATAAAATTAAACATGACAATCTTCAAAGTCAATTTAAAGAAGTAAGCAAAAAAGAAGAAGCCCAAGAAACACAAAAAACAATTAGTGAGGTAAGTACCAGAAACGAAAATCAAGCAGTACAAACAAAAAACACTCAAGCAGATATAATGAAAAATGTTCAACAAATAATTCAAAAACCTGAAACACAAACCATAACCGCATTAAAAGCTAACATTGCCGAACTCCTACAAGATACGCAGCTAAATAAATTAAAACAACAAAATAAAGACCAACAATCTAACCTGCAAAATAAACTTCTAGGAGAAGAAAAAGGTTCTTCCTTGAGGGACTTAACCTTATCCTCAACTATGGCTTTATTTAAAGGTTGGTTTAAAAAAGTTCAAAGCAAGCCCGGCTCTACCGATGGTATCGAAGAAACTGAAGAAACAGAGGATTCAATCCTTGCTGAGAACGAAACTGGACAAGCTACTAATCCTCAAAAAGCCAATCAAATCAAAAACAGTTCTCTAGCAAAACAGCAAAAGCTATTCAGCCTTAACATGCAAGCATCTATAAGGTACCTTAAAAACCTAAAAACTTTCAACCAGAAATATTCTCCAGAAATGCTTATCTACGATGAAGAAACAGGTTATGTTGATGCAAAGGAAACATTAGAGTGTCTTGGCTGGGATGATATAGAACAATTTAAAACTAAACTAAACAATGAACTAAATTTAAATAAACTTAAAGAAATACACAATAACAATAAAATCTTGGATGCAGCTGGAAATTCTGGAATCAATGTATACAAAGCCAATCATCCACTACACAAAAATAAAAGAGTTACTCTTGCTGTTGAATCTCTTACTGGAGAAATTATAATGATAGATCAACTACAGGATTTAGAAAAATTAGAGCTTCAAGGTAAAATATATAAAATATATAATGTAGCGTCATAGGGGTAAAAAATGGCTATAGAAAATACTGGTATCAATCAATCACAAATTAATGCCAAAGTTGGTGAAGACGTTGATTTAAAACTAAACACAAAAACACTTAGAAATATCAAAGTAACTCAAGAATATAATGAAAAAGAGGCCGAGGACTCTGCCAACGTTTCTAAACAACCAAAACCAAATATCCCCAACCAAAGCCCTGAACAGCAGGTAATGAAGGAAAAATTACTAATGATGAAACTAGAATCAGAAGTAGATAAGAACATGAATACTGAAGAATTCATGTCTGATCAAGAATATCAAATAATATCGAGTAAAGTTCTCAATAATGACCTTTCTTTATTTAACAAACTTGATAAAAATAAAAAAGTAGAGTTCCTTATTAAAACCTATAAAGACATTAGTAGCCACTCAGAAAAAGTTCTAAACAATATACTCCCCTATGTGGATGCACTTACAATAAAAACTTCTTTTAAATTCTATGGACCAGAAAATATTTCTAATACTAAAAAGATAGCACTACTTAATAGACTAGCTCCTGATTCTAAGCCACAAGCCGATGAAGCCATCATTGCACTACTTTTAGCTTCCGATGGAAATGTAGTAGCTGGATGTTCGCTAAATACTCTTATGGCCTTAAGAAATAAAGAATATTTAGGAACTAAGTTCTATGAACAACTTTCACAACAAAGCAGTGGCAAATTAACCAAAGCCCAACATAAACAGTTAGCCATCCTATCTGCTAAAATTACAACAATCTGTTATGCCTACTATATTGAAACAACTTTTGAAGCTATTACAGCATCAATTAAAAACAAAACGACTTTAACAGAACGAGATCTTAAATTAAAAGGCATAAAAGATGATGCTAAAGCAAAACTATTTGCACAATTAAAAGCAGAAAACTTGATAGATAAAGACAATAAAGGCATAGGAACTCTTGATCCTGAAAAACTAAAAGCATCAATTAAAAATATAGTTGGTGATACCCTCAAGATGAAAGAAGAATTAGAACAAAAGCAAAAAATAGCCCAAATTCAACAAAATATTGAAGATATCATTGGTGAGACCATGAAGTTAAAAGCTAACTTTGAAAAATCTAAAACCACCTAATGAACAAGTCTTGAATGTTCGGAAAGCACATAATTATCAGTCATTAAAGCAATATGATCAGCTATTACCCTATGAAGAGAAAATCCATCAGTACCAATTTTTATCTTCATGTCTTCTGGTAATTCCTCAGTATTTGACAAATAAAACTCAAACAATTCTTTAACAACATTCTTTCCATTTATCGACATTTGGAGAACTCGATAGTCGGAATAAAACTTATCATACAAATACTTTTGAAGTAACACTAACTTAGACTTAAAATCCTTTGTATAATCAATTATTATACTATCAGAATGATAAACATCATTTAATGTCCTTATTCCAAATTCCCCGATAAGGCTCTCGCTGTGATTAACTGCTTCTTTTATCATCGTATTAATTAAATAACGAACATTCAAAAACCTCTTCTGATCATCACGAAGATTAGTAAATCTATACTCATTAACAAGCTGTGCCTCTCGCCATAACTCTACTTCAGCAGTCAATTCATCAGAATCTAAAATTCCTGACGCTAAGCCATCATCCAAATCATGATTAATATAAGCAAGCTGATCAGCCAAATTAACTATCTGTGCTTCCATTGACGGATGTATTAGCTCATCTTCTGCTAGGTTCTTTGGATTATCAAAAGGAGTATGATGCTTCATTAATCCTTCTAATACCTCGATTGTCAAGTTTAGCCCTGGGAACCAAGGATACTTATTCTCCAATAATTCCACTACTCGCTTACTCTGATTATTATGCTCAAATCCTCCATGATCCTTTAAAAGGTTGTTTAACATCTCTTCACCAGCATGTCCAAAAGGAGTATGACCAAGATCATGAGCTAAAGCTATTGACTCAACTAAGTCTTCGTTGCAGCCAAGAACTCTTGCAATATGCCTAGCAATCTGACAAACTTCCAGCGTATGGGTTAATCTTGTTCTAAAATGATCGTTCTCATGTGAGACAAAAACCTGTGTCTTATGTTTAAGCCTTCGAAAAGCTTTTGAGTGAATTATTCTATCTCTGTCCCTTTGAAAACAAGTTCTTTGTTCATCAGGCTCTTCAGTAAATTTCCGTCCCTTGGAATTTCTAGCGTAGATTGCATATGGCTTAAGCTCTCTTATTTCCCTGCTCTCAAAATGCCAACGATCAAACATTAAACTTTCCCAAAAAGAAGATCAAGATCAATAACAACCATTAAGCTATCCTCTATTTTGCCAATTCTATCAATAAAATCAGCATCAATACTTGAGATAACACTTGTCTCCTTTTTCATCTTACTTTCATGGATTCTTTCAACTTTGCTCATCTTATCAACTATCATTCCAACATTCTTACCTTTTACTTCTGAAATGATTATTCGTGTATGCTTATCATACTTTTTAGCTTCCAAAGCAAATCTTAACCTAAGATCTATTACAGGAATAACTTGTCCTCTTAAATTAATAACACCTACTACGTAGGAGGTACTTCTTGGCACAGTAGTTATATCGATCAATTTAATGACCTCTCTTACTTTATAGATATCAACGCCATAAAGCTCTTCTCCAATAAAAAAAGTAACGAACTGTAACAATTCATCATTTTTGCCTTCTTCATTTCCCTTTTTGTTCTGCATAAATAAACCTTTCTATATATCTGATTGTATTTCTATACCGTCATCAGAGTCAACGTTTTCTAACTAAAGAACGCACATAAGCCTGTGCCTCTTCCGATGACCTGTCGGTCACCAAAATAGCAACCTCCTTAAAAATATTATCCTGTGACGTGTGCTTATCAACCTCAATAAAGGTTTGATTGTTACTGAAATTTTTCTGTATAGTAAAAAGCACATCAGCATTAACTGCAATCATTGGAGAATGAGTTATAACAATTAATTGTTTTGATAAAGCCATTTTTCTCATAACCTCCATAACCTTAAACGCTATATCACCACTGACACCACTGTCTATCTCATCAAAGGCATAAGTACTAATAGGTGATATATTAAGAAGTACCGATTTAAAGGCAAGCAAAACTCTGGATGTCTCTCCACCAGATAGGTCCCTTAGCCCTACAAAAATTGAACCAACATTCACCTTTATAAGAAGCTCAAGTTCATCATCACCCGACGAATCATAATTATCCTTTTTCTTTAAAGTATATGATAGTTCTGTCTTCTCCAATTTTAACATTTTTAGGGATTCTCTTATTTCATTTAATACTCTTTCTAGAACCTTTTTTCTTGCAGTAGTCAGAGCCTCAGCAAAAGGATTTAATTTCTTCTTCTCATCTTCTAACTCTTTTTCTTTCTTTTCTAGTCTTGCTTGATAATAATCACGGTTATCAAGCAAATCTGTAATTTTTTCATGATACAGGATTATATCTCCTAAACTCTTCTTAAACCTTGTTTTTAAATTTTCCAAATCTGAAAGTCTATCCTCAATATCACCAATATCTTCTACTCTATCCATATCTGTTGCCTTGGTAACTTCCCAAAGGATATCCTCTTGCATTGCAAATACATCATTCATCTTTTCAACAAGCTCTTTACCTAGCAGACCAGAACTAAACATTTTATCAGCTTCTAAAACAGCTACTTTTAATCCCTCTCCTGCTAGCTCTAAGCCTTGCTTTATTTTTGAGGCTGACCGCTCAAGATCTATTCTATTCTTAATTTGTTTAAGAGTTACAAATAACTCATCATCCTCATTTATTTTAGGTGATACTTTATTAATTTCTAAAATATGATATATATACAGTTCCTTATCGGAATCAGAAATTAATAATAAACGAAAATTCTTTATTTCTTCTCTTTTCTTATCATATTCTAAATATTTGTCCGAATAATGCTGCTTAGTTTCCATTTCCTTATCCGTCATAAAAGAATCTATAATCTCTAATTGAGAATTATAGAGCAATTGATAGTTTCCTTGAGAATGAACATCAACAATATCCTGCCAAAACTCCTTCATCTTCTTCTGAGACACAACCTCACCATCAACAAAAAAAGAATACTTGTCAGAAATAACAAATTTTACTAAATGAGTTCGTGCTCCACTTTGAATATCAATCTCAATAACTGCTTCATCGCCCCACTTACCAACCATCTCTTTCTTTGGCTTTCTTTCAGGTATCATCAATATATTAGCTATAAGGCTTTTTCCGACCCCTGATTCACCAATAAAAACATTCATTCCGGAATTAAACTCGATTGTCTGCTCTTTTATAAACAGATAATTACTTATCCTAAGATTCTTTATCATTTGAGCTTTTAAACTTGCCACTCCAATTGAGTTTTGACCTTAGTCCCTTTATAAAACTATATTTATCAAACCTAATAAACCTTACCTTATTTTTAGAAACCTCTACTTGAAGGTCTAGCTTCTCTGCTGCTACTGACTCATTTCCATCAACTGAAAAGGCGCAATTGGTATCTGTTGACACAACTTTTATCTTATCTTTAGCAGAAACAACAAGTGGCCTGATAGTCAAGCTATGAGAACAAACAGGGGTAATAATTATAGCTTCAGTATCAGGGAAAATGATAGGCCCACCAGCTGCAAGATTATAAGCAGTTGAACCTGTAGAACTAGCAATAATAACCCCATCTGTTTTATACGACGATAAAAAATTTTCATTCAAATAAACATCAAGGTTAACTAATTTAAAGGCATCACCCTTAACAACAACTTCATTAAGACAAAGATATTCTTTTTTGTCGCTCTTCACGCTAAGAAGATTTCTGACATCATAAAAAAATTCATTTCTTTTAAGTTTTCCTAATGCTTCGCTTAGTCCACTTAGGCCAACCTCTGCTAAAAAGCCTAAATAACCTATACTCACGCAGAGCATTGGTGAATCCATTTCTAAAGCTACCATAGCTGCTTGAAGGATAGTGCCATCCCCACCTAGCACTAAAATAACATCTACCTTTTCTTTACTAAAACTAATATCTACAAACTCATCACCAAAAGAAGAAACCAATACCTTTACCTGTGCTATATCGTTTTCAAGATTCATTTTGGTTCCTTTTGTATACAGCCCTATCTTCATTATTTAACCTTTCGATGAAAGTATGCGTCTGACCTTCCCCAAGAAACAAGAACCCTAATACTATCAATCTGTTCAAAATAATCCGAGTTTATCGGATAGCTCAACGTAACAACTATCGCATCTTTCATAACTTCTTTTTCCAGTTTTGCGATAAGCTTTTTTTCTGTCTCTTCCTTAAAAGTAGTCCAGGTAATAAAAATTATACCATACCCAAGGAATTCTGAATTAAACATATCATCCCCAATAATTAGCAAATTCCCTTTCACAAATGACTTAATCAACATTATTTTTTCAATAAACTTTGGATTTAATTCCATCCCACAGGTAGGTCTACCATAAAGTTGATTCATCAAAAAAACTCCTCTTCCATCACCACACCCTGCATCACAGAATGCCAATGGATACTCAGTTTTCTGAAAATAATGCTTCCTAGCTTTTTTAAAAATAGCATCAAAACTAAACAAAGGGGTAAACCCAAACACAAAATCATCTTCTGATTTCTTGTCAGCATAATAGTAAGGAGAAAAGAAAAAATATTCTAAACTAAAATAAAAGTAAAACCGCCATAACTTTGGTCTAGGAATAACGAATAATAATTCTAAAATTGAAATATATAGATACCAAAATGTTGCTAATAGTCTCATTACACCCTTCCGTCCTATACATTAAGTATAGGACACCTTCCATTAAAAAGGGAAGGATAATTAGTTCTCTCTAGTAGCAAAACGTGACTCCTACTTGCTCTGGGATTGCCTTAGAGGTACAATTAATCCAGTTAAAAATCACAAAAGGAGCTTAAATTATGAACAATCATTCAAATAAAGGTCTATATTTTCTTATTGGAGCATTATCTGGAGCTGTTGTTGCTTTACTTTTAGCCCCTAAAAGCGGAAAAGAAACTAGAGAAATCATAAAAAAAACAATCGAAGATAATAAAGAAGTTCTAGAAAGAACTAAAGAAACAGCTGAAGATTTAATTGAGAAAACAAAGTCACAAATTGAATATATGATAGAAAATGTCTCTGAAACTATTAGTGATAAAATTGATCACATAAAAGCTAAAAAGGAGAAATAAAATGATTTTCGCAACTCTTTTAAGCCAACTTATTGTTAACATCTTAATTGTTGTTTTCTTAATCCTCCTTATTATCCTAACTATTTCAGCTATCAAATGTGTAAATGCATGGAAAAATCTAGCTCACAAAGTAGCCACTATTTCTTTCTGGATAAATTTAATAAAAAAAGCTCCGATGGAAATATTTAGCAAAATAAAGAAGTCCAAAGAATAATGATCAAAGCCTCTGTTATTAGGCAAAAATATATCGATTATTTCTTAAGCAAAGGACACAAGTTCCAAGAAAGTGCTTCGCTTGTTCCTTCTGATCCAACTCTGTTATTAACAATTGCAGGCATGGTTCCCTTTAAACCTTACTTTTTAGGCAAAAAAGAAGCTCCATATACCAGAGCAACCTCCTGTCAGAAATGTATTAGAACAAACGACTTAGACAATGTAGGCAAAACACCTAGGCACCACACCTTTTTTGAAATGTTAGGCAATTTCTCGTTTGGTGATTACTTCAAAAAAGATGCTATATCTTATGCTTGGGAATTCCTAACAAAAGAAATGGGAATGAATAAAGATAAACTGTATATCTCTGTATTTAAAGACGATGAAGAAGCTGCAAGTTTATGGAAATCAGAAACTGGTATTAGTGATGCTCGTATTTCTAGACTAGGTGCAGAACATAACTTTTGGGAAGCAGGACCGACTGGCCCATGTGGCCCTTGTTCTGAAATCTATTATGACACTGGGGTTGATGAGTCTTGCCAAGACAAAAAAAACTGTGCACCAGGATGCAACTGCAACAGATTCCTCGAAATATGGAACCTTGTTTTCATGCAATATAATAAAGACGAAAAAGGTAAACTAACCCCACTTCCTAAAAAAAATATAGATACTGGAATGGGACTAGAAAGAATTAGTACAGTCATTCAAAATGTAAGATCCAATTTCGAGACTGACCTATTTACTCCAATTATTAAACAAATAACCTCGCTTGCCACACTTCAAAATATTGAATCCACTCAAGTTATCGCCGACCACATTAGAGCTATTACTTTTATGATTGCTGATAATGTTTTCCCTGGTAACGATGGCCGCGGATATGTACTAAAGAAAATTATGCGAAGAGCTATTCTTCATGGCAAACAATTAGGAATTAATAAACATTTTCTAACTGAACTAGCTGATATTGTTATCTCCGAATATGGCTCATTCTATAAAGAACTTGAACAAAATAAAAAAATGATACATGAAATTATCTCTACTGAAGAAGTAAATTTTTCTAAAACTTTAGAATATGGACTAGAACTATTAGAAGAAGTAATAAAAGAACATAAAGCTATCTCAGGCGAACATGCTTTTAAACTATTTGATACCTATGGGTTCCCGTTAGAGCTAACACAAGATATTGCTAGAAAAAATAATGTCAAAATAGACATTACAGGATTTGAACAACTAATGGAACAACAAAAAGAACGGTCAAGAGGAAATTCTGTTTTCTATAAAGAAGGGGAAAAACCAATCGGCGGAGAATCTATTATTGCAAAAGATGAAAAAGACAAAATAGAAATGGCAAGAAATCATAGCGCCACCCACTTATTACAAAATGCACTCAGGAAAGTTATGGGAACTCATATTTCTCAGGCTGGATCTATGGTATCTCCAGAAAGGCTAAGATTCGATTTTACCGCTCCAAAGGGTCTAACTAATGAGCAACTAGAAGAAACAGAGAAATTGGTCAATGAAGCCATTCTATCTAATCATTCAGTCGACATCTGTGAGCTAAAACTTCAAGACGCCTTAGATAGTGGTGCAGTTGCTCTATTTACCGAAAAATATGGAGACGAAGTAAGAGTTGTAACTATGGGCAACTCGAAGGAACTTTGTGGAGGCACTCACGTTGAGAGAACAGGCGATATTGGTTTATTTAAAATAACTTCTGAGGCTTCTATTAGCAGTGGAGTAAGAAGAATCGAAGCACTTACAGGAAGCTATGCTTTGGAATACCTTAACAATACTCTTAAAGTAGTAAAAAACATCTCTTCTAAATACAAAACACCTTTTGACCAACTTGAACAAAAAGTAGAAAGCATCCAAACAGAACTTGATGAACTTAAAAAAACTAATTCAAAAATGGCAGAAAAGATTCTGGTGGAACAAATACTTCTCAGCAAAGAATCTGAAAAAATAAGTTTTGCTTCGCTCTCTGCTTTTATATCAAAAATAACAATTGATGAAGATCAAAGAATAGATATGCAATCTCTTGCTGAAAAAGTTCAAGAAAAAGTAAATGGAATTGTTTGTATATTCCTCCATAATAAACAAACAAATAAAATACAAATTATAGTCAAAAGTTTCCCTGGTATACCTGTTAATCTATTTGATGCAGGATCTTTAATTAAAGAAATTACGCCTATTCTAAAAGGAAAAGGTGGTGGACGTCCTGATATGGCGCAAGGGTCAGGTGAAGATGCAAGCATGCTACCAAAAGCTATTGAAAAAGCAACTACTTTTCTAAAGTTTACTTTAGGTTCTAGCGTCTGTTAATCTCTTCATTTTTTGCTTGATCAAAAAACGAAGCAAAAAAATCAAGACCTCACAAAACTCGTTTGTTAAAATTTGGGGGATTTCTCATCACCCTGTGATTTATGACTATTTTCAATATAAAACTTTCAGCCTGCGGGAGCATTGCGCCACAAACCTATCCTGAGACATTGTCGTTAAATGATTTCGAAATTCCTACAATTTTATACAAACTCAAACATTGTTCGGTCAATTGAATACAAAGAAAAATCATAACTATGATAAAATACAATAATGAAAAAAGTGTTAGGTTTAGATTTTGGTACAAAGTATATTGGGATTGCCTTATCTAATCCGTTTAAATCTATAGCCTTTCCTTATGGGAAAATAGAACCTGACAAAGCAATCGCTAAAATCAAAGAAATCTTAGAAGAAGAAAATATAGAATCTATAGTACTTGGTTTGCCTAGAGCACTTAAAGGCAACGAGACTGCCATGACTGGACTCGTAAAAGAGTTCAGACTAGAACTGGAAAAACACGTAACTGTTCCAATCATCTATCAAGACGAAAGACTTACTTCTTCCTTTGTTGGAAAACAATTAACTGCTCAAGGTGTAAATCAAAAAAAACAAAGACAAATTAAGGATGCTTTAGAAGCTACACAGATTTTGCAAGGGTATTTGGATAAAAAGTAATAAACCACTTTTTTATATTAATACTAATCTTTTAATTCTTTACCCAATATTTTCGCAACTGCAGAGGCATTGTTTTTATCTGTTACCCAAATTATCTTACCCTTACCAGGATCACGCTTATAAAATTTTAAACCATAATATATTAACTCATTCTTTGTCTTATCTGTCTTTGCTTTCCATTCCTCATCTAACCTACTATTAAGCTCTTTCGCTAAACTTTCTTTACCACTAATACCCTCAAATATACTATTTTCTGCTTTAACGACTACTGCTCGCTCTCCATTTTCAGGGTTATAAGCTTCTATCTTAAATGGATACCACTCCTTACCTAGTATCCCTGCAACTGCAGATGCATTACTTCTGTCCGTTACCCATATAATATTTCCATTTCTTGCTTGCTTCTTATTAAACCTTACCCCTTTATATATTAATTCATTTATTGTCTTATCTACTTTTGATTCCCATTCCTTATCTAAAATTCTATTAAGGTCTTTTGCTAATTCTTTTTTGAACCCTTCGATATTTTCGAATATATTGGGTTCTAAAAGAAAACCCCTCTCTCCTTTTTCTGGGTCAAAAGCTTCTATCTTAAATGCATAATACTCCTTACCTAATATCCTTGCAACTGTTGTGGCATTACTTTTGTCCGTTGCCCAAATAGTTTTAGACCCACTCATTCGTTTATAAAATCTTACTCCTTCATATACTAATTCATTCATTGTCTTTTCTACCTTTACTTCCCATTCCTCATCCAATCTGCTACTAAGCTCTTTAGCTAATTCTTTTTTGGTTCCTACAATATTCTCAAATATACTATTTTCTCCTTGAGTTAATCCTTGCTCTCCTTTTGCTGGGTCAAAAGCTTCTAATTTAAATGAATACCACTTCTTTCCTAATATTCTCGCAACTTCAGAAGCATTCTCTTTATCTGTTGCCCAAATAGTAATAGGCCCATTCCTTCGCTTATAAAATCTTACTCCTTCATATACTAATTCATTCGTTGTCTTTTCTGCCTTTGCTTCCCATTCCTCATCTAATCTACTATTAAGCTCTTTCGCTAATTCTCCATTTTTCCCAACAATATTTTCAAATATACCATTTTCTCTTTGTCCAGTTACTCCTATCTCTCCTTTTGCAAGATTTAACTCTTCTATCTTAAATGAATACCACTCTTTATATAATATTCTCGCAATTGCAGAGGCATTCTCTTCATTTGTTACCCAAATAGTTTTACCACATACAGCTCTTATATAAAACTTTACCCCTTCATATATCAACTCATCCTTTGTCTTATCTGTCTTTGCTTCCCATTCCTCATCTAATCTACTATTAAGCTCTTTCGCTAAGCTTTCTTTACCCTCAATAAAGTTCTCAAATATACTGTTTTCTGCTCCAATTACCCCTCTCTCACCTTGTACTGGATTAAACTCTGCTAATTTAAATGAATACCACTTCTTTCCTAATATTCTCGCAACTTCAGAAGCATTCTCTTTATCTGTTGCCCAAATTTGGTTATTGTTATTCCTTCTCTTATAGAACTTAAGGTCTTTATATATTAACTCATTCTTTGTCTTATCTGTTTTTGCTGCCCACTCCTTATCCAATCTACTATTCAGTTCTCCAGCTAGCTTCCAACTAACCCCTATAAAATTATCAAATATACTACTATCATTTCCGGTTATACCTCTCTCACCTCTTGCTATATCTAGAGGAGGGTACCCACCAAATATCTCTTCCATATCCACATTCACTATGTCCTCTATTACTATTTCGCCATCTAAAATATTAGTATCCGTTTCTTCTTCATTGTCTCCATGCGTATCTGTTTCTACACTATCTCTTGTTTTAAAGATATCTGTGCTGCTAAGTGGCCTTTGATACTCCCCCATATTATCTACAAAATCTATAATAAGTGCACTCTTCTTGCCTGTTTCCGAACACTTTCTAGCTAGTCTCCCTATTTGTTGCATATATATTGTTTTACTCCTCGTTGGTCTTGCCATAAGGCCTACTTCTATTGCAGGCAAATCGACTCCCTCGTTTAATATATCTATCGATACTAACATCTGGAATTCCCCTGCTCTGAATCTCTTTATTACATCTCTTCTCTGTTGCTTACTCATCCCTTTACTGGAGATCATCTCTGCTTTTACGCCACTTGCTTTATACAATTCCGTTAATGCTCTTGCATGTTCAAAATTCATTGCAAATGTTACTGCTGGCGCTTTTGCCTTATGTTCCAAATCGATATCGCCCTTCCCTAGCCGTCTGTCAGAATAATGACCTTCTTGTCTTTGTAATTTCAGATAAGTCTCTACGACTAACTGATCTCTCTTTTTTTGTCCTTCAGATCCCAACATCTTCCAATATTTGCTTAGTTGGTAATCCTTTGTTAATTCTGTATCCTCTTCTATAGCTCCTATAGGTGTAATGCTAGTCTCTACTTTATGAAAATACATAGTGGACAAATGTCCTTCATTAACCATATCAACTATATTTTTATCCATAGCAGTTCTCTCAAAAAGGTCAGCAACATTTCTCCTATCACTGAATCTTTGAGGGGTTGCAGTCAGCCCAACAATAAAAGCATCTTGATATTTGTTTATAACTCTCATATATGAATCAGCATAAGCATGGTGAGCTTCATCTATTACTATATAATCAAACCCTGCTTCAAATGTTTCTAGATTATTTCCATAAGTTAGCTTCTGAATAGATGATACCAGTATACCTTCTTTATATGCATTCACATCTCTACAAACAGCCAATGTCTCTCCTGTTGACTGTTCGTCTCTTTGTAATTCTGCAATTACCTCTAGTTCTCGTTCTTCATCAGCTTCATTGCTATAGCTATCTATCTTTTCAGAAATATCCCTATCTGCTTGTTCTAATAACTCATCTCTGTGAGCTATCCAGAGTATATTTGGTTTACGTCCATGCGTTTTTTCAAATTCTTTAGAAAACAACATTACATCCATGCTGGCTATAGTAGTTTTACCTCCACCAGTAGCAATCTTAACAAGAGCTCTTTTGCCAACCTCAGCTCTTATCTGCTGAAGATTTTTCAGAGTATCAACCTGATATTGTCTGTATTCTTTCCCATTACACATACTGTCGTAGGCTTTTCTAATTCCATCTGAAATGATTTTGAATAAAAGTCTCAAATTGTCTCCCTCCAATAACTTACTATTAAATATATCGGAACACTGATAAGAAAATCCCTCTTTTTCCAGAGACTAAGCTACACAGATCTTGCAAAGTTTTTTGGATAGAAAATAATCCCCCTCTTCGCTTACGCGAAGTTTCCCCCTTATGAAGGGGGAATTCTCTTCTGCTACTTATGGGGCTTGTTTTTCCATTTATATTCAAAAGCACTGTGCGGTAATTGATATAGATTAAGTTAGCTAAATTTTTATGTTTTAAATTTACTGAGCACGAATCTGAACAAGATGACTTTGTAGAAATTTTTTGAGCATGCCCACATACGACAAAAAATAAATAATTTCCGTCCAACCAAAGGGTGCGATAAAAATTACCCAAAAGTCACGTAGAGAATTGAGTGCTCTTGATTTTTGGTTACTTTTGATCAAGCAAAAGCAACAATAGAATTATTTGGTTAGAACCAAAACAACTACATATGCAACATATGTCATAACCATTAAGACGCCTTGATATCTCTCAATAACTCTTCTTTTACCAATTACCATAAACGAAAACAATATGATACTAGCAAATATAGTCACTGCAATATCCCCATTAGAACTGCTATTAAAAGGTAATGGACGAATAACTGCACTAATACCTAAAACAAAGAAAATATTAAAAATATTTGAACCAACAACATTCCCTAAAGCAATATCTGGTTGTTTCTTATAGGCAGCAATAGCTGAAGTAGCTAATTCTGGTAAAGATGTCCCAATAGCGACAATTGTTAATCCAATGAGCGATTGACTAATATTAAATAACTCTGCTATTTGAACCGCACCATCTACAATCCACTTTCCGCCAACTGTTAACCCTAATAGCCCAAAACCAATAAAGGATACTGCTTTAGTATAACTAAAAACGTTAATAGGGTCTTTCTCATTAATGTCTTCTTTTGACTTTGTAATCCCAAAAGTATAGAAAAGAAAAATAACCATAAACCCTAAAAGCACAAGCCCATCTGTTCTTGATATGCTTGAGATTGAAGCTCCATCAATCAGCATATCGTTGGCCATAAAACCTAATATCACAATTGCAAGTAAACTAAACGGAACTTCCTTAATTACTGTATTCTTCATAGCAGTAATTGGATAAATAATTGCTGATATCCCTAGAATTAATAAAATATTTGCTATATTACTTCCGAGAATATTCCCAATTGCAATGTCACTATTCCCTTGAGCACTAGCAAAAACATTAACAACAAGCTCTGGAACAGAAGTACCAAAAGCTACAATGGTTAAGCCAATAACAATGCCTGAAATATTTAGTTTCTTTGCAACTGAAGCTGAACCATCAACTAATAAGTCGGCTCCTTTAACAAGAAGAACAAACCCTATAACAAAAAGAATATATGTAAACATACAAGTTTTATCTTATTTTTTAACTTTCTTATTATCGCCATTCTCACAACAACAGCCACTCTCACATTTACATGTTGATATACCTAAAGGCATATATGCAGGACATATGCCTACTATTGCAGTCAAAAATGGAATAACACCTATAATGCCCCACCAAGACTTTAAATATGAACCTGTTCCAATAATAATTATTCCTAATACTACTCTAAAAAGTCTATCTGTTTTTCCTAAGTTACATTTCATGTTTTACTCCTTCTTTTAAAACAACCAACAAACTATAAAGATTACTTACGCTCTTAATCATATCACACACAGCAATATATTATCGTTTTGTGCCTTGTAAAAGATAATGATAAGAATTAATGTCTTTATGGACTATATCTTTATACCCAGCCTGCTTAAGTAAATTTATTGTTTCCTGTGAGGATATTCGCTCTGATACTTCAGGACCTTTTTCAGTATTTGTTTCATTCCATTCAATAACTGCAATTTTGCCATTAACCTTCGTGGTCCTATATAATTCAGAAACTACTTCTTTCTTCTCTGTTACTTCATGCAAAACAAAAGCCATAAAAACAAGATTTGCTACTTCATCTGAAAGCGGAATCTTTGATTCTGATAATTTAATGAACTCTGTTGGTGCAAAGAGATTAGCCTTTGCAACTTCCTGCAACATTTCATCAAAAATGTCTAAAGCTAAAACTTTCCCTGACCTAGCAATTATTTGTGATGCCGGAACAGTAAAGAATCCTGGTCCACAACCAAAATCAAGAAAGGTATCTCCAACTTTTAATCCTATATCAAAAAGAATTGTTGTAGGGTCTATTATGGTATATCTTTCTGGGCTAATTAGCTTTTGAAAATCTTTATGATTGAATGTATGCATAATCATGGAATATTGTATCATAATTAAAAACTAGATAATTCCGATTTGTATATTAATAAGATGAAATTTATAATAACCCCATGAAAAAGGTTATTTGCTTTTTTTTAGTATTACTTAGTTTTAGTTTTGGCTCAATAACTACAGTAATGATTCCCAAAGGATCCTCCGCAAGTGAAATAGCAATAATTCTTAAAAAAGACAAAATAATAAGTAATGAGTTTACCTTCAATCTTTTGGTTAAACTTTTCAATAAAGAACGTAACTTCCTTTATGGCAGATTAAGCGTCAACCCCAATGCTAGTTACCTTAATATAATAAACCAATTACAAGACCCAACGAACATTCAACTTGTAAAAGTTACCATACCTGAAGGGTTTAACTTGTTTCAAGTAAACGACCTACTAGTCAAGAAAGGTCTTTTTAAAAATACTGAGTTCTACGATTTTGCAACTGATAAAACAAAATTCATACATCTCCTTAAAGATATTCCAGAACTGTATAATGATCCTGAATTAACTCAGCTGGAAGGTTTTCTCTTCCCGGAAACTTACTTATTTGAATACGATATCACCCCTGAAGAAATAGCCCAAGCAATGATTAGTCTCTTCAAAAGCAAAGTAATGCCAGCTTATGAAAATGCTAAAATGAATGGAACATTACCTAAAAGACATGGACAAACATTAAAATTCTATAATATTATTTCTCTTGCTTCTATTATTGAAGGAGAAGCAGTAGTTCCAGGAGAAAGAGCAATGATTTCTGGTGTCTTCATAAATAGAATGAATAAAAGAATGATTCTAGGGTCCTGCGCAACAATCCACTACGCAAGAGCACTTAACGGCCTTCCCAAAGTAATAGATCTTTCCTTTACAGATACTAGAATAAACAGTGGATACAATACCTACACCAATCAAGGATTACCCCCTTCTGCTATAAATAATCCAGGATTAGCATCAATAGAAGCTGCTCTAAACCCTGAGAAAATCAACTATTATTTCTTTATTTCCAATAAAGACGGAACTCACCATTTTTCTACAACGGAATGGGAACACAATTATTGGAAAAGAAAATACTATACTAAATAAATCCAAAATCCAAATGTCAAAATCCAAATTAATCGCTAAACAATACAAATAAAACTAATGCCTTGACCTATTACTGGACAAGTTCTGATACAAAGGAAAAGGTATATCCTTCTTCTATCATCTTAGGCATCCATTCAAACAAAACCTCTAATGTATACTGCTTAGCTATATGTCCGATAGCAATAACTTGCCCCTCATTATCTGCTATTTTCTTCACTTGATTAAGTTGTTTCTTGATATATTCAGGGTCATCAACACTGTCTATAAAAACCTGATTATAAGCTGACTTAACTCTTGCCTTTCTGGCTTGCTCATAAAGTACTGAAGAAGGAACTGTAAGGCTATCTAAAACATATAGATTATTCTTTTTTGCCCAACTAGCAATAACATTAACCATATCACGAGAAGATGTGACATAAGAACCCATATGATTACTAATCCCACCTAAACCCCCTGCTCCTAATAAAGAAGTACAAGCTTCATTAAGCTTTGTGCTAGTTGTTTTTTTTGTATCCTTAGATGTTATCATATATCGGTAACCTGTTGTCTTTGAGTTACTACTTTCTTTATCCTCTTGGGTTGAAAAAGACTCCATTGGCATATGAATAATTACCTCAACATTATTCTTAAGCTTATAATATTTAAGCAAATCTAGTGAGTGTTCTTCTCCAGGGATAATTGCCACATTCAACTTATTTTCCATCATTTCTAACAAATAGTACCTGATTGTTTTTACGCCTAAATCATCTATGACTATTGCTATTTTCTTTTCTTTATTTTTATCATAATTAACTGGCTTAACTGCTGCAACCTTAACAGCTGACGTAACTACTTGTGGCTTAGGAGTTAATACAATACGCTCAAAATTATCAAGCGAAATAACTACTTCAGAATCTAATGTAACTACTTGCTTCTCAATAGGAACAATATATATTGAGCCTTCCTTAGGTAAATATTTTTCTGCTTCTTTTTCTAAAATTATATATCTAACTAAAAATAAAAGAGAATTTATAACAGTAACTGTAATAAAAAGAATGAAAACCCCTAATAAGAGATTTTTTTTTGTACTCATTTCTTCTTTAAATACTTAATTGCCTGTTGAAGCTGATAATCTTTTTCTAAAGAATACTCATACTTCCCTTCCTGAATTAATTTAATGTCAACGGAAGGTATTTCTACAATTAAATCTGGTGTTATCCCTACTTTATTGATATCAGTGCCTTTTGGGGTCAAATATTTAGCTGTTGTTAAAAGTAGTGCAGACTCATCCATCAACGGAATAACTTCTTGAACAGAAGCTTTTCCAAATGTCCGTGTACCCATAATAATTCCTCTGCCATGGTCTTTCATAGCTCCGGCTAATATCTCAGAAGCAGATGCAGATGCGCCGTTTACCAAAATTAATAATGGTCCATAAAATACCTGACTATTAGCTATGCTAGAAATTAAAGCTCTTCTGTCACCTTTTCTCCCAACCGTATTCACAACTACTTCATTCCCTATAAAAATTCCAGCTATGTCCAGTGCGTTTTGCAATAAACCACCACCATTATATCTAACGTCGATAATAAGCTTTTCCATTCCTGCTTTCTTTAAGGAAATTATTGCATCTCTTAATTCTGAATAGGTATCCTTGCTCTCAAATGTCATTAACCGAATATATCCTATCTTGTCGCCAACTAACTGCTTTTCTTTAATACTCTTAATCTGAATAATATCTCTTTCAATTTTAATCGAAAAATCATCAGAAACACCTTCTCTATGAATACCCAAAACAACGAAGGTACCCTTTTCTCCTCTAATCCTAGAAACAGCTTCTTCTAAAGAAATACCAATAGCTGTTTTATAATCAATGCTTGTTATTACATCAAATGACTTTAGTCCTGCTTTATATGCTGGGGTCCCCTCCATTGGAGAAATAACAATCAATTTATCTTGCTTAAGACCTATATGAATGCCTATACCGTAAAAATTGCCCTGCAAATTCGTCCTCAACTCAGAATAACCATCTGGCTTAAGAAATCTTGAATAAGGATCATCTAAAGACTTAAGCATCCCCTCAATGGCATTATGAACAAGTTCCTCGTTAGTAATATCCGTTTCCACATATTGGTTCTCTATAAGATCAAAAACTTTGAGTATTTGAAGCTTCCAATTTGTGGTAGAAATATTATTTGCATTTATTGTTAAACAGGAAAAAAATACTAATAAGGTTAAGAAAACACTGCGCAATTTAAACATAATGATATCTTATAAAGAATTTCATTTTTTGACAATTCATATTCAATATCTTTATCATTTTCTAGGCAAATACTGCAATGGATCTTGGACTTTACCACTTTTACGTACTTCAAAATGAAGATGCGGACCAGTTGATAAGCCTGTGCTGCCTACTAATCCAATCACCTGTCCCTTAGCAACCTTAACGTTATTTTTGACTAAATACTTTGATAAATGACCATATAGCGTGGTTGTATTATTACCATGGTCAATGATAACAACATTCCCATAATTGCCCCATCTACCTGAATACAAAACAATCCCTTCATCAACCGCGAAGACTGGCCTTCCAGAAGGAGCTCCGATATCTATACCAGTATGATAAGCACTTACCCTCAAGATTGGATGAACCCTATTCCCAAACCAAGAAGTTATATTTCCCAATACTGGCCATATATACTTACCATCCCCCATTTGAGCAAGTTGTTTAGATTGCTGTAACCCAACTATAAGTTCCTCTATTTTTTTTGAATCCTCTAATAAATTTTTGGCTTTTCTTTCATACTCACTCTTTTGAAAAAGTAACTGGTTGTATAAATCCTTCTTCTTATTGTTATTTGCTAAAATATTCTTCCTTAATGAATTTATTGCTTCTTGTCTTTCAGTAAGAATATCCATTTGTGCTTCAAGTCGATATCCCTTGTACTTAAGACTATCACTCTTTTTCTTTATGTCTCCTAAGAAATTTACATCCATACTAATTAAAAACTCTAACATATATGTAATATTAATCTGATCAGTTATCTCATTATGTTCGACTAACTGCTCTAGAAAATCTGTGTTACTCAGCTTGAAATAATAAAAATACTTATTATTAAGTTCATTTAACACCTGATCAAAAAGCTTTTTATCAAGGCCTAGTTCTTTTTCTAACCAATCAACCTCTTTTTCAATAGCCTTTTGTTGCTCTACTACTCTTTCTAATAAATCATTCTGTTGTTTTAACAACTTTTCTATTGCCAATATTTCGTCAGCCACTTCTTTAGCTTTCCGGTCAGTCTCGTTTATCATAGACCTTTGCTTAGAAATCTCATCATATATACCTTCTAATTCTTGCTTTTTCTCTTTAATCTTTGAATCATAATCTAAACAAAATGATAGACTAAACAGCAAAATAACTAACAAATGTAAAACTATCTTCACTATTTCACAAAACTCCTTTTCTTTCTTTGAAAGTTAATTGCAAACCTATGAGCCTCATCTCTGACCATTTGAAGTAGTCTGAGCCCTTGGTTCCTTTCCTCTAATTTTAACCCTTCATCTCTAAATGGCAAATAAATAATTTCTTCTCTTTTTGCAAGAGCACAAATATCTTGATTCGTTATACCTAAATCCGAAAATGCTTTTAGCACAGAACTTAACTGCCCCTTGCCTCCATCTACTACTACTAGGTCAGGCCTATTCTCTTTATTTAGCTTAGCAAATATTCTTGTTGCTAACTCATACATAGAAGCAAAATCATCATTATCTAAAACTGTTTTAATATTATATTTTCGATATCTATCCTTCTGAGGAACACCTTCTTGAAAATAAACACATGAAGCAACTATATTCTCTCCACTTAAGTGTGATATATCTAAACCAATAACACTTAATGGCCTTTTCTCTAAAAACAATTCTTCTTTTAATCCATCAGCTAAGCTTGGATAATCAATATCAGCTCTCACCTCAAGTTGACGCTTAACCGCAAAAAATGAATTCTTTTGTAACATTTCATATAATTCTATAAGTTCTTTAGATGGCCTTGAGTAAATTTTAACTTTCTTTTCATGAAAAAATAGTTCAAGATCACTTCCAACAGTTGTTCCTTTCCAATAAACATAATCAGGGAAATCGTCATGTATAGCATAAAACTGAATCAATGCTTTAGACACTACAGCATTTAAATCGTCTTCCTCTTCTGCTATCACCTCATGAATAAACTGTTGCGCTAAATAACCTTGTTTTATCCTAAAAACTTGAAATACTACGCTATTAAAATGCTCAATAAAGACAAACATATCAACATTTTTATTTAAATTAAATATTTCTATTCTTTGAGAAATAAATAAACCATCAAGAACATTTAATTGCATTTTTACTGCTTGCGCATCTTCGAACCGCAACTCACTACTTGCCTTTAACATTCTATCCGTAAGCACATCCACCAATTCTTTGAACCTACCCTCCAATAAAGCTATAACATCACCAATCCTTTGATGATATTCCTCTACAGAAATCTTGCCATCGCATGGAGCTTTGCAAGAACCTAAATGATAATACAAGCAAGGGCCTTTCTTACTAAGAACTCTACATCTCCTGAGCCCAAAATTCTCTTTAATTATGTCTTGTAATGCTTTAAAAAAATTACCTTGTACATATGGACCGAAATATAGAGCGCCATCTTTATTTGTTTGCCTCGTCCTAATAACTCGAGGAAATTTCTCACTTAAATCAATTTTAAGATATGGATAAGTTTTTCCATCTTTTAACCTTGTATTGTAACGAGGATAATATTCTTTGATAAATCTATTCTCTAATATCAAAGCTTCTGCTTCATTATCAACCAATACATAGCTGACATCAGCTACTTTCTTTACCATAGCACTTATCTTAGGAGGATGATCAGTCTTTTGGAAATAACTTTTAACTCTTTTATTAAGACTCTTTGCCTTGCCCACATACAAAACATCCCCAGAAGCATCTTTCATTAAGTATACTCCTGGGGATGAAGG
>CAZXTL010000026.1:0-30615 GCA_964643725.1 uncultured Candidatus Marinamargulisbacteria bacterium
GCCGAGAGAGCAAAATGCAGCCCCCCACCTGACGGGCGGTCAAGGGGTGGCTCGCCAAGTCCCCCACCTGACGGGCGGTCAAGGGGTGGCTCGCAAAGTCCCCCACCTGACGGGCGGTAAAGAACAAATCGTTAGTGTCGATGCGCCGCCAAGTCCCCCACCTGACGGGCGGTCAAGGGGTGGCTCGCAAAGTGCAGCGCTAACTGAATGGTTCCGCGCATTATCTGACCGCCTCCGGTTCACAAAAGTATGTTGCGGAGACTGGATGCGCGTCATGTCTCCGTGTTGCACCTTTGGGCAGGGCGTTACTGGCGTTTTGCTTGACCCGCCCTATGACGCCGAAAAGCACGATGATGTTTATGGCGAAATGTCCAGAGGCGTTTCCGGAGCGGTTAGGGAATGGGCGCTTGCCGCCGGGGACAACCCGCTCCTGAGAATCGCGCTGTGCGGCTATGAGGGGGAACACGCTATGCCTGATTCGTGGGAGTGCGTGGCGTGGAAAGCTGGCGGTGGATACGGAAATCAAAGCGGCAACCAAAACGCCAAGCGCGAGCGGATCTGGTTTTCGCCCGCGTGCATCCGGCCCGACAAGGTGCACGTTCAGGGAGGGCTGGCGATATGAAAACGGGCGCAAAAAACACAGGTGAAAAAACCACAACTATTTCATTGACTCCGGTGCGTCACGCTGTTACGTCTCGCTTTTATAGGGGACGGAATCCTCTTGAAAGGCGTGAGAGTTTGAACTATTGTTTCCAGCATTGGCTCCATACTTGGCTAGGGGTTCTTACGCGCCCCAATTCCGTAGCCCTGTATGGAGCCTTTTTCATTGGTGCAATGCCATGAGAATCCGCAGCGTTAAGCCTGAGTTTTGGAAGTCTGAATCAAACGGAAAGCTCTCGCACTCTGCCAGGCTTTTGTTCATAGGCCTGTTTAATCACGCGGATGATGAAGGCGTATTCCGAGCCGCGCCAGCCTTGATACGGGCAGAGATATTTCCGTATGACGACATAACGCTAGAAGGCATTACCGTACTACTACGGGAGCTCTCCGGTAGCAGTCACAAGGTGGTACTGTACACCGGTCCAGACGGCGACCGATACGGATTTATCCCATCATTCAAAGCTCATCAGGTCATAAACAAGCCTTTGGCGTCCAAACTTCCAAAACCTCCGGAAAATTGGGCTGATTCGCAAATTCATGTAGCAGTACCGGAGGACTCCGGTAGCGCTACGGTAGGACTACGGGTAGGAATGGAAGGGAAGGGAAAGGAAAAGGAAGGGATATATATGGGTGTCGAGACACCCGGTGTTGTTGAGAAGAAGGCTTTTCAATATCCGGACGACTTTGCCGCCTTTTGGGAAGCCTACCCCCTCATCCGGCGCAAGGACAAGTTGGGTGCTTTCCGCAAGTGGGCAACCCTCAAGAAAAACGGACTGCTACCGCCCCTTGAGAAGATCCTGCAAGCCGTTGAAAGTCAAAAGCACAGCCAAGCATGGCGCAAGGATGGCGGGCAGTACATTCCCGGTCCCGAGGTTTGGCTGTATAAAGGCCGGTGGGATGATTACGAGGAAAGGGATGAGCGGTGAAATACGACAGAATCTATAAATCGCCGTCAAAACGGGACCGGGCCGTCTGGGAGGACTTGTGGCCGGAAGAGGGCGAGAACTGGAAACCGAACAGGGAAGACGCTGTCGCCATTTGCCGGTTTGCCGTGTGCGGCCTGTACGAGCAGGAGCAGCTCGCGGCAAAGCCTAGGATGCAAGAGCGCGATCCGGTTACGGGGAAGGCCAAGTCAAGCGCACCCTCCACGCCGGCCTACTCGATTTCATCCGTCACCGGCTTTACCTCGTCCGAAATAACCCTGATCACGATTGACCTTGCGCGTTCTGTCCAAGTTGCCCGTGAGGTGATGAAGCACGCAAGCGAGCAGAACAACGAATGGACCTGGGCCAGGTCGAGGGAAATGCTGTTTCAGCGCCTTAGCCGTAGGGGTGCGGCATGAGCACGGCCAATGGCGAATACGCCTTCCTGGGGCAACGTGAGGCCATCCGTGCCGCTTGCATCGAGGCGGGGTCAAAGGACGCCGAACGGGATGCGGATGAGGTCATGTGGCAGGGCAAGGAAGCGATTATGCGGGGTGGGAAGTGAAACAGTGCGAACAATGCGGACAGCCGGCGCCCGAGTGGGGCAAGTGCTACGACTGCGGGAAGGTGTGCTGCCGGGCGTGTAAGCCCGCGGGTTACCATCTGTGCCTGAAATGCTGGAACACGGAGGACGGGATGGAAGCGGACAAGGATCTGAAGGAATCCTGCGCCCTTGAGCACTGGGCGGACCAAAAGCGGGCGGAAATGCGGGACGGGGAGCGGGATAACGCGGGACGGCGGATAAAGGAGGCAAGGTGAATGAGCTGGCACTATTCGCGGGCGCTGGTTTTGGCTTACTCGGAACGAGGTTGCTTGGATGGAATCCCGTCTGCGCTGTTGAACTCGACGAGTACGCAAGGAGCGTGTTGGTCGCCAGACAAAACGATGGATGTCTGGAACCCTTCCCGATTTGGGATGACGTTCGCACCTTTAACGGGCGTGACTGGCGCGGGATTGTTGACGTTGTTTCGGGTGGCTTCCCTTGCCAAGACATTGCCTGTTGCGGACTTGGAGCCGGAATCGAGGGAGAGCAATCAGGGCTATGGAAAGAAATGGCCCGCATCATTGGCGAAGTACGACCCCGTTACGTTGTCATTGAAAACTCATCAGCACTTGCTTTTCGGGGAGGGGTTAGAGTCATTGCAGACCTTGCCTCCTTGGGGTGTAATGCGGAATGGGGAGTTATACCGGCAACGTGCGTTGGTGCGCCCCACCAAAGGGCCAGGATGTGGATTGTGGCCGACTCCAAGCGGAACGAGCAATCACGGATCGAATCACGTTTCTGGCGTCCTGCAAGAATGGGGAGGGTCCAGCAATCCTTTCCGTGGGACAGAACTCCAGAATGTGCGTTGCGCGAGCTTCGAGGAGTGGATGATGGGCGCTCCTACGGGGTGGACAGACTTGACTGCATCCGTAACGCACAGGTTCCGGCAGTGGTTAAGCTCGCATGGGAGGTGCTGACATGAACGGAAGAAGAGTAAGGGAGTCCACATGACCATCCTCGCAATCATAGGAGCCGGAACGCTGGCATTCGCGGCGTTTGGAGTTTGGGCGATATATTTTTCAAAATGGCTCGGGCCGAAATCGTAGGAGGAAAGATGAGCTGCGAACATTCGACTAATGCCAATACATGCGAGGCGTGCCTGCGGAAACGGCATGAAGCGGCGATGAGCAAGACGCCAAGAACGGATGCAGGTGCTTTTGAAGTGTGGACAAAAGACTTTGGAAACGTCGAGGTTGTTTTGATCGACGACGCCCGCACCCTGGAGCTTGAGCTTGCCGAATCCCAGCGCTACGTGCGGATTTACGGCGCGGAAGTCAAGGAGCGGAACGCGCTGCTAGACGTGCGGGACAGGGAGCTTGCCGCGGCGCGGTCCGAGCTGGAGAAGGTCAAGGGGGAGAGGGATGAGGCGCGGGAGGAAGCGGCGACTTTTGAAATGATAGGTGATGACATGATCTGCCTTTACGGCGAGAGCAACGCCGCCCTCTCCACCCTCCGCGCCCGTCTCTCGTCCGGCGTGAAAGGCCGCATCATCGAGGCTGGCAACCTTGAGGCGACGGGCAAGCCGGGGCTGCTCATCGAATCGACGGTTGACGAGTTGCGGGGCAAGGCGTGGATTGGGGAGTGTGTTGTGTTGAAGGAAACAGGAAAGGACGGGTGATATGGACAAGCAAGAGCTGGTGGCGATTTTGGAGAAGCATGTCAAGTGGTTGCGCGATGAGGACGGGGGCGGCAAGGCGGACCTGAGCGGCGCGGACCTGAGAGGCACGGACCTGAGCGGTGCGAACCTGAACGGTGCGAACCTGAGAAGCGCGAACCTGAACGGTGCGGACCTGAGCGGTGCGGACCTGAGCTACGCGAACCTGAACGGTGCGGACCTGAGCTACGCGAACCTGAACGGTGCGAACCTGAGAAGCGCGGACCTGAGCGGCGCGAACCTGGATTACTCAAGTGGCATTCCGATGCATTGCGGCGGGTCAAAATTCACAACCGACATGAAGTTAATCCGGCAAGTGCTGGCGCATCTCGCAACGCTGAAATGCGATGATCCGGCGTGGGGTCCACTACGCGAGGCGATTATGCCGGAAGCGGCTAAGTCACATCGGGCGCATGACTTGGGATTAACCGGAAAGGACGGCTGATATGGGCGAGCATCCATTACTAGTCATTATTACAAACCTTCAGGCGCGGATTGACGCGGCGGAACAGCGGGTGGAGGAACTGGAGCGGGGTGTCAGGGAGGCGGTTGAACACGCAGAGGCGTGCGAGGAAATCACATCGCACTTTACGGTGTTGCTGTCGATCTTGCGCCCCCTGCTCTCACCCGCCAAGGAGCCCGCCAAGCCGCGCATCGCTCCCGACGAAATCCCGATTAAGCCGGAGCAAATGATGAAGGGCTGCACTGAAACCGAATGCGACAGATTTAACCAATGCTCTCACGCAAAAGAACACGCGGCAAGACCGTGGTGCCAAGACGGCACCGCCGCATGCCCCGCCTGCATCCCCGTGGAGGGCGCATGAAAGAGACGTGCGGGACAAGCACCATCCGCAAGCGATACACCCGCATCCGCAAGTGGGACGGCGGCTATGTGGCGCTCCTGACGGTCGGGTGCCAGACGTTCACAATCGCGCAAATCGGAACGCGAGCCGAGGCGCGATGGATGAGGGACATGCTGGCAAAGGCGTTGGAGAATCTTGTGAAGCAAGAGAAAGGCGGGGAGAAGTGAGAGAGACATGCGAGCTGTGTAAGAGCGAGATTTTTCACGCCGCCGATTGCAAGGCGTGCGCTAACGACGACTGCGCGTTAGGTCGCGCCATAGATGAGAATGCGTTCGACCGCATCCAGAAAGCCCTTGCCCTCCTGAAGCTGGTGGAGAGCGGGGAAGTCACCTTGATCAACACGGAGGAACTCAAGGCGTCCGCTTTGCCCGAGAACATGGCCACCATCAAGCGCATGAGGGCGGGCGAGTCCGTGGAGGTGCGGAGGGTTGGAGGGGAGTGGCCATGCGTTTATATCTACGAAAACGGCTGGTGCATCATGGGCGTTCCCGAAAATGATAGCGGAGAAGTATGCGACACATACATTGAAGCCGCCGCCGCCTGGAACGCGAGGGGTGGGGAGTGACCCCCGCCAATAAGCTCACGGTGGCAACCCTTGAGGACCGCGCAAGGGTCAGGCCGCCTGTGAGTGACCGCAAGGCATATCACGCATGGTGGAGGGCGATGGTGGAGCTTGGCAGGCCGGTCAGGGTGTTGAGCATGACGAGGAAGGCGAGGAAGGCGAGGATGAAAAGGGCTCTGCGGCTCGTGCTGATAAGGGGATAGTTAAGGGGGTTTTGCGGAATGAGTCAAGACATTTTATCTTTTGCAAATGCGGGCGAGGTCGGATATATCTGCGGCGCTTTTGGGGAAAAGGGAGGGGGCGGCGCAAATGTATGCTTATTTATCTTAAGTTTGAGAAAATGATGGATATATATCTTGGCGGATATGCAAAACTGCGAAAATATAGGCCCGTACATAGGTTCTTTCAGGGGTTTTTGGGGCGATACCCCATTAGGCGAAGTTCGCAAAGTATAGACTTATTACACTGATTAATTATACAATGTCAAACACAGACGACCAGCAAGACCGAAATGCGAAATGGCGGGCCAAACGCAACGCCATTGAGCGCCATAAATGCGCCGATCCTAGCCGCCGCAAGCGCCTGGAAAAGGATGACGCCAAGTGGCTCCGGTTCTATTTTGCCGAAGCCTACCCGCGCCCGTTTGGCCCCGTTCATGTCGCCATGATCAAGGCCGGAAACGAGACGCTTGATGAAGGCGGCAAGGCGCTGGCAAAGGCTCCCCGTGGCTCTGCAAAGTCCTCCGTGTTCTGGGGTCTTGTCCTCAAGTGGCTGGTAACGAGCAAGTGTCCATTCCCAGCCTATCTGCCTTGGGCGTCGAAAGACAAGCGTAAGGCGCTCCGTTTCTGGCAGTCTGCCCTGTGCTTCAACCCCGTATTCGCCGCAGACTATCCCGAGTTTTGCGATCCCTTTGCTGTCTCGCGGGGATCGTCTCAGAAGTGCAAGGCTTTGACCTGGGCAGACAACGGGGAGCCTACCGGGGCCGAGCTGCTTTTAAGCGATGGCATGATTGTAATGCCGGACGCCCTCGGGGTCATCGGATCAAGCACGATCAATGGCAACCCGAAGGGCATGAACCACCCCACTAAGACGGGTAAAATTTGGCGTCCTACCGCTGCCTTGATCGACGATGCCCAAAGCAAAAAAGCCGCCAAGTCTCAGAATCAGGTCGATGCCATCATAGACGTGATCGAAACCGACATTGCAGGCATGGCGGGACCGATGGAGCGTATGCCCATATTCCTCCTCGGCACCCTGACATGCCAGGATGACGTTGTTGACCGTATCAGCAAGCGCCGTGACTGGAAGGTCGTCACCATATCCCAGATTGTCGCATGGCCTAAGCGCATGGACCTATGGGACGCTTTCGGAGAGTTGATTAAGGATCAGCGGGAGCCCGAGGCGCTGGCGATTTACAAGGCCAACAAGACGGCGATGCTTGAATGCTTCGCAGTCTCATGGGCGGAACGATTTGACAGAAAGCGCAAAGAGCCCGACGCCTTTTACTCGGCCATGCGCGACTTCTATTTCATGGGGCGCAAGGCTTTTATGCTTGAGCGTCAGGGCGTTTCTGAGGACGCCGACGCCTCGCTTTACAGCCTGACCGCTGAAATAGTAATGGCGCACGCCGTAAACACGCCTCGCCTTGTGATCCCTGATAATTCCACAGTCTTTGTCGGGTACTGCGACTTAAACAATCGCGGCGGGGGTCCGCACTTTGCAACCGCTGCATTCGATCAACTCATGACGGGGCATTGCCCGCTGTACGGCACATGGTCAAATCAGGACCGCGATATTTGGGCCGTTTCCAAGACTCAGCAGCAAATGGACAACGCCCTTTATGCGGCCATGCAGTCGGTTTGCGACAGGGTAGCGGCAAGCGTTTTCATGCACTCAGGCACACAGCGGCAGCCTAGCACTTTTTGGTTTGACGCCTCATGGATGAGCGATACCGTCCACCGTTTTGTCAGATGGGCCAATCAAAGCGGACGATACAAGTTCAAGGTTTTGCCGTGCATAGGGCGGGCGGCTCACAAGTACTACTACAGGCGCGATACCTTGATAGGCCGGCCATTTGAGGGAGGGCACGTCCAGAGGGCGCAGAACGACCCCCACAAGGTCTATGCCATGATCAATGCGGACTATTGGCGAGAGACCATGCAGCGAGCTTTCCTGGCCCCCGTTGGGGCGGCTGGCGGCTTCACCCTTCACTATTGCCAAAACACGCTTGAACATCTGGACTTCGCTTCGCAGATCATAGGCGAGCGCCTTTCAAACAAGTACGAAACCGAGCAAGGCTGGCGGTGGGAATGGAAGCCTAACGGCGTGGGAGTGCGGTGGGACTGGGGGGACGCTCTTGCAGGTTGTTGGGCGGCGGCGGCGGCGCATGGGTTGTGTGTTGGTGGAATTCCAGTAGTCAAACGGAAATACGTTGAAACTCGAAAAGCAAAAGTGAGGCGCGAATGAGCAAGCGTAGCAAGACTGCCAAGACTGAGCCTGTGGTTTCTGTTGCCGTTGCCGAGGTTGTTCCAAGGCAAATCGTTGTGCGGCATGATGAGATTTGTTCACGCTGCGGGGCGGTCAATTCATTTCGCAAGTCTGGCGGATTTCGCACGTTCGGGACGGTGGTTGCCGCGTCTGCCCGTTGCCGTAAATGCGGGCGAATTGCGCAGATTCGCGCCGTGCGATAACGCGCTGTACAACTCTTGTACCTGTTACCCGTTACCGCTATTGACAGCGTAACGTTGCCCAAATATATCTCCGCGCATGGCAGCATTAACCCATGCTCTTGAATATCAGGCGGTGCGGGAAGCGATTCAGCAATTGACCACGCTTGACCCCTCGGGTCAGCGCCGGGACGCCGTGAGCTTTGCCATTGGCGACATGTCCTATACGTTCAACTCCTCGCAGCTACCCGCCTTGCAGGCTCGGGAGCTTGAATTAGCGCGGCGTCTCACCATCCGCAACGTGCGCAAGCGGACTGTGAGCGACTTTTCATGAGCACGCGCCGCCCCAAACTTGACGTTTTGCGGGAAAAGCATGAGGTTTTGCGCCTGCAATCGGCCATTGCGAGGCTCGAAAAGCAGGCTAAAATAGTCGCAAAGTACGATGCTACCGAGCCAAACAGGCAGCGCCGGCAACCCACGACCGAGCTTTCAGGCGAGGAAAGCATCTACGACATGGCGCGGCGGCTCAAGGGGTGCAACATCGGGCGCGATTTGGAGCGCAATTACAGCCCCGCCAAGTCTCTTTTCCACCAGTTGCGGGTGAACGTGGTTGGCTCGCTGGGCAAGATCCAGGTGAATCTGCCCAATGACGCGGGCAAAGAGGCGACCGATTGGTTTAACGAAGTCTGGTCAAAGGATTGTGACTTTCGCGATTCGCTGGACTGGTCAACCGTGCTGCAAAACATCGTCGCCGCCGTCCCCCGTGAGGGCGACTGCCTTGCCGTGTTCGATGACAGCCTGATTGACGATACCGGCAAGCTGCTCATGTTTGAGGCAGACCAGATCGCCCCGCTTGACGGTGACGCGCTCAAGGCGTCCAAGTACGCCGGCGCGATTCAGGACAATGGCATCATGCGGGACAAGTGGGGGCGCGTGCTCGGCTATGCGACAAGCGGCAAGCGCGGGAAGCAGACGCTTTCCCTTGCCGATAATCCGGTTGTGTGGGATCGCGAAAGCGCCCGACTCCTGAGCAACCCTTGGCGGCTTAATCAGGGGCGCGGCGTTCCGTCCATTATCACGCCCGCGAGCAACTTCATCGACCTTTACGAGATTCTTTCCTCGGAACTCGGCACGGCTAAACGAGCCGCCAAGCAGTACGCCTATGTCAAGCGGGCGGACGCCGTTGCCGATTACGATGCGCCTGGCGGTGGGGCGGCTTTCCTACCCGAAAACATGGGCAAGGACGCCGGAACGGTTGCGCTTGAGGGGGCGAATGAAGCCACGGCAACCGGCTCGAAAAACTACGAGGCCATCGAGGCGCTTACGTCTGGTTACATCGATTACATTGACGCAAAAGATGACGTGATGATTCCCGACTTAAAGCACCCTAACAGCCAGATGGCCCCGTTTATTGACGCGGTGCAGGGTTACGGCGGGGCGGCGCTCGGCATTGCCAGAGCCTACACGATCATGCGGGCCGATAGCTCTTACACGTCTTTCCGTGGCGACATGATCATGACGTGGGTAACTTTCTACTGGCTCCAAAAGTGGCTTGAACGCCGCGCCGCCGATTGGATCGCACGCAAGGCGCTGGCGTGGGCTGTGCGCAGAAAGCAGATCGCCCCGCTTGCCGACCAGTGGGAACGCAAGTTGTCTTGGACATGGCCCCGTATGCCGGAAGTGAATCAGCTTGACGCGGAAAACGCGGTCGCTGCCGGTTTGAAAAACGGAACCACGGATTACAGTCAGTTGCTCGGCCCCGATTGGCGGCGTCGGCTTGAGGGGCTGGCCGAGCAAATCAAGACCGTTCGCCAGCTTGAACTGCCTTTGCGCGTCCTCGAAACGGCAAGCGGCGGGCAGGTCGAGCCAGACCCGAAAAAAGCGGAAGATGACGCGGCGCAGAAAACAGCCGCACAAATCAAGGAAGCAACGAAATGAAGCAGGGTATTTCCATGCGGGCGCTGGCGGCTGAATCCGATGAAGCGGTCATTGACATTGTGGGCGTGATCGGATGGGAAGTCGGATTGCAGCAGCTCCGCGCCATTATCGCGGCCATTCCCGAAACGGTCAAGCGCGTGGCGTTCGATATCTATTCTCCCGGTGGCGATGTCTGGGAAGGCAACGGCATCATCCACGAAATCGGGAGCATGAAGCAAGACACAATCGCCCGTATCCAGGTCGCTGCATCGATGGCCACGCTGATAGCGGTCGCCTGTAAGGAGCGCGTCATTGCTGGCAACGGGCGCTTTTTGATCCACAACGCATGGACGCAGACAACCGGGGACGCGGCGGCGCATGAGAAGCGGGCGAAAGAGCTGCGCGATTGCGAAGTGGAAGCCGCCAAGTTCTACGCTTCCCGCACGGGCAAGACTGAGGCCGAAATGCTGGCGCTTATGGCCGAGGAGCGTTGGCTCACGGCGGAAGAGACAAAGGCGCTCGGATTCGCTACGGCCATCAATGACCCCTTCGCTGAAAAGGAATACGAGGCGGTGCGGCAGGAGATCACAGCGGCGGGCAAATGGCCTCAGGCGCTGGTCGATATTCCCGCCCCGAAACAGGAGGAGCCGAAGCATGATGATGCCCCAAACGGCGGGACCGCAGGCGATGCGCCAGGCGCGACTGTGCCACCCGTCAAGCCCGATGATGACGGCGTTGCGGCGCGGATCGAACAGGCGCGGCTTGACGGTATCGCAAGCGGAAAGGCCGTTGCCATTGCCGAGTACGCCGGCGCGGTCGAAAAGCTGAAGGAAACAAACAAGGCGCAGGCTGCCCTGATTGCCAAGTTGCAGAGCGAAAAGGACAAGGCCGAAGCGCGGGCGGTTGCCAGTGACAAATCGGCTGATGATCGTTGCAAAGTGCTGCGCGAGCAGTTGGATTCCGCGACGGCTCGCCTGAGCAAGTTCGTTGACGCGGCGGCTGCGTTTTCTCCCGCGATTGAATCGTGGGAGGAGGCGATGGTTGCCTGCGGCTCGGACTATGAGAAGGCGGCAAAGCAGTATCCCGAATTGCGCAAGCAGTACGAGGCCAAACACAAACAGAAAAAGGGACATTGAAAATGAAGAAGGCTATCATCATTGGACTGGCGGCGCTGCTGCTGGTCGGAGCTTCCGCGCAGGCGGCTCCTGACACGTTCGACTTCTCCGCTACCCTCATCGGGGAAACGGCCAAGACGAACACGGTCGTAATTCGCGGCACGCTGGAAGGCGTTTTCGTGGACGTGGGCGCGGGCGGGACTTGCACCGTGAGCGTCGTAAGCGAGCAGGCCACGCTGTTCAGCAAGGCCGGCATCGTTGCCGATACGCTCTTCACCCCGTTCCGCGTGGTTCAGACCAGCGCCGGCGTGAGTGCGACCAACATCTCGGGGCAGATTTTCTACACCCCGCAGATTATGGCCGGACCGGTCGTTGTGACGATCACCAGTCAGAACGCGACCACGACCAATTCCTTCAACGCCAGCGTCATCTACAACCCCTAATCAAAAATCGCAACAGAAAGAAGCATCAAGATGAACGACGCCTATTATACCGAAAACGGAGAGCGCCCCGCCCTGGCCGCGCTTGAAGTCAATCCGCCCGAGGGTTACATCGGGTCCAAGATCCTTCCGACCGTCCCCGTCACGGAGAAGTCGGGCAAGGTCTATTACGCCACGGTTACCGCCGACGGCACCGCCGAGACCGACCGCGCCGTGGGCGTGGCTCCCGACAGCACGCAGATTGCCGACAGCGTCACCGACATGAGCTGCGGCGAAATGAGCCGGCGCGGCAAGATCAGCCCCGACGAAGTCAAGACCATGGGCGGCATCGAGAAGGCCGACATGGTGGGCGCGAAGTACGCCAAGCGTTCCGTGATGAACGCTCTTGAGGCGTCCATTGCTGCCGAAATCCTCGGCGCGGCTGATGGGCAGTTTGACGCGGCCAAGCTGATGGAAAACGCGCAGACGGCGTTGGATTCCATCCGCCTGTACGAGGGCCGGACGGCGCTCATTACCAGCACGATGACCCTGCGCAAGATGGTCCAGCGGATGCTGACCGATGGCAACATGGGCAACGTGTTCGCCCGCACCATCGCCGGCTCCTCGCCTGCCGTGGCTGCGGAAGGCATGAGCCTCAAGGCGTGGGCTGATGGGCTGGCGATGTTCCTGGGAGTCGATGAAGTCCTCGCGGGCGATTCGACGATCTGGAACGCTGGCAACTGCGCCGGCAAGTTCGCCATCGCCAAGCTCGATGACGGGACCGACCCGCTTTCCCACAAGTGGCGTCCCGTGCTGGGCAAGGTGTTCCAGTTCATGCCGGACGGCGCGAATCCCTGGGTGATTCAGTCGGTTGCCGACCGTGTCAACGTCAACAACCTCTATGATGCGTACCTGTGGAGCGACGTTGTGATTCTTAACGCGCCCGCCGTGTACGTTTTCGAGGGCGTGCAGTAACAAACAAGCATCCCTTCCCGGCCTGCTAACCCCAGCGCCGGGAGGGGCTGCGCTCATAATGATCAACACCTCTACCATTTTCGACTCTCTCTGGACCGCCATGCCCGAGGCGCGGCTCTCTGCCCGCACCCCAAAGCTGACGGTCAACGGGCTTTGCTCGTCCGTCATCGTGTCCCGTGAAACCGGAGAGCAGGGCGCATTCCTTACAGCGCCGGTGGAAGTCAGGATCAAGGCTTCGGACGAGATACCCGCCGAATCCTTTGCGCTTGGCGGTCGGATCGAAATACAGCGCATCGGTGCCGCAACATGGACAACCGCCCGCGTCATTTCCAGGCGCACCACGGGCGGCGTGCTGACCCTCACGCTCGGAGGGGTCAATGAGTGACGCGCTGAAAATTGAATACTCATGGCGAGATCACAAAGCCGTGCTTGATCAAATGGAACGGGCTCGCAAAGACTTGAATCGCGGTAATGGGCAGGTGTTGAAAATGGCCGCGTGGGCGCTTGCCCGCACGCTTGGCACGTCAACCCGCGTTGCTCCGAAATACCGGAGCATCATGCCTATTCCGATTCGCGGATTTAAAAAGGCTAATCGCGTCGAAGGCATGAAACCTTTTAACGTTCACTTTGACCGTGGAGCAAATAGCTATAATAAGCTGTATTGGAAAAAGAACATTTCAGACGTTAAAAAGGGTCCTGCAAATATCAGACTCGCGGGACTTGCTAAGGCTGTCTGGGGTCGAAGCATAGCCAAGCTAGGAAAGTCTCAGGACACAAAAGGCGTGACAGATAAAGCGCTGAAAAAAGCGCCCGAAAAATCCCAAACTGTTTTAAATCTTAGGGGCAACGATCAGTTCGTCAAGATGGTCAACGGCGTGAATTACGCAGAGGCGGCGCTCAAGGGCGGCGCTCAGTCTATCGGAACCGCAATGGAGCGGGCCGGCCGCTTTTTGGCGCATCAGATTGACGCCTTGATCGCAAAGAAAATGGGGGCAAAGTGAACGTCCCGAAAGCCGTTGAAATTGCAATCGCCACCATGCTCCGCAAGCGCGAGCTTGGCGCGGGCGTTATGGTTCGCCCGTGGCAGTCGCTAAAGTGGGATGGCTCGTTCAAGCCTACCGCAGACGCCGTTTTCCCTTGCGTTGACGTGCGCTGCTCCCCGCCCCGCGCAACATCGGACGGCGATCCGACTATGATTTGCGATTGCTCTATCCTATGCGCTTCACTCGTTGACGAGGACCGCGATCACGCCGTTATCTCCCGCATGTATGGCGAGGTTCAGGCGGCTTGTGACGCCATCTATGCGCAGTTCAAAGCCGACATGGTCGGGGTAGACATTGCTGCTTTCCTTGCCGCTATCACAACGGCGCTTGGCTCAGAGGGTGCGATCTTCAGTTTCGGCGGCTTCATTCTTGGCGACCCGTCCCCGCCGTTTGATGACGCCGGAAAGAACATGATCGGTTTCAGCGTCCAAGTCCACTACTCCCGTTCCGATTTCAACTAGAAAGGATACGCCCATGCCCTATGCACCGTTTGGAGCCCATGATGATCACTTCGGAATCCTCGCCATTGTCAACGGCGGCGACACCATCGCGGACTGCCTGACCCTGATCAGCGCCCCGAAAAACAACATCGCCAAGTCAAGCGTCTATGCGCAGGACGAGAACGGCGACAACGCGGCATTGACCGTGTACGGCGCTCCTACCACGATGTTTGAGGCGTCTAACGTTTTCCACGTAACGTCCGGCTCGTTCAACTTGAACCTGCTCAAGGTCGGCTTTGTGGCGTCCGGCAAGGCGATTACCAGCATCGACGTTAAAACGAGCAACGGCGGATGGCCGGAAATCACCGTCACCGGCCGGCTCGGGTGCATCGACCCCGCCACGCTCAAGACGTACACCCTTCCCGACATCACGATCACGGGCAAAAAGGCCGCGCAGCCTATTGGCTTTACAGTCACAGCCGGCTGCAAGCTCACGGGCTCGGGTCTCACGGCGTCCGTTGACTTTGCCGAGGTTACCAATGGCGAGGGCGTCCCCGTGGCTCACGATGTCAGCGGCGGAACGCTGTCCGGCTCTGGCGACTTTGTTGCCGTCACCGCTACCCCCGCATGGGCTGTCACGCTTTCCGGCGCGACTGCCACGAAAGCCCCCGGCAACGAGGGTCCGCAAGCTGCGTATGACACCGGCAGCGGCTCGTGGGAGAAGATGCTCGCGGTTGACGTAGCCTAACCAAACACGGAGGGGGACGCCGTGGAACATGGCAGACTAAGCGGACTGGCAGAGGTGGAGATTGACGCGCTTATTGCGGACGGCATTCAGCCGACCCCCCGCGATATCGTGTTGATCAACGCCCTTGCCTGGAACGTGGAAACGCCGGACCATCGGCGGGCCATGTCTCGCGGCACCCCCGTCAATGTCAACGGCGTCAGCCTTTGGCCTTTAACCCTCGCGTCTCATGCATGGTACAGGCGCGTCGGGTGCAACTTTCGGGGCGGCGTGTTCGGGTGTTCGCTCATCAGCCAGGACTCCATGCGCCTTTTCGCGCTTGCCTATGCAATGGCGTTCGGGCGGTCTCGCGTGTTTGAGTCCGGCGCAACATGGTCCGCAATCGCTGCATGGGCGGTTTCCCTGCCCGTCCGCAGCGAGGAGCTTGTTGAAGCCGTCTCGCAGATTATCGAACAGGACCAGGAGCCGGAAGATCCGCCAAGCCCGAACGCCAAACCCATGAGTGCCGGGGCTTTGAGCGCATTCCTCGTTGCCCGAGCAGGGGGCTCGCCTGAAATGTGGGAGCGCTACGTTTCCGGATCATACGTTTCGACGATGTTCAATGCCGTCCTTGAGCAGGCGCGTGCGGATGGCGACAAGGGCCATGATCCGGCGTATCTGCGGGCCAATCGGGCGCTAGGCTGGTATTGCGAGCGCATCCGAAAGAGGGGCAAGTAATGGCAAGCAAGACCGTAGAAGTCATTCTCAAGGCCAAAAACATGATGGCCGGCGGCATTGCCAGCGCCGGGGCGTCATTAAAGTCTTTCGGGTCCGGCCTGTACGATTTCGGCAAAAAGGCAGCGGTCGGCATTATTGCAATGGGGACGGCGATTGCAGGCTTCGCACTCAAGGCCGTTTCCGCATACGCCGAATCCGAAAAGGCAGTCAAACAGCTTTCGAGCGCTTTTTCCGTCAACGGGGATGAGGTCGAAAAGAATGTAGAGGCATCAAAGCGCATTGCGGCGGCGATACAGGACGAGACAGGCGCGTCCGATGATGCCACGATTGCCACAATGGCCCGCCTGCGGATGCTTGGCGTTATGCCTGCGGCTCTTGAGGCGGCGGCAAAGGGCGTGATTGCTCTGCGTTCGGCGGGTCTTGACGAGGCAGCAGCAACAAAAGCCGTTGCGCAGGCTCACGCTGGAAACTTTGCGGCGCTTTCCAAGGCAATCCCCGCCCTGAAAAACGCGACAAGCGAATCCGAAAAGGCGCGGCTTGTAAACGACTTCCTGACCAAGGGCTATCAGGCGCAAAAGGATGAGCTTCACACGGTCAGCGGCTCATGGGGATTGCTCAAGGAGCGAGTGGGGGACGTGTGGGAAGAGATTGGCGCGGTCATCGCGCAGAATGACGGCTTGCAGAAAATGCTTGATGCGGCGGGCGATGCGGTCAAGCGGTTTGGGGAGCGGATCGCCGAATGGGCCGGCGCGGGCGGAGTGCAAAAGCTGACCGCTGGCGTCCTGACTTTCGCGGAAAACGCCCGCCATTCGTGGAATGAGATTCGGCTCGCGTTCGACCTTGTTTCCTCGTTTATCGCGGACGCATGGGGGACATCCGTAAAGTACATGGGCAACGTGGTCGGAGCGCTGAAAAACAAGATTGTCGCTGACTTCACGTTTATCAAGGATTTTGCGATCGCGCAGTTTGAGAAGATTAAGCATCCGTTTTCCGAATTCAAGCCGCCCTCAATGCAGCCCTCTATCGACGCGGCAAAAAAGTATTTCGCGGCGCTGAAAGGCGACGGCGCGAAAGTCACAACGGCAATGGACGCTACCTATGCGGCCATCGAAGCAGAGGCAACGCGGCACGCGGAACGCCTTGCCAAGATCGAAGCCGATAAGGTCAGGGCCATTGAGGAGAACGGCAAGAAGCAGGTAGAGGCTACAAAGGCGGTTGCGCAACAGATCAATGTTGCCGTTGTCAACGACCTTGCGGCACGGCAAAAGGCATGGGTGGCTGGCGAAAAGAATCAGGCCGATAAACTCAAGGCCGAGATTGAAGCGGAAAAGGCAGCGCTTGAGGAAAAGAAGAAGCTCGCTGCTATGCGGGTCAACGACTTCATTAAGGATGCGCAGGGCAAGAAGGATGAAGCAAAGGCGCTTGTTGACGATCAAAAGGCAGCGGACAGGCTGCGGGCGAAACAGGCTCGCATGGACGAGCGCGGCGGGGCAAACAAGCTGAGCAAGCGCGACCAGGAGCGGCTCGCGGCGGCGAATGCCATCAGGGACGCACAGAACGGAATAAACCCGGCAGCGGCGGCGATAGAGGCCAAGGAGCGGCGGCTTGAGGCGCTACAGGTCAAGATCGAGGAGCACACAAAGATCATGGCCGATAAACTTTCCGGCAACTTGGAATTTGGAGGAGCTCAATAATGGCCCTCGCATCATCAGTCACAGGCGCTGGGATTTTGGTTTCAAGCGAAGCCACGGCAAGCGACTACTACCTTTTCACGGCGGCTGGTAGCACGATTCATTGGCGCACAACCATTTCCCGCAGCGTGAGCGAATGGGTTGCCCTGACCAAATCAGCCGCCGAAACATGGCTTGCAGGCGGGACTGGCGTTGAATACGCAGCCGGCGAATCCCGCTCCATTTCCGAAACCAACCGCGTCCTCCACTCCTACAAAGCCACGTCAACGATTGAAACCAAAACAACCGAAGTCATCCCGCCCGCGTAAAGGAACCGCATGAAAGCTGCATTTATCTTTGCCTTGCTCGCCTGTTCCGCGCTTGCCGACCCGTTCGCGCAACGCATCCGGTGCGACATCAACGACGACCAGGAAGCCGCCGCCAAGCTCAAGACTATGCGGTGGATTCAAGGCAGCACGCCCCTTGTCCGGTTTGACGTGTATGAGAACGGCGCGGAATCGCAGGCGACAAACGCCGTGCAAGCCGTCCTCATTTTCGGGGCAAGCGCCAATGCGACCAATTACGTTTGCGTCACCAACAGCGGCACGGCGGGCAATGGCTACCTTGTCCAACTGCCCACGGTGGGAACCAACAGCGCCGGCTCGGCATGGTGGTACACCGTCTATTTCCAGCGGGGCGGCTATCGTTACTGGACAGGCTCGGGAGACCTTTACATTGAAGCGACAACCAGCACGGCGGAAGACGGGCTTGTGTGGCAACCCATCACGGGGGCGGCTGCTTTGACGGCGCACAATACGAACGGCGCGGCTCATGCGGACATCAGGGCTATGGCAACCAACACAACCGACCAGACCGCCCGCACTGACGCCACCAACGCTCTCGCGCAAGCCCTCACCGCCCTATCCGTCGCCCTCTCCAAAGCCTCGCCTGCCGACGCATCCAACATCGTTGCCGCCTTCGTTTCCTCATGGGCTCCCACCGGCTCCGTGTCCCATGCGACCACGGCAGGCGGCATTGAAATCGACAACGGCAATCTAAGGTTCACGCTCGCGGGCGATGTGTTCACGGTGATCAAGACGACGAATACGACCAGCGTGATTGTGACGGAGACAAACGGGGTCGGGTACAATGGGCCTGCGAAAGGTTTAATTTGGACGGGTCCGCCGTCTTTTAACGAAAACATTTTTATTTGGCCGATGGTGGATTACGCGGTCCTTCAACAAGGGAGTGAATTTTTTGAATTTGACGGACCTCTTGACGTTGATGTTTCTGATGGCGTTGTTGCCAATCACGGATGGACCGGCGTTGCAGGCGGTTGGTTCGCGCCGAAATATGGCCCGTCTTACGGAACGATGAAACTTGACTGGAAAACCCACACCACCACCAACATCTACAACCTCGCCAGCTTCATGACCAACGGGCAACCGCATACGGTCACGTTCACCAACCTGACCACGATGGCGGATGGGAAGCTCGGGGGTACGAATGGGGTTTACTGGACTAGGAATTCAACGAACTACTGGGTGCTCCTGCCTTGAAACACTTCCTCGCCATCCTTACATTGACCCTTGCCCTGTGTAACGCTCACGGAGCGGACGTGGCGCTCGGTCGCTATTCCGACCTGACATGGACGGGGACGGGCGCGGATAGGGTTGCGGTGTGGTCAAGCGGGGACGCAGACGTAACCGCTGGCCTTATCGCCCGCTGGATTCTGTCTGAAGGCACCGGCACAACTGCGGCTGACTCCATCGGCACGAATACCGCCTATTTCGTGGACTCCCCCGTCTGGACCAATCGGGCGGCGGGCAAGGGCGGACTGCGGTTTGACGGCATCAACGACACGCTCCGAAGCTCTACGGTACGCCTCAATTCGACGAACATAATCACGCTCGCGTTTTGGATGAACTGGCTTACCTATGCGAACAACGATGATATTGCTTTTGAGTATGGACCGAATGGAAATGGTCAAAACGCATTCGCCGTTAATCCGAACTCTTCAAGCCCGTCCGGTAAATTCGTCGTTTCAATGTCGGGTACGGGCGGGCGGTATAACGGACTTGCGCTTGACCGGCCATCGTCGGGGACTTGGCGGCACTATACCCTGATTGCCAACCGGACAACCGGCACTAATTTGGGCTGGACGGCGTACATTAACGGCGTTCTGACAAACGGCGTTCAGGCCACGTTTTCCAACCTGAGCAACGAGAACTTTTCCGCTACCAGCTTTGGGCTGTTCATGGGAAGCCGGTCGGGCAACCTCTATGGAAACTGCGCCCTTCAGGACGTGCGTCTTTACAATCGCGCCCTGTCGAGCAACGAAGCGTGGAGCATCAGTCGCCAATGACAAACACAATCGCCACCCCCACCCGCAAGCGCATCCTCCGCGTGTCCCTCCCATGCGTGATCGTTGCGGTGTTGGGGGCTTTACTTTCGGGGTGCGTCCAAAAGTATTACACCGTGAATCAGTACGGGGTGAACACCGTGGGCGCGGAAGTGCTCAAGGAATACGAGATTACCCCCACAGTGAAAGCGAGTTTGAAATGATCATCGGCAAGGAACGGCTGGTTTACATCTCGGGCAAGCGCCCGTCAATCACGGCGCTGTCAGACGGGCGGCTCGTCATCGGCATGGACGAGGGCGGGATGAAGTCTTGTCCCGTGCTGGAAGAGGACGCCAAGGGGGAGTTCATCCTTGCACGCCGGCCGCGTTCCGTCAAGGGCGGGGGCGGCTTGGATGAGTTTGACGCATCGAGGGTGTACCGGACAAGCCTCGCCTCATCCGGCCTGCGGTGGGTGATGACGTTCCGGTGTGGGTGCGCGGAATGGGGAAAGCAGTACGGGCCGGGTGCCTGCAATTCGGCGCGGTCGGTGTTCCTTGGCGGGAAGCCTCTCGGGGCGGCGCGAGTGGCCTATGACTCCAAGGGCAAGCGGTACATCGTCCTATCCAAGGACGGCAACACCGTTGACCTTGACGAGAACTTGAACATCCTCGGGCGCGGGCAGTTCAAGGTGGGCGGCACGGGGGAGAAGCTGGAATTCGCGATTGCCCCGAACGGCATCCGGCACGCGGCGCTGAACGGGTGCCGTGAGTTGCCATCGCAGTACCTGTCATCCGACATGGCCCGCCCCGTGCGGTGGGCTGACTATGCCACATACCCAGATCAGGGGCCGGACGTGAGCGGGTACATGGGCATCGGACTCATGGCCCCCCGCGTGGCCGCGGTGGGTGCGGTGTTCGCAAACCGCGTCAAGGTCAACGTGATCCGCAAAGGCATCCCGTCCTATTCGGACAAGTCCCTGCTCGACCTGGGGCATGGAAGCAAGGAAGAGCGGCACGGCATCAGCTTTGCCCGTCTGGACGGCTCTCTGCGGGCGTGGTGGCGGTACGGCGGCAACGTGATGACCCGCGACATCAAAGAGGCGCAGGCTGGCACGGGCGCGGCTCAAGCGGTCTTTGCCGGGGAAATGCCTGCGGCGGTCTGGAACGAGGCTCGGAAGTCCGTTGCCGTGGCGTATTGCCGGAATGGCAGCGTGTGGGTGCGGGAAATCAAGGGGGGCTGATCATGGGACTGATCGACATTTTAGCGAACACGGCGCAGGCCGCAAGCGATTCGGCCATGTCGCAGATTGAACAGCGCGCAAAAACCGCCGTTGATCAAGTGGCCGAGCACAAACGGTCAGATAAGCGCACGCCGTGCGGGCACATCCACTTCGACGTGGTGGAGGCCATCCAGGCGCTGTACGCTATGGGCTGCATCCCGTTTCAGACCGTCAAGGCGTTTGCCCGGATGATTATCGTTACAACCGTGGCGTCCAACCTGGTCGGCGGCGGGATAACCTACGGCGCGTTCAAGCTGTGGGAAAAACACACCGCGTCGAAAGCGCCGGCCGCATCCGAGCACCCGGCGCGCGCGTATGCGGGGCAGCCGTGAATCCCCGCATGTCAGGCTATTTCCTTCATGAGCCCGAGGGCGTCGGGTGGGAGGCGCGGCTCTTGCCCCCGATGCACGGCGCGGTTATGCGGTGGCGAGAGGACCAGCTCTTTGCTTTCACACTCAATGCTGATACGCCTTGCACGTTCGTCCAAGATGACGGCACGCAGATTCGCCCCTGCCTGCCGGGCGAGTCGTTCGTTTTCAATTTCGGAAGCATCCCCGCCGCCGTGCAAAAGATCATTCGCAAAGAGGGCATTGAGTACGCTTTCCACGACCGCGCCTATGACGTGGGGTGGTTCTGGGTCAAGGCGTTCGGGGAGACGGTATGGCGGGCAACTCCCGTGAGCCGTGCCGATGCGGACGCCTTGCTGTACACCATGTCCCGATGCACGGCAAACCCGCGTGGCAGGTTCAAGGCGGGCGCGATTTGGGCGGCAGTCAGGGCGTTCGGATGGGCGTGCGGGTACACTTCCGCGCCGGCCAAGCTGCCGGATCCGGTGCCGGTCAAGTGCGAGCCCGTTGACGTTGACGATCCGCTACCGATGGGGGTGTGACATGAGCAAGCAGAGTTTTTTCAAGACCGCGCCGGCACCTGGGAAGCCGCTAGCAATGGACGGCATCGCGCAGGGGCTTGTCAGCATTGACCGCGCCTTGTGCAATCTGGACGTGCACAACGGGCATGTCGATTGGAGCAACGACTTTCCGATCATTTGCATGGATTATTACGAAGAGCACGCGGCTAGGTTTGATAGGTTTCTTCCAACTGATTACGCATGGCGACAAGTTGTTAATGAAGGATCTGTGTTTGTGTCTCATGGGCCTATCCATTGGGGCGACACCATCGTTGACGAGTCGTGGTGGACGCAGATTGGAGACGGAGCGCAAGAGGTAACTTTTCCTGAAAGCGACGGAGCCAAGTGGTTATATGTAGAGGTTCTGCTTGCATCCGCAACTGTTACCGTAAAGTTTGCCGATGACGCCAATTACCCACAACACGCCTTAAGCGACCCAGAAAACCTTGTCTTTAGATTCCCCCTCACTTTTTGGGAAAAAACGACATCCGAAGATGATCCGCCAATTACGCTAATAACAAAAACATTTTCGCTTAACCGCTATCCCGAAATCCCCGGATGGATGCCGCCGAGGTCGCCGTGAGCATCAGGACGTTCGCCTATGGGTTGCTTGCCTCTGCCATGTTCACTGGCGGCGTGGCGATTTACTACACCAGCAACCCCGGCATCGGCGTGACGGCTGATGACGTTGCCGAACTCATGGAAGGGTTGAACGAGAGAAGCGCGGCTCTCGCAACATCCGCCCACACATACGACTCAAACGGGTGGAACTTCGCGGAGTTTGCCTACATCGCGAGCCTGCCCGTTCATGCTCAAATCCAAGAGGTAGCAGACAAGACGCTTGCCATCATCCCGCACTACTATCAGTCGAACGGGATACCGTGGACGGTAAGCAATCTTTTCAAGGTAGCACAAATCGGGGACGGAACGAACAAGTGGACTGTGGCATGGACGGGTGCGCCCATTTACGGCAACACCATCGGGCCGTTCATCATTACGAACACGCTATGGGAAATCAAGACGGCGCTGGCATATCTTCAAATCACGGCGAGGACTCCCGTATGGCAGGGTGGACCGTCCTACACTTTCGGCGCTACAAACATATGGATCTTTGACGACGAGGGCGACAACCTTTATCTCAAGGTGGAGGATGGACCGCAACCGTCTCCGCATTGGTGGACGAACATGGCCGCGCATCAAAATCAGTGGCAGGTTTACACGGGTGCGGCGGGGACGGCGTACGCGGACGGCGTGTACGGGGCGCAGGTCGTTTACCGGACCAACGGAGTAGCGGCAGGAAACCCGCACGAGGACGTGATTCTGACGGCACCTGACACGGCAAGCGGCTCGCGTGGCACTTGGTCTGGCGATCATGATTATTGGCTTTACACTTTGACCTACGAGGAATCCCCGCAAACCGCTTACCGCCTTGACGCATCAGGCGGCGTGTGGATGGTATCTATGGCGTCAGGGTGTACCGCTGTTGTCTCTATGCCGTGGGTTATCACCCAATCATGGAGCATGGCGGAGTACGGGGCGTCCACCGTAGCATTTGCAAATTACGAGGCCGGAACAAGCGACGTATCCTTGGCCTTCTCTGGGGTTGCTACTGGGTGGTTCGGCTTTGTGCAGGCGTCCGTTCCGTCCCACGACCTGACCGCTCTTGTGGGGCCATACAGCGACTATGAGGCGTCCGGCTATTGGACAAACAGCAGCAGCGGGGAATTCCTTCACCTTCCACCGCCGCGAATTGAGGGTCATTCATTGATCGACTTCAGCGGACCAGCGTATATTCAATGGACCTTCACCCGCTGCCGGCCGTGATCACATCCTAACCGCCGTGCCGGACCCCATCATGCGGGCGTAATAGTGCAGCACCGTGGCGACCGAATCCCCCAGCCACTCAGCCGCCCATTGAGGGCCGGCCTGTGTCAGCCACATGGACCCCGCCAGCTTGCGCAGCTCGTGCGCCGCTTTCGGATAGGTTGCCGCCGTCCATCCGGTATCACGCATCCAGACGGCAAGGTCTTTCGTCACGAGCGCATACCGGGCGTTCGGGGTGGCACCCGGCAAGATGTGGACGCCCGACCCGCGCAGGCGGCCAAGCTCGGCCCAGGTGTCCGGCGTGGCAGGTATGGAGTGGTCAACCATGTTCTTTGCCCCCTTCCAGTCCGCACGCCGGCAGACCCGCAGCACGCGCTGCCCCTTGGCGTCCTGTTCGATCCAAGACCAGCGAGCCGCTGCGGCTTCACCCGCCCGCAGGCCGAACCGGTAGCACAACAGATAGGCAAGGCGCAGGGGCGGCCCCAGCTTGCCCGCTGCGGCGTGCGTTGCGGCTATCAGGTCAACGGGTGGCAGTTGGTAGCGCCCGGGCTTGTGGGCCTTGCCAGTGCGCAGGAACCGCTCTACAGAGTCGGGCAGGTCAATCCCCGCTTGCCGGTAATAGGCGACCGTCCACCGGGCAAAGACTGACTTGGCCTGTCTCAGGATGGAAGCCGCAGACACCCGCGCCCGGTCAACGGCAAGCGGATCTTTCGCGCCCTCGACGAACGACCGGACGAACTGCTGCGCCAGCTCGGGCCGGATCGCATCAAGGGGCGCGGTATCCTTGACCCCCGCCGCCTTGAGGACAAGCCGCAGCTTGAGACAATTCGCGGTGACGGTTTTCGGGGATGGCTTGCCGTCCAGATTGAACTGCTGCCCCGCCGCCGCGCGGTACACCTCCAGGGCGCGCGCGATGGTTGCCGCGGTCGGCTCGGGCGCCGCGTCCGGCTCATCCTCGGGCACCCCCGCCCGCCGCAACCGGACGAACGCCGCCGCCCACTTCCGGCTTTCGGCTAAGTCCGGGTGTGGCGAGGCCCGAAGATATTGCTTGCGCGCCACAGTACACCGGACATAATAGACCCCGTTTCTTGTGACAAGGTTCGGCACCGGACGGTCTTTCAGGAGGACAGGCAGAATTGAGTATTTCGTATTCATTCTCTGATACAAGTTTGATATGTCACTTTGCGATTGTCAACATACTTTCGCGTACTATCGTGAACTATCAGACGTATCAGGAAAACAGCGAGAAAAGCCCGTATCTATTGAGAAAAGCCCGTATCTATTGACGATTGCCCCCGTAGCTCAGTTGGACAGAGCGAGTGATTCCTAATCATTCAGGAACAACAAAAAACCCCAGCAAATGCCAGGGTTTCGTTTTTCTGATACAAGATTTGATAGGTCAATATCGGGCGGCGAACGTTAAACCGAAGAACACGCAGAGCCCCACGGCAACCCCGATTATGGTCAGCGCCAGGGCCAGCTTACAGGCAAAATTGAACACCGCCCCGAACGGCGCATCGAGACTCACGACGAGCGGCTGCGCAACCGGCGCGGCCCCCGCCCTCGCGACGAACTGCAATCCGCACGACGGGCACGGAACCGCCTGCCCGACGGCATCCCGTTCGGCCTCGGCCCGGACATGACAATGCGGACAGGTGACTGGCAATGTTTTAGGGTTCATCGCCAGCACCTTTTGCCATCGTCCTCCGTTTCAACTAATTGTTCGGGTTGTTCATCTGATCCACGCGCACCTGGGTCCACTGTATTTTTTTTTGGCGAGGGCTTTTGCCCCATCGTCTTTATTTGATCAAGCAGCATGTATTCTATCTGCCCCGATAAACTTCGCCTGCTTTCAACCGCTATAGCCCTGACTGCCTCCATCGTTGTTTTCGACATGCTGATGCTGATTTGAGTCTTGTCCGCCGCTCTATCGTGACTTCTCATAACCACCACCTTCCCTTGTTGCCGTGCATTATATCACGGCGTCTTATTGAAAAACAGTAAAAATTATTGACCGCCGTATCACGGCGTGATACAAATCTCGCCATGAAACACAAACCAGTCCGCGTCGGAGGGAAGCGAACGGTAACGCGATGCTTCTCATTATCCCCAGAAACCGCAAAAACATTGGACAATTTCACGATGCCGGATCGCACGTTCCGGTCGCGCTCGGACAAGGCCGAGTTTTTATTTAACCTTGCCGTATCACGGATAACCACGGGAAAAGGGTAAAAAATGCCTACCCCCGAATACCTGCCCCCCCGTCAGATTGGCGAGCTGTTCGGCATGAGCCGGACGACGGTTTTCAAGATGATCAAGCTGCACGAGACCAGCCGGGGGCGGCTCGGCTTTCCGTCCTACAGCATGAGCACCCGTAAGCGCCTGCTCAAGGTGGACGACGTTCGCAAGGCTATGGCCCGTTTCAAACAGTAACCCGAAACCACGAAACACGAAAGAGGGATTTATATGCTCATGAAGAACGGAGTTGCGTCGTTTGATGATCCGAAACTGGTGGCGTGTCAGTACGAATCCACGCAGTCCATGTTTAACCGGCACTACGAGACCGCCCGCAAGGAGGGCTATCCCGCCGGCAAGGCCGAGACGGAAGCCGCCATTCGCACGATTCAGGAACGGGCGCGGGAGGTTGCGACGGTCTTGCACGCCCCTCTGCGTTGCGATACCTGCGGGGCTCCTGGCGCTCATGTTGCGAATGACATGGCGCGTTGCGTCGAATGTGCGGCGAGTTACGGGGAGGTCGAATCATGATCCGCTACACCCCCGATGAGCTTGCCCGCATGAGCCCCAAGGAGCGCCAGGCATATGCCCTCTACTCGCGGCGCTCAGGTTTAGACCGGATATGCTCCGGCTTGGAATTCGTGATCAAGGTGGCGACCGGCTTGGTCGTGGCAAGCGTCCTGCTCATGTGGGTGTGGAAGTGGGTTGCGCCGTGAGTGTCAACAATGGCGGACCAGCGTTTCCGAATAGCGTTCATCCCGAACACGGATACGGACCCGTCGCAAGCGTTCAAGAGGGAATGACCCTGCGCGACTACTTTGCGGCTAAAGTTTTAAACGGGTTGCTGTCAGATTACACAACGGCAGAAAACATGGAAGGCAACGGCGATACTCGATTTGTTGAATGGGCGCAAATTGCTTACGAGTTTGCCGACGCCATGCTGAAAGCGAGGGACAAATGAACGACGAATTCGGCACCACTACCGAGCAGACCGCCCCCGACATTGTGAACGGTAACGAGGGGCTCGAAAAGGGCGAGCCGTGGACGAGCGGGATCAAGCCCGCCGTGATGACGTACAGCGCCCCGTATGTGCCGAACAAGCGGCGGTTTAATTTGCATCCGAAGGACTCGCGCAAGTGAACCTGACCTTTGACGAGCCCTCCCACACCTACACCCTCGACGGGCAGCGCGTGCCGTCTGTTACGCAAATTCTCGGCACCGTGTTTCCGCGCGAATGGGAGCAGGTGGAGCGGTGGGGCGATGGCGAGTATGTCAAGGAGCGCGGCAGGCAGGTCCACAAGGCTTGTGCGTACATCGCCAAAGGCATCGAGTTCGACTGTGACGAGCGGATTCAAGGGCGGGTCAACGGGTGCCGCCTGTGGTTTGCCGACATGCGCCCCGATGTCATCGAGGTTGAAACGCCTATCTGCCATCCGCTTCTACGGTATGCAGGCACGCCAGACCTTGTGGCGATTGTGCAAGGCAAGACGGTCCTGGTCGATTACAAGGCGTGTTTGTCCCCCGTTGCCCTGCAACTTGCCGCCTATTGGGGGTGCCTCACGGCGGCGGGGTCAAAGATCGACGAAGCCTATCCGCTACAGTTGCTTGACGATGGAAAGTACAAAGTCGGGAAAACGGTCAACCTGAAAAACGCATGGAGGTACTGGTTAAACGTGTTGGGAACGTACAGGTACATGGAAGAAAACGGGATGGTTAAGGAGGTGGAGAAGTGAGCGAAGAGACGCAGGTTGTTATCCCCTCGGAAGTCAAGGCCACGATTGAAACGCGGGTGGCATGGGCGCAGGCGCTTGTGATCCGCAGTCAGGCCGAGAGGGACGGCGCTATCGCCATCGTCAAGGAGGTCAAGGGGCTGATAACGGAAGTGAAAGCCCGCTTTGAAGACAACGTTGCATCCGCGTTTAAGGCGCATCGCGAGGCTGTCAAAGTAATGGATTCGTTTTTGACCGGTCCGCTGGAAGTTGAGCGCCTCGCGAAAGCGGCCATCGTCCGGTATGACGCCGAACAGGAAGAGATCCGGCGCAAGGAACAGGCGCGGCTCCAGGCGATTGCGGATGAGGCGGCACGCAAGGAACGGGTCAAGGCCGAAGAAGCGGCGCGGGCGCAGCGGGAAAAGGAGGAGGCGGCACGGAAGGTGCAAGAGGAAGCGCTCAGGAGGGCGCAGGAGGCAACAAACGAGGCGGACCGCATCAAGGCTCAGGCCGAAGCGGAAAAGGCTCGCAAGGCCGCAGAGACGGCGGCGGCTAAGGCCGAGGCAAAGGACGAGCAGGCGGCGGCGGTTGTCGCGCCGGTCGTGTCGGTGGCGTCTCAGGCGGTCAAGGCGAAAGGCGAGAGCAAAGCCACGATCTGCAAGGCGCGGGTGATTGACGCGCAGGCGTTCATAACGGCGGCGGTTGCGGCGGGGCGGTTTGAGTTCATCAAGGTGGACGAAAGCGCCTTGAACGACTTTGCGCGGCGGACGGCGGGCAAGGTCAAGTTGACGGGAGTGGAGTTCTACGAGGAAACGCAAATGCGAGTGAGGGTTTAAATGACGACTGAACTGATGGCAACGGACAATCCCAAGACGATGATCATGCAGGCGCTTGACAAGGGCGCGGACCCCGCCGTGCTGCGGCAGCTCCTGGACATGCAAAAGGAGTGGGAAGCGATGCAGGCGAAAAAAGCCTATGTTGCGGCAATGGCGGCGTTCAAGGCCGAATGCCCTCCGGTCTTGGCGCGGGACCAGAAAAACCACTTCGGCAAGAACGCCAGCATCGGCGGCATCATGGAAGTGGTCAACCCCATCCTGTCGAAAAACGGGTTAAGCCTCTCATGGGAAACGGTGCAGGCTCCGAAGTCCGTCACTGTTACTTGCCACATTACGCACGAAAAAGGGCACCGCGAATCGACGCCCTTGACCGGACCCGAGGACGTGAGCGGCGGCAAGAATCCGATCCAGACCATCGGCAGCACTGTCACCTATTTGCAGCGCTACACGATGGTTTGCGCCCTCGGCCTTTCGACGGCAGACCAGGACGACGCGGACCAGACCCCGCCCCGAGGGGCCATGAAGCCTACCACGGCACGCGAGCCGGCCAAGGAACACGCTACACCCGAGGGCGATACCGCGGTGGGCATGGTGGAGGACGTTCAGGAGGCCACGGTCAAGATCAACGGCAAGGACGCCACGCGCTACGGTATCAAGGTCAGTGGTGAGATTTTCGGCACACTGAACAAGGCTCATGCGGGGGTAGCAATCGACGCCAAAACCCAGGGCAAGCCGGTTGAACTGGCCTGGCTGCAAAACGGGAAATACCGCAACGTGGCGAGCATCTCCGTTTTCAGTCCTGCGGATGGCGAAACCGAACAGAGGTGATATATACCGGCGCGTCCCCGGTGTGTGAACAGGACGCAGCCCCGGCCCGGCGATTGCCGGTGTCCGGGGTGATTTTGAAAGCATGGAGGACACAATGCCCACATCTAAACCCGACCCCGTCAAGGCCCTGTCAGACTTCCTTTATGACTCGCTAAACCCGTACCTTCAAAAGCTGTGCGACGAGGAAGCCGTCAAGCTCGTCAACGCGGATGAGGACCAGCCCGTAACCTTGAAACTGTCTGCCAAGTGCGCCCGCAATGACAAGGGGCGCTACGGCATCCTTCCGAAGGCGTCCACCGCCCTGTCAAAGGCCGATAGCCTGGAAACCAAAAGCGCCGTGTTCGATCCGGCGCAGATGGGATTGACGCTGTGAAATACGCATTTCTTTCAATCCTCGCCATCTGTCTCACGGTCATTTATGTGACCTGGCGCGTCGAGCGGATGCAGGCAAAGCGGACAATGGCGGCGCTCCAAGTCGTGCAGTGGAGGGGGCAGTGAAGCTCACCGACCTGCCCCCTGCCTATCAGGCACAAGCCGAGAAACTGCTCAAGAAAAAGGCAGCGGAGGAACTGCCCGCTAACCTGGAAGCCGCCCGCGAAATGTGCGATGCCGCCGAATCGGTGAAGCTCGAAAAGGAACTGCAAAAGCTGTGCGGAAACGAGTTGCACCGGCGCGGGATTCGCTACCTGCACCTGTCCCCGAAAGCAAGGGAGTCGGAAGGCTGGCCGGATCTTACATTTCCACACCCGCTTACGGGGCGATTCGTTGCCGTGGAACTGAAGCGGACGCGCAAGAGCAAGGTCAGCGAGGCGCAACAGGAAACGCTTGCGGACCTTGCGAAGGCCGGGGCGCTGTGCCGTGTTGTCAGGTCGTTTGCGGAGTTTCTGGAAGTGTTGAATTGCAAGGGGGAGAAATGACCATTCACGAGCATCTGGTGGACGTGCTCTGTCGGAACGCGGGGCTGGACATGACGGCGGCGCGGGCTGTGGAGCGGGCACTTGCCACGGGACGCAGGCAGCACTCCATGAGCAGCCGCGCCCTTGCCGAGGTGCGGCGGTGCCATCCGTTCAGGGACGAGCAGATGTACGCGCGGCTCAAGGCTATGTCCTGTCCGGTTGAAGTAAAGCGCCAGGGGTGGATTGCGCGGGTGGTGGCGAAAGTGAGGGGGTGGAGGTGAAAGCACCTTTTCCATGGTTCGGCGGAAAGTCCCGTGCCGCTCATCTGATATGGCCGCGTTTCGGAAACGTGCCGAATTACGTCGAGCCCTTTGCCGGAAGCCTTGCCGTCCTACTGGCAAGGCCGCATGAATCGAAAAATGAAATAGTGAACGACAAGGACTGTTACTTGGCTAACGCATGGAGGGCTATAAAGAACGATCCGGACGCGGTTGCTGATCATACTGATTGGCCAGTCAACGAGGCGGATCTGCACGCCCGTCACCTGTGGCTTCATGCCCAAGCCGAATTCAGAAAGCGCATGGCGAGCGATCCTGATTTTTACGATGCCCGCGTTGCCGGTTATTGGGTGTGGGGTTTGTCCTGTTGGATTGGCGATAACTTTTGCAGGCCGAGAGAGCAAAATGCAGCCCCCCACCTGACGGGCGGTCAAGGGGTGGCTCGCAAAGTCCCCCACCTGACGGGCGGTCAAGGGGTGGCTCGCAAAGTCCCCCACCTGACGGGCGGT
>CAZXTL010000027.1:0-29185 GCA_964643725.1 uncultured Candidatus Marinamargulisbacteria bacterium
ATATAGATTGGTCTAATCCTAAAAAACCTTTTGAGCTTTTAGTTGTTAGTGAGTCGTCATCCTATGCTATGTTGAGAGCTATTTTTATGAAAGACAAGAAAACTTACGATAAAGTTTGGAAATGGACCAAAGATAATCTTCAGCATAGTCAATTAAAATATGTATATTATTGGAAAGACAATAAGCATCCTGATAATGGTTGGAAAACATTAGCAGAACTTGGTCTCGATGGTGATAATCTATTCGCATGGAGATGGACGCCAACTATTGCTGACAGAGATGGTGACGGGAAAAGAGAGGATGGAGTTATTTTTTATAGATGGCAGCCTCCATCTAAAGAAAATGATCCGAATAATCCTTGGCGTGATGGTTACGATGCTGCATCTGATGCCGATGAAGATATTGCTTTAAGTCTTATTATGGCTGATAAGTTATGGGGCAGTAAGAAAGAAGATAAATATTTTGATTACGCGAAAAATGCCAAAGAGATAATTAAAGATATTTGGGATAAAGAAACATTTGTTAATAACAATAATCGATATTTTGCTGGTGGCGATAATATTAAGGATATTGAGCCTGGGTATTTGTCACCGTTTACTTATCGTATTTTTGATGATTTTGACCCTGATCATAATTGGTTAGATTTGGTGGATTCTTCCTATCGTATTTTTCATGAATCATCAGTAATGTCATTTAGTAGTTGGATAGACAAAAAGGGAGAAATACATAACCAGGACCTTAAAAAGAGACAAAAATGGCCTAGGTCTAATCTTCTTCCTGATTGGGTTAATGTTGATAAGGATGGAAAACTTAGAGATGGTCAAAGTAGACGTGAGCCAGAGTTTGGTACTGATGCTTTTCGAGGATTATGGCGTATTGCTGTAGATTATGATTGGTATGGCGACCAAAGAGCAAAAGACTATTTGAAAAGAAATAGTCAATACGGTCCTTATAACTTTTTAACTTTTAGGATGAATGATCGTAAGGGAGACTGGAAAAAGACAGTCAATTATGATGAGTCTAAAAAGATTGCTTCTGTTTTTTGGCATGATGGGGCATATTCTCTTTATGAATCAAACTATGAGCCAAAAGTAGATAATAATTATTTGCAAAACGCATTTAGCTCAAGAGCTAACTGTGCTCAATATGGTGTTTATTTGTCATATTTTTGGGGTTCATATTTAGTTGATCCTAACCCTAAAACATTTGCCATGATAGAAAAACTTTTGAATCCTTTAATTACTCCTGAAGCAGATGGTTTCAGTAAGCGTCAATATGTTATTCCTGATGACCAAATGGCAAACGAAACACCAGAAAATCTTGCTAAGCATATTCCTGCTGAAAAGGTAGATGCAAGGACAGAGATTGGTACTCCTTATGATGAGGGTGATGGTTGGTATTCTAAAAGTGCTGAGGGTGGCTATTGGACAGTTTTTGACCATTCTGAATGGAATGCACAAATGGATTATTTTAGTAGTACTTGGGCATGGTTTGGGTTGGCTCACTTTGCTGGGCTTATCAAAAACTTTTATATACATGATAATCTTAAGCCACAAGTAATGGATTTTGACCTTTATCTCGATTCTGGTTTTAATTATATGGTTGGTAAAGATCCTATAATCCTAGACGCTGTCTATATTAAGGCAGAAGGAAAAGACAAGAATCCTAATCGTAGAGATTTCTTTTATATAAAAGTTGAGTCTAACCAAGAAGGCGCAGAAAATATTATCGTTAAAGTAGCAGAAACAGGTAAACATACAGGTGTATATACTGGCAGTTTTAGTGTTGGGTTAAAAAGCAGTAAGGCTGGTAAAGTGATTGCTGCTTCTGTTGGTAAGGAGATTAAGCTTACAGTCGTTCATCAGCCAAAACTATTTAAAACTTATAAAATAGGAAAGTTAGTTATTCCTACAGTGTTAGAAGATTTCGAGAATGGTGCCTATGATGACGCTAATCCGTTAGCTTGGTGGACAGATTCTATTTTTCCTAGTTCAGGTAAACCAGCTTTTGTTCAGGGTACTGATTCTGGTATATATGTATGGAAAGATACTATGTGGCATGTTCGTTTTTTAGCTGGTGCAAATAAAGAAATTTATCACGGCATGATAATTACAGATGGGAAAATAAATTTTGCAAATTCTTTATCTACTGAGTCTACGGATCAATTTAAAAAGTTAGAAAGATCGATAGATTTTAGTTTTTCTGACTATAAAGGGTTAGATGGAATTGATTTCACAGCAGATGGGACATATGTAGTTTTTGATATTAAAAGAAATGGCGTTTATGTTCTAGATGCATTTAAGATAGGGCTAGAAGGGCTTAGTTCTTTCGGTGCACCTTTAGTCCTTAGAAATAATGGACAAACAGGATCTTATCAATTTTCAATGTCAAAAGATATAGCATCTAATTCAAGTTATGCCTTAAAAATCAATAAACAATATATAGGTAAAGGATATCCATATTTAGGAGCAGTTATTTTTAATGAAGCGCATAAGGATTGGAGTCAGTTTGATGAGTTTGAGTTTGATGTTTATCTTAAAGAAGACATTGGGACTATCAGAGTAGACATCCAAGATACAGATGGAACAGTAGTTATTGTAAATGGATATAACCCTTGGAGTAATGCTAAAGGAGCTGGTTGGTATAAATGGAGATCAAGTAACCTTTTAGGTGTAGACGTTAATGCTAATTTACTTCAACCATTTTCTATTCGCTATCGTAACTGGTGGAAGGGATGGTCTTTTGATAAGGGAAGGAATGTAGATAAAACTAAGGAAATCAACCTAACTTCTATTAAAAATATTATGTTTTGTATTAATGGAGGGAATAAAGATAATTCAGAGTTGATTATCGATAACCTTACTTTGAAAAAAGAAAATTATTACTATGGGTTTAATAAGCCTCGAGCTATAAGTAATATAGAGTTTTATGAAGATAAGGCGTTTACTAAGGTAATTACAGCTGATTCAGTTTTAAAAAGAGACAATATTTATATACAAGTTAAAGGAAAAGATTCATCCAAAGATACAATAGACAGGTTTAAGATAAAGGTAGAAACAACAGACAGACATTTAGGTTGTGAAGATATGGATCTAGAGGTATTAGAAACAGATATTAATACTGGGATTTATCGTGGTCAACTTAAAATAGGAGTTTATTCTGATTTTGCACAAAAAATGATTGGTGCAAGTGCCGGAAGCACAATTAGAGTTTTTTCTGATGTAAGAAAAGGGTTTATAAAAAAATTAAAAATAGGAGAGTTTAACCTAAAGATATTGTTAGATAATTTTGACGATATTGCTGCTGGTATAAGGCCTGACTCTTGGTGGGTGGATAATATTGACCCAACAGATGGAAGACCAATTTATCCTGCAGGTCAGAAACTTGGTTATTTTCTTTGGAAGGAAAATGGAACTTGGTTTTTAAGATGGTCATCTGATCAGACATCACATCAGTTCACTGGTCAACTAAAAAGTGATGGGAAAATAAACATTATTAATAGATTCAATATAGAACAAGGGGATTCTATAGTTCAGGAGTCACCTAAGTTTATTGACTTCTCTACTTATGAAAAGTTTGCAGAAGATGGTATCGATTTCACTGTTGATGGTAGCTTTGTAGAGTTTGACCTTTATATAGATGGCAAGAAGTATCCTCAGAAAACTTCTGTTGGTCCTAATGAATGGAATAAAGCGTATACAATACCTTTTATTGTTAAAGAGTTTGGGCGTACGAAATCTTATGATTTAATGATAACTAATAAGAATAGAGTATCAGTTCCTAATTCATTATTAGTGTCTAAAACATACTTTAGTAAGGATTATCCTTATTTCGGTAAATGGGGTCTTAGTGGTGATCTTAAGAAATGGGACGATAAAAACGAGTTTACTTTCTGGATATATTTGCCAGGCAACATAGGAGACATTCAAGTAGATATCGAAGACCAGAACAGACAAACTGCTATTCTTAATTCCTATAATCCTTATGATTATAATAAAGGTCCAGGCTGGTATTTGTGGAAGTCAAATTACCCATCAGGAAGAGCAGTATCAGCGAGAGCAATAGATGTTAGGCCTATTAAAGATAGAAGATTTTGGAAATCATATGATACTACAATTGAAGATTATGTAGACGTAACTCGTAAATTTAAATTAGGAGATATCCTTAACCTTGAGTTAAGTGTTGGTGGAGGAGAAAAGGCAGATTCTCTTGTTAATATCGATGACATGTATCTGATAAGAGGGAATAAGCACGTAGGAAGAACAAACCCAAAGAGTATTGATTATATTAAATTATTTAATGATGAAAGCTATAGTTTTCAAATTAAAGATCTTATAATTTCTCAGAAGGTGTATGTTGAGGTTAAAGGTAAAGATGGGGATAATAATAGTAGAGATAAGATTAATATTGAGATTTATAGTAATGATGAAGTTGTTGAGGATAAGTCCATCTCTGTTGTTTTAGAGGAGACAGGTGTTGGTACAGGAATTTATAGAGGGGTTTTTTATACAGACTTAAATACTTATAAAGATGAAGATATTTTAGGGGCAGCTTGGGGTAGCAAAGTAAAAATAGTTCCTCCAATTTTGCCAGATAAAAGTGTAGAGTTTGAGATAGGATTATTTGATCTTTTTTATATTATTGATGATTTTAAAGATGGAAGTATTAGTGATAAGTATCCTGTTACTTGGTGGATTTCTGGAACAAACGAAGCGGATAGGTCTTATATGCTCAATGTAGTTGGAAAAACAGGAAGTAAACAGCTTAAGGTAGATAAAAGATATAGAGGAGATGATTATCCATACTTTGGTGCATGGGGGTTAGCCGGACGTTATTCTGATTGGTCAGATAAAGAAGATTTAGTAGTAGAAATGCAATTAGCAAATAATCCGGGAGAGTTAAGAGTGGACATTGAGGATGTTGCTGGTAATAAAGCTGTGCTAAATGGTTATTCATCATGGGATCCTAAAAAAGGTTCAGGCACATATGAATGGTCTGCTGCTCAGGGTTCTGGTTCAGATGTAGACATGAATCTTGTTCAGAAAGGTAAAATAAGGGATAGAGCTTGGTGGAAAGGTTGGAGTAGTGAGCAACAAAATTATGTTGATATGACGTCAGACTTTGATTTTTCTAAAGTTATTAATGTTCAGTTTTTATTAGACAGTGCAGGTAAAGTAGACCAATCAGTTAAGATAAATAAAATATATTTAAAAAATAAAAACTATCGTGTAGGCAAAAGTCGTCCTTTAACAGTCAGTTCAATTAAGCTTTTTCATGACCCTGGATATTTGGTTGAAATAGGCAAAGATGATCATATTAAGTTTAAAAAACTTTATGTTCAAATAGCAGGGAAAGATGCAGATCCTAAGAGATTGGATTTTTTTGATTCAACCTTGTTTGTTTATCCATTAGGGGCCAGCTATTATCCAGTAAAAGTACGATTAAATGAAACATCCAGTAGCAGTGGGTTATATAGAGGAATGGTAGATTTTGGTTCTGTATATAGTCCAATGACTCTTGCTCATGTAAAAGTGAAAGACAGTGTTGCTGTAGAGTATGATAAGAAGGACAGAACAAAGAAATTTTTAATAGTATCTTTACTTGATTTTGATCCAAAAATGTATGCTGGTTTAGAAAAAGGATTTGGTATCCCATGGAAATATATTATTTTACTAATAATTCTTTCTGGAGTAATAATTTATCTTTATCGGAAAAGTAGAAAAGATAAAAATAAGTAAGAATTTATTTAAGTGACACAACAATTATTAGAAGACGGAAACGTAAAGGTTATTATTGATTCTACACATGGTGGAAGAATACAGCAGCTATACTTTCATGACACACCTCTCTTTTATATTCCAGATCAATTGAAGCCTAATAGTTGGGTTAATTATGGTGGTGATTTTTTATGGGTAGCTCCTCAACATAAATGGGGTGGTTGGCCACCAGTCAAAGAGTTCGATTCTTTGGCTTGGGATGTCTCTTGTTCTGGCAAAAAAGTAATTGTTACATCCAAAGAATGGAACGGCATTGTTTTAGAACGCTCCTTTCTATTAAATGGGGGATGTTTAATTGTAGAGAACTCAGCGTTAAATAAGTCAAAGGTAGATGTAGAATGGGGTCTTTGGAATATCTCACAGTTGCCTTTAGTAGACCTGCAGGTCAGCTTTAATGTTGACAAACTTAAAGTATTTGATTTTCCAAATAATGTTAGTGAAGAGTTATTATTAGCAGATGGAAATTTAATTAAGAGTGGGGACAAATATACTGTTTATCCTAAAAATGGTATGGATTTCAAAGTTGGAGGAATGGCCAACAATAATAAGATCAGCTGTAAAATAGGCGATATTATTTTAGAAAAAGAAATTTTTTTAAGCGAAAAACAACAGAAGACAGAATTTCCGCACGAGTGTAATATTGAAGTATATAAAAATGACAATTACTTGGAAGCTGAGTTGGTTTGGCCTTTAGTAGTTTTGGCTCCTGGTGAAAGATATATTGGTATTCAAAAGTATACAGTTAAGAAAGGATGAAAAGTTATTTTTTCTTATATTCCATTTTTTAGTGGTAGTTCAGGTAATTGTACTCTTGTAGAGACGTCCAAAGTAAAGGTTTTGGTTGATATAGGTGTCTCTTATAAAAAAGTATCAGATAGCCTGAGATTATTTAATATTAACATTGATGAGATAACGAGAGTTTATATTACGCATGCGCATGGTGACCATGTCTCAGGTCTTGTAATGTTCATGAAAAATCATCCAGTTGACGTTTTTACAAGAGAAGCGACCAAAAGGGTTCTGTTATTTAAATATCCTGAATTATCGCGTTTTGAGCAAAGGATAAAAATACTCAATGGATGCAATGAAGATAAGTTAGAGGATTTAGTTATTAGGTATTGTAGATTGCCACATCAAGGAAAAGGCATAGAACATGATGACACTGGAGAACATATTGGTTTCGTTTTTGAATCAGCTGGTTATCGGATGTCTTTTATGACTGATTTGGGACATCTTACAGATAATATGAAAAAGTTTCATAGTAATAATGATGTATATTTTATTGAGGCTAATTATGATTTGGATATGCAGAATTCATCCAATAGGCCAGTTTTTCTAAAAAATAGGATTATTGGTGATCATGGTCACCTATCTAATATTCAGACTGCTGAATATTTATATGAATTAGTAGATTCAGATAAAACTAAACATGTCTTCTTAGCTCATTTAAGTAGAGACTGTAATAGTTCAGAATTGGCAGTGAATACCGTTAGAAATAAGCTACAGACTCATCCAGTAGGTGCTAAAATAGAAATACATACAGAGCAACTTAAGAGATATTTCATAAAAGCGACTTAAAGAAATCCTTTTACTTAGGTATAATAAAGTTTATCGGAGGAACAGATGGCAGAACTAGAAAGAAAGATACCACCACAGAATCTTGACGCTGAACAGTCAGTATTAGGTGCAATATTAATTGACTCAGAAGCAATTCAAAGGGTTTTAGAAGTAGTAATGCCTGATTATTTTTATAAGAATGCTCACCAAATTATTTATCAGACAATGTTAGATTTAATAACAAAAGCTGAACCAGTTGATTTAGTAACGTTAAGTGAGAAGCTTAGAATCAACAATGATTTAGAGCGTGTAGGAGGTATGACCTATTTAACCGATCTTGTAGATGTTGTAAGCACATCAGCAAATATTGAATATTACGCAAAGATAGTAGAGGAGAAGGCAGTACTTAGAAATCTAATTACTACTGGCTCTAATATTGTTGAACAAGCTTTTTCGGAGTCACTTGAGGTTACGGATATCTTAGATCAAGCTGAACAGCAGATATTTAAAGTAGCAGATAAGAGAATGAAAAAAGGATTCACTCATATTGGGAGTATATTAGGAACAGTAATGGATGAAATAGAGGCCATGTACAATAATGAAATAAGCTTATTAGGTCTTTCTTCAGGGTTTGTAGATTTAGATAGAATAACATCTGGTTTTCAGAATTCTGACTTAATAATCTTAGCTGCTCGTCCAAGTGTAGGTAAAACAGCTCTAGCACTTAATTTTTTAATGGACGCAGCAGTAAGGCAAAATAAGTGCGTTGCTATGTTTAGCTTGGAAATGTCCAAGGAATCGCTAGTTAGTCGTATGCTTTGTGCTCATGCTCAAATAGACTCAAACAAACTTAAAACAGGTAATTTACAAGATAATGATTGGAAGAAGCTAATGCGGTCTCTAGGTAAACTGGATGAAGCAAAGATTTTTATTGATGATTCATCCTCAATGACTGCACTTGAGATTCGAGCAAAGGCAAGAAGGATTAAGGCAGAAAAAGGTCTTGATTTGGTAGTTATCGACTATTTGCAGCTTATGCACGGAAGTAAATCAAGGGCTGAGAATAGAACACAAGAAATATCAGAGATCTCAAGACAGCTTAAAGCAATCGCAAGAGAGCTAAAGGTTCCTGTTTTGGCTCTTTCACAGTTAAGTCGATCAGTAGAGCAAAGAAATGATAAACAACCCAAATTAAGCGACTTAAGAGAATCAGGAGAAATAGAACAGACGGCAGACTTGGTTATTTTTATTCATAGAGAAGATTTCTACGACCATCAGAATGCAGGGCCAAATAGCTTAACAGATATTATTGTTGCCAAACATAGAAATGGTCCTACTGGTAAATGTCAGTTAGTTTTTCAGAAAGAGATCACTAAATTTAGATCAAAAGAGACAACAGAAGATGCTGGGTAGGCTTAAGTATGTTTTTTTGCTTTGTATTTCAGTTTTAGTTTTTTCGCAGCAATTAGACAATAATGTTTATGTAACTTCTGATGCCTTTAGTTTAAAAACGGCAGAGCAAATATTGGTTCTTTCACGAAACGTTAAAATAAAAAGTTATGTTTATCAGTTTAATAGCGATTTAGTTGAATATTCAATGGATAAAGATGTTTTTAATTTTTATGATAATTTTTCCATATTTTATAAAGGTCAAAAGATAGACGGGGAGAATCTTGTGTTAAACAATAAGACAAAGATGCTTACTGCAAATAATGTGCTTATGACTTTTGATAAATATTTCATAAAAGGAGCTACTCTCAGAACGGTTAATGATGAGTATCATTTGGATAATGTTAGAGTTACTGCTTGTGACGGTGATCCTCCTGTTTTTTATATATCAAGTGGCCAAATGGTTATGTATCCGAAGCTTGGATTTATGGTTGTTTTTAATTCTATTTTCTATATATATAGCATTCCAGTTTTTTATTTTCCTGCTTATTTTATGGGTGGTCAGCAGTATAGTAAGATTAGTGAATTTGTGCCAGAAATTGGCAGTAATTTAGTAGAAGGTAATTATGTGAAAGAAAGAATTCCATATTATATGGATAGCAGAAATAGTGGTTATTTTTTATTAGGGTATTTAGAAAAGCTTGGAGTTAATGCAGGATTTAATCACTATATAATTCTTGGCCCTAAAAATTTATTAAATACTTCTATTTATTACAATCCACAGTTTATGCAAGGTGGAGTTGAATATTCATACGATTTTTTTCAGAAGGAAGCTGAGGAAAGTGGTTATTTGTTTTGGTATCTTTTTGATAAAGAAAAAATAGATAATAATTCTCTTATTTTTAAAGCAAAATGGTATCAAAAAGAACTTATTAATAATTGGTTAGTAGATCAAACGCCTAGGCTTAGAGTAGAGAGTGGGATAAGGGTGGATGGGAATAATACTATTAAAGCGGGTTATGAATATGCAATGTTAAATGAAATTGATTATGGAAGTGTTTCTCCAGATATCTCTTCATGGCGAAGACAATTGGAGTTGTCGTTATTGACTGAGTTAAAATTTGATATATTTAAGGTGGACAATGAATTGGCAGGATTAACAAGTGCTTATACCAATAGTAGACATTCTAGAGCTTGGGATACTGTTAAGCTTTCTTTTCCATTTGATATTTTTGATTTTTCAGTTGGCTCTGAGTTTATGTTAGGTTACGATGGGATATCTCCTTTTAAGCATGATAGTTATCAGATAAGTAATGAGAACAATTTGCTTTATGGCATGAAAGCTAGGCTGCCTTATTTCTTGTTTGAGTTTGATGCTAAGAAGAAATGGTCTGGTGAGTATTATCAAAGAAAGTATTCTTTTAGGTTACCATTTTACACTTGTGTTGATTTTAGTTTTTCTTATGATGACATAACGAATCAGTTTAGTGTAGTATTTAAGATGTAATGGTTAATGAATCTTACCTTAGAATACTAGAAATAGACAAACTGGTTAGGGCAGGGGCATTCCCAAACTGTCAGACGTTACAGCATTTTTTTAATGTTTCCGATAGGACAATTCTTCGAGATATCGATTTTATGAAGAAGTCCTTTAGTGCACCCTTAAAATATTCCAAAAGTAAAAATGGTTATTTCTATTGCAAAGAGTTTAAATTTGAAGATATCTCTTTGACTGAAGGTGATCTTATCTCATTATTATTAGGAAGGATTGTTCTTGAGAATTATAAAGATACTCCCTATTTTTCTGTAATAGAGGGAGCATTTAAAAAGCTTTCCTCAATTTTAGGAGATAAGATAGATTTAAGTTCAGCTACTTTTTCAATGGAGCTTAAATTGGCTGATAAAATTGAAATAGATAAACGGTATTTCCCAAGGTTAAGGACAATTGCCTCAGCTATAGATGAAAAGAAAATGTTAAGTGTTGTGCATCTTGACCATACATCGAGTAAAAAATCAGTAAGAATGAGCGTTAAACCTCTAAAGTTAACCTTTTTGTTCGGCGAGTGGTTTTTGATTGCCTTGAATGAAAAGGATGAAGAGTCTAAGTTTGCGTTAAATAAAATTGTAGATTTGCGGATTCTTAAAACAGGTTTCGAAATAGTTCAGAAGAAAGATGTAGTAGTTAATTCTAGTCCAACAGTGTTAAAAGTTGTAGTTAGGTTTGCTAAGGAATTAGCAGAGGTTGTTAATGAAAAGGCTTCAGGCCAATCTTTTGATATAACTAAGGATGATAAGGGGAGAGTTTTGATGACTTTCACTTCTTCTGATATAGAAGGAACTTATCGTTGGCTATTATCTTTTGGAGCACAAGCAGAGATACTTGAACCAACTGACATGAGGCGAAGGATGAGAAGAGATTTGCTAAATATGATAGGGATGTACTAGGGGAAGTTCACTGGTTCATTGGTTCACTTGTTCAATGGTTGAAGGTTTTCTATTAATTATTATTTATATATGAGATATATTACTGATGGAAGAGTAAAACAAAAAGACCTCGAAAGAGGTCTTTAAGAATTTATTTGTTTTTTCCAATGAACGATTGAACCAGTGAACTAATGAACTAAACTGCTGCTTTGTTTAGTTTCTTTGTTAGTCTAGATTTGATTCTGTTTGCTTTATTTTTATGGATAATCCCTTTAGTTGCAACAGTATCTACGATTTTGATTGTTTCTTTAAGAATCTCTGAGCTTTTTTCGTTTTTTGTAGAAATTGCTGTAATTGCTTTAATTATATTTGTTTTCATTTTTGATTCTTGAGAATCATTTCTTTGTTTATTTCTTGCTGCTGTTTCAATCCTTTTGATTGCTGATTTACTGTTAGCCATGTGTAATTCTCCTATGTTAAATAAATGTTTTTAAAAGCAAAGTGTATGATAGCAGAGACTAATAGATAATGCAACAGGAATATCCCAAACATAAAGGACTGTTGCTAAGTAAATGACTATGTTTTTTTATATCTCAAATCAAGCTAAAATATATAGATATGAAAAAAATATTCCCAAAGACTTTATTTTTAGTTATTTTCTTTACTTTATTGTCTTTTTCTTTGCCTGTAAACCAGTCAAATCAAGACAAATGGGTTGATGTTGACTATAGTGATTTGGTAGATAAAGAAATACTCCTTAGAACTGGTCAAAGTCTTGGTTCTGCTTTAGGAAGCAATAATCTAAAAGGTGCACTACAACCTTTTCTAGATAAGTATTCATATCTGCTTGAGTATACTCTTGAGCTTATTAATAATGAGGATTCTGTTTTTAAGGATGTCGTAGATAAATATCCTGTAGGATCAGAACAACCAGCATGGGTTGCACTGTTTAGAAGTGGCAAAATGTCTGCCTATACTGACAACCAGAAAACTGTAAGGCTTTTCTTGCAAGGACAGAATCCCCAAAATGCTTACAATAATAATTACTCGATTGTTAGGCATTTATTGAATACACTTAAACCAGCTTGGGGTAAACTGCAAGTTGAAATCTACGCTTTTGAAAATAATTATAGTACTCTTTCACTTAAGTTAAATCCCACACCAGCAGTTATAAACGGTTCATATTTTGGCACTCCTTCTGGTAAAACTCCTCTTGATTTAAATGGACTCAGTGACTTTTTTAATCAGGGTGGTCAATTGGAAGGCGCGCAAATCAATGATAAAACAGGGCTTTTGTTATATGCTAAGGAATATACGCCTCAAACTCTTGCTGGGAATAAGCTACAACTTTCCGATTTTGCAGTGGCTTACCGAGCTGTTTTTCATGCTGGTTATAACAAAGCTTTTATTAGCCTTGATCCGCATAAGGACGTCACCAAAACAGCCGTAAATTTCGGCGGTTATCTGGAAGATACCGCAATCGGGAAGGTGGTTTTAGAGGCCGATAAACGATTCAAAACTATTACCAGTGGGCTAGATCCAAACAGCTGTAAAGATATTAGGGGCTATACTAGGCAATATGTTCCAGATTTTCTAACCGTCAGTGAAAGAAATTTTCAGGATGCTTCTAGTAAAACTGGTTGGGTGAAAACCAGATTTTGGTTTTATCCAGATTCTATCGAAGTTCAAACAGATACTAGTAAACATTTTGCTAAAATAATAAATCCATATTTTTTAGCAGATGCTGAACGTAGCAGAGACGATTTTAATTCTACAGCTGATTTTGAGAAAAAGAAAAAAGCTCTACTGCTTCCCGCGATAAGGGAAAATATTGATGATTTAAACAATAAATACGACCAGTATGCTAATGCCTTTGCTGAGTTTCGAGAATTAGTAACAGTTGGACGTCTTATGGCAATTTGTAGTTGGCTCTACAAAGCAGATTTCCGTACCTTAGATTTGGATTCTCTTTTGTCAGTAAATATACCTGCCATGAGAACAGAGAGAGAGCGTACTCAATTAATGGCTGCCGCAACTTTAACGCCAGGTAATTACCCCAAAAACACAGAAGAGATAAAGAATAATTTAACAATTTATTATCTTAGTCCAGATTTAGATAAAACTATAAAGGAGTATTTTGCTGATAATAATGACGTAGCTGAATTCCTTTCCTTAAAATATGGACAATTGAACAGTAGTAAGGAGGATGTTGCCAAGTATATACCAGAAGCTTCCAAAATATTTAGAAATCAAAGTAAACAACCTGTGCGAGTACTTATTAGTTCGCAAAAAGATTTGCAAGCGTTGGTCTTGTTTGCTGGTAGAAAAAATCAGCCATCTGTAAATTCTAAAGCAGAGTATACGCAAATTGAGGCTGAACACGCTTATCTAAAAGAAAAACAAGAGGACCTAGGTATTCTTGAAGCACGACTAAGAGATTACCGACTAAGCATCAGTAATGGCTCAACTGCTACTGATAATCCTGTGCAAGAATATAACTTAATGGCAGATGACTTCAATAAAAAAATTAAAGAATATGAGCTTAGGTCAGATGTTTTTAATAAGAGGGTTCTGCTTTATAACCAAAATCAGAAAAATCAAAGTCCACAAATTGTAGAAATAGGTGGTGGTATCAATTTGGAGGCCGAAAGTTTTAAGATAAGGACGGTAGAAAGTAGTCCTCAGTTAAATAATTTTAAGGATATGACAATTAAAGCCAAAACTGAATGGTCTGTAAATAAGGGTGAAAAATGGATTACTAATAAGGTAACTATAAGAAAGCCTGAAATCCTAAACCCAACTATTTTTATTCAGCCTACCATTAAAAATATTCCAATGAACACGATAGGACAAGCGAATAAGCCAGTAATCCGTAAAACTGTTATTTATATAAAATCAGAAGATAACTACAGTCCACGCGTAAAAGGTGAATTTGTGAACAAGAACAAAATAGTTTTTAAAAGAATATTTTAAGCAGTCACTATTAACCATTTACCAACCTCTCCCGGCGTAAATTGCTATATTCTTTTTAATAGCTAACTTATCGCCACCCTCTCCTGGCAGAGAGGATTTAGTTACTATACAGTTTACTTATTAACGAGAAGACTCTCTCAAGTTACTGTCCACTCACCATTCACTATTCACTATTCACCATTCACTGTTATAATAGAATTCTAAATGGGGAATATCCTCAAAAACTTAGGAGGTAAAGATGAAGAAATTTAGAGCAGTTAGTCTATTAGTTACAGTATTATTAATGACTTCAATGTCCTTTTCGTTATTAAAAGTGGAAGGTACTTATTCGGTTTTTGCAAAGCAGGCTGGATTGGGTTTTGGCGTTAGTCTGCCTGTGCTTCCATTAGTAGACACAACCTTTTATATTCATATGTTAGGTAATGCTGATGTTACATTAACAGGTATTGGTAATATAGGTGGAGCAACTTTTTCTTCTGGAACAGCAAAGATGGCTGCAACAGCATTTGAACTTCAAGCTAAACTTCCTTTTTCAATTATGGATTGTAATGTAGGAGCTACAATTTTGGCTGATTTTCTTACAGGTGACAATGGTAGTCAGACAGTAGCAATGCCAGGAAGTATTTACGGTGGACTTTTTGTTCAGTATCAAAAAAGTTTAATGCCATTAGTAGCTTATTATGGTCAGGTTGGTATGTTATTTAAATTATTAGATGGAGAAGCTGAAGTTAATAAACAAGCGTCGCCCGCTATTTTTGACATGAGTAATATCAACCGTACTGGTCTTTATTTCAGGGCAGGACTTTCAGTAGGTCTATAATATTATTAATTATGAAAGAAAAGGTGAGATAAGTGGTAAATCCTATTTCTAATGCTCCGCAAATGCCTAGTATGACTCCTAAACCTGGGGTAATTCAGCAGAGTCCAGTCCAACATGCTAGGCCTACAGATCAGACAACACCACTTATGCCTAATCAGCAAATGCCGAACATTATTCAGCAACAACCACCTCAACAGCCACAACAGCCTGTGCAAACACAGCAGGCACAACAGGCTGTTGCTCAGAAAGTAGCAGAAAATAAAAACAAAGAAGATAAAAAAGTAGAAATAGATAAAAGAGTAGAAGCCAATGCGATGCAAGGGATAAGGGATAAGTCTCAAGAAAAAGAGATAGTTAAGAATATGAAACAGACTATAGAGAATGAAGCAAAACGAGTAACCAGAAAGGTTAATAGAAGTGCTTTAAAATATATTTTAAAAAATACAGATTGGATATCAAAAGATAAAGCTGCTGAAGCAGAAGAGTTTTTGACTATTAAAGTACCAAAAGTCCTTGCTGAAGAGCTCACTCATATATTGAGTGATGTGTTAGGTTTGGAACAAGTAGAAGAATCTTAGCCATTTGATGGAGATACAGTATGTTAAAGGTGTCGGTCCAGCTTTAGCTAAAAAAATAGAAAAACTAGGGCTATTAACAACTAAGGACGTACTTTCATTTTTCCCTGCAGCCTATCAGGACAGAAGAAATATCAAAAAAATATATCATCTCGTTCCAGGAGAAGATACTTTTGCAATAGGGACAATCTCAAGGGTTTTTGAGTATAAAAAAGGCAAATATCATATCTTAAGTGTGCTTTTAGATGACAGTACTGGTGAGATGCAGGCAACTTGGTTTAATCAAGCATTTTTGTTGAAACTTTTTAAGCCAGGGTTAAAGGTTCTTGTTTCTGGTAAGATTGAAATCGATCCACTGTCTAGAAAGAAAATGATTAAAGTAAGTGATCATGAGTTAGTCACTGCTGATAATGTAGATAAGATTATGCCAATATATTCGCTTACTAAAGGCGTTTATCAGAAACAAGTTAGAATGATCGTGGAAAGGTCATTAAAGTATGAACTTAGAACACTGTTAGACCCTTTACCCAAAGAATTTAGAGAAAAGCATTCCTTGATGAGCTTAAATTATGCAATTTGGTATTTTCATTACCCAAAAGATAAAGATACTTATCTTTCAGCTAAAAGACGCTTGGTTTTTGAAGATATTTTTTATTTGCAATTAGCACTTATGCTAAATCGTCAAAAGGATAAAGAGAAGGAAGAAGGAATCTTCTTTGAGGTTAAGAATACTCTCAGTCGTCAGTATTTTGATTCGCTGCCCTATAAGCTTACAGGTGCTCAAATAAGAGTAATGGAAGAGGTTAGGGATGACATGAACTCATTAAGACCAATGAATAGAATGGTTCAGGGTGATGTTGGTTCTGGCAAAACAGAGGTAGCCATGTCTGCTATTCTTCTTGCAGTCGAGAATGGGTATCAGGTGGCGATAATGGCACCAACTGAGATACTAGCTTATCAGCATTATCAGAAGATGATTCGTTATCTGCAACCTTTAGGGATTCGAGTAGAGCTATTAGTGGGGAGTATAACGGCAAAGAGTAAGGACAGGCGACAGTATCTAGTGGCTAATGGTTCTGCTCAAGTAGCGGTTGGTACTCATGCGCTGATTCAAGATAAAGTTGAGTTTGCTAATCTAGGACTAGCTATTATTGACGAGCAACATCGGTTTGGTGTACTTCAACGATCAGCTCTTCGCAAGAAGTCAAAGAGCGGAGAAGCCGACTTGCTAGTCATCACAGCAACCCCAATACCGCGTACTTTAACCCTAACCTTGTATGGTGATTTGGATAAGTCTATTCTTGACGAGATGCCTCCAGGGAGAACACCAATTAATACAGAATGGTTAAGGAAAATAAGTAAACCATTGCTCATTAAAATAGATGAAGAAATCAGCAAAGGGAATCAAGCATATTGGGTTTTTCCATTAGTAGAGGAATCAGAGAAAATAGACCTTAAGGCAGCAACAGAAGGTGCTGAGTTTATTAAGGCTAATTATTTCCCTGCAAGGAATATTGGGCTTTTACATGGCAAGATGAAGCAAGAGGAAAAGGATAGAGTTATGAGGGACTATAGGGAGAAGAAGATTGATATTCTAGTTGCTACCACTGTTATTGAAGTAGGGGTTGATGTTCCTGATGCCACAATAATGGTTATCGAACACGCAGAGAGGTTTGGCCTGTCTCAGCTACATCAGCTTAGAGGACGGATAGGCAGAAGTGATAAGCCTTCTTTTTGTTATTTAATAAGTACCTCCAAGACAGAGATATCTCAGAAGAGGATAGGGGCGTTAGTTGCTACAACTAATGGCTTTGAGTTAGCTGAGGTTGATTTGGAGTTAAGAGGTCCAGGCGATTATTTTGGAGCTAAACAAAGTGGCCTGCCAACTATGCTTGTAGCAAATCTTATTAAAGACGAGAAAATGATTCATGAGTCCAGGAAAATAGCGCTTGAAGTAATTGAACAGCAAGATAATCCAGAGTATCAGTCTGTTTTTGATGAGATGTATAGCAGGCCTAGTTTGTTTATTGGGAAAGAAGGAATGAATTAACCTCTCCCCGCATAAGACACATTTATTTGCTTAGGAACTAGGATGCTTCGACCCTCTCCGTTTCATAAATGAAATGGAGAGGGTAACGGCACTAATCATTATTCAAAGATACTTATTACTTCCGTGGGAGAGGGTGTGTAATTTACTATTGCCATCCTTTTTGCTAAAACGTACAATAAATTCAGATTAAATTAAAGTCTCACCCTTTAGGGGGAGATGTCACATAGTGACAGAGGGGGTTAATTATGAGTATATATTTAAAATTATCCGAAGATATGAAGACAGCGATGAAGACAAAAGATTCCAAGACGCTTGAAGTTTTAAGGATGATGAAGTCCAAAATAATGACAGTCGATGCTAGGGGAGAACTTTCCGATGAAGAGATTATTAAGATTTTAGGTACCTACGAAAAGAATCTTAAAGATGCATTGCAATTATCAGTTGATAACAACAGAGCAGAGTCAGTAGAGGAGCTTAAAGTTGAGCTTGAAGTAGTTTCCAGATATCTTCCAAAGAAACTTTCTAAAGATGAAACAGCTAAGTTAGTGGATGAAGTAATAGCAGAGCTTGGTGCTACTAGCAAAAAAGAAATGGGCAAGGTTATGGGTGGAGTAATGAAAAAAGGTCTTCCCGTAGACAGCCAATTGGTTAAAGAATTAGTAGAAAGCAAATTAGTTTGAAGAAACTCCTTCTTTTCTTATTAATTAGTTTTGTTTTTTCTGTAACACCAGACATATCTGAAGTTATAGAAATACCGATAATAGATACAGGCAATCTTTTTATAAGTCCAAGTATTCAACTTGCAAATACTGGTAGTCAGTTTGTTAGTGCTGATGAACAGTTATTTATTAATGCCGAGCAAGTTTTTACTCTCAATGAAGTTGTGCCTAATAAAGAAAATGTAATGTCACATTTTGATGAGAATTCTGATGTGAAATCTGCTCGTCCAGGTAAAGTGAATACTAATATTAAAACGGATATTGCCATTATGATTGATTGCAATAATGGGGATGTTCTTTTCGAGAAGAATGCAGATAAGTATTGGTCAGCAGCATCTTTAACTAAGGTATTTTTGCTTTATTTAATTATGGATAAAGTAGATAAAGGAGAAATAGATTTAGATGAATATATAGACATTGAGGATGAAGCATGGTTAGGTAATATGCCAGCAGATGCTACAACCATGCATCTTGAGCAAGGACAAAGAGTTACTTATAGGCAATTAATACAAGGTCTTTCTATCGTGTCAGCAAATGATGCTGCTTATTTGTTTGTAAATAAGTTATTTGGAGGCAAGGACAATTATGCTAAGACCGTCAATTTATTTTTAGCAAATCATGGCTATAATCAGTTACATGTTGAAGAGCCATCAGGGATAAGCAACTTCAATAGAATAACTGCCAGACAATTTGCTTCCTTTTGTAATTTATATATAGATAAAAATGCAAAGTGGTTAGAAACACTACATTCTGTGCCATCTTTTACTTATCCGCTCAAAGAGAATTTAGTTGATGGAAGAAAGTATAAATACAAGGCAGTAACTAGGAATAATACTAATACTTTGCTTGGCAAATATGACGGGGTTGATGGTTTAAAAACAGGTTATTTGTCTGTGTCAGGTTTTAATATTGTTGCTACTGCAAAAAGAAATGGAAAGCGTTTGCTTGTTGTACTGCTTGGTGGGGCAAAGGGTAAGCCAAATTTGATAGAAGATGCAAAGAAGTTGTTTGATAAAGGGTTTGAACAGTTCAATAAGTAGTTAATATATTTTACTTTCATCGTCATTCCCGCGTAGGCGGGAATCCATTCCTAAAACTGAATTTTTATAGAAAGTTAATTAAAGAAATGAATACTAGATTCCCGCTTTCCAGACTGAGTCATAATGTCATCCTCTGGCTTGACCAGAGGATCCAGTAAAACGAAAAGCTTCGCAAATATTGGATTCCCTTTTTCAAGGGAATGACTTAAGGGAAGTTAGGCAGACTCAACGTGTTCTGGGTTGGCTAATGATAATCTTAAAAAGTTGCCAATTTTAGTTGAGGTTAAACGTATAGGTGTTACTTCTCATAGTAACATTTAAGCTTACAATTATATTAAAAAGTGTTATAATCCTGACAACATAATGTGATGAGGAGTATTTAAAGTGAATAAACTTAAGCTTGGTGGATTAGATAGTCAAAAAACAAGAACGATCGTAAAGGTCGGTAATGTAGAGATTGGTAAGGACTTAGTTCTTATCGCTGGGCCATGTAGTGTGGAATCAGAAGAACAGATTGTAGATACAGCAATTAAAGTAAAAGCAGCCGGAGCGAATATGCTTCGTGGTGGAGCTTTTAAGCCTAGAACCTCACCTTATGATTTCCAAGGTCTTGGCCTTAAAGGACTTAAGTATTTAGAGAAAGCTAAACAAGCGTCTGGGCTACCAGTAGTTACAGAAGTAATTGATCCTCGTGATGTTTCTTGGGTTTGTGAATATGCCGATGTTCTTCAGATTGGTGCTAGAAACATGCAGAATTTTTCTCTTTTAAAAGAAGTTGGTAAAGCAAATAAGCCTGTGCTTTTAAAAAGAGGAATGTATTCTACTTTAGCTGAGTGGCTAAATTGTGCGGAATATATTTTAGCAGAAGGCAATCCAAACGTTATTCTGTGTGAGAGAGGTATCAGGACCTTTGAAACTTATACTAGAAATACTCTGGATTTGAGTATTGTTCCTGCGGTTAAGGAAATAACCCATTTGCCAATACTCGTTGACCCATCGCATGGAACAGGCAGAAAGAGTTTAATAGCACCAATGTCTTTTGCTGCAATTGCTGCAGGGGCCGATGGTCTTATTATTGAGGTGCATAACAACCCTTGTGAAGCTTTATGTGATAAAGATCAGGCACTTATTCCAGAAGAGTTTCAATCAATAGCCGAGGCTGTTTATAAGATTCGTGAGTGCATGAGAGAGATTTCAAAATAGCGAATGAGACAGCTATCTGTAAAAGGACTACAGGGCTCTTCTGAAATATTTATAGGAGAGAGACTGTCCAATTTAACAAAATTTCTTCCAAGTACTAATGTTTTAATCATAACTGATGAAACAGTCAAAGGTTTGTACGGCCATCTTTTTCCTAAATTTTCTATTATAGAATTAGCAGAGGCTGAAACTTCAAAGACACTAGAGACAGTCCAAACAGCAGTTTCCAAGATGCTAGAACTTGGCGTTGATAGAAGTTGGTTTATTGTAGCCATCGGTGGCGGTATTGTTTGTGACGTGGCTGGTTTTATCGCTTCTATTTATATGAGAGGCATTCGTTTCGGATTTGTTTCAACTACCTTACTTTCACAGGTAGATGCCAGTGTTGGTGGCAAGAATGGAGTAAACTTTGAGGGATATAAAAATATATTAGGAGTATTTGCTCAACCTGAGTTTGTTATTTGTGATACTTTTCTTTTAGACACGCTCAGTGATGATGATATCCTTTGTGGAATTGCGGAGATCATTAAACATGCGTTGATAGCTGACGAGAAAATGTTTTCCCTGCTTGAGTCAGAAAAAGAGGATATTCTCTTTCTAGAGAATGAACTTGTCGAGGAATTAGTTTATAGGTCAATAAGTATTAAATCTTCTATAGTAAATGAAGATGAACGTGAACAAGGGAAGAGGAAGCTTCTTAATTTTGGACATACATTGGGACATGCTATTGAAAAGGTTTGTGGTGTTCCTCATGGACAATCAGTAGCTATTGGAATGAAGTATGCTGTTAAGTTGTCTGTGAATAAAGGGTATTTACAAGAAAGTATTGCGGATAGAATTATTGTGTTAATTGATAGCTATGGATTTCCTCAAATATATGTTGATGAAGATAAGTTAATTTTAGCTATGTTAAAGGATAAAAAGAAAGAAGGCGAAGATATATCTTTTATATATCTAAAGGATATAGGCGTGCCGATTATTAGAAAAATAGCTTTTAAAGATTTTAAGGAGGATATTCATGAATTGTTTAAGTATAGCGTTTGAATCAGTAGATAAATGCTTAGATGCAGTTATTGGTTTTGAGATAGTTGAATATAGATTAGATAAGATAGCGTTTGGAAGCAGGATAAAAGATTTATTCGCAGTTAAAGCACAGACTGTTGCTACCTATAGACAAGTAGAGGGAGTTTCAGAAAAGGATAGAATTGACGTTTTAAAACAGGCAATTACCTCAGGTGCAACCTATGTGGATATTGAGATTGAGAATAGCGAAACGTATAAGTCAGAACTTATGGAATATGCTCGCAAAAAGGGTACAAAAATAATTATTTCTTATCATGATTTTCAGAAAACTCCACTTATTCGTGAGCTTGAACAGTTACTTACTTGGGCTGGAGAATATAATGCGGATATTATTAAGATAGCTTGTATGGTGAATGATAAAAAAGACGTTGCCAGACTTTTGTCTTTATATGATAGTGACCTTTCTTTGATTGTGATTGGGATGGGTGAATTAGGTAAAGTTACTAGAATAGCATCAGTATTACTCGGAGCACCTTTTACTTTTGTTTCTTTTGATAAGGATAACAAAACAGCTGTGGGACAATTATCAGCAGAACAGCTTGAGGATATCTTAAAAAGGATTAGAGCTTAGTGAAAAAAGTTGTTTCGCGTTCAGAGATAAAAGGGTCATTAACGACACCTACTTCTAAAAGTTATCTTCAGCGGGCACTTGCCATGGCTCTTCTTGCTAAGGGAAAGTCAGTAATCCTTTATCCTAATTATTGTGATGATGTACTTGCAGCTATTAATGTTATTCAAGACCTAGGTGCAGATGTTAAGGTTGAATCCGATAGAATAGTCATTAAAAGTGAGGGAGAAGTTATTCCTACTGTTTCAGATGTTAATTGTGGTGAGTCAGGGCTTTGTGCCAGGATGTTCTCTCCAATTATTGCTTTATCAGGCAGAGAGATGACCTTGCGTGTGGAAGGTTCACTTAAGAAAAGAACGCTTAATATGGTTCAGGATGCGCTTTTATATCTAGGAGTTGAATGTAGCTCAGAGCAGGGGTTTGCTCCAATGATTATTAAAGGCCCTATAGAGCCTTCCGAGATAGAAGTTGATGGTTCGGTTAGCTCTCAGTTGTTAACAGGTTTATTAATAGCTTTAACTAAAGCAGAGGGAATATCAGTTGTTAAGGTTAGCAATTTAAAAAGTAAGCCTTATATTGATATGACTTTAGACATAATAGAATATTTTGGTGGCAAGATAGATAATAATAATTATGAGGTTTTTACTGTTAATGGCGATCAGTCTTTTAGCGCAAAGAAATATAGAGCAGAAGGCGATTGGAGTGCTGCTGCCTTTTTGCTTACAGCAGGTGCTGTTAGTGGTTGTATAGAGTTATCTGGTCTTAATCTTGATTCAAAGCAAGCGGATAGAGCAATATTAGAGGTACTAGAACTCGTTGGCGCAGAGGTTTTGACTGACGGTGATAGTGTACTCGTAACAAAAAACGAACTAAAGTCTTTTAGCTTTGATGCTACGGATTGCCCAGACCTTTTTCCTCCATTAGTAGCTTTAGCCGCCAATTGTGTTGGTGAATCAAGGATAACAGGTGTCAGCAGACTTAAACATAAGGAAAGCGATAGAGGTTTGGTTTTGAAGGAAGAGTTTGCAAAGCTAGGTGTTGAAGTTGTTATAGAAGATAATACAATGATTGTAAAAGGTGGTAAGATAAAAGGAGGAAACGTTTTTTCTCATGAAGATCATCGGATAGCGATGGCTACTGCTGTTGCCGGACTTAATGCGGAGAGCTCGGTTATAATAGAAGGTACGGAATGTGTAAGCAAGTCCTATCCTGAGTTCTTTGAAGATCTTAAAGACATAGGAGGTAATGTGGAATGAACTCTTTTGGAAACCAACTTAGAATTAGTATTTTTGGAGAGTCACATGGTCCTGTCGTTGGTTGCGTTATCGACGGATGCCCAGCAGGTGTTGAACTTGTAGTCGAGGATTTATTAACAGATCTTGCTAGAAGGAAGAGTGGCGCAAAAGGGACAACTCCTAGGCAAGAAGATGATATTCCTGAGATCTTAAGTGGTGTCTTTCAAGGGAAGACCACTGGTGCTCCTTTAACAATTCAATTTAAAAATAATAATATTAAGTCCAAGGATTATTCGCAATTTATTGATATTCCTAGACCAGGTCATGCGGATTTTGTAGCACAAAATAAATATGATGGATTTCAGGATCCACGAGGTGGAGGTCATTTTTCAGGCAGGCTTACTCTAGCCTTAGTTGCTGCGGGAGTTGTTGCTAAGAAACTTATTTCAGAAATTACGATAAAGGCAGATTTGATTTCCTTAGGTGGCTGCTCTGATATTGAATGTTCCCTTCAAAAAGCAATTGAAAGTAGTGATTCCATAGGTGGGGTAATTGAATGTAAGGCAGATGGATTACCCGTCGGTTTAGGTGAGCCTTTCTTTGATTCGGTAGAGTCACTTCTAGCGCATATTGTTTTTTCTATACCAGGCATCAAAGGTATAGAGTTTGGTAATGGATTTAATGCTGCTGAGTTAAGTGGCAGTGTAAATAATGATATTATAATTGATAAACAGGGACATACTGCAACAAATAATTGTGGTGGCATTAATGGTGGGATAACTAATGGTAACCAGCTATTATTTAGAGTTGCTGTAAAGCCGACAGCAAGTATATCATTGCCTCAGATGACTTTTAATTTTGCAAAAGGTATAATTGATGAGCTAAAGATTGAGGGTAGACATGACCTTGCTTTTGTTCTTAGGGTTCCTGTAGTGGTTGAGGCTGTAACAGCTATAGTATTAGCTGATTTAATTATGAGAAGATAAATTTTAAAAAGGAGTAAACGATGGACTTAAAAGACATCAGAAAGAAAATTGACCTAATAGATTCACAGATACTGAAACTAATTAATGATAGAACAGAATATGCTTTAGTTTCTAAGAAATTTAAGAAAGAAATTAAGGATGAGGAAAGAGAAAAACAGATACTAGAAAGAATAACTAAAAAGTCATCTAGTCTGATAAATAAAAATAGTATTCTTAAGATTTATGATCTTATTTTAAAAGATAGTAAATTTTTCCAAGAAGAAGATTATAAGCTTATTGGTTTCCAAGGTGCACACGGTGCATACAGTGAAGTAGCTGCTAGAGCGTGGGATGAGAAGTTTGTTCCAATCCCTTGCGTGACTTTTGCCGAGATATTTCAAGGTGTTGAAGATGGCTCCTTTGATTATGGGATTATTCCTGTTGAAAATACTCTTGGTGGTGTTTTAGGTGATGTTAATCAATTGCTTATTAATACAAATCTTAAGGTAGTTGGTGCTGTAGATCTTGATATCCATCATTGTTTACTAGCGCTTCCAGAAGCAGATCATCGTGAGATAAGAGAAGTTTATTCTCATTCACAAGCACTCTCTCAATGTAAGCATTTTCTGGAAAGAAGTAAGCTTCATGGTGTTACCTATTATGATACAGCTGGTTCAGCTAAGTTTATCTCAGAAGAGCAGAAGAAATTCACAGCAGCTATTGCAAGTAGATTCTGTGGAGAGCTTTATGACTTAGATGTACTTAAAGAGAACATAGAGGATATTTCTTCTAATAAGACTAGGTTTTTAGTTATCGCCAAAGAAGAATCAAAGGAAAAGGGGACTAAGTGTTCTATTATTTTTTCTACCATTCATAAGGCAGGAACTCTTTTTCATGTGTTGGAACTTTTTGCGAAGAATAACATTAATCTAAGCAGGATTGAATCTGTACCTGGCAAACCAGGCGACTACGTTTTCTTTTTGGATTTTGAAGGTTCTTCAACTGACGAAAAGATTATGAAGGTGCTGAAGGAACTTGAACCTATGACTACCGATTTGAAACTGATGGGTTGTTATAAAGAAAAGAAAGCGAGCTCCTAAATGAAGATTGCTATTATTGGTGCAGGGAAAATGGGGTCATGGCTTGCTCAGCTAATGGCTGAGACTAATGATGCAGCCCTTTATAGTAGAAGTGCTGATAAGTTAAAAGATTTAGGGAAGGTAAAGCCTCTGACAAATTTTGACCAATTAAAGAAGTTTGCGCCTGACCTTTTGATTAATTGTGTTAGTTTGCAACATACAAAAGAGGTATTTGAACAGGTAATACCGTATCTTCCTAAAACCTGTATTATTTCTGATATCACATCTGTTAAGAATGATTTAAATGAGTATTACCAGCAGAAGGGAATGCGTTTTGTTTCCACTCACCCTATGTTTGGTCCTACCTTTGCAGACATGAGTGCTTTAAAGGGGCAGAGTGCGATTATTATTACTGAATCTGACAAGGAAGGTAAGGAATTCTTCAGGAGCTTCTATAAGAGTTTAGCTCTTAATATTTATGATTATAGTTTTAAGGAGCATGACGAAAGAACAGCATATTCATTATCTACACCCTTTGCTTCATCTATGGTTTTTGCAGCTTGTATGAAGAATCAGGAAGCTCCTGGTACAACTTTTAAAAAACATTTAGAAATAGCAAAAGGCTTACTTTCAGAAGATGATTTTTTGTTAGCAGAAATTATGTTCAATCCTTATACTTTAAAACAAATAGAGTTAATCAACTCAAAGTTGTCATATTTGACGCATATCATCAAAGGTAAAGACCATGAAGAAATGGAAAAGTTCCTGCAAGCATTGAGAGATAATATTAGCTAATTAAAAAAAAATTAATTTTAGGGTGTTGTTGCAAAATATACAAAATGTCATCCTGAACTTGATTCAGGATCCAGGCATATATTAAATTTGACAATTACAAAACATTAAGTAGCTTATTAATTGAATACAGACAAATAAATAGTCCCTAATTAATGCTTATAATAGTAAACTAGCTGCTTAAATATTTAAATAAACTATCAAACTGGATCCCAAATCAAGTTTGGGATGACAAATACGAACTTTCCAACTTATTTACGAAAGAAACTGTTTGTTACGTTGGTGAGGTTTTCTTATCTGTTAGATTTAGTGTCACAAAGGTTATTAAACTAGCCAAGAAACCTATTAGTAGACCATTTATTTCAAAAGGATTTTGAAGGACATAGCTCCATACAGATACTCCTATAATACCGGCAAGTGCGCTTTGATAGAAATGTTCTTTTGATGCATTTATTTTATGTATTGCATAGATCAAAGGTACTAGAATTATTGGGGTCCACAATATATAAGAATAAAGAAGCACATCAACTATATTATTAATATAAAGTGATAAAACGGCAGCAATTATCCCAATAAGGACAGTAAATATTCTTGCTGTCCAAATAGACCCTACTGCTTTGCTGTCAAAAAATATAGGTTTCAAAATATCATTAGTGACCGATACTGCTGCAGAATTAAGAAAGGTGTCTGCAGAGGATAGTGTTATAGCAATTATGCCTGTTATAACAATACCTTTAATTCCGATTGGCAGAAGAGTCATAATAATAAGAGGGATAGCCTCAGTTGCTTCCATGCTGGGGAATAGGGCATAAGCTACTAAACCAATTAGACCTGTGGTTATAAATATTAATAAGGAGAAAAATCCATTAAGAAGAACAGCTTGTGATACTGTTTTTGGTTCTTTGGAAGAAAGCAGTCTTTGGACGTAGGGTGGGAGTAGCGCTTCGCCTAACATGAAGCTCAGGAATAAAGAAACAAAAGCAATCATGGATAAATTTCCTAAAATATCCAAATTTTTATTAGGTATTACGCTAATAATATTTGCCCATCCATCCAATTGTGTAACGCCAAAGTAAAGAATTAAGGGGATAGAAATCGCAATCATAATAAATTGTAGTAGGTGAGTATACATAATCGATTTTAATCCACCAATTGCGCTATAAGTAACAATTAGACTAGCTCCAAAAATAACCCCATAAAGAATCTCTATATTGAAGAAGATGTTAAGTAGATAACCGATGACTGTTATTTGAACGCTTAAAATAAGAGTGGAAACAATAAGCGATAGTATTCCGGTTAGAATTTTAGCAAGTTTTCCATAATGTTTTCCCATGATGTCTCCAACAGTAAGACAATCTGTATGGTACGTCATCTGTGGCGCTATGAATTTGGCAATAAGTATTTCCTTGAGGCTAAAACCAAAGAGGGCAAAGATATTATAAATACCAAATAGAAATACTTTTTCAGCATTACCAATAGTTGTATCTTGATATATAAAAGTTGCAGCAATAGTAGCAAAAACCAAGAAGAATGGCATGTTCCTGCCTGCTACGGAAAAGGTTTCCATATCATTTTCTTTTCTGCCAGCAATAATACCTATTAATAGTATTAAGGTTAAATATGTTATAACTATTATTTGATCTATCATTTGTATCCCCCTTAGAATATTTTTCTACAAAACATATTACTTGATATTTGTAAGAATTTTCAAGTTGACTTTAGTTGACTATTATCTTTATAATATCACAGTTCTAGCAATATGTTTTAGATACAAGGAGATGAAATGAAAGAAGGAATACACCCAAAAACTTATGAAGTAGATGCTGAATGCGTTTGCGGTGCTAAATATAAGACTTTTTCAACAAGTGACAAGGTTAGAGTAGACATTTGTGCTGCTTGTCACCCATTCTTCACTGGTCAAGAAAAAATAATTGACACTGAAGGAAGAGTTGAGAGGTTCAAACGTCGTTATAATATGAAATAAGCCTTTATGAAGGTCCTTATTTTAACTAATACGCCGAATCTGATAATCACAAATTATAAAGCATGTAGTACTTGTTATAATAAACTTGTGCCTAATGTACATCATAATGAGAGCAGTAATCTTAGAATAGAAAGAGGCATATAATGGTTGCAGTTGGTGGTCAGGCGTTAATTTCAGGTGTAATGATGAAAGGGAAAGATTATATTTCCAGAGCAGTTTATTCTGAGAATGGGAATTTAATAATAGATAAAGTAAAGTTTGAGACTTTCAGTCAAAAAAACAAGATATTCGGATTCCCTTTTATAAGAGGAGTTTTTAATCTGATTGATATGTTTAGGATTGGGATGGATTCGCTCACACATTCAATCAAAATAGCAATGCCGGCAGAAGAGCAAATAAGCAAAAAAGAGTTTGGTATTTCCTTTGCGATTAGCTCTTTGGTCTCTATTGGACTTTTTTTAGTCCTTCCAGCTTTATTTTTTAAGTATGCTGTTTTTTTAGGAATTCATAATATATTTCTTTTGAATCTTATGGAAGGTGGAATGAAGCTTTCAATTTTTATTATATTTTTAATAAGTACTTTATTTATGAAAGATATGCGTGAGATTTATCGTTATCATGGTGCGGAGCATAAAGCAGTACATGCTTATGAGGCCAATGTTGAGCTGACAGTTGAGAATGTTAAGAAGTATTCAACTATACATCAAAGATGCGGCACATCTTTTATTGCAGTCTTGATACTTGTTTCAGTAATAATGTTTTCTTTTTTTGGTGTTCTTCCAGTAGTTTATAGAGTGTTATTAAAACTTGCCTTGCTTCCTATTGTTGCAGGAATAGCTTATGAGTTAATTAGGTTGAGTAGCAAGATTGAAAAATTTTGGTACCTCAATATTTTTATATGGCCTGGGATGTTTCTTCAAAGGTTAACAACAGCTGAACCAGGAGAGAAAGAAAT
>CAZXTL010000028.1:0-26247 GCA_964643725.1 uncultured Candidatus Marinamargulisbacteria bacterium
CAAAATTAAAGGTGGAATTCCCAGCCCAGTCTAACGCCTGAACATATATATTATTTGTACCGTTATCCAAAGCAGACCAAGCTAACGACCAGTTAGCTGTAACATTATTATTGCCAGAAACTCCTGTAATATTCGTGGTAACCCTAGATTTCCTTGAGTCCTGACTTACAATATAGCTAGCCATCTGTAACTTAGAACCGCCTAGGTCACTGAAATATATATTTATTGAATTCAGCCAACTAGCACTCGGAATAGCTGGTGAACGTAACCACCAGTTAAAAGTAGTAGTCCATCCAGTTATATTATTCGTAATATTTGGGCTAATAATATCCTTAAGAACTTGAAAGACAGGACCAGAAACAACTTTATTTCCAGCTCTATCATTAAAAGAAACATATATCTCATTAACCCCAGAAGTAAGAAGCGACCAGTCGACTGTCCAATTAGGCGTATATGACGGCTTATTGTAAACTATACTGTTGGCTGTTATCCCTCTTATAACCTGATTATTATTATAAGAAATAACATATTGTATAGTCGAAAAATTCGAATAACCGGTATCATAGAAATCTATATTAATGCTTGAATTATAAGTAGGAGAAGTGCGATGCCATTTTTGCATTTCATCCGCATTACTAATCTTCCAATTTCCTGAAATCTCAAAATTTGGAGAAACTATATCTTTCTTAATAAAAAATGCATAAGCAGAAGCTGTATTAAATACTTGTCTTGAAAAATCACCTGAGTTATCACCAACCTCAATTGCAATATTATTAGTCCCGTTATTGAGTAAATCCCAATAGTTCTTACCTAGGTTAAGTCCTGGATTATTAAAAACAAGACCGCTTATATTAGTTTTAGCTATATTCTGAGTAGCAATATAAGCCACATTTACTATAGAATTAAACGTTCCAATATACATTTTGGCATACTGAATGCCTGAGAATCCCCTATCTAAAACATCAGCAGTAAGATCCTGCATCCAAGGATTAAAATTGTTGTACCAAGTATCAATACTGTTATTACTTATAAGCTCCCTATTTATCATCAAATTAGGAGTTAACGTATCTTTCTTTAAATAAAAAATGTTCTTACTAGTAGAATCATTCCCTGCATAATCCTTAAAAATAACTGAAATATAATTAGTATCGTCAGTCAATACATTCCAACTAACTATCCATGTAGAGGAGTATGAATAATCACCATGCCAAATCCATGAAGAACCAGGAATTTCTGTGTTTTGCCAAACATTAAAAGTGTTACGATAATTATTGGCAGTAACCACATAATTTAAAGAAACCAATCCAGAATAACTATAGTCATAAAAACTAAAATTAATTCCTTGCAATAATGGGTTATCTTCTCTATACCAAAGATTATAGGTTGCAAATGGATAACCACTGGTATAATTAGCCGTTGGATTTTCAGTGTCAACCTTAATAGTAAATGCGTTAAAAGAAAGAATATTAAATCCATTGTCCTCAGCTTGAATCCAAATTTCATTTGATCCAATATTTAGCGATGACCAAGCAATATTGATTGAAGTAAATTCATCCAATGATAAATTATATGGTGTCGCTGTCCAGGGAATATCATTTATCTGACCACTACTATTAGTTATTATCTTATAGGAAATAGTTGAAATATGAGAACCACCCGCATCCGATATCTTTATTGGCAAATCTGTCCACCAATCAGGTTGCTCCTTATACCATCTATTCAAGGTAACGTTAAAGTTTAAAGGCAATAATTCTGTAATTTCAGATATTGGAACTTGTGTATCTTTCTTAATGAAATAACTGAGTTCTAAGGTAGAAAAACCCGCCATGTCTAACACATAAAAGTATACCTCATTAGTACCTTCCCCTAATGCATTGTAATTGATTGCAACATCACTCGTATAAGAATAAACTGTTTCAGTTGCAAAGGCAGTGACTAAAAACCATTCAATGCCATAAGCTCCATAAGGATCTGCACTTACTCTTTTGATCCCATAATTAATAGTAGCAAGACCAGAGCTACCAATCTCCTCAGAAAAAGTAACAATAAAAGGGGTCACTGTAGCTGGACGCAAATTAAGAGGGAAATAAGCCTCATAAGTTTCTCCATTAACAAACGAATGATTAATATTTGGAGGACTTGTATCTTTTCTTAAAGTAAATATTGATCTATTCGTACTTGCTGTGTTGCCTGCAAGGTCATTTACTGAAATAAATATTTCATTTTCACCATCAGTAATCTGTTCCCAGTCTAACTGAACATATTGGACGATATCTACCCTTGAATAAGTAGGGTCTGTTACCCACTTAATACCATTAGTAAACTTGTTACTACTAACACCATATTGAATAATATTAATTCCGGAGTAACCATTGTCGGTGATTGTAACAGCAAAATTAAGTGATGGCGGAAGATTTCCACGACCAGGAACACCATCCCTTTCAGGAAAACGATAAAAATCAACATCTTTAGAAATAACATTACTACTTATGCTAGGCTTAATAGTGTCTTTGTAAATTGTAAAAACTTGTTCACCATATCTGTTTGATGCATAGTCATTAAAAGACACTCGAATGTCATTTGTACCATTGTCTATTTTAGACCACTGTATAGACCAATTATCAAAGGTAGTAGATCCACGCGCATCATTAGTTAAAGACTCCCAACCATTTTCATTAATTTGATAAGAAATACTAGCAAGACCTGACCCTCCTTTATCAAAAATAATTACATTAAAAGTAGTCATCCCGTTAGGAGTATTAATCGAATGCCATAGTTCAAACTTTTTGGTATTAGGAAGTATTGCTTCATTATTGATTAGGTTTGGAGAAATAACGTCTTTGCTAATCCTAATAACATAGGATCTTGTTGAATTAAGTGCAAAGTCATTTATTGAAACATAGATTTCATTAACACCGTTTGTTAAAACATTCCAGCTGATAGGCCAAGACTGATAATACGAATCAAATCTTCCAGTTATACTAAAATTCTGAGAAATATTCTCGCAATCTGTAATTGTATACCATTTGATTGCATTATTAATTGATACACCATACTGAATCCTCTGTATATTTGAAGAACCAATATCATCAAAGGTAACCATTACTTCTGATAACCACGATGGAGTATTAACATTACTATACCAACCACTTGCGCGTGTCTCATTACTATGAATTTGAGGGACATCAGCATCTTTTAATACTTTAAATAAATACTTATTAGTTTGATTGCCGGCATTGTCATTAACTGTAACAAATACTTCAGTATATCCATTATTAAGGGAAACCCAAGCAATGTTCCATTGCCTATAGTTATAAGTTATACCATCCCTAAATAACTCTATTTCGCTCTGATTTATATTGTGGGATACCCATAATAGAATATCTTTTATCCCTGAACCAGGAGCAACATCCCAAAAACTAACTTTAATAGGAGTTGTTTGATTGTCCTTGTCATAAAATGCTCTATTGTAATAGACTATTGGTCCTTCACTTATATCCACATTTGCAGAGGAAATATCTTTCTTGAAAGTTATTGACTTAGCGAGACTTAGATTGCCGGCATTATCCTCGACTGTTATAGAAATGGTAGAAATACCTTGATATAGTTTATTCCAACTTACTGGCACACAATAATAAAAATCATTAGAAGCTGCCACAAAACCTAAACTTCCATTTAAAAACGCCTCTGACCCATTAGCAACACCTTGTCTAACCTCATATTTTATTGATTTAATCCAAGACTCACCACCATCTATAACATGTATGGTTACGCCTATACTTGAAAGCGCCAAGTTGTACCAATTTTCAGTACTAAATCCTATTTGCTCTATTGATAGACTAGGCGGCTTGGTATCCTTTAGCAAAGAAACAATATAACTACTTGTTGAATTTCCTGCCTTATCATAATAACTTAAATAAATATCATTTCTTGAATCTGTTACCAAGGACCAGTTATCATAAAGGTTCAGAACGAAAGACTTATTGTTCAATCCGCCACCAGTCTGATCCTGAGTAGAAATATCACGTCCATTAGCTGAAACCTTCCACTCTACCTTGTCAATACCACTTCCACCTAAATCGTTCACCGTAACTGCAATTGCATTCCACAACCATTGCTTATTCATATTTAGCCAACTATTAAATTGAACTTTATAAATATTCTCTGTGATTGTCGGAGTCATGGTATCTTTCATGACCGCAAAACGGTTATATGTCACCACGTGGTCAACTGAATCAACCAATACCACATACACCTCATTAGCACCATTCGATAGCGTATTCCAAGATATGCTCCACGGTTGCGTATACAAAGTTGCGCCACCAATATTACTACTTAAAATAACGGTGGAATTTTTACTAGAATAATTGTTTGAAATAATATATGTTGCTGATTTTAACCCAGAATACGTGTCTTTAAAGTTTATAGAAATATGATTCAGAAACTCTATCGGTGGATTATCTGCCTTAAACCAACCAGAAAAAATAGCTAAATAATTGTCACTAATTATCAAGTATGGATCACTGATATCTTTCTTTATCATTAGATAATTATTTGTAGTAAAATTATTAGTGGCACTATCCACTGCTTCCAAGCTAATATTATTAGTGCCTTCCCTTAAGTCATCCCAAAGGATAGCCCAATTATTAACAAAGTTTTTAGTAGTAATCACGCTATTTTTATAAAAAGAATTTTTAAAGAAATATCCATTGTTTGTAACAATGTAACTAACCAATTTCATTCCAGAATCTCCAGAAAGATTATCTCCAAAGTCAATATTTAAATTTGTTGCCCAATTAGGTGTACTTGCATACCAAATATTCTTGCTAGCAATGTTAACAGGCAGATGGTCATTCATAGTCGGAGCAAATGAATCCTTCTTTACTACAAAAGCAAAAGTTGGAACATAGCTGCCAGCATAATCAATAACGGCAACTTGTACTGTATTTATTCCTTCCTGTAAATCTGACCAATAAAGTGTCCAAGGCGTCACATACGTTGACCCAGGCGTCCCATTAATGATAATACTTGATGAAACTGACTGATCCTGATGAATAACGTTATAAGATATCTCTTTAATGTCACTGAAACCAGCATCATAAAAGCTTATATTAATTGCAGTAGCCCAATCAGGAGTACTCTTATACCAAGAGATAAAATCACTCGCCTGGTTGTTAATAATCCATGGAGTCACTATATCCTTCTTAATTGTAAATAACAACGCACTATTCTGAGTATTCTTTGCATAGTCACTAAAACTAACAAACACCTCATTCAGACCATTTGTAAGAACACTATCCCAACTAATCTTCCAATCGTTAGTATAAGCATAGACTTGCTCGGTAACACATTTTGTTATTCGGTATTCTATAGCTCCAATTGAATTAGATACAATAAAAGATATCGTTGCAAGTCCAGAATGTTGATCAAAAAAGTCTACATTGATAGTACTCATCCAATTCTGTGATGCATTATACCAACGAGAAAAATCATTTAGTTCAAGATTGTTAAAAGATGGCTTCATCACATCTTTCTTAACCTTAAACATATTGGGATAGTTAGTCGAATTAGTAGCGTTATCAATAACTTTATAAGAAATATAATTAATTCCGTTCTGTAACGGCCGATAGTCTCCTTGTTGAAAATAAAATTCTATCTTCCAAGGAGTGTTATAATTTGTAGAATTTATATTCAGTGCAATTGGAATATCTTGTGTTCTATCATTAGATATTGTATGCCACACCGATTGAAGTTTTGCTCCTCCCATATCTCGGAAACTAACATTAATATTTTCTATCCAATTTTGTGATACGTTATACCAAATATTTTGATAAGGGAAATTAGAGGTATTAGCAGTAGGAGTAATGGAATCCCTATTAACATAAACAACCCTATTTGAAGTAATTATATTCCCAGCATGATCCTCCACAATTAAAAGCATCTCATTAACACCATCAGTTAGAACACTCCAATCTATTCTCCACCCTGTATTAGTTGTACTGTTAACTGCTGCGGTAGGAAGTGTAGGGATAAAAATATTGGAACTAACATTTTGGGTTGCTCCATTAAGAATTAATTTATATTTTGCGCTCTTTAACCCTGATCCGCCACTATCAGAAAAATTAATATTAATATATGGGGTTGGCAATTGATTAGAAGAATTAATCCAAGGATGAGCATTGAGATAAAACAAATTATGATTGATAGCATTATAACTAGGACTCTTCGTATCTATATTTATAGTACAAGCTGTTTGATAATTTTGAGTATTCCCTGCAATATCAATAGCGCTTATCCATATTATGTTCTTTCCATCAACTAAATTTCCAAAAGGGATAGAAATACCTTTGTTGTGATTTAAACTAGGTTGTATAAAATCAACAGGATACCAACTAATGCTAGCATTCCCAACAACCTGCACGCCATAATTTAAGGAACTCAACCCACTTGCAGGATCATAAATAACAATGTTTAAAGAAGCATATGTGCCAAAGCTTGAAGTATCTCTATAGGCAAAGTCATCTTTTAGCCACTTGATAAATTTATTAGCAGATAAAATCTCGTTCACAGAAACTCTTGGCGCGGTAATGTCTTTCTGAAAAACATACAAAAAACTTGTAGAAACCATTCCTACAGTATCCTTTGCCCAAACATTTATTGTGCTCCTTGTCTCATTAAAAATATTCTCAAACTGTACACTGAAAATCTGAGTGGTCGGAGTCAGAACACCCTTAAGATCTGAATTAACATCATAGGTGCACCTGCCGTTAATACTTATAACTACATATCCAAAACTTCCCAAACCAGACTCGTCATCATTTAGGGTCACACTTATATTGTCTAACCAAGGCTGACTCGTTCTATACCATGTCCCTTGCTGTTCGCTAGACACACTCGTTGTCACGTCTATACTAGGAGGGCCAACATCTCTCTTTATCCTGAAAAGAAACTTCTCTGAACGGTTATTAGCATTATCTGTAACTATAACAAATACCTGATTAATCCCACCATTAGCTAAATTCCAAGAAACAGCAAAAGGCTGATTATATGAAATAGCGTTAATGTTTGTACTTATTACACTCGTAACCCCAGCTGGATTGGTTGAGTTAACTACCTTATACCCAATCTCCTTAAGTAAAGACGTATTGTCTCTAAAATTTACTGTAATTGCACTTAAATATTTATCCCAATTATCAACTCCCATAAAAACTGCATTTATTGATGCTACGTTGATCTGCGCGTCGTCTATATCGGGAGATACATTGTCATACTTTATTGTAAAAAGTTTATTAGTTGTTACTACGTTATTAGCACGGTCTGCAACTCTAACATACAGATTATTTGTGCCTTGCAAGAGGTTTGTAGCTAGAACATCCCATGGCACATTATATGAAGGCATCCCATTAATATTCTCAGTAACTGTTCCTAATTGCTCTTCAAAATACTCATTTCTAGATGTCACGCAGTATTTGATATTCATTAGTTTTGAAAAATCCAAATCCTGCGCCCCTACAGTTACTCTTTTTGCATAAGATGGGACAACATTGTACCAAGCTTGCTGAAGCGAGTCTGTTGGAATAATAAAATTACTCGTAATAATTTTAGGGATTATGGTGTCTTTATTTATAGTTAAAACTGTCCTCAAACTGCTTATATTATTACTTGCCCAATCGATTGCGCCAACATTTATTAAATTTTGACTGTTAACTAAATCACTCCACCTTATTGACCACCCAGCGTTAAAACTAGGAAATCTTTCATTATAGATTAATGCATTATTTAGAGTAGTCCGTCTGTTCCCACTTGCATTTACTACATCATACCAACATGTTTTAAGGAAAGAGTACCCTAAATCAGAGAAATAAATATTTATTCTCTGATCAGCCCAGTCTGGAGTGACAGAATACCAAGCATTTTGACTAACATCTGATACGGGCTGACCAACAGTACTAAAAATCGGCGATTCGTCATCTTTTAAAAGAATAAAATAAGCTGTCTCTGAAACATTGCCAGCTCTATCCTGTAAAAGAAAACTAATACGATTTGTGCCTGGATACAAATCATTCCAACTGACTGACAAAGCCGAATACCCAAAGTTGGGAATTCCATTTTCGTTATATGTAATCGTTACTTGTTTTATAAGAGATGGATCCTCTTCTCTAATAATATTCCACATAACTGACTTTAACATCGAATATCCAGTGTCCTTAAAATTAACGGAAATCTGAGTTGCCCAAGTTGGCATAGTCGAATGCCACACAAACCCAACATCAGCTGTTACCTTATAAGTGCATTGCGGTGGAGTTACATCTTTTCTTACGTTAAACGCAAAATTATTAATACTATTTCCAGCCCAATCTTCTGCCCTGACAGAAACTGTGTTAATCCCTTGACTTAGCTTATCCCAATTCCAAACAAACATAGGACTAGAATTATTTGTTGCATTAGCATGATTAAGAAAAATTTGTAAATCCTCTGTAACATTCCCACTATTATATTGTTCAACTATGTACACCATACTTTTGAGTCTTGAAAAACCAGTATCATTAAAGGTAACAGTTACAGCATACTCTTGCCTTAACCCAAAGGCTGGATCGCTTATATGATATATGTTATACCACTTTTGCTGATATTCGGAAGATACAGTATTCATAATATATGTTGGAGGGTCAATGTCTTTTCTAACTACAAACATAGCACTACTTGCTACCTTATTAGTAGCATGATCCTCAACCATTACATCAATAGTATTTATATTATTAGTAAGCTGTGACCAGTAAATATTCCAGTTATTAATATGTATTGGAACTCCAAGAGTACTAGTAAAAATATCATAGGTATTTGTACCTGTACTATTATAAATGACATATGCTGACCGACTTAACAATGAAAACTCTTCGTCACTAAAATCAACGTTTACTGATACACAAAAATTTGGAGTAGAATTATACCAAACATTAAAACTACTTATATGAATTTGTCTGTTATCAATTATCCTAGGATTACTAACATCCTTCTTTATTGTCAAAACATTTATCGAAGTAATATTCCTAGCATTATCTGAAGCTAGCAAATATACATTATTAATTCCCTCATTAATTAAAGCAAAAGAAATCATGAAATTTGAATCCAAGGTAATCACACTATTTCCTGAAATTAAATTAAACTCTATATCTCCTACCATATAGCCTAATCCATTAAGTGATGACACTCTTCCATTAATAGCATTGTCAGTTATTTCTCTTACATTAAAAGTTACACCTAACATCCAATCTTTGGTTGTGTTATACCAAATGTTTTGGCTCTCAATAGAAACACTTACATTATGATTAATGCTTGGATACGTTGAATCCTTATAAATTGTAAATAATACTGATGAAGTCGTAAAATTACCTGCACCGTCTTCAACTTTAACGCTTATACCATTAAGCCCTTCAACTAAGGTATTCCAGCTTATACTCCAAGCTGAAGTATAACTATCATTATTAACAGAACCATTAACAACATACCAAGAAGTTGTAGTAGTAGTTACAACAGCATAGGAAACAGTTGAGATTTTAGAACCACCAGTATCCCTAAATCTTATCTGAATATCACTTAGCCACGTTGGCGCGCGACCATACCACAATAAAGCGTCTACGTCATGTTCCCCCATATAGCTAAAGGTTGGAGCCGACTGGTCCTTTCTCACACTAAACAGAACATCTGAAAGAATATTATTACTAGCATTATCTGTCACGGAGAGCCTAACCTGAGTCACTCCTTCGTTAAAACTAGGCCAGGTTGTTGTTATAGAAGAATATATTCCATGATAATTACCCATCGATTTTGTAACAACCCTATTGGTGGTCACGCCATTATTGTAAAGGATTAAGCTTATATCCTCTAAGCCAGAATAACCCATGTCACGAACAGTAATCGGCAATAAACTATATATATCTGTAGTGTTATACCACCTCTCATTTGTAAAAAAAGAAGTATCAGTAACATTAAAACTAGGAAGAAGGCTATCTTTTTTAATTGAAAAAATAACATTAGTAGTAACTAAGTTAAAAGCGTTATCTGAAACATATATCAATATATCATTAGTTCCCTCTGCTAAGACTCCAAAACTAATAGACCAATTTTGAATAAAATAATTAGAAGGATTTGTATACTCAACCACATGATTTCTCGTTAATCTGCCATTAATTGAAACAACATAATCTATCATATTTATCGAGGACATACCTCCGTCATAAAAATCTATATCTAAATTGCTCATCCACGGATAGGATTCTTTATACCATTTATTCTGCTCTAATTGCGAAGGAATTGAATTAGTTACAATATTTGTAGTAAGTACATCCTTTTTAATCCTAAACAGTTCCTCTTGATAATTATTTCCAGCATTATCAGTGATTGATACCCTTATTATATTTAGATCGGAAGTAATCTTCTCCCAAGGGATAGACCATGTACCATTATAAATTTCTTGTCTAGACGCAAACGTTCCACCAATACTACCTTTAGAATTGAAGGTGTTGTTGTGATAAACAGAATACTCTATTGACTTAATGCCAGAATATTCCAACTTGTTACCTTGATCTTCAAACGATATTGGTATTGACGCCCACCAACTTGGAGGAGAACTTAACCATGACCCCTCATTAATCCAATTGTTTGGTGGATTAAATAATCCATCCTTATTTACAATTGGAACGTATGTATCCTTATTAAAAGATGCAATAAGCCTAGTATACTGTGTTTTGTTTTCCGCAAAATCTTCTACCCCAACATATATTTCGCTATATCCCTGTAATGCGTTTGCAAAACTAAAATTAAAAGAGGATATGCGCCTATCATAAGTTACATACTCATTTCTGGTTATAGAATTATAAACATTTATTTCAGAAGAAAAACTATCATTATAAAATTTATAATAAACACGCTTAATTTTAGAAAGATTTTGATCATAAAAAACAAAATCATTATTGGGACTGTTAACCTTCATCCAATTTTGAGTTGTTGCAAAATAACTTGAAGAAGGTATAGGAATAAAGTAAACATCATAACTTGGGAATGTTAAATCCTTTTTAACACTAAAAATAACATCACTTTTGGTATTGTTACCTGCATTATCAGTAACAGATATTTTTATGTTATTTGTTCCTTCCATAAAAAGATCCCACTTCAATGCCCAAGGATAGCGATAAGTTACATTGCTCCTGTCTTCAAAAATAACTGAATAAGTGGTATTTGCTTCATTCTCAATAATGCAGCTTGCTTCTTTAAGATTTGAACTTCCTATATCTTCAAAAGAAATAGGAATACTTCCAACATTTAACTCATTATAATATTGATTATCGTAATAAAAGGCCCTACCATCAGGTGCATGGTTATACCATCTCCAAGAATACTTAATGTCTTTTGAAATTATATTATGCACAATATTCGGAGTTGTTATATCTTTTTTGATCCAAAATAAACAGTTAGAAGTTATAAGATTACCTGCATTGTCAGAAATAAGCACAGAAATACTATTGACTCCATTTACTAGAATACCCCAAGATACAGCCCAATTCACTGAATACTGGGTAGTTCCTTCTACAAAATTAACACTGATTGGCACATCAACTGACCCAGAAGCATTAGAAGCATTATTTACCCTATAATATATCTTTGAAATTCCTGACCCACCTGCATCCGTAAAACTAACCGAAATGCTGTTCATCCATGGCTGAGGTGAATTATACCAAACATTATAAGTTGCAACGGATAAAGTCATCCTATTATTAAAGGAAGGAGGGATTATATCCTTACGAACTTCCCAAGCTTTACTGACTACTTGCCGACCTGCATTATCATTTAAGGACACCCAAATTTCATTTACACCATTAGTTAATGATGCCCACTGAATATTCCATGTTGATGTCCTACTGAACCTATTCACGTTTTGGTCTATTGTTACTGTCCTTAACCAATTACTATTATTTGATACAATATAATAAATATCTTTTATTAAAGAATAGCCTTCATCATAAAAATTAAGAGTTACGCTATTAAAAAAATTAGGCGTGGCATTTGTCCAATTAGTGCCATAAGTTACTTTATTATCAAATGAAGGGTTTTTTGAATCCAATTTAATTGTAAATAAAAGATCAGCCTTTTGATAAATTGAATTTAAATTACCTGCATTATCGGAAATTACGACATAAACATTATTTGTTCCATCCTGAAAATAATCCGTTGATAATATCCAGTTATTATTATAAAAACCTATATTCATGTTTTTGGAAATGTCATACTGCCTCATTCCTCCGGTAAGGACTTCAACAATATAACCAATATAATTCAAACTTGATCCCCCGTAATCCACAAAATCAACATCGTGTACCTGAATTGTCGGAATTGTAGGAGCAAACGCTCTGTACCATCCTTGAAAAACGTTAACGCTTGTACGAGTTGCAAAATTAGGTTTTTCTATATCTTTCTTTACAGTAAACAATAAGCCTGTTTTTGATATATTACCTGCATTATCTTCTAATATAGAATAAACATTACTTATACCTTGAACTAACCATCCCCAGCTAAATTGACTGCCAAGGTAAATAGTTTTCTTGTCTAAAACATCACTTATTGGCCAATTATCTGTAGTTGCGGTCACACTATTATATATATTTAAGGTTACTGCTTTTAAATTCGAATAACCTTCATCATTAAACGTTATGCTTATCTCATCCATCCATATTGGTCTTGAAGAATACCAATTAATAAATTTATTATCACTAACAGTTTCGGAACTAATTACATTTGGAGAAGAAATATCTTTCTTAACAGAAAAAAGAACTGGTGAAGTAGTCTCATTTTTTGCATTATCAACTACTCTAACCCTAATATTATTTGTTCCATTATTTAGTTTCAGCCAATTTACTCCCCAGGTTTGAGTATATGTATCAGCATCTATTTGTGTGTTGCCTGGTAAAGGAAATGGAAGACTCTGAGCTCCTTGATTTTCAACAATATACTCTACTGTCTTTAATAAAGAATACCCGTCATCTGAAAAGGTAACGATAATATTGCCAAGAAAAGCTTTGTCTTCTTTATACCAATACTGGAATTCTTGACTGGAAGAACTTACTCCTGAATGATAGTTAGGTGAAGTAAAATCTAATTTAACAATAAACTCTTCAAAAGCACTATTGCCCAAAACGTCATTTCTAGAAACCAAGATTGTATTAACTCCCTCCGTTAGCAATGATGCTGAAACCATCCATTGACTTGCAGCATAATTTGCTGAACCTGCTAAAACTGATATCGTTGTCCATTGATGACGTGCATTATTGGAAACATAATATTCCATTTTAGCAATACCGCTATGTACATCACTGAAGCTAAGAGGATTGTTCAACGTTACCCATCTAGGATAATAGTTAGTCCAAAAATCATAGTCGCGAGGAAAATTGTTTTTTACTGAGTCAATATCATTTAATGCTGGCGCCACTATATCCCGCTGAAATTTTAAAATTGATTCTTCATATAAATTCCCTGCATTATCAACTACTCTTACCCAAAGATTATTTGTTCCTTGCTTCATATAATCTGTAGTCGGTATATCACTTAACCTAAAATTATAACTTGATACATTCATGTTTTGTGAGACATATCCCTTTACAGCCTCATTATTCACATAATAAATAATACTATTTAGCTTAGAATATGCATTGTCTGATGCTGTAAAATTAATGGTCGCTAAAGCACTTGGCGCTTCCCTATACCACTTACTTAAATATGCAGAATTATCACTGACTATATAAGTAAGTTGAGGAAGAACAGTATCTTTTTGCAAAGAAAAAACTTTTACATTACTGCTACTAAGCCCCGCGTTATCATTAAAAGAAACATAAACCTCATTATAGCCGTTATTAAATTTTTCAAATGGTATCTGCCAATTTGTTAGGTAATAGGAAATAGCTGCTTTACTAACAACCGTACCACTATCAATTATGCTGGTATTATTGGAAATCAAATAACGAATGCTCTCAACATATGACTGGGTATCTACAAAATCGATATCTATATTTAGTAAATTTATCCTACTCCCTGAACCATCTGGCTGAAAGCCACTAAAATTACTAAACCATCTATTCTCATAGGAAGCTGTTGGAAGATATCTGGAAATATATGGTGGTATTTCGTCTTTGCGAATCTGCAAGGGAATTATATTATTTGTATTCCCTGCATTGTCATTCAAAGTCACTAACAATTGACTAAGCCCCTGTGGGATTTCACTCCATAAAAAACCCCATGGAGTATTATATGAAGAACTGGCTACATTCCTAGAGATTGTTTTATAATAACTGCCATTCGAATTAAGTAACGCGACGCTAATATCTTTAAGTCCAGCTAATCCTTGATCAGAAAACGAAACACTAATAGCTTGATAAAAACTAGAATTCTGAGTGATCCAATTGGAAAAATAAGGATTAATCGCCAAATTACTACTGACATTAATAGTCGGCAATGACAAGTCTTTATTGATATTAAAAACCTGTGTTACAAAATTACCAGCATTGTCACTAACCTTAATGGTTACTAGATTTATCCCTTCACTTAATAAAGAAAAACTTACAGATAACTGCTTCGTAACATTTGTCTGACCAATTAACCCTGATATTTGTTTTATAATTCCATTATAGGAATATTCTCCTTGCGCTAAGTTCGAAACACCCTGAGAAAAAAAGTTGACTGTAATTGCTGTCATCCAGTCTTTAGAAACACTATGCCAAGCATCAAGATCTGCTGTTGGGACCTTAACACTTATGCTTGGTACATTCCTATCAAACACTCTAAAGAAAGAATTTGCTGTTGGACTCCAAGCTGAGTTCACATGAAAACATATCCCATAGTTATAAGTAACTCTCCACTCTAAAGGCAACCAGTTCCCGCTATAGAATCGTGCATCAGCACTAGCTTGAGTTTGATAATATATTCGTTGAGAAAGCTGCTTATCGGCGAGTAAACCACCCATATCATTTTTAATTGAATCTGTTACTCCCCAAAAAATATAATCATTAGACCCTAAAGTATCATGAGTTGTAATAATAATCTTATAATTATCAGCATAACCTAGAGTAGAGTTATAAGTAGCCTGAAAATAAACATTACTTACGGTTGCATTAATAGTAACTTCAGTATTCCCGGAAACTCCTTGTACAAGCAAACCTGTAGGGGCCGTTGTAGCAGAAAATACACAAGAAAACCCTATAAATAAAAGGAAAAATAAAGATAGGGCTAGATTATGTAAGGCTTTACTAAACTTGCTAATCAAAAAAATCCCCCTTGAATGATGCACCAACGATTACAATAATACCTAAAAAAGCCAAGTTTTATAAGGGTTTTATATGAATAATTATTAATATAAAACTACAAATAAGTTATCTTTCTATAAACCATTATGCCCTAATAAAAAAACAAGAAACATAAAAGCTTTCAATCGCTTATAAATAAAGGGATACAGGAATATCTAAAAAAATAGATATATCAAAACAAACAGGGATTTTATGAAACACTAAAATATATTAAAAAAAAGCGATGGATCAAAAAGAGGGAAGAGCATATTCCTCCCTCAATCTTATCAAAAACTATATTTTCTCAAACTGATCCTTCCCTACACCACAATCAGGACACGTCCAGTCATCAGGAAGATCTTCAAACTCTACACTATCGTTGTCTGCAGGATCATAAATATACCCACAAATTGTACATTCAAATTTATTCATTAAATACCTCCTTTTTTAATAATTTTCTTCTTTGATTTCAAAATACTTTTTAGCATGTAAGCAAGCAGGACAAAGGTCAGGAGCAGATTTTCCTTCCTTCACGTATCCACAATTTCTACATTTCCACACAACAGAAGTTTTCTTAGAATACACCTGACTATCCTGAATATTGCCAAGCAGCTTCGTGTATCTTTCCTCATGTGCCTTTTCTGCTACTGATACTTCCTCAAAGCAAACTGCAACATCCTCAAACCCTTCTTTCCTTGCTGTTTTCGCAAAAGCAGGATAAAGGATGCTCCACTCTTCATGCTCTCCACCAGCTGCTCCACTAAGATTATCTATTGTAGTACCTATCCTACCTGCAGGATAAGAAACTGTAAGCTCTAGCATTCCGCCCTCTAAGAACTTAAAAAACCTCTTAGCATGCTCTTTTTCATTATCAGCTGTTTCCAAAAATATAGCAGATATTTGCTCATATCCTTCATTCTTTGCAACACTAGCAAAATAAGTATATTTATTCCTAGCCTGAGATTCTCCAGCAAACGCCTTCAATAAATTTTTCTCTGTTTCTGTACCTTTTAAACTCATTTCTAATCTACCTCCTATTAAAAATCTTAACTTTCTGTCTTAATAAATTCAACAGTTTACCTTTCTTCACCTCCTTATTACATTGCTTGCAAGTTCCTATAAAATATCCCAAAAATGAATCCGGCTTATTGCCCATCAAATCCAACACACTTATATCAATAAAGTTCGACGATACATCTTCAATACTTCCACACTTAGTACAATAAAAATGAAAGTGATTCTCCAGTGTAACATCAAATATTGCCTTATCGTCAGGACCGCTAATCCTCTTAAGAATCCCTTTCTCTACAAATAGAGAAACAACATTGTACACTGTTGCAAGTGAAATAATTTCTGTTGAATTTGATATTGAATCAAATATTTGATCCACACTAAGATGTCTTTTCTCAGATATTAGATAATCCAAAACCTTCACCCTCTGGGCTGTAATATTTATTCCTTTACTTTTTAATATTTCTGTTGCTTTCATAATGTCTTTCTTTTATAATTATTCTAAATTTAGAAGTATTATAAATTATTAGAAAATAAAATACAAGCAAAGGAATAAAACAATGCCAGAGCTACCAGAAGTCGAAACAATAAGCAGAGACTTAAACACCCACCTAGCAGGGAAAAGAATAAACTCTATTGTAATTCTTGATAACAGAAACCTTAGAGGAACTAGCTCTGACGAATTTATTAACAAAACAGCATCAAATACTATTAATAAAATATATAGAAAAGGCAAAGCACTTATAGTAGATATTTCTAATGGATACTCAATAATTTTTCACCTTAGAATGACTGGAAAATTTATTATTCAAGATAAAATAATAGAAACCGAAAAACATTCTATGATAATTTTTAGCACAGATACTGAGAACATTATATTTTCAGATATTAGAAAGTTTGCAACAATAAATCTAATAAATACATTGAAACTTTATGAAAATTCTTACTTAAAAAACATCGGGATTGACCCCACCTTAGACAACTTTACTTATGATATTTTCAAAGAAATCATAAATTCATCTCATAAAAAGACTACCAAAGCCTTTCTGCTGGAACAAACAAAAATAGTAGGAATAGGCAATATATATGCTTCTGAAATACTTTTTAACGCAAAAATTTCCCCAGAAAGAATTATTGGTTCACTAACTAATATAGAAATTAATACTCTTCATGGCTCAATAGTTAGTATTCTAAAAGAGGCTATAAGTCTTCGTGGTACGACATTTTCTGATTACAGAGACGGATTTAATAAAAAAGGTGGGTTCCAAAACAAATTAAAGGTATATAATAAATATAATGAGACCTGCTCTTCTTGCGGTGAAAAAATAAAAAAAATTAAACAAAATGGCAGAAGCACTTTTTATTGCAATACCTGCCAAAAATAAAGGAGTAATTAAGATGGTGCCCTACAAACTAGCAGAAAATATATATTGGGTTGGAGCTATTGACTGGAACCTCAGAAATTTTCACGGATACCTTACGCAAAGAGGCTCAACCTACAACGCATACTTAATTATTGACGAAAAAATAACACTTATTGATACTGTTAAAAGTCATTTTTCAGAAGAAATGATAGAACGAATATCAGCAATCATTGACCCCTCCAAAATAGATACAATTATTGCCAACCATGTAGAGATGGACCATTCTGGATCTCTTCCAAGAATGATGGAAATCTGCCCTAATGCGAAAATATATTCTTCAGTAGCAGGAGTACAAGGACTAAAAGAACATTACAAAAAAGATTGGAACTTTATGCCAGTTAAAACGGGAGACATTCTTTCTTTAGGCAAAAAAACTGTTAAATTTTTCGAAACAAAAATGGTTCACTGGCCTGACAACATGGTTTCCTATCTTGAAGAAGACCAGATACTCTTCTCCAACGATGCCTTTGGCCAACACATAGCCTCTACTGAACGAACTGATTCCGAATTCCCTTTTGATATAACCATTAAGGAAGCAAAAAAATATTATGCTAATATTGTGCTTCCCTTCGGATCTCAAGTCCAAAAAGCAATGCAATCACTGTCTGGTCTTGATTTTAAAATAATAGCACCTAGCCACGGTATTATCTGGAAAGAGCATATCAAAGATATCTTAAAAAGTTACAGTGAATGGATGATAAATGAAACTAAAGAAAAAGCTTTGGTAATTTATGACACAATGTGGGGCTCAACGGAAAAAATCGCACTTTCATTAGTAGATTATTTTGAAAGCCAAAAAATATCAGTCAAACTTTTTAATCTTCAATCCTCTCATATGTCTGATATTATGACAGAAATAATTGATGCTAAATATATTTGCATAGGATCTCCTACTTTAAACAACAACCTCTTACCGACCGTATCGGCTTTTTTGACCTACATGAAGGGTCTAGCACCTAAAGGAAGAACAGGGCTTGCTTTTGGCTCTTATGGGTGGGGAGGGCAAAGCGTTGGGCAAATAGAAGACACATTTAAAGAATTAGGATTCAAGGTTTTACCACAAATACGTCTTAAATTCATACCTGACAAAAAAGATATTGATTTAAATATAGAAAAATTGCAAAATGAACTTAAACTTATAAATAAAGGAGAATTAAATGGGAATATCTAAAAAGGCAAATATTATAGATGTAATTAATGACTATCCAACAGCTATGGATGTTTTAAAGAATCATGGAGTTCATTGTGTTGGTTGTATGATGGCTCATTCAGAAAGCTTAGAAGAAGGGCTTGCCGCACACGGCTTAAATGTAGATGAAATAATTAAAGAAATAGAAGAAGGAAGCGCCGCTTAAAAATTATTCCCACTCAATAGTACTTGGTGGTTTTGATGTAATGTCATAAACCACTCTATTGATTTCAGGTAGTTCATTAATAATCCTAGTTGAAATACTCTCTAAGACTTCATATGGCAAATGCGTCCAATTTGCAGTCATAGCATCTTGGCTACTAACCGCCCTAACTGCTATTGTATGACAATAGGTTCTCTTGTCGCCCATAACACCAACCGTTTTGATAGGCAATAAAACAGCAAAAGACTGCCATACCTCTCTATATAGACCTGCTTTCTTGATTTCCGCCATCACAATATCGTCTGCTTCTTGTAAAACACGAACTCTTTCTGGGTCGACTTCGCCAATTATCCTTATTGCTAACCCCGGACCAGGAAAAGGATGACGATACACAACTTTCTCAGGCATTCCTAATTCTAATCCTACCTTGCGAACTTCATCCTTAAAAAGCTTCTTAAAAGGCTCTACAATCTTAAATTCCATATCGTCAGGCAAACCACCAACATTATGATGTGTTTTAATTTTTACAGCATTCTTGGAAACACCTGTGGTTGCACTCTCAATAATATCAGGATAAAGAGTCCCTTGCGCTAAGAACTTAACGTCTTGGGCTACTTTTAATATCTCTGATTCGAACACTCTTATAAACTCATTGCCTATTTTTTTACGCTTCTCTTCTGGGTCAGTAATGCCCTTAATTGCTTTGAAGAATCTTTCTCTTGCATCAACATGTATTAAATTAATCTTAAAATGATCATTAACTGTTGCAACTATTTGTTCAGACTCATTCTTTCTCATAAACCCTTGATCTATAAACATACAAATAAGCTGATCACCAATAGCCTCATGCAATAAAACTGCAGCGGTCATAGAGTCTACACCACCACTTAACCCCAATAAAACCTTTTCTTTACCTACTTGTTGCCTAATTGCCTCAATCTCTTGATTAATGAAATCTTTCATGTCCCAATCTTTTTTAAGCTTACTAATTTCAAAAAGGAAATTTCTAATAATTTGCATCCCCATCTCAGTATGAGAAACTTCAGGATGGAACTGTACTCCGAATATCTTTTTCTTCTTATTAGCTATTGCTACAAAAGGTGTATTCTCGGAATGAGCTAACCTAACAAAACCTTCTGGCAGTTCTTCAACGCTATCACCATGGCTCATCCAAGCAATGATTTTGGAATCTATTCCAAAGAAAAGACCTGAAAAATCATCAATAACAATTTCTGTCTTCCCGTATTCACGCTTAGAATAATGCTTTACGTTTGTTCCTGAAAGGTTTGCAATCAGTTGCATCCCATAACAAATACCTAACACAGGAATACCCATCTCTAAAATAGCAGGATCACATTTAGGGGCGTCAGCTTCATAAACCGAAGAAGGGCCACCAGACAAAATAATAGCAGTTGGGTTCTTTTCTTTTATCTTCTCTATTGTAAGATGTCCATCTAAAACCTCAGAATAAACTCCGCACTCCCTTACTCTTCGAGCAATTAAATGAGAATATTGAGACCCATAATCCAAGATCAGTAACATATTTATCCTATACAGAATCTAACAAATTTAACTATCTTTGTCTTACCCAAAACATCTGATATTTTCTTCTCAGTATCTATAACAAACTTTTGTTCCATAAGACAAACATCTTCAAAATACTTTCTTAGTTTGCCCTCAACTATTTTATCTGCAACTGCTTCAGGCTTTCCTTCATTTATAACTTGTTCTTTTAGTACTTCTCTTTCTCTGTTTAGTTCTGCTGTTGGAACTTCTTCCTTGGCAATATAGAGAGGAGCAGAAGCAGCAATGTGCATACATATCTGTTTAACAAGTACTTCATCACTACCATTAACAACTAAAACTACACCTATCTTTTGAGTAGAGTGAATGTAAAAACCTATAACTTCATCTTTCTGTGCTTTCACTACCTTGGCATTGGCAAGCTCTATCTTTTCTCCGATAACACCGCTTAACTCTTCAATTGCCTTTTCTATCGTTTGACCTTTTGAAAGCTCAAGCTGATTAATCTCATTTAATTCCACAACATTATTATTTTTTTTCATAGCAGTCATAATCTCTGTGGCTAATCCTTGAAATTTGTCGTTTCTGGAAACAAAATCTGTTTCTGAACATAATTGCAACATATAAGCTGTCTTGTTATCAGAACTTAATTCGATTTTAACAACGCCCTCTGTGGCTTTCCTGTCACTTCTTGTTGCAGCTTTAGCCATGCCTTTTTTCCTTAATATATCTACTGCTGCTTCCATGTCTCCAGCCGCATCTATAAGAGCTTTCTTGCAATCTAATATCCCACAATCTGTTTTTGCTCTTAATACTTGTATTTCCTGCATTGTTACTACTACTGTCATTATCAACAACCTCCGATAATTTAAATTACGACTTCATCATCTTCAACAACAAGAAAATCTTCTACTTCTAGTTTAATATCTACAATCTTTTCCTTTATGGTATCTTCAACTACTGCACCTTTTACAAAAACTTCTTCTACTTCAAGGGTAATAGCATCTTCAGCACTAAGTCTGGACTTTTTACCTTCAATAATTGCGTTAGCTACTATACTAACTAATAACTTAATAGTTCTGATAGCATCATCATTTGCAGGTATAGGATGATTAACTAAATCTGGATCACAATTAGTATCAACTACTCCTACTATTGGCATCTTTAAAACATTTGCTTCATGAACTGCAATTTCTTCTTTTTTAGTATCAACAATAAAAATAATATCTGGTAATTGTTTCATATCCTTAATGCCATCAAAATGGTAATGAAGTTTACTAAGCTTTTTATTAAGTACTGATTGTTCTTTTGTAACAAAAGCGTCAAACAAACCTGACACTTTCCAGCTTTCTATTTCTTCCATTCTTTTAATAGATTTTTTGATTGTCTCGAAATTAGTAAGCATTCCGCCTAACCATCTGTTAGAAATATAAGGCATCTCACATCTTTTCGCTTCTTCTTCAATTGCTGCTTGAGCTTGCTTCTTTGTTCCAACAAATAAAACAGTAGCACCTTTTGATACTTCCTCTTTTATATAATCATATGCCTTGTTTATATACCCAAGGGTTTTCTGTAAATCGATTACGTGGATATCATTTCTTGAAGTATAAATATAAGGAGCCATCTTAGGGTTCCATCTTCTTGTCTGATGACCAAAATGAACACCTGTTTCTAAAAGCTGTCTCATAGTTACAACTCTTTCAGAAATACTTGTTTTAAGCTGTTCTTTATGTGGTCTTGGCTTCTTTATCTCTTTGTCTTCTGTTGCAGAAACTTCTGCCTTTTCTACTATTTTTTCTTCTGACATTATTTGCTCCTTTTGTTTTTCTTCTACTTGGTCAGAACATAACAACCCTAAGGTCACTCGTTATCTTCCATTAAAACCAAAGTATGTTTATTACGGAAAAATCCGCTTGAATAGTTTATCACATGAGAAATTATTAGCCAACAGCTATATAGCTAGATTAATCAACTGCGGAAAGAACATCGCTGAAATAAAAAAGTAAAGACTAGCAACGATTAAACCAATACCAATCCAAAAGGAAGCTAAACTGACAGATGACTCTCCTTCTGTCAAATTAACCAACATTGTCCCAATGCCTATTGATATTAATGTTAATAAACCTATGATGATAATCATATGGCTATCTTTGCTCTATGAGCTAACTTTTTTTACCAAAGTAACGGTCGTTCCGTTCATCGAAGTATCGTAATCAACATGGTCCATTAAGCTTCTCATAAAAACAATCCCAAGCCCTAATCCTATTTTCTCTGGATCATCTTCTTTTGTCTTTACGTCTGCCTCTATATCAAATCCTTTTCCAGAGTCTGATATTTTTATTTCTAATTTGTCTTCAAAAATACTAAAAACTATTTCAATATCACCTGGAGAATCGCCGTATGCGTATTGAACAGCGTTGGTGCATGCTTCCGAAACGGCTATTTTAATATCCTCAATATCTTCATGTGTAAACTTCATTCTATTAGCGATACCTGAGGCAGTTAACCTTACGACCCCTACATAATCAGACAAGCTTGGGATTGTTAATTTAATATTAGTCATTAGCGTCTCCCCCCTACTTAGTTAAACTAGTAATTGCATCTGATTCACTATCAAAAATTTTAAAATTTGCTGAAATTAAGCCAGAAACATCAAATATTTTCTTAATCTGTGGCGTAGCATTAATTATATTAATAAACCCATCATTTATTTTCTTTATCTGATTAGCGCCATTTGCAATAACACCCAGCCCTGTACTGTCGATGTATCTTATCTTATCTAAATTTACGATAAGATCCTTAGCGTCAGGATACGTCTCAAAAACATATTGCAAAGCATCGCTCAATTTTGGATAAGTATAAACATCTATTTCACCTTCTAAATCAATTACTGGAATACTATTATTTTCTCTAATGGATACATTTAGATCTAAAACCATGTTGCCACCTCTCGCCTATATATTTTTAACTTTATTACCATATTACCAAAATATAACTTATTTGTTTATACTCTAGCAATTAAATTACATAATTTCCACTAATTCTACATCAAATATTAAATTTTTACCTGCAAGATCTGAATTAGCATCTAATAAAACCTCTTTATCTGTTATCTCAATAACTGTTATCGGAATCATTATTCCATGCTCTGAGGGCATTTGCAGTTTCATTCCTAGCTCAAAATCGATATCTTCTGGTAACTGTTCCTTTAAAAAAGAAACCACTAAATCTTCCCTGTAATCTCCATAAGCTTTTTCAAAAGGAATAAACAGCTCTTTCTTGTCTCCTGGGCTCATCCCCAAAACTCCCTCATCAAACCCCTGAATGACCTGACCAGCCCCAACCTTAAACCCTAAGGTTTCTCTGCCTTCTGAAGTATCAAAAACCGTTCCATCTTCAAGTTTTCCCGTATAATGAACCCTAATATTGTCATTAATCTTTACGCTCATATCCTGCGCTCCTCTCTAGATATGAGTACAATAATACCACACACCTCAAAATAATTATTTAGTATAAATATTTACAGAAAATTTAGTACTGAAAAGAACTACATGTTTGCAAAAAGCTCTGCCATTTGACGGATATTTTCTGCTGGCGCTATAGATTCAGGACGGAAACTAGCTCCGTGGCCTTCGAATCCTGGAGGAGCAGCTCCACCCATGCCTTGCATCGCGAACATTTCCTTTGCATCTTCATATCCTAAATCTGATGAAGCTGGCATAGAAAAATTGAATCCACTTGAACTTGCACCTTGAGAGGAAATATCTGAAGAAATTGACAGATCGCCTAACCCAGCGAATTCATTTATCATTGGAGAAGAGAATTCTACTGATCCTTTATCAGATGGATAAAAGGATGTAGGCAATGAACGAAGACCATCGTTGTCCGACTTGGGCATTGATACTTGAGAATCTATATTCCTTGTATCATTCATCCCTAACGAAATACTTCCTATTGATATTCCTTCACTCATGCCCTTATCCTCCTTACCTAACAGTACTTATAACGTTATCTCATTCATTATTTTTGCATGTATTCTTTCTGTTATAAGGCCCTTCTTGAGAACATCTAATAAGTCTTACGATATATTATTATGTACAATAAAATTGTTTCTACTGCCTACACCAAACCCACAAAAATAGTCAGCGATTCTACATTGAAAAACATTGCATACGGAATTAATCTGATTTCAAGAAACAAAGCATCACTTATAATCCCCGGAAATAATCATTGCTTATTTGGACCCAAAGAACCAAACACAATATCTACTCTATTTAGAAGTCGAATACTACCTATAAAAGGAAACGTCTTTGCTATTGGTGACATACATGGTAGTCTCGAAAAATTAGTTCAGCTCCTTACAAAACTAAACCTTTCAAAGGGTGATATCCTAGTATTCTTAGGCGACTACATTGATAGAGGACAACAAAGCAAGCAAGTTATAGATTACTTAGGCGAGCTACAAAAAGTTGTTCCTTGCGTTTATTTTGGTGGGAATCACGAATATATGTATCTTCACAATGACCCTTACTGGATAATAAACGGTGGAGACAAAACACTCCTTAGCTACGGAGCCAATGTCCAATTTAGAAATATTACCAAAGAAAGCCTTGATACAGACTTTATGTTGCCTCCGTATTTAGCAGGAAAAATATGGACATCACTTAGCGGCTTTAATTTAGCCACAACACAAGAAACTACTATTAAAACACAAGCAGACTTCAATTTATTCGTCAGCGTAATAAATAAGCACGGTGGTCAATACGGTGGATATCTTGCTAATCATGTATTTGATTCCCCAAGAGAAATTCCTTTCAATACCCATGAAAAATTCTTTAGAGGTCTTCGGGATAATGCATTTACTCAAGGTTGGAGGAAAAATTACTTTTTCTCTCATGCAGGAATAGACCCAAAAAACCCACAAGATAAAAATAAACAAATTGGAATAACTATGGAAAGAGACTATATGCTAAAGTCTGGCTACAAGGGTGATTTTAAAATTATTTTGGGTCATACCTCTGTAGTAAAAAGTAATTTGGATTGTTTTGATTACTGGTTATCTTTAAACCGACAGCACCAAGACTATCAGCCTTTTGACACGCCAGGATATACGGACATTGACACCGGAGCCTTTCTTGACCATGGCGCACTTACTGCAATGCTGATAAATGGTGATAACGAAAGTTTCATTCAGGCCTACTAAAGTATCAGCATAGAACAAACTTAAGCTAACTGCTATAATATATTTCCCAAACGTGGAGAGATCGCCTAGTCCGGTTTATGGCGCACGCCTGGAAAGTGTGTATACCGCAAGGTATCGAGGGTTCGAATCCCTCTCTCTCCGCCACTTAAGAAATCCAAATGACAAATGACAAAATCCAAAACTTAGAAATATGCTTAGTAACTTTAAGGGATTTATAGCCAAAGGCTATACTTACAGCTCTGCTGTAAGCGAACCCGACAAAGAGGGTTCAGAAATAACTCCGCTTAATGAGAACAAGTATAACGCAGTTCGAATTTAGCGGTTATCCGCGAAGTCCGAAGGACGAGCATATCCCTCTCTCTCCGCCACTTAAGAAATCCAAATGACAAATGACAAAATCCAAA
>CAZXTL010000029.1:0-23350 GCA_964643725.1 uncultured Candidatus Marinamargulisbacteria bacterium
TTCTTAGTCTATCCATATCTTCTAAAACTTTGCCTGTTCCATATGCAACGCTAGATAGTGGATCGTCTACAATTTTAACTTTAAGACCAGTCTCATCTGCAATATATTTGTCTAAACCTTTGAGAAGAGCTCCGCCTCCAGCCAAGTAGATGCCATTATTGGCAATATCAACTGAAAGTTCAGGAGGAGTTTGCTCAAGAGTTAATCTAACCGTTTGCACAATGGTGTTTACAGGCTCTATAAGAGCGTGTCTTATCTCAGATGATGTCAGAGTAAAGGTTCTTGGTAAACCAGTCACTAGGTCTCGTCCATTAACTTCCATTTCTTTTTCTTTTAACTTTGGATATGCTGAACCTATTTGTATTTTGATTGATTCTGCTGTTCTTTCACCAATAAGAAGATTATAGTTTTTGCGGCAGTGTGCGACTATGGCTTGGTCCATTTCGTCTCCTGCAACTCTAATAGACCTTGCAACTACAATGCCACCTAGAGATATAACCGCTACTTCGGTTGTTCCTCCGCCAATGTCAACTATCATACTACCAGTCGGTTCTTCAATTGGTAGATTTGCGCCGATTGCTGCTGCCATAGGTTCTTCTATAAGAAATGTTTCTTTTGCTCCTGCTTGTAAGGATGCTTCAACAACTGCTCTTCTTTCAACGTTTGTTATTCCAGAAGGAACACCAATTATTATTCTTGGTTTAAATAGTGATGCCCAACGGTTAGGATATATTTTATTAATAAAGCTTCTTATCATTTGTTCTGTAATTTCAAAATCTACGATAACACCATCTTTTAATGGACGTATTGCAATGATATTGCCTGGAGTTCTTCCAACCATTAACTTTGCTTCTTTGCCAATTGCCATAAGTTGTCTGGTGTTTTTTTCAATAGCTACAACGGATGGTTCTCTTAAGATAATGCCTTTGCCTTTTACGAAAACAACTGTGTTCGCAGTTCCTAGGTCAATACCAATGTCTTGTCGCATTTGTTTAAGAAATAGCATCTACTATTTAGCTGAGGAGTCTAGAAAACTCTCAATCCCAGCAGAGTCTAACACTTTTTTTGAACTATTTGCTTTTACAATATCATTGTATGAGCCAACAATTACTCTATAGAAAGTAGTGTTATTCTTAACAATAGTTTTAATCTCAGGGTTAAAACCGTGAGAAGCAACAGTGCTTTGTACTTTTTTTGCATTTTCTAATAAACCAAATGTTCCTGCGAAAAGAACGTATTTGCCAGTGGCAGTTGGTTCCTTTACTACTGTTGGAGTAGGCTGTACAACTGGCGTGATTGCCTTAACGACTACTGGTTCAACATTTTTTACACTTACAGTTATTGGTTTTATAGGTTCTTTAACAACTTCTTTTTTTATTACAACTGGATTAGCAACAATCTGTTTTATTGGTGCTGTCTTAACGATTTCTTTTTTAACTACAACAGGATTAGCAACGATTTGTTTCACCGGTGCTGTTTTAACTGTCTCTTGTTTTACAACTACCGGAACTGAAACAATCGGAGCCACAGTTTGTTGTTCAGGTGCAATAACGTTTTCGTTAACTGATGTGCTAGTCGCGACAGGTGTTTCAATAACAGCTGTATCTGTTATTTCTTGTTCATATGGATTCATTGGAACAGTGCTATCAGAAAGAAAAAGAACCTTTCCTATAGTAAAACTTGCATAAAAAACCATTATTCCTATTAGGATTACAAGAATTCCGAAAATAATCTTTTTTAAAAGTGAAACAAAAAAGTTGTCTTTCTGTTTTAAAAGTTCTCCAAGACCTATCTCATTGTCAAGTTCTTCGAAATCAAAATCTTTTAGTTCATCATCTGCAAACATAATAACCCTTTCTTTTCCTAAATATTTTTGTATTAAACAATTTATATTATAGTAAAGAAAAATTCTTTTTACTAGGCATAAAATCCTTCATTTTAATGTTTATTTGTTTAATAGTTTATTTGTTTAGCTGTTTAGGGATTGTTTTGTATTTTTTGTTAATCTTTTTTATGTAAAATAAGCTAAAATATTAGTTATGAATTTAATTAATAATAATGTAGACATTCATTGTAGTGTTGTTGATAACTATGGTGATGCTGGAATAGCCCTGAGGCTTGCCAAGAGTTATTTAGATGCTTTCCCTTTTGCGAAAGTTAGAGTATTTATGGATGATTTATTAGTGCTAAGTAAGATTGAGTTGTCAATTAATCCAAATTTGCAGAGCCAACAAATCAATCATATTATATTTATTGATATTAATAAGGAAGATATGACCATTATGTCCCCTGCACCTTTAGTTATCCAGTTGTTGCAAACATCTCTGCCTGACGGATATTCGCAAAAAGCTGTTGTTGAAAGTCAGCTTATTCTTATTATAGAAGGGACATCTGCAGAAAAATGGGTTGGTGAAGTTCATGGTAGCAACGGTTTCAGTGGAGGAAATGTTTTAAAATATTTTTATATTCCTGGATTTATTGAAAGTAGTGGAGGTCTTTTGTTTGGTAATGAGCCGAAAAGAAGGATAAATGATTTCTTGAGTCCTTTTCAGCTTTGCTCTTCTCCTGATGCTATAACAGGGGTGTTATTTAATTATGGTGATGATTTGGAAGTGATGATTGCGTGTTTAAATAGATTAGAAAAAGATGTCTATTTGTTTGTTTGTGGAGAGAAAAGTCAGAATGCTTTTAAAAATATATTTTTGGGTGAAGGAAGGTTAAAGCTGATTTTTCCTGAATTTTATAATCAATCTGATTTTGATGATTTATTAAAAAGTACTGATTTTAACTTTATTCGTGGAGAAGATTCTTTAATCCAAGCGATTAATGGACAGAATCCTTTGCTTTGGCAACTTTATCCGCAGACCGATAATGCTCATTTCGTTAAGCTTAATGCTTTCATTGATATGCTAGAGCCATATTTTAATGATAAAGGCTTATTTAATGATTATAGGGAATTAACATATTATTATAATGGTGTAGCTAAACTAAATAGAGCAGAAATAGAAGACATCATCTATTCATTTATGAATAACCTTGATAAAATAAGTATAATATTTCAGAAACTTAGAAAAGATCTTTTTACTCAAGGTAGTTTAATAAAGAGATTAATTAGGTTTATTGAACAAATATAAGGAAGTGAACTAATGAAATTAGCCGGAGACGTAAGATCAGGGAATATAATAAAGAGAGGCAATGATCTTTTTTTAATAGTTAAGTGTGAGTATTATAGAGCAGCTAGACAAAACGCAATTATTAAAATGAAGTTAAAAAATATGGAGACAAATGCATTATCGGAAACTTCATATACTATTACAGATAAATTAGATGATGTCAGGCTTGATGTTAAAAAAATGCAATATTTGTATGCAACAAATGATGCTTATTCTTTCATGGACCAAGAATCATTTGATCAAGTTGAGATTACTAAGGAAGACTTAGGAGATGCTATTTATTTTATTTTAGAAGAACAGGTTGTAGATATTTTATTTTATGAGGGGAAGGCAGTTAGTATTGATTTGCCAAAATCAGCTAATTTGAAGGTTACTTACGCAGAAGAAGTGACCAGAGGTGATTCTTCAGGAAAGGTGTTAAAGCCAGCTACAGTTGAGACAGGGCTTGAAGTACAAGTTCCATATTTTATTAAAGAAGGCGAGATTATTATTGTTGATACTACTACTAAAGAATATGTAGGAAGAGAACAGAAATAGCCTCACCAACGGAATAAATCGTCAACTTCTAAAGATGATGGTGCCGTTGCCTCTCCTAAAAGAGAGGCCTAGTTAGTATATAGTAAAAAATAGCACTCAGGAATGAGTGCTTTTTTTATGCATTAATTAGCATAATTGTTTGAAATTATTTTAAATTAGTTTCGATAATTTATTATGATAAGAAATAAAATAGTTTCACTTGCTACAACTGGATATCCTGTAATTATTGTTCATTGTCTTGATCCTGATCCTTCCAAGGCAGGAATGGAACATGCTGAAACTATTCTTAATAGTTTTTTATTAAGGCGTAATTTACCTTTTGATAGGGTTGTTCCATATAGAATAGTTCCTTCTTTATTAGAAAAAACAGAAGATGAGCTAAGAAATAATGATTATTGGGGCAAAGAAGCTACACTTAAAGAAATATTTAGGATTATTAATCAACTTCCTAATAATTCACCATATCTATTGTTAGTATCTAAACCAGTAGCAAAATTTTTACTTTTTAACTGCCCTCATGATGTATATGCTAATGTTAACGTATTGCAAAATACTTATGATGCAAATTCAATTATTGGAGCAACCATAACTCATTTTATGAAGGGTCTGTAATGGTGGGTGATAACGGAATCGAACCATTGACCTCTTGCATGTCAAGCAAGCACTCTAACCAACTGAGCTAATCACCCTTAAAGTAGAAATATTATACGACTGAATTCCTGATGAAGTCTACATTTATTAGCTTAAAATTATATATTGAAAAATACTATGTATAGACACTTGCTTTTGTATATAAAAATCAATATGATAGATAATATAAATAGAAAAAATTTATTATAAAAGCGAGGGTCCTAATTCAAGAAAATGACAAGCCAAAACAGTAACTTTAATTTTTTTAATAGTGGCTCTTGTTCAGAAGATATTTCGGATGATGGTGAGCCTCCACTGGGCGGTCTTTTAAATGATTTAATCCTAACAAATTCTGGTCTAAGGTTGCCGGTCTACGATAAAAACCTTATAACGTTTCAACCCCTCATAAACTACAAAAATCAAGCCTTCCCCATTAGTGATAATTCAATAAAATTTTATCAAAGATATTTTCCTGATTCCGATATTACAAATTGGAATAATTGGAGTTGGCAGCTTCGGAATAGGATTCGGACTTTAAAACAATTAGAAACCATTGTTAATCTAAGTAATGAAGAGCGAGCAATTCTACATAAAAAATTTGCTAAAGGTAAACTACCAATCGCGATAACTCCTTATTATGCAAGTTTGATTGATATTAACAACCCCGAACAAGCTCTACGTCGTACTGTGATTCCAGTAATTAATGAAATGCTTGTAGCAAAAGAGGAAGCGTTGGACCCTTTAGGTGAAGATACTACTAGACCTGTTAATGGAATTATCCATAGATATCCTGACCGAGCCCTGTTTTTAGTAACTAATTTTTGTTCAGTAAATTGTAGATATTGTACTAGGTCTAGAGTCGTCGGTGATGCCACCAAACAAAAAGCAGGTTTTACATATTGGCAGACATCGATTGATTACATTAAAGTGCACCCTGAAATAAGAGATGTAATAATATCAGGAGGAGATCCATTAACCCTTTCGGATAGTCAGATTGAGTGGTTATTGTCGAGTCTTAGTAAGATTAAACATTTAGAGATAATTCGTATTGGAACAAAGATGCCTGCTGTGCTTCCACAAAGAATAACAAAAAGGCTTGTAAAAATTTTACAGAAGCATAAGAATTTATTTGTTAGTTTACATTTTACTCATCCTGATGAATTAACAGTTGAAACTAAAGAAGCTTGTACTAGGCTTGCAGACGTAGGAATTCCTTTAGGAAGCCAAACTGTATTATTAAAAGGAATTAACGATAACGTCCCAGTAATGAAAAAGTTATTTCATGAATTACTTAAAGTTCGAGTTAGGCCTTATTACTTATATCAATGTGATTTGATTTTAGGTTCTACCCACTTTAGAACAACTGTTGAGAAAGGTCTTGAAATTATTAAAGGATTAAGAGGACATACTTCGGGTTATGCTATTCCTCATTATGTAATAGATGCTCCTGGCGGCGGAGGAAAGATACCTATTCTTCCAGATTACTTTAAAGGAAGAAATGGCAGCCAGGTGATTTTAAATAATTATCAGGACAAAACATATACTTATTACGACCCTGTAGATAAGGATAAAAATGAAAAGATAGTAGTTGGTATTACTTATGATTTAAAAGACGATTATAGGAAGATGGGATTTAGTAAAGAAGATATAGCTGAATTTGATAATATTGAAACTATAGAAGCAATTGAAAGCAGTTTACAACAGTTAGGCTATGAAACCGAAAGAATAGGAAATATAACCCAACTTGTTCATATGCTTAATCATGGGAAAAAATGGGATTTAGTTTTTAATATTGCTGAAGGGTTACATGGTATATCCAGAGAGTCACAGATACCTAATCTTCTTGATGCCTATGGTATACCTTCTACCTTTTCTACTTCAACAATTCATTCGCTTGCACAACACAAAGGTCTTGTGAAACATGTTCTTAAAGATAAAGGTATTCCTACCGCAGGTTTTAGAGTAATTGAAGATATGTCCGAATTGGATACAATTGATTTTGATTATCCTTTATTTGCAAAACCTGTCGCAGAGGGTAGCAGTAAAGGGATAAGTTCAACTTCAAAAATAAATAACAAAATAGAATTATTTAAAACAGTAGCTGATTTACTGAACACTTTCAAACAACCTGTAATCGTTGAAGATTATTTGCCTGGAAGAGAATTCACTGTTGGTATTGTTGGAACTGGCCCTGAAGCTAAGGCTCTTGGTGTTCTAGAAGTATCTGTTACAAAAAAGGCTGAACAAGAAATCTACTCTTTTGAAATGAAACAAAATTATTTAGAAATGGTGAAATATAATATTGTAAGTGATGTTGATGCTCAAAGGGGAGCAGAAGTTGCACTTAAGGCCTGGAGAGCTTTAGGTTGTAGAGATGGTGGTAGGGTTGATATACGAATAGATAAGCATGGAGTGCCTAACTTTATTGAAGTAAACACCTTAGCTGGTCTTAATCCTACAGACTCTGATTTGCCGATAATGTGTAGGCATTTGAATATTCCTTACACTGACCTTATTCAGATGATTATGGATTCTGCAGTGAAGAGACTAAACAGGGTGGTAGTTAATGTCACAGCCGCTTAAAAGGGCTGTGCTTTTACATCAGCAAATAGTTGATCCTAAAGCACAAGACCAGATTGATACTTTAACCCAAATAGAGAATGTAGATAAGGCATTAATTGAATTAGGGTATGTGACCTTAATCAAGGAATTTATTCCTGAAAACACAGAAATGCTTTTTGCAGAGATAAAAGGGTTTAACCCTGATTTCGTATTTAATTTAGTGGAGATGGAAGGTAAGTTTTTACACTTAGCTCCGACGTTGTTAGAGTTTTATAAAGTTTCTTATAGTGGGTGTTCTTCAGACGCTACATATACTACTACTAATAAGGTACTTGCAAAGGTTCTTTTGCGTCAAGTAGGCCTTGCAACAGCAGATTGGTATGAGTCGACGCCATTTGCGGATGCTTCTAAATTACTTAATAAGCAGGTAATCGTTAAATCCATTGTTGAAGATGCTTCTGTTAATATTGACGACTCGTCAGTCAGTGTATTTGAAGATAAAGAAAAGCTTGAATCCTTTATTCTTGCTAAAAATAATAAGTTTAATGATAATTTCTTTGCAGAAGAATATATTGATGGTCGTGAGTTCAATGTCTCTATTATTGGTTCTGCTGAAAATCCGATGGTTTTGCCAATTGCTGAGATCAAGTTTATTGATTTCCCAGCAGATAAAGCAAAGATAGTTAGTTATTCTGCAAAGTGGGATGAGTCGACTTTTGAGTATCAGAATACAGTTCGTTCCTTTAACTTTAAGCCTACAGATGCTAAGTTGCTTGAAAATCTTAAAAAAATGTCTTTGAAGTGTTGGCATCTTTTTAAACTAAATGGTTATGCCAGAGTTGATTTTCGTGTGGATAATAACAATAAGCCATGGATATTAGAAGTTAATGCTAATCCTGGAATAGCTGAAGATAGCGGATTTGTTGCTTCTGCAAAAGAAAACGGATGGACTTATTCACAAATGGTAGAACAAATAATAAATAACATAAAGGCACCAAAATGAAAGATTCTTCACAAGTAAGCAAAATTCAATTTCGCGAAACACCATTAGTCGGAGATGTTGAGGATATAAGAAGAATAGTTGCGTCAACAAATTTTTTTAATATTGAGGAATTGGACATTGCTGTTGAACTTATTGAAGAGCGGTTAAAAAAAGGTATTGGAAGTGGTTATTATTTTCTATTTGCTGAAGTTAGTAATAAGGTTGTTGGCTATGTTTGTTATGGGCCAATAGATGGAACAGTAATGAGTTACGACTTATATTGGATAGCTGTAGATAATGAGTATAGAGCAAAGGGTATAGGTAAGGAACTAATGCTTAGAACAGAGCAATTAATTAAAGATAATGGTGGAAGTAGGGTCTATGTGGAAACTTCTTCTCGTGAGCAATATTTACCTACTAGGAAGTTTTATTTAGGTTGTGATTATTATATTGAAGCACAACTTAAGGATTTCTATGGCCCAAATGATGATAAATGTATGTTTGTAAAAGTCATATAATTAATGAGAAATAACAAAAAATAATTATTCTATAGTGTTATTAGATAATCTAAAGTATCTTGGAAGTCTAAGTTCTCTAGTCTATCAAATAATCTTATTTTATTGCCTTCAGATAATACGAATGGGTTATCAAACCAAGTATTGATTATTTGTTCATTTATCCCGTTTTCAATCAATGCTTTATATAAAGGTTCAGATTTGTAGTCTTGGTCTAGAAATTGGCCCCATAATGAAATTTCTCTTAGTGCCTCAAATGGAGAAGCGCTAGCGTGAACTGCATTGTCTAAAACAGTTACAGTAATATCAAAACTTGACGCTACATTGAGTAGATGCCTTCTTAATGTTCCTTCTTTTGCTTTTTTTGGGTCAGTACTTCCGATTAACTCTCTGAAGTCATTCCAAGACATATTTTTTGGTAGTTCAATACTTAGTGCAATTATTCCTGAATCTTTATTTGTATACTTTGTTTGAATTGCAGGATAAAAAGCATTTGTTACAAATATGTTTTTGCCATTTATTTCAATTTTAGCAAGATATAGTCCTGATTTAACTTTAATAGTTTGAGCTTTCATCCAAATTTCGTTAAGGTCAACTGGAGATATTCTGAATTTCTCTATTAATTCAAATCCATTATATATATTACCTGAGGCAATCTGAGAATCCCAATCAATGTTGAAGTTGCTACTTATTTTAATTTTTTCAGAATTATCAAGTTCTAGTTGATTTGGACTTAAAACGGATGATTGTGAATTGTTGCGGTAATGTTCATCTATTATTTCTGTAAATTGAGTGCCACCAGGAATTTCAATTCTATTATTGATTATGATCCCATAATTTCTAAGAAAGGAGATTACTTCTTCTTGAGCTCTAACATTGCCCCATAGGTTAGGTTTTAGGAATAAGTAGGGACTCTGAGGGTTTTTGCTGTTCATTAATGTAGTAGATACTAATTTAAGTTTCATATAATCATTCTCCTATGTTTAATTTGAATATATTAACATATCGTTATTTTATATAGAAAATCTCAATTAAATATTATGAAATAGTTAATTATATTTTTTCTAAACTTATTCTTTTTCGGCTGACATCTGCTTCAATTACTTGAACAGATACAGTTTGTCCTACTGCAACAAAATCATTTGGATCTTTAACAAAAGTGTTACTAAGTTTAGAAATATGGATGAGTCCATCTTGATGGACTCCAATGTCAACAAAAGCTCCAAAATTAGTAACATTTGTAACAATACCTTCTAGTTTCATTCCTGGACTGAGGTCTGAGATATTATTGATTCCTTCAGTAAAAGTTGCGTATGTGAATTTTTCTCTTGGATCTAGTCCTGGTTTCTTGAGTTCTTTAATAATATCTCTTAATGTTGGGAGTCCTATATCAGCAGTAATGAATTCATTTAGATTCAAGGATTCAAGTAATGTTGGGGTAGAGATTAGGTTATTTATTGTAGTGTTTAATTTAGCTGCCATCGACTTTACGATAGGGTATGTTTCTGGGTGAATGGAAGTATTATCTAGTGCTTCGGAGCTATTGTAGATTCGCAAGAATCCTGCACACTGTTCAAATGCCTTGGGACCAAGCTTAGGAACTTTCTTTAATTCTTTACGGCTGTTGAAGTTAGTGATTTTTGAGCGGTATTCGGTTATGTTTTTAGCTAGCACAGAACCTATCCCAGACACATGTGACAATAAGGAATATGAAGCAGTATTTAGGTTAACCCCAACATGGTTTACGCAGTATTCGATGATGAAATCTAAAGCATTTTTAAGTTCTTTTTGGTTTACGTCGTGTTGATATTGTCCAACACCAATGGATTTAGGATCTATCTTAATTAGTTCCGAGAGAGGATCTTGTAGTCTTCTTGCTATACTTATTGCACCTCTGATTGTTATGTCTAGATTTGGAAATTCTTCGCGTGCAAGTTCTGAAGCAGAGTAAATGGAGGCACCTGACTCGTTCACGATAACTGACTTAACAGTCAGCAAATTGTTTTGTTTTAGCTTATTAATAAATAGTTCGGTTTCTTTGGAAGCAGTACCACTGCCAATCGCAATAAATTCTACGTTATATTTATTGATTAGCTTAATCAAAGTTTCTCCTGCCTCTTTTGCATCGTTTTGTGGTGCGTTCGGATAGATTGCCGTGCTTGTGATGTAGTTACCGTTGTTGTCTATTACTGCTACCTTACAACCAGTTCTAAATCCTGGATCTAGAGCCATTATTGAATTAGCTCCAACTGGTGGCGCAAGTAGTAGGTTTTGAAGGTTTTTAGCAAATACTTGTATTGACTCAGTTTCTGCTTCTGCGATTCTTTCATTAAAGCACTCATTTTCAATAGATGGATAGATGAGTCTTTTGAAACTATCTGTTATTGCTTGAATTATTTCAGAATAAAAAATAGAAGATTTATTAGTTATGATGTTTTTTATAAGAAAATCTAAACAAGCATCCTCAGATATTTCAATGCTATGGTTTAATACTTTTTCTGCAGTTCCTCTTCTTATGGCAAGTAGTCTATGCGCCACTGATTTTTTAAGAGGCTCAGAGAAGTTGTAATACATTTCAAATTTTGTTTCTTTATCCTTAAACTCTTTTTTTACTTTGGTAATAATTATTCCATTATTATGAGTAAATGTTCTTATCCACTTTCTAAAGTTAGCATTATCTGAGATTCTTTCAGCAATAATATCCAAAGCTCCTTGTAATGCTTCATTCGTGGTAAGTGTCCCTTTATCAGGTGCGATGAATTTATTTAGTAGGGTTGTTTTACTTTCCATTATTGGTTGTTGGTTAAATATTATGTTTGCTAATGGTTCTAGTCCCTTGCTAATAGCAATCATAGCTTTAGTAAGTTTTTTCTTTTTGTAAGGCAGATAGAGGTCTTCTAATATTTGTTTGTCTGTACAGTTATTGATTTGTGTTTCTAGTTCTGGTGTTAGCTTGTCTAGTTCAATGATAGCTTTAAGGATAGTTTCTTTTCTTTCGTTTAAGTCTTTGAAATAATCAGCTATTGTTTTAATGGTCTGAATCTTTACTTCGTCGAGTTCACCTGTTCGTTCTTTCCTGTAGCGGGCAATAAAGGGAATTGTGCAGCCTTCATTTAACAAGGCAAGTACATTGTTGATGCTAGTGGTGTTGATATTAGTTGTTTTTGAGATATGTTCAGATAAGTTTATACTCATAGACTGTTTTTAATCATTTTTTCCAATACACGTATATTAGGGCTAAGTATATCCAGCTTAACTTTAAAAACTCCAAATCTTCCTAGTTTTCTTGCTGTAGCTGTAGATAAATCAATAATTCTTTTTTTAACAAAAGGTCCACGATCATTGATTCTGCAATATACTACATGTCCATAGTTATTGCCTTTTTCCATATCAGTTACTCTAATAATTGTTCCGTGTGGTAACTTTTTATGAGCAGCAGTAAACGCATTCATGTCAAATATTTCTCCACTATTAGTTCTGTTTCCATGTAACTCTTTGCCATAAGTTGAGGCTAAACCGTTTTGCGAGCCATACTTTTCATCCCAATAATAATCAGCAGTTATAAACTTTTCGATATTTGGCGAAATATTCAGATAATCACAATCTATTAAGTACTTATTTTTTGTTGTTGTGCTAGCAGCAGCAGTGTCTGTTAGTGCAATAAATAAGAAAGCTACTGCAATTACATTTATAATAAATAGCTTATGTTTCATTTAGTTATCTTAGCAGAATGAAAATGAAATACAAAATGATACTTGGCTGTCAGCGACTTTTGGTGGAGCTGAGGGGAATCGAACCCCTGACCCTTTGCATGCCATGCAAATGCGCTACCATCTGCGCTACAGCCCCTTTGAAAATATTCTGTTCACTGAAATCTATAATTACTAAATATACCATGGCATTAAGAAAGTTTATTATAGCAATAACTAGACTTTTAGAAAATGAGTAAGTATGTAGCCTTGGATTGTTGCATGCAAATTGAAGATGAAATATGATAGTTAGAGAACAATGCAAACAATTATCCTTTTAATTATTTCAAATATTTTTATGACTATTGCTTGGTACGGGCATTTAAAGCATAAGAGCGCTCCACTGTTAGCTGTTATCCTAATAAGTTGGGGGATAGCTTTTTTTGAATATTGTTTTCAGGTGCCGGCCAATAGAATAGGCTATGGAACTTTTACTGCAGCTCAATTAAAGACAATTCAAGAAGTGATAACTCTAGTTGTTTTTTGTGTTTTCTCTTTAGTTTATCTCAAAGAAGAGTTACGTTGGAACTATCTTGTTGGTTTCGCATTAATGGTTCTAGCTGTTTTTTTTATCTTTAAAAAGTGGTAATACTTTTAATCTAGTAAACTTTAAAATGGATAAAGAATTCTTGGTTGCCTTTGGTTCCTTGAACCATACTAGGTAATGTTTTGATATGAGTTAATTCTTTTTTTTCCATCTTGGCAATGAATACTTCTAGGTGTTCTGAAATTAGAGCATTATCAATTACAATTCCTCCTTCAGGTATAGATTCTTTAGGTAACTCAAATTGAGGTTTATAGAGAGCCAAGATATCTCCGTTGGTACAGATAAAATTTTTAATGATTGGGAGAATGATGTTTAATGAGATAAATGATAAATCGGCTACGCAAAAGTCCAAAGGTAAAAAAATAGGTCCATTTTCATGCGCAAGTAATTTTTCCTGTAAGATGTTCTTATCAAGAGTACGTATATTTATTCTGTCAAAGTTGACTATTCTTTTATCTCTTCTTAATTTATCATCTAAAATGCCATAACCAACGTCGATCGTAACCATTTTAAAGGCATTTATTTGTAATAAGAAATCCGTAAATCCTCCTGTAGATACTCCGCAGTCTAGTCCAGTTTTATTTTGGACATCAATATTAAATTGTGAGAAAACAGAGGCTAGTTTATCTCCACCTCTACTTACATACTTTCCATCAATTTTTTTAAGTCTAATTGTTTCATCATTTTCAATTTTTTGATGAACTGATGAGAACTTTCTGCCATCTCCGACTACATTGCCTGCCATAACTTGTTTTATTGCATCATCTTCATTTGAGACTAAGCCATGTTCAATTAGATGTTGTACTAGTGTTTTTTTTGCCATAGATTGAGTATATCATTTATGTTTGGTTTAATTCTATGTTTAAATAAATGCCCCAAATGTATCTTTTTAATATTTTATTGCATCTGAATGTTTAGAGGAGTATATATAATGATAAAAATTCTTTTAGGTAGCTTAATAGGTGGAGTAGTTGGTTATTTAGTTTATAAATTTATTGGTTGCCATTCTGGTTCATGTCCAATAACTAGTAGTCCTGTTATGTCGGTTTTATATGGTGCATTAATTGGTTCAATGCTTACACGCTGAACCAACGAATACCTTTATTCTGCAACAATAGCGCTCATAGGACAATACAATACACATTTCTGACATTGTATACATTTGTTATTATCAATTTCTGGAGCTCCATTGCCGGATTGAGATATAGCATTTACTGGGCAGACTCTAACTGCTGGGCATCTATGGTTTTGTGGACAACGGTTTAATATTACTTTTAATTTCATTTACTTTCCTCCATTTAATCGTTTTCATTTATTAGATGCAAAAAATTAGTAATTGGATACAAATATATTATTTAAATTATGATAATTAGTAGGATTGTCGTTATGGTAGAATTAATATATGGAAAATCTAGTTTCTCATCAGGATTTTGAAGCATTGGTGAAACCTTTAGAAAAACGCATCTATAGGTATTTAACAAAGTTATGTAAAGAGGGTTTCAGCGCTCAAGATGTCATGCAGGAAACATTAATTACTGCATATACAAAGCATCAAACAGTTAAGGACCAAACAAAATTTGCTAGTTGGCTTTATCGAACAGGAATAAATCATTGTAATATGTATAAACGTAAACTTAAGCCAATTCATGAGGAAAGCGAAAAAGTTTTATTATTAACACCAGATAATAATAGTAATCCTGCGGATATATTTGATCAGAAAGACTTTGCACATAAGCTAGAAACAGCATTGCATAAATTACCTGAGAAATATCGGATTGTTCTTATTTTGAAAGATATTGAAGGTTATAAAGCACGTGAGATTGCTGAAAAGACAGGTTTGTCGTTAGCTAATGTTAAAGCTATTTCTTTAAGAGCGAGGAAGAAGCTTCAGGAAAGTTTGTTGTAATGAATCAGTAGGTCGGCGGTTCGATTCCGCCCATCGGCTCCAGGATTTATCTAGTCTATTCTTCTTCGTGGTATCTTCTATGGCTATATCCTATTCCTTTATTTACTCCACCACTAAGGTTTTCTCCATCAATTATGCTTGTATTAGATAGCAGGTGTTCCTTTATAGTTACATTAGCTACACTTACTTCATTTCCAATTTTAATTCCTGAATATATTGTTGCATCCTCTATTACTGCTTTTTCGCCTACTTTTACAAGTCTATGAAGTTCACTATTACTTATAGTTACACCATCTTTAATATTGCAGTTCTGTCCAATTTTTACTTCTCCGATAAGAGTGCATTTACCAATCCTGCTATTATTTCCAATCTTAATGTTTTGACCATATGGCATAACTAATAATTTTGCCAATAATTCTGGATGTATAAGTACTTGTTCGCCTATTTTAATGCCAAGAGCTTTTAGTTTAATTATTTGTTCTGGTTCAATGCCTACCAGCTCAACTTTCTTAGGAGATATTTTACAGCTTATTACTTTATTATTCATACAACGGCCTCCCCAAACATATATATAAGATATCGTACTTGTAGATTAAAAAACCCACGTATTTTTAATATTCAATGCTTATATCCATACGTGTGGATATTTTAGTTTTAGGATCATTTAATGCTTCTTCTATAAGGGCAGCTCCATTTTCAGTTAACATGATTTTAACTGATACTTTTTGGCAAGTGCTTTTAGGACCCCAAGTTTCTCTGGTTCTGTACCATCTATTCTGTTCACCTTTCCCCGTTGCAGTACTTCCGCCTATTGTATGATTCCTTTTTTTAGTTAGAGTACTCAGTTCGTTTGTTTCACAAATACCCATAGAATATAGTTTATTAATTAGTTTTTGTAGTCCTTTTTGAAAATAGTTATTTCTTGCACTGGAAGTCAGATAGTTATATTGCATAGGAAGTTCACCAATAAAATACAATTCAAGTTGTTTTTTGTTTTTTAAAAACATTATGGATGTTTGAGGATCATTTAAATGTAAAGGATTCGAATTAAACGAGCTCAATATTTCTTTAAGATAGGTTAAATCCTTTATATGTTTTTCTTCCATAGAAATACTAGGCAAAGTTGGTGTCGCTGTAAACGATCGAAACCAATTTGCAAGTCTAGAAATACTTGATGAATGTATAGTTGTATTATTAATAGATATTATTTTGTTTTTCATGTAATTAAATTAATCCTATTTCTCAAATATTTCTAAAAATTTTGTATAAATGCTCGATAATCTTCAGGCGTTGCGTCTATTCCTTTAGTGTATACAAATAGCCTAGCCAGTTCTTTGCAAAAAATTGCTTTCTGATAATTCAGTGGAATTCGATCCATTAATGTATTTATTCCTATTTCTGCACTTAGAGATTTTGGAATATATGACAAAAGGACTTTTCTTCTAAATTCTACATTTTCGAAGAGTTCACTTTTTTCTAACTGGGAGCTCAACGTGTTTATTCTATTGCTTAAAATATCACTTAATACAGTAAGTCCTTTGCCTGTTTCTGTATGTGCCTTCCATAATGCAGCAAATTCTAATCTAGCATTGTTTTTAATTATTTGAATTATATCTCCGATATATTTTTTTCTAAATTCTGGCACATTGCCTTCATGTCCTGCGTTTTCGATTAATCTATCAAGAGAGAAATTTTCATCATTCATTGAATCTGATGTCATTTTATCAATATTGTTTTGTCTAAACCCTCTAATGTCATGTGTTTGTTTTGCAAGCATAAGTTCAGTGAATTCTGAGTCTGAAAGAGCTAATCCTACTAGAACTTCATAAGATGAAGATGTAACTCCGCCTTTATTTGCTGAGCTGTCTTTGATTACTTTTACTCCTTTAGCCTCAAGGAATTCTCTTGCTTCCTGTTCTAGAAATAAGTTAGCTCCTTCTACTATTAGCTGATGTTTTGGTTTACCATCTATGAGCATTTGATTAACATTCGACATGTTTATCGACCTAGGTCTCCCTCCACAAGGTACAAATAGTTCAGTTTTTGATAAAGGATGTAAATGAAATAAATTACGGAATGATTCTCCGTACTTTACTTTTTCACCAGTAGGCAATGTGATGTTTTTATCAGATATTAATACTCTAAACCCATTTCCGCTTAGTTTAGATTTATCAAATTTTGATATATCTTGTCTTAATAGGGCAAGTCTAGTTAGTTCTTCTCTGTTTATTCCTTTTGGATCATAGAGTACTCCAGCGCCATCTACAATTGCTGTTGTTTTATCACGTGAAATTAATATTTCATTGCTTCCCAAGTCACCGTCTGGTCCTCCAGTCTGTAGTTTTGTAGCTTCTACTTCATTTATATCCATTTCTTTTAGAAGTAGTTTAGTAAATTCATGAACGCTGGTTGTTGTCATTCCGTAATCGATGTGTGAAACGCCACCTAATTCTGGAGATTTGCCAGTAGTAAAACTTTTCCAAAAGGTATAACCTCTTTCTTTCGCTCTTTCACAGGCCCAATCCATCAGGTCGGCTGTGTTTTCATCAGGACCAAGAAATAATATTTCTTCTTGAAAGTTTTTTATATAGTTCGCATTTTGTGGAAGAATTAGATCAAGAATTGCATCAATGTATTGTTTAAATGCTGTAATCGAATCCTTTTTGCTTAATCCGTAATTGGCTATTATTATCCCTTTGGAGCCACCTTCAGCGATATCTTTATTTTTGCTTTGTTGAGTTCGTGCTAGTCCAAAACCTTCTCTGTAAGCATCATCTAAATTTTTATGAAAAGCTTCTAAGCTTCTTGAAATTACTAATCTAATACCACCACGTGATATATCCTTAAATCTTGTATGAAAACCTTCAAAATCTTTACCAACAACAAAGAATACTCCGAAAGGACTCTCTTCATATCGGCAAGCATTTAGAAAATTAGGATTCATCCTAAAGGACAAAGCTGCTTTTTCAGGCATGTAGAAATTTGAACGTATTACATTATTTATAAATAACTTGGCAAAACTAAATATTAGTCTTTCATTTTCTAATACATTCACATTAGCTTCATCGTTTATAAAGGTGTCTAGTATTTCATTTTGTGAGGTTATATCAGTTTTTTCATTTGCTGGATTTGTGTTAGCCATAAATATAGAGGAAAGAAGTTTAGTCATCTCTGGATATTTTATAAGAGTGTTGATTATGTTTTCTATTGGGAATTCGCTATTGTCTAGTTTTTGTTGTAAGGCACTGGCTGCTTTATTTTTTGGTTCTAAAATATTTTTTGGTTCTGAAATTTCAGGATAATTTTTTGTGCTAAAAAAATGGACAAATTGAGCGATAGTATTAGCTATAAGTACTTGGTCTAAGGTGAATCCTTTATTAAGTAAATCACTAAATTGATTAGAAGGGCAAATCATTAAGTTGCTAATATCTCGGATTAGTTCTGAGAGGTTCTTTTGTATATTTTCGGAACATGATTCTGGTACATATATAGTATAAATGCTTCGATTTTCAGAATTAATATTATGAAAATATTTACTATTTATTGTAATTCCATATTTATTTAATATATTTTCAAAATGTTTAAAAATCAGAGAAGATGAATTAGGAAAGGATACCATAATTCTTTTTTCGTTTGTTTCGCTTTTATCTGATATATCAACAACAGGGGTTAATGAGTTTTTTTGTTTTTTAAGGATATCTAAATATTTTTTTGCCATCTCTGAAGATACATTTTCGTTACATGAATATGTATTTGCGTCTATTGTTAATGGAGATTCCTCTTTTACTATGTAGAAGATAACGTCTTTTGCGTTTGTTTTATACACAGAAACATAGTAACTTTTGCCTTTATAATTTTTTGTTATTTCTTCTTCTATTTTGCTAGATGATGACTTGCTACCTATATATAAAGTTTCTCCATTAGAATAGCCTTTAATATATGTGTCTACACTTCCATTAGCTACTTTTGCTTCTATTTCGTATAGTCTGTTCACCAGAATGTGTTGAGCAATCGCATCTAATGAATATTTTGCTAAATAATCTTCTGGTAATCCAATATCTACTATCCACCATTTCATTTCATGTAATGTTCTAATTACAGTTAAATCTGGCAGTGTTCCAAACCCATTACTTTCACGTATTAATTTATAAATAGTTTCTAGCCCTTCTAAATTGTAAGGACAAGAAGTGTTTTTAGATAAATATTCTAAAAATACTCCTTTTGGGTTCCTTGCTAAATCTACTAAATAATCAGGACCTTGCAATTTAATTTCGTCAATTATTTGGGGTATTTCGTTAAGAATAAAGGTTAGTCTAGCAATTATATCGCTTGACTCGTCGGTGTCTGATTTTAATCTCGTATATGCGAGGATAAGTATATTTAATTTTATATTATATTTTTTTGCTAAATCATTAAGAATTGTTGTAATTTTATTGTCTGAATTTTGAGCTATAAGTTTTTTGTACATTTCGCCATCCTTTGAATATTTTTTTCTAAGTTGAACAGATATCGAAGTAAAGTATCTATAATTGCACCTATTTTAAAGGAACATATTGATATATATTGATTTATGGGTAAATTTTAAGCTCTATACTATAATTACTTTCCCTCACCATTAACTATCAACTATTTTCTGTTCTTGCTATAATGATCTTGCATGAAAAAGGTTGTTTTTATTCTTTTATTAGTTTCCATTATTTATTCTTTTGAGTATTCAGCAAAAGCAAGGTTATATGATGGCTTTTATTCATTAGGAATAGAAAGAAACTTTTATGTTACGGAGCAAGATACTTTTTTATGTGATTTTGCTATTAGCAACTACAACTCTTTTTCCTTAGCCTTTGATGCAGCGTATATAAATAAGCTTGGTGCCTTTTCGCTTAAAATTGGAGCAGAAAATTTATTAGTTGAGAATAAGCGTTCCTCGTTGTTTTCTGGCGTTGTTTTACCAATTGGATTAGCTGATTTAGAGATTGGGATGTGCTATAAAAGCGAGAAACTAATACCATATTGTTCTTTTAGTTATAATTTAGGTCCTTTTTTGCCTTATATCAAAGTTTTAGATCAACTTACATTAGGATTAAATTATGGTTTCGATTATGGACAACATAGTTTTGAAGAATATTTTAAAATGGTATACCCGATTAAAGATTTGGATACTAATAAAAAAACGATTATTGTAAAAGGTTATTTTTTAGATACAGGTAAAATATTCTTAAATGGAGAAGAAATGCCAGTACGAGCTGATGGTATGTTTAACAAGACTGTGAATCTAAGTAATAATGGTAGTAATTATTTTTCGATTACTATGGATGGTAAAAGTATTGGAAAGAAAAGTTATAATTTTACTATAAATAGAAAATATCAATTTTATGATTTGGATATTGAATTACAGAATAGATGGGGAAATATAATCAATTTATCTGGATATCCCAAAGGTGATGAGTTTTTGCCTGAACAGTATGTAACAAAAGGTGATTTCTATCTTGCTTTAGGGAAGATAATGGGTTTTGGGAAGAAAGGGTATATTTTTAAAGAGTATTTTGTTGATGTTTTTGATCCTGAATTAAAGAAGTATTTATACGATTTTTACGGTAAAGGCTATATGATTAATGCTAATGTTCAGTTCGTTCCTGAAAAACCAATTTTAAGGCGAGAAGCGTTTATTGTTCTTAGTAAGATTCTTCCAGACACTAAAGATGCGATAAATAATTATAATTTTGTTGATGTTCCAATAAATGATGTGGCTTATCCTTATCTTAACAAGTTGATGAACAATGGTATTTTGGATTCGTTGCTTGTAAACCCAAATGGATATTTAACAAGAGCTGACTTTTATAAGTATATATATGTCATGAAAAATTACTTTGAACTTCTAAAAGATGATAAAATTGAGAGAAAGCAAGATGTTGTTTCAAATCAAATAATAGATATAGTAAAGCAAATGGAAGATTTTACGAAAGGTGAAGTTAATACAAATAGATAGTAAAAATTTCAAGTTGTTTATCTGAAGACATTAGATGACCATTTTGAAAATAATATTTATACTATAAGTAATTATTATGAGGTGAAAAATACAATATGAGAGTAATAGATCAAATACATTTAATTTTAGATAAATACATAACAGAAAAAGGGTGGTGTATTTCTGGTTGGCAAGTTGAGAATCCAAAAGATAAGACTATTTCTGATTACGCTACTAATATTTCTTTTAAATTAGCTGGTCCATTAAAGTCTTCACCAATTAAGATTGCGGAGGAGCTTACTCCAGAATTGTCTAAGATTTTTGATGAAGAAATGTTTGGAGCTTTTGAGATTTTTAGTTTAAGAGGATTTATTAATTTTAAACTAAGACCTTTTTTTTGTTTTGAGTATTTGTTAGCAGATAATTTCAGTAAAAACTTAATAACCAGTAATCCAAAAGTGCTTTTGGAATATGTTTCAGCAAACCCAACTGGTCCACTACATATAGGACATGGAAGATGGGCAGCGATGGGAGATAGTTTAAAAAGAATTATGGAACATGTTGGTTATGAAGTTGAAACTGAATTCTATGTTAATGATGCTGGTAATCAAATAGCAAATCTGATTGCATCAATAGAGGCAAGAAGAGCAGGTATTCCATTGCCAGAGGGTGGATACGCTGGAGAATATGTAAAAGATCTTGTTCATGTGCCAGATCCTATACAATCTGTTATGGCTGACCAAAAGAAAATTCTAGAAAGATTTGGCGTTGTTTTTGACCGATGGTTCAGCGAAAAGAATGAGCTTCATTCGGATGGATTGGTGGCAACTGCTGTTAGTTATATGACTGACAAAGGTCTTACTTATAAGCAAGAGGGTGCTTTGTTTTTTAGATCTACAGATTTCGGAGATGATAAGGATAGAGTTCTTATTAAGGCAGATGGAAGTTATACATATTTTGCTGCAGATATTGCTTATCATAAGAATAAAGTTGACAGGGGATTTAATCATTTAATTAACATTTGGGGTGCAGATCATCATGGTTACATTAAAAGAGTGAAAGCAGCAATTTTTTCATTATTTGGAGATAAAGTTGAGCTTGAAGTTTTATTAGGACAATTAGTTTCTTTGTTCCGTAATGGAGAAGAAGTTAGAATGAGTAAACGAACAGGTGAGATGATAACACTTGAAGAAGTAATTGATGATATTGGCAGCGATGCAGGTAGATTCTTTTTAGTTTCAAAGCCAGCAGATACTCCTTTAGACTTTGACTTAGAACTTGCTAAGAAGCAATCATCTGATAACCCTGTATTTTATGTGCAATACGCACATGCAAGAATCTGTAGTATTTTAAAGTCAGCCTCAATATCGGCGAATATTCCAATTGAAACTTCTTTGGAAGAAATAGAATATAGTCTTATTAGGTATCTTATTCATTTTGAAGACGAGTTAATGATTGCAGTTCAGAACAGAGAGCCACACCGTATCTCTAACTATTTAATTGAACTTGCAAACATGTTCCATTCTTTTTACCATCAATGCAAGGTTATTTCTGATAATAAGGAAACAACCGAATATCGCTTAGCAATTATTGCCATGGTTAGAAAAGTATTAGCTACAGGTCTTGATCTTTTAGGCGTCAGTGCTCCGGAGAAAATGTAATGTTTCTTAGGGATAAAACAAGAGCTGTAATGGTTGGAAATGTCCAGATTGGTGGACAGAATAGAGTTGTTGTTCAATCTATGACTAATACTTTTACTCATGATGTGAAGGCAACGCTATTACAGATAAATTCACTTTATAAAGCAGGAGCAGAATTAGTTAGAATTGCTGTTCCAGACAATCATTCTTTAGAACATGTAAGGTCTATTGTTGCCGTAAGCCCAGTGCCTATTATCGCTGATATTCACTTTGACCATAAACTAGCTATTGGTGCGATAGAAGCAGGTGTTGCTAAGATTAGAATTAATCCAGGCAATATGGGTGGTGAGGATAAGTTGTTAGAGGTTATTAAAAAGGCTAAAGAATTTAGTGTTCCTATCAGAATTGGTGTTAACCATGGATCTATTGGTAAAAGTTCTGACAAAATAAGTCTGTCATTAAAAGTTATCGAGGAATATATTTCCTTTTTTGAATCTAAAGGCTTTAGTGACTTAGTGATATCATTAAAATCTTCAGATATTGTTTCAACTGTTAAAATGAATGAAATGTTTTCTATGAAATACGACTATCCCTTACATATTGGTATAACAGAAGCCGGTTTTGGAGATGCCGGGCTTATTAAATCCTCGGCTGGAATTGGAGCAATGCTTATTCAGGGTCTAGGAGATACAGTAAGAATATCGCTGACTGGCGAGCCGGTAAAAGAAATTGAAGCAGTCAGGATTCTTTTGCGTGGAATTGGTTTGTTAAATGAGGGTGTAGATATTATTTCTTGTCCAACGTGTGGAAGAACAGAGATAGATTTAGAGAAACTTGTAAAAGAAGTATCTGATAAAGTTAAGGATATAAAAGAGCCCTTAAAAATTGCAGTTATGGGTTGCATAGTTAATGGACCAGGTGAGGCTGATGACGCCGATTATGGAATTTGTGGTACAAAAGACGCTGGTATGATTTTTGTAAAAGGGAAGAAAGTTAAAACAGTTTCATTTGAAGTGCTTGTTCCAGAGTTGCTCAAGCTGATGATGTCAGATAAACTATATAGAAGAATAGAAGAATAGAAGAATAGAAGAATAGAAGGAGAGAAAGATGATTGATAGATATTCTAGAAAGATTATGCAAGATA
>CAZXTL010000030.1:0-6408 GCA_964643725.1 uncultured Candidatus Marinamargulisbacteria bacterium
AATATTCATGACTACTGGATACAGAGCATTTATATGGCGGGTGACCTGCTCTGCATCCAAAATAGTATTAATGGAAGTTACTCCCTGAAGTGTTACGTTAGCTTTATTCGGCCATATTAGACCTCTATTGCCTGGGCCTGTGTGTGTGCCTGCTAATACATGAATAATTTGGTCGTCTTCTACTACATCTAGTGCATCTTGTATTGCTTCATAATAAACATTAGTTGGTTCAATATAACAAACAGGTCTTGAAACTTGTAACTCATAAGCTCCAAGGTCAATTCGGTCAACATCATTAGTTTCATCAAATATTCTTGGGTTACCAATAATATCAACAGTTACATTATTGGAGTTTGCGTTCCATAGAACATTTGAACCATGACCATGTGCAGGTGAATTAGCATTTATGCTATAATTCTTTACTGAATAATCAGCAAAATCTGCTGTTACAAAATTAAGGACAGGATTAGAAATATTCATATTCGCTGGTAAGGTTTTATCTGTGAAAATACAATAATCTACTGTAACTGTATTAAAATATGCATCTGTCCCACCATTAAAGTTACCGAAGAAGAGCGTGTTATAAGCTAATAGCTGACCATGAACTCCTGCTCCACCAGTTGAATTGTCATCATAATAAATCGCCCCATTATTGGAAACTACCGTAGAGTTAATTAGCATATTATTGCCTTTTACAAACACACTTCCTGACGGAGAAATGTTGTCATAAACAAGTACGTTAACTAACGTATTATCTCCTAAACAGAAAGCACCAGCCCAAGATGTAGCAGTATTACCAAATACTTTACTATTCATCAGGATATTTGTTCCTAATACGAAAACTCCACCATTTTCTAATGCGCTATTGCCATAAATATTACTGCTACTTATTGTATTAGTCCCTAACATAAAAACACCACCGTGACCAGAAACGTTGCCATAAATATTGCTGTTGCTTATTGTATTAGTTCCACTTGCAAAAGCACCACCATTACTATCAGTACTATTATTATAGATATTACTGTTAGTAATTATGTTAATCCCACCCCATACAGCACCGCCTTCAAATGAGGCAGTATTGCCATAAATATTACTGTTATTTACTGTATTTGTTCCTTCATAAAAAGCACCACCACTTTCATATATGGCCTTATTGCTAAAAATATTACTGGTACTTATTGTGTTCTCACCTTTGTAAAAAACACCACCACCGCTAGCACTATTGCTAAAAAGGTTACTATTCTTTATAGAGTTTGCTCCATAATAAAATCCACCTCCATATGTAGAAGCACTGTTGCCATGAATATCACAAAAGTTCATGCTAACCTTGCTGTTGCTTGATACTTTCTGTCCTATAGCACCTCCAAAGTCAGCTTCGTTTCCAGAAATCTTAACCTCACTTAACTCCAATAAAAAGGAATTACTACTAATAGCAATAAAGATACATCCACCGATACTGTCAACCTTACCATTTACTAAACTTATATCTTTAATGTACATGACTACTGGATACAGAGCATAAATGTGGCGGGTGACCTGCTCTGCATCCAAAATAGTGTCAACGGAAGTAACTCCACTTAGAGTTAAATTATCAGTATTTGGCCATATTAACCCACGGTTACCTGGTCCTTTATGTGTACCAGAAAGAACGTGGATAATATCATCCTCTTGTGCGGCATCTAATGCATCTTGAATTGCTTCATAATAAACGCCTGTTCTCTCTATATAACAAACTGATCTTGCAACCTGTAGTTCATAAGCGCCGACGTCTATCCTTGGTTCATGTAAGTCACCTTCGTCATATATTCTTGAATTGCCATCAAAATCAACAGTAACGTTATTTGAATTAGCATTCCAGTTTACGTTTGAACCCCAACTATGTGCAGGAGAATTGGCATTAATACTATAATCTCCTCCATCATAATTAACAAAGTCACTTGTTACAAAATACAAAATAGGATTATATATATTCATTGCTGAAGGAAGAGTTGCATCTGTAAAAATACAATAATCTACTGTTGCTGTATTAAAATATGTATCATTCCCACCACCGTTGAAATCACCGAAAAATAGAGTATTATATGCATCTAATTCTCCATTGTTTCCCCCACTTACATTATTATCAAAACAAATAGCTCCATTATTAGAAACCACCGTACAGTTTACTAACTTATTGTCGCCTTTATTGAATACACTGCCTTGTGCTGAGCTATTATCATAAGCAAGAACATTTATAAGAATATTAGTTCCATAAGAAAATCCACCGCCACTAGTATCTGCGCTGTTATTATATACTCTGCTAGCAATTAATGTATTATTCCCTTGAAGAAAACCTCCACCAGTGCTGGCACTATTGCTATATACGCTACTTTGAATCATAGTGTTTGTACCAAGAAGAAAACCACCACCACTCTCAGCTGTATTACTGTATACATTGCTATTTGTAAGTGTATTCTTACAATTAAAGAAACCACCACCACTATCAGCTGTATTACTATATACATTGCTATTAGTCAGAGTATTTGTGCCATTATAAAAACCGCCACCAAAATTAGTGGCGCCGTTGCTATATACATTACTAATAGTCAGAGTATTTGTGCCATAATAAAATCCACCACCGGAATAAGCGCTGTTGCTAAATACGCTTACTGAATCCATGCTTACCTTACTGTAACTATTAGTGTTCTGACCTATTGCCGCGCCGTATCTTGCTTGGTTACCAGAAATAATAACTTGTTCCATATTCAATATAAAAGCATCACTACTAACCCCAATAAAAATACTACCACCTGTATTGCTAGTAGCTTGACTACCGCTTGATGTAGGAACAAACCCATTCACTAAACTCAAATCGTGAATAGTCATAACTACAGGATACAGAGCATAAATATGGCGGGTGACCTGCTCTGCATCCAAAATAGTGCTGATAGAAGATACTCCTCGAAGAGTTATATTCTGTACATCTGGCCAAACTAATCCACGGTTACCAGTTCCTGTAATTGTTCCTGTATAAACCTGTATTGTCTTACCAGCTCCTGTACCGAATGTTTCTTGCATCTGAGCAAGTGCATCTAGTGCTAGCTGAATTCTTGTAAACTGCTGTTTTGTTTCTACGATTTCACAGACAAATGGGATGGCGCTGGAGGATTCGTAGGCACCTATGTCGACCGAAGTTACGAGGATACGAGGGACGAGGGACGTAATATCGGTTGTGATATTCATTGAATTAGCTAACCATGCATCATTTGTACCAGTGTTAGCTGCAACTGACCAATCAACTATGCGATAGTTGCCAGCATTATATGAAACAAACTGCTCTGTAGCAAACCCATATTGTGTTTCGAAATTATTAATCTCTATTGGGAATGTCCTGTCTGTTACTATACAAGAGTCTAAGGTTGTAGTAACAAAATTAGCATCATCACCACCGTTGAAATCACCAAAGAAAATAGTGTTGTAAGCTAACAGCTGCCCTTCTTTTCCACCCTCTATAGTATTGTCATAATAAATAGCACCATTATTTGAAACAATCGTACAGTTTATGATTTTATTTTCACCGAAACTGAACACGCTCCCGTAAAGAGCACTATTATTATAGATAAGCACATTTATTAACACATTTGTTCCATAACCAAATGCACCACCATATTCACCACTATTGCCATATACACTGCTGTTCGTAAGCGTGTTCGTTCCATCAGAAAAACCACCACCATATTGAGCACTATTGCCATATACTCTGCTATTACTTAGCACATTTGTACCACCATTAAAGCCACCACCAGCACCAGCAATAGTAGCACTGTTGCCATATACGTTACTGCTTGTCAGGGTATTTGTGCCTTCATAAAAACCACCACCACCAATCAAAGCCATGTTGCTATAAATATTGCTAGAAGTAATGGTGTTTATCCCAGAAATAAAAGCTCCGCCATAAGTCAATGCGCTGTTGTTATAGACCAAGCTATTACTAATTATATTCGTTGCACTATTAAAGGCACCACCATATCTAGCACTATTACCATAAACTCTGCTATTACTTAGCACATTTGTACCACCATTAAAGCCACCACCATTTTCAGCAGTATTACTATAGACGCTACTGTTACTAAGCGAATTCTTTCCATATAAAAATGCACCGCCACTTACAGCATTACTGTTATAAACTTTGCTGTTTGTTAGAATATTTGTTCCATAATAAAACGCACCACCAGAGGGAGAATTGTTTCCATAAAAAATGGTGTCGTTGATGCTAACTTTACTGTAACTATCAGCATTTTGAGCTATAGCTCCTCCAAAATTGTCTGCAGTGTTCCCTGAAATAATCACACTATTTAACTCTAACAAAAAGGCATCATCACTTACAGGAATATAAATACTCCCACCAATGTCATCAACGTTACCATTAATTAAGCTTATGGCTTTAAGCTTAAGGCTTATGACTTGAGGAATAACAATGTGACGAGTTGTACTTTGCGCATCAAGTATAGTATTTGCCGAAGAAACACCTTGCAGAGTTACATTATTAACATTTGGCCAAACCAATCCCCTATTACCTATCCCCTTATGCGTTCCTGAATATACCTGAATAGTATTGCCAGAAGCATTACCTTCAGCCACCTGTCTCTCAGCTAAGGAATCCAATGCTAATTGAATACTTTGAAATCTCTGATTGGTTTCTACAATCTCGCAAACAAACTGCCTTGCTTGAACTGTCTGTAACTCATATGCTCCAATATCAACCGAAGTTCCGAAGATACGAGGGACGAGGGACGTAATGTCGGACGTAACGTTATTTGAATTTGCATTCCAAAGAGAGTTGCTCCCATTGTTAATAGCTATTGATGAACTAATAATACTAAAATCTTTATTATCATAATCAGCAAACTGTAAAACCGTAAAACCGTAACGTGGGCTTAAAATACTTAAACCAATTTCTGGCAAACTGGTATCTGTAAGAATACTATATTTTAGATTTACATTTGCATATGTTCCGCCTTCCGTGTCGAAATCCCCAAATAAAATTGTATTATATGCACTGATACTTCCAGCCCCATCATTGTCTAAATAAATAGGATAATGTTCCTTTATTATTGTACTGTTAACTAATGTATTTGTTCCTTGGACAAATACACGACCAGCTTCTACCGATCCAGCATCAAAAATAACAGTATTAATAAGTTTATTAATTCCAATATAAAACAATCCTGACCCAGAATAATTGGAATCACTACTTTGGCTAATCTTACTGTTGATTAAAATATTAGTTCCTTCATAAAATGCTGCACCATCAGTAGCAGTATTATTCTCAACATTACAACTATTTAAAGTACTTGTTCCTTGTCTAAATGCGCCACCACTAATTGCTGTATTGCTATAAATATTGCTGTTTGTTAACGTATCTGTTGTATAATAAAATCCGCCACCAAACTGAGCCGTATTCCCATTCACATTACTATTCGTCAGTGTGTTTGTGCCATAAGCAAATGCACCACCTCCAAATCCAGCAGTATTTCCATAAATATTAGTTGAAGTTAATATATTTGTCCCTGAATGAAATGCTCCTCCACTGCTATTACTAGCAAGATTACTATATACCATACTGTTCATTAAAGTATTTAGGCCATTATTAAATCCACCACCAGCAGAATATGCGCTGTTTTCATATACTTTGCTACTCGTTAATGTGTTTGTTCCTCCATGAAAACCTGCTCCAGAAAAGCTCGCACTGTTTCCATTCACATCGCTACTAGTCAGCGTATTCTCGCCTTCATAAAAAGCACCACCATTAAAGCCAGCGCTGTTACTATATACGTTGCTGCTAATAAGAGTGTTATCTCCACCATTAAAGCCTCCACCCAAATAAGCACTGTTGCTATATACATTGCTACTAGTCAGCGTATTCGTCCCTTCAAAAAATCCACCACCATCAGCTGGAGAACTATTCCCATTCACGTTACTGCTTGTCAGCGAATTTGTGCCATAATAAAAACCTCCACCAGCAGTAACAGCAATATTGCCGTAAACGCTAGTAGTATTTATGTTATTCGTTCCATAAGAAAAGCCTCCACCGTATACAGCACTGTTGTTATATACATTCGTGTTATTCAGCGTATTCGTCCCAGAATAAAAACCACCACCATTATTTGACGCACTGTTGTTTTCAACACTACTGTTCGTCAAATTGTTAATACCCGAAGAAAATCCACCACCATCAGTTGCACTGTTGCCATAAATAAAACTATCTACTATATCGGTTGTGGAATTATAGAATGCCCCACCAAAGCTACTTGCTATATTGGCATTGATGCTTACTCGTTCGGCGTCTACTATACTGCCATAGAATACCCCACCATTTGTTGCACTATTAGCTGAAATATTAGTATCATATATCCTTATCTGTGTTCC
>CAZXTL010000030.1:6508-22940 GCA_964643725.1 uncultured Candidatus Marinamargulisbacteria bacterium
CATTTGTTGCACTATTAGCTGAAATATTAGTATCATATATCCTTATCTGTGTTCCATACCCTACAGCTCCATTTGTTGCTGTATTAGTATAGATATAGCTTCCATTAATTGTTACTACTCCTCCATTAAATGCGCCATTTGTTGCACTGTTACTATATATGTCACTTGTTAGAATTATTATCTGTGTTCCATATCCTATTGCTCCGTTAGTAGCACTATTTAAATAAACGTCACTGTTACTTAACTTGTTACTACCTTGATAATAAATACCTCCAGTTACTGCACTGTTACTATAAATAACACTGTCTACTACATCGGTTGTTGAATTATAGAATACTCCACCAAAGCTACTTGCTATATTGACATTGATGCTTACTCGTTCGGCGTCTACTTTACTGCCATAGAATACCCCACCATTTGTTGCACTATTAGCTGAAATATTAGTTTCATATATCCTTATCTGTGTTCCGTACCCTACAGCTCCATTTGTTGCTGTATTATTAAAAATATAGCTTCCATTAATTGTTACTACTCCTCCATTAAATGCGCCATTAGTTGCAACGTTATTATGTATGTCACTTGTTAGAATTATCATCAGTGATTCAAACCCTACTGCTCCGTTAATTGCAATGTTGCCAGACAGATTGCTGCTGCTCAAAATATTGGTTCCATAATAAAAACCCGCACCGCTAGTAGCACTGTTGCCATACACACTGCTATTTATTAGAATATTTGTCCCACCCTTAAATCCACCACCATAATTACTCGCACTATTCTCATAAACATTACTACTAGTTAGCGTGTTCTCGCCATCATTAAATCCTCCACCAAATTGAGAACTGTTACTATATACGTTGCTACTAGTCAGGGTGTTCGTGCCCCCAGCAAAGCCACCACCATAATAAGTAGCACTGTTGCCGTATACCTCACTACTAGTCAGATTATTCGTTCCATTAGAAAAACCACCACCTTCATAAGCAGTGTTGCCATTCACATTACTATTCATCAAAATATTTGTGCCACCATTAAATCCACCACCATTAGTAGCTGCAATGTTGCTATATATATTGCTACTTGTTAAAGTATTTGTTCCTAAAGCAAATCCACCACCATTAGTAGCACTATTACTATTAACATTAGTAGAAGTCAGATTATTAGTACCTTGATAAAAACCACCACCATTAGTAGCACTATTGTTATTTACATTAGTATCCTTCAATGTGTTCACGCCATCATTAAATCCACCACCTGAACCAGAAACACTATTAGAATATACGTTGCTAGTAGTCAGTGTATTCGTTCCAAGATAAAAACCACCACCATTTGGAGCACTATTGTTATATACACTACTATTTATTAATTCATTTATTCCATTATAAAAACCACCACCATAATAAACAGATGCACTATTACCATAAACACCGCTATCCATTAGGGTATTTGTACCTCCAGAAAATCCACCACCTTCATTATTTGCAGTATTACTATATACATTACTGGTAGTCAGAACGTTTATCCCTCCAAAAAATCCGCCACCACTATAGCTAACAAAATTACCATTCACACTGCTATTTATTAGAATATTATTTCCATCATTAAATCCACCACCATAGCTAGCATTGTTGCCATATACATTACTATTATTCAGGGTGTTCGCACCATAAGCGAATCCGCCACCATTATTTAACGCACTGTTGTTTTCAACGCTACTGTTAATCAGGGTGTTCGCACCATAAGCGAATCCGCCACCATTATTTGACGCACTGTTGTTTTCAACTCTACTGTTAATCAGTGTGTTTGTCCCATCCTGAAACCCACCACCATCATTTAACGCAACATTAATATATACACTGCTGTTATTCAAAGTGTTTGTGCCGTCATGAAATCCACCACCAGTATCAGCGCTATTGCTATACACATTACTACTATTCAGTTCATTAATCCCGCCATTAAACCCACCACCAAATGAAATAGCACTGTTATCATAGACATTGCTACTTATAAGTGTGTTTATACCACCGGAAAATCCGCCACCGTCAGTTGCATTGTTGCCATTCACTTTGCTACTGGTCAGGGTGTTCGAGCCCAAATAAAATCCGCCACCATTGTTAGCGGCACTGTTGCCGTATATATCGCTGCTGATTATTACGCTCATTCCATCAGAAAATCCACCACCATCTTGGGCGCTATTAGTATATACACTACTATTATTCAACGTATTTGTGCCGTTATGAAATCCACCACCAGCAACACCTGCACTGTTACTATAAACACTACTGTTAGTAAAAGTATTCATCCCAACAAAAAATCCACCACCATAATTAGTAGCATTGTTGCTATTGATGCTACAGTTTACAAATTCATTAATACCTTGATAAAAACCACCGCCATATGTAGCCGTATTATTATATATCTTGGTATTACTTATTATATTTATCCCACCATTAATACCACCGCCATCTTGAGAAGCACTGTTATCATAGATTAAACAGAAATTCATGCTAACCTTACTTGGAGTATTCAACTGTCCAATAGCAGCTCCAAAACTAGCCCTATTGCCATAGAACTTAACATTTTCAATTTCTAGAAGCGAATTAGCACTATCAACTGCTACTAAAATACTTCCACCAACATTATCAAGTGCTGGTGGCCACTCATCCATATCAACTCGTCCATTGATTAAGCTTAAGTTTTTTATTTTCTGATTTTGAGCGTAAAAGAAAGAAATATGTCTAGTAACTGATTCTGCATCAAGGATTGTATTTACAGAAGTAACTCCCTGCAGAGTTACATTATCAACGTTTGGCCATATCAATCCACGATTCAATATTCCCTTATGCGTTCCTTCATACACTTGAATAGTCTGATTATCCAGAACATTATCTAATGCTTCTTGAATAGTGAAGAATCTTTGATCTATCTCCACAATCTCGCAAGCAAACCCAGGAACAATAACCTGTAACTCATATGCACCTATGTCGATATGAACATCAAACACACGTTGGTTGCCATCCATATCTACTGTAACGTTATTGGAGTTAGCGTTCCACAATATTTTAGAACCATTATTAATTGCTACAGAAGAGCTAATTATTCTAAAATCCTTATTGGCATAATCAACAAAATGAGAAGTTTCAAATCCGTATCTTGGCCTTAAATTGCTAAATTCAACAGGCAAAGTATTATCAGAAACAATGCTGTATCTTATGTCAACCGCACCGTACAATCCGCCACCGTCAAAATCACCTAAGAAAATTGTATTGTATGCTGTAAGCGCACCTAAAGCATTATCATCATAGAAAATAGCACCATCATTATTTGCAACTGTACAGTTAACTAACTTATCGCTCCCTTGGAAGAATACACCACCATTAGTTGCAGTATTATCATAAATAATGCCATTAATAAGCTCATTTGTTCCTTGGTAAAAAGCACCACCACTAGTGGCGCTATTATCATACACCTTACTATTTATTAGATTATTTGAACCATAAGCAAACCCACCACCAGAATTAGACGCACTATTACTATAAACATTAGTGCTAGTTAATGAATTAGTCCCACCTGCAAATCCTGCTGCATATGCTGCACTGTTGTCATACACAAGACTATTAGAAACCATATTTGTACCTTGATAAAAGGCACCACCACCATTAGTAGCACTATTGTTGTTTACATTACAATTATTTAAAATGTTAGTTCCTTCACTAAAAGCACCACCATCATATGCACTGTTGCTATAAATATTGCTAGAACTAATTGTGTTAGTACAATAACTGAATGCGCCACCAACATAACTGCTGTTGCCATTCACGTTGCTATTAATCAGTGTGTTAGTACTATAAACAAAAGCTCCACCTTCTGTTTCAGAACTATTGCCATATACATTACTATTTGTTAGCATATTCGTTCCAAAATAAAAGCCACCACCTACATCGGTACCCCTATTGCTATATACTAAGCTATTAGTTAACGTGTTTATACCATTAGAAAATCCTCCACCATAAAGCGCACTATTTCCAGATACTGAGCTATTTGTTAACTTGTTTGTTCCATAAGAAAAACCTCCACCATAACCAGCACTGTTTCCATATATACTACATGAATTCATGCTAACTTTACTAAAGCTACCTGAATTCTGGCCTATTGCTCCACCATCCCAAGAAGTACTATTTCCATATATTTTTACATCTGTCATGTTTAATAAGAAACCGTTATTACTAACAGAAACATAGATACTTCCACCATTTCCTTCGCTATATCCATTTGTAAAACTTAAGTTGGAAATGTTCATTGTTACTGCGTAACTAGCTAAGATGTGACGAGTAACTAGTGAGGCATCTAGGATAGTGTCAGAAGAAGAAACACCCTGTAATGTTAGGTTATTAATGTTTGGCCATACTAACCCTGCATTACCCAAACCTGAATGAGTGCCAGCATAAACTTGAATAGTATTACCTGCTGAGTTTCCTTGAGCAACTTGCTTCTCAACTATTGCGTCTAAAGCTTCTTGGATACTCTGAAACTCTTGAGTGGTTTCAACTATCTTACATACGAATGGACGGTCTTGCTCGGACTGAAGCTCGTAAGCACCTATATCAATAGTAGATGAATAGATGCGTGGATGAATAGATGAATAGTCACTAGTTACATTGTTTGAGTTGGCGTTCCAGAGAGAGTTGCTACCGTTATTTATAGCTACTGAAGAGCTGATGATGCTGTAATCTGGTAATTGGTAATTGGTGAATTGTGATTGGTCAAAACCATACCGTGGATTCGAGATGTTCATTGCAGCGGATGGAATAGTTGTGTCTGTAATAATACAACTATCAACTGTTACAGTATTAAAATAAGCTGGCGTTCCACCATCAAAATCACCTACGAATATTGTGTTATAGGCAAGCAACTCACCACTAGTTCCACCACTTGCATTGTTGTCATAGAAAATAACACCGTTATTAGATACTATCGTACTATTAACAAGCTTATTGTCGCCATAATAAAATGCACCACCATAAATACTGGCACTATTATTATAGACAAGCACATTTATAAGAGTGTTCGTGCCATTGCGAAATCCACCACCAGCAGTAGAAGCACTGTTGCTATATACACTGCTGTTACTAAGAGTGTTCGTGCCTAAAGCAAATCCACCACCAGCAGAAGTAGCAACGTTGCCATATACACTACTATTTGTTAATGTATTGGTCGCCAAGTGAAATCCACCACCAGAAACAGCACTATTACTATATACACTGCTGTTTGATAAAGTATTTGTACCAAAAGCAAACCCACCACCACCAGAACTGGCAGTGTTGCTATAGACACTGCTGTTTGATAAAGTATTTGTTCCATAATAAAACCCACCACCACTAGAATTAACAGTGTTGCTATAGACACTGCTGTTTGATAAAGTATTTGTGCCATAATAAAATCCACCACCATATATTGCACTGTTTGTAGCAATAACTGAGTTAATTACTACAACATTGGAAGAACCGCTACTTGGATGACCTATCGCACCACCATTATAAGCTTGGTTGCCACTGACTATCACTGAGTTCATAGTTAAAACATGATTAGTACTACTAATGCTTATATAAATACTTCCGCCGATGTTGTCTCCAGAACCAGTTATGCTAGGACTTTTACCATTTATTAATTTAATATTCTGTACTGTCCAACCTACTGCATAAGATTGAAGAATGTGACGGCTTACTTGCTCTGCATCTATGATAGTGTCAGCTGAAGTGTTCCCTTGTAACGTTAAATTGTCAGTGTTCGGCCATACTAACCCACGGTTACCTGGACCTTTATGTGTTCCTGCATAAACCTGAATTGTCTTACCTGCCCCTATTCCATATGTTTCTTCCATTTGTTGTAGTGCATCTAACGCTAATTGAATTCTTGTAAACTTTTGCTCTGTTTCTAAGATTTCGCAGACGAATGGTATGGCGCTATCTGATTCGTAAGCACCGACATCTATTGTTGAGTTGGTGATTCGTTGATGTGTTAAGGTGATGTCGGAAGTAATGTTCATGGAGTTAACGTACCAAGCATTATTGGTACCAGTATTTGCAGCAACTGACCAATCAACTAGCTTATAATTTCCATTAACATAATTAATAAACTGAGATACATCAAAGCCGTAACGAGTATTAATATGATTAATCTCAATTGGTAATGTTCTATCTGTTATTACGCAATAATCTAAAGTTGAAGTTATGAAATTTGCATCATCTCCACCGTTAAAATCTCCATAGAAAAGAGTGTTGTAAGCTAATAACTGTCCGTTCTCTCCAGCATCTAAATTGTCGTCATAATAAGTAACACCGTTATTAGAAACTATCGTACTATTCACTAGTGTATTATTTCCAAGATAAAAAGCAGACCCGCCTTCTGAAGCTGTATTATTATAAGCCAATACATTAATAAGCGTGTTGACCCCGTAAGCAAATCCACCACCATATTGAGCACTGTTGCCATAAATATTACTATTAGTAAGTAGGTTAGTTCCATAATTAAATCCACCACCATTTAGAGAAGCACTGTTGCCATTAACTCTGCTATTAGTCAAGGTATTCGTGCCTTCATAGAATCCACCACCATATTGAGCAGTGTTGCTAAAAACATTACTACTAATCAGCATATTGGTACCATAATTAAATGCGCCACCACTATTATTTGAATAATTTTCAAAAACATTACTGCTTGTTAAAGTATTTGTGCCGTACATAAATGCACCACCATATTGTGACCCAGTGTTACCATAGATATTGCTATTAGTTACAAAACTTGTTCCACCATTAAATGCTCCACCAGAATTAGACGCAGCATTATAATAAACATTACTATTACTTAAAGTATTAGTCCCATCACTAAAAGCACCACCATTATTCCCAGATCTATTATAATATACGTTACTACTTTGAATTGTATTATTACCTCCATAAAAACCACCACCTGAATTTAAAGAACTGTTATTATATACACTACTGTTACTCAGTGTGTTATTCCCACTATTTAATCCACCACCATCATAAGCAGTATTATTACGTATGTCACAATTGGTCAAATTGTTAGTTCCAGTATAAAGCCCACCACCTGCAGAACTTGCTACATTACTGTATATATCACTACTATTAATTACGTTTACTCCACTTGCTATCCCTCCACCATACTCAGCAGAATTGTCATAAATATTACTGTTATTAATAGTGTTTGTGCCATTATAAATGCTACCACCTGAAGAACTTGCACTATTACCATAGAGATTAATATTACTTAGAATATTTGAGCCAAAATACAAGCCACCACCGAAGTTTTCAGCACTATTTTTAGCTATAACAGAATTGATTAGAACAACATTGGAAATCCCACTTTCTAAATTAGCAACAGCACCACCATTATATGCATGGTTAGCACTAATAATGACAGAATTTAGAGTTAAACTATGCACTGTATTGCTGATACTAATAAAGATACTACCACCTGTGTTATCTCCAGAACCAGTTATACTAGGACTTTCACCATTAACTAACTGAATATTCTGTAATTTCCAACTTACTGCATTGGCTTGAAGAAAATGCCTTGTAACTTGTTCTGCATCCAGAATTGTATCTGCAGAAGTAACACCCTGTAACGTTACATTATTCACATTAGGCCATACCAATCCCCTATTCCATAACCCTTTATGTGTACCAGCATAAACCTGAATTGTCTGGGATTCCTTTACATTATCTAATGCTTCTTGAATTGTAAAGAATCTTTGGTCCAATTCTACTATCTCACAATTAAAGGCAGGGACACTAACTTGTGATTCATAAGCACCAATATCAACATGTGTACCAAAAACACGTGGGCTACCTGAAATATCTACGGTTACATTACGAGAATTAACGTTCCACAACGCATTAGAACCATTGTTAATAGCTACGGATGAGCTAATTACTCTAAAATCCTTGCTAGCATATTTTTCAAAATGGGAAGTTTCAAACCCATATCTTGGTTTTGAATTGCTAAACTCAACTGGCAGAGTATTGTCGGAAACAATACTGTATTCAATGTCAACAGCACCGTACGACCCACCAGCATCAAAATCACCTAAGAAAATTGTATTGAACGCTGTAAGGCTACCTGAAGAGCTATCATCAAAGAAAATAACCCCATCATTATTTACAACTGTACAGTTAACTAACCTATTGCTGCCTTGGCAAAATGCACCACCGTTAACGGCACTATTGTCATAAATAATGCCATTAATAAGTTTATTGGTTCCTTGATAAAATGCACCACCGCCATTTAAAGCACTGTTACTATATACAAAGCAGTTATTAAGCGTATTTGTTCCACCATAAAATCCAGCCCCATTAGAGGCAATGTTCCTATAAACATTACTACTAGTTAAATAATTTTCACCACCATAAATACCGCCTCCCATAACCGCAGTATTATCATAGATATTACTGTTACCAATAGTATTTGTGCCCCCGAAGATACCGCCACCATAAAACCCACTAGCACTGTTTTCATAAACACTACTATTTGTCATTACATTGATAACACTACATAACCCACCACCATGAATACCGGCAGTATTACCATAAACACTACTATTTGAAAGAACAGCAGTACCACCATATAACCCACCACCATATTGAGCAGTATTACCATAGATGCTGCCATTCACCACTTCTACTTTTGAAAAATAAAAGGCACCACCATCAAACGCAGTGTTGTCATATACAGTGCTGTTCTTGAGTTTATTTGTTCCCCAACTAAATGCACCACCATAATATCCACTATTAGAATAAATACTACTATTATTGATGCTAACCAAACTGTAACTATTAGTGTTCTGTCCTACCGCCGCTCCATACTTTGATTCATTAGCATGAATTTGTACTTGATCAATCTCTAGCAAAAACGCACTATCGCTTACTGTTATATAAATACTTCCACCTGTGTTATTTGCACCCTGAGCTCCACTAGTTTCAACCTTACCATTTTTTAAACTCAAATCATGGATAGTAAGGTGTAAAGGATAACTAACTAAGATGTGACGAGTGACACTTGATGCGTCGAGGATAGTGTCAGTGGAAGAAACACCCTGTAATGTTAGATTATTAATGTTTGGCCAGACTAACCCTGCGTTACCCAAACCTGCATGAGTACCTGTATAAACTTGAATAGTATTACCTGAAGAATTTCCTTGTACAACTTGCTTCTCAACTAAAGCGTCTATTGCTTCTTGGATACTTTGGAACTCTTGAGTGGTTTCTACTATCTTACAAACAAATGGACGATCTTGTTCTTCTTGTAGCTCGTACGCACCAATATCAACCGAAGTTCCGAAGATACGAGGGACGAGGGACGTAATATCGGACGTGACGTTGTTTGAGTTTGCATTCCACAGAGTATTACTGCCAGCGTTAACAGCTACTGATGAGCTGATGATACTGTAATCGTAAAGATCGTAAGCAGTGAACTGTGAAGCAGTGAAACCGTAACGTGGATTCGAGATGTTCATAGCAGAAGATGGAATTGTTGTATCAGTGATAATACAATAGTCTACGGTAGCTGTATTGAAATAAGCAGGCGTTCCACCATCAAAATCACCAAAGAAAATCGTATTATAGGCAGAGAGCTTCCCGTCATTTCCCAACCCAAGATCTTCGTTATAATAAATAGCTCCGTTGTTAGAAACAATAGTACTGTTAACAAGCTTATTATCGCCTAGATAAAAAACACCACCAGAAGAACCAATGTTGTTATAAGCAAGGACATTTATAAGAGTGTTCGTGCCCCAAGCAAATCCACCACCATTAGTAGCACTATTACCAAAGACTTTACTGTACGTCAGTGTGTTTGTGCCATAAGCAAATCCACCACCATCTACACCTGCAATATTTCCATATACATTGCTACTAGTCAGCGTATTTGTGCCATTAATAAAGCCACCACCTTCACTAACAGCACTGTTATTATATACATTGCTACTAGTCAGTGTGTTCGTGCCTTCACAAAATCCACCACCAACATTAGAAGCACTATTGTTATAAACTTCACTATTATTCAATGTGCTTGTTCCACCAATAAATCCACCACCATTAGCAGAAGCACTATTCCCATATACTTTACTGTTACTTAAAAACTTTGTTCCACTATTAAATCCACCACCATATTGAGCACTGTTGCTATAGACATTACTACTGGTCAGAGTGATTGTACCTAATCTAAATCCACCACCATTGGTAGCACTGTTGCTATATATATTACTACCACTCAGCACGTTCGTGCCTTCAAAAAATCCACCACCAAAATCAGAAGCACTGTTACTATAAACACTGCTGTTAGTAAGCGTGTTCGTACCATAATTAAAGCCTCCACCATAAGTAGCACTGTTTTTAGCAATAACAGAATTCGTCAAAACAACTTTGGAAATACCATCAACTGGATGACCAATCGCACCTCCATAATATGCTTGGTTGCCACTGACTATCACTGAGTTCAGAGTTAAAATATGCCCAGCATTGCTGATGCTTATATAAATACTTCCACCTTTGTTATCGCCAGAACCTGATGTGCTTGGGCTTTTGCCATTGATTAACTGGATATTTTGGATCGTCCAACCAACCACGTTTGACTGAAGAATGTGACGAGTGACAAGTGACGCATCAAGAATAGTATTCGCAGAAGTTACTCCCTGTAGCGTTATATTCTGAACATTTGGCCAAACTAAGCCAACATTACCAGTACCAGTAAGAGTCCCAGCATATACTTGTATTGTTTTACCAGCACCAGTTCCGTATGTTTCTTCCATCTGTTGTAGTGCATCTAACGCAAGCTGGATTCTGGTAAACTTCTGAGCTGTCTCTAGAATTTCGCAGACGAATGGGATGGCGCTGTCGGATTCGTAAGCACCGACATCTATTGTTGAGTTGGTGATTCGTTCATGGGTTAGAGTAATATCGGAAGTAATGTTCATTGAGTTAACGTACCAAGCATTGTTGGTACCAGTATTTGCAGCGACTGACCAATCAATTAAAGTATAGTCACCACTATCGTAAGCAGTGAACTGTGAAGAAGTAAAACCATAGATGGTGTTTATATGATTAATCTGTGTTGGCAGTGTTCTATCTGTAACAACGCAATGATCTAAAGTAGTTGTAACAAAATTTACAGCAGTGCCGTCATCAAAATCACCAAAGAAAAGCGTGTTATAAGCAATTAGCTGACCGTTAGTTCCGCCACTTGCACTATCGTCATAATAAATAACACCATTGTTAGAAACAATAGTACTATTTACAAGCTTATTATCGCCGAAATAAAATACACTCCCTTGAGAAGAACTATTATTATAGACAAGCACATTTATAAGAGTGTTTGTTCCATTGCGAAATCCACCACCACCAATAGAAGCACTGTTGCTATATACACTACTGTTCGTAAGCGTGTTTGTACCTAAAGAAAATCCACCACCAGTACTAGATGCACTGTTGCCATATACATTGCTACTAGTCAGCGTATTTGTGCCATAAATAAAGCCACCACCAGACATGGCAGAGCTATTTCTATATACACTGCTGTTTGATAAAGTATTAGTTCCATAAGCAAACCCACCACCATTAGTAGAGGCACTGTTACTATATACACTGCTGTTCATAAGAGAGTTCGTGCCATAATAAAATCCACCACCAGAAACAGTAGTGTTGCTATAGACACTGCTGTTTGATAAAGTATTTGTGCCATAATAAAATCCACCACCAGAAGTAGCAGAACTGTTACCATATACACTGCTGTTCGTAAGAGTGTTATAAATGCCCCTATAAAATCCACCACCCCAAGTAGCACTGTTACTATATACATTACTGTTAATCAGCGTGTTCGTGCCCCAAGAAAATCCACCACCAGCAGTCGCACTGTTTTTAGCTATGACCGAATTCATTACTACAACATTGGAAGAACCGCTACTTGGATGACCTATCGCACCACCATAATATGCTTGGTTGCCACTGACTATCACTGAGTTCAGAGTTAAAATATGCCCTACATTACTGATGCTAACATAAATACTTCCTCCGATGTTGTCTCCGAAATCGGTGATACTTGGGCTCTTACCATTGATTAATTTAATATTTTGGATCGTCCAACCAACCACATTTGATTGAAGAATGTGACGGGTTGTACTTTGCGCATCAAGAATAGTATTTGCAGAAGTTACACCTTGTAATGTTACATTCTGAACGTTTGGCCAAACCAATCCCCTATTCCCTATTCCTTGATGCGTTCCTGCGTAAACTTGAACAGTGCTACCGGCTGCGTTACCATGAACTAGTTGTTGCTCAGTTATAGCATCTAAAGCTTCTTGAATACTTTGAAACTCTTGTGTTCTTCCAACTATCTTACAGACGAATGGGCGATCTTGAGCTGACTGAAGCTCATATGCTCCAATATCAACCGAAGTTCCGAAGATACGAGGGACGAGGGACGTAATGTCGGACGTGACGTTGTTTGAGTTTGCGTTCCACAGAGTGTTGCTACCATTGTTAATAGCTACTGAGGAGCTGATGATACTGTAATCACCATTTGAGTAATTAGAAAACTGTGTCGTATCAAATCCGTAACGTGAATTCGAGATGTTCATTGCAGAAGACGGAATTGTTGTGTCAGTAATAATACAGTTATCAACTGTTGTTGTATTAAAATAAGAAGGATTTCCACCATCAAAATTACCTACGAATATTGTGTTATAAGCAAGTAGCTGACCATTTGTTCCACCAGTCAAAGTATTGTCATAATAAATAACACCGTTGTTAGAAACTAGCGTACTATTTACAACCTTATTACTACCTTCATAAAAAACACCACCAGAAGAACCACTATTGTTATAAGCTAAAACATTTATAAGCATATTGGTGCCAGAATAAAACCCACCACCAGAGCCAGAAGCACTGTTATTATATAAAATACTATTATTCAGGGTGTTTGTACTATAAGCAAATGCTCCACCATTTAGTGCAGTATTACCATAGACGTTAGTGTTTATAAGTACGTTCGTTGCAGAAGCAAAACCACCACCGGAATAGGTAGCCATGTTTCCAGATACTTTACTATTCGTCAGATAGTTAGTTCCACCACTAAAACCACCACCAGTACCAGAAGAAATGTTGCTATAAATGATACAGTTATTAAATGTATTTGTACCACTATTAAATCCACCGCCCACCGAAGAACTGTTGCTATATACGTTACAACTAGTCAGTGTATTCGCACCAGAATAAAATCCACCACCACCGCCACCACCAATACCAGTATTGTTAAAGACGTTACTACTAATAAGTATATTTGTACCACCATTAAATCCACCACCAGTCATAGAACTATTACCATACACGTTACTACTAGTCAGCTTATTCGTACCATTATAAAATCCGCCACCAGAATTTGAGGCGATATTATTGTAGACAATACAGTTGTTAAATGTGTTTGTACCACCATTAAATCCTCCGCCAGAATTTGAAGCACTATTTCCATAAACACTACTGTTTGCAATCGTATTTATGCAAGAATCAAATCCACCACCAGTCATGGCAGTATTACCATACACGTTACAACTCGTCAGAATATTTGTTCCACTAGCAAAGGCACCACCTACCATCGTTGCAGTGTTGTTATAGACGTTACAACTCGTCAGAGTGGACGTACTATTATAAAATCCACCACCAGAACCGGAACCAGAGGCAGTATTACTATATACACTACAATTATTAAGTGTAGTAGCTGCATAAGCAAAGGCACCACCAGAACTAGCGGCACTATTGCTGTAAACGTTACAACTATTCAGTATGTATTTGCCACCATTAAAACCACCACCATAAGTACTAGAAACAGTATTGCCATAAATATTACAGTTATTAAGTGTACTAGCACCAAAATATAATCCACCACCAGATTGCGCAGAATTACTATATACGTTACTACTATTTAAAACATTGGAACCATAATATAACCCACCACCACAAGAAGCCGCACTATTTTTAGCAATAACAGCGGTATTTACAACAACTTTGGAAATACCATTCATTGGTTGACCGATGGCAGCTCCATTATATGCTTGGTTGCCACTAATTATCACAGAATTTAGGGTTAGAATATGCCCAGAGTTGCTGAGGCTAATATAAATACTTCCACCTATGTTATCTCCAGAACTTGTGATACTAGGGCTTTTACCCTTAATTAATTGGATGTTTTTTAATTGCCATCCTTTAGCATTTGATTGAAGAATATGGCGTGTTACTTGCTCTGCATCTATGATAGTGTCAGCAGAAGTATTTCCTTGTAACGTTATATTGTCTAAGTTAGGCCATATCAACCCACGATTACCAGGACCTTTATGCGTACCAGCTAATACCTGAATGGTCTGCCCTGTTGTCGCAGCGTTAAGGGCGTCTTGGATAGACTCAAAATAAGCACCTGTTTCAACAATGTAGCAAACAGAGCGGTTTGTTTGTAGTTCATAAGCTCCAACATCTATCCTTGCAACAGTCATAGTCCCTTGATAAATTCTTGGGTTGCCATCCAGGTCATTCGTTACATTGTTACTATTTGCGTTCCAATTCACATTAGAACCCCAACTATGCGCAGGAGAATTAGCACTTATGCGATAGTCACCACCTGCATAGTTAGCGAAATGACTTGTGGTAAAACCAAGTATTACATTAGAACTGTTCATTACTGAAGGTAGCGTGGTGTCTGTAAAAATACAATTGTTTACAGTCGCAGTGTTAAAATATGAGTCCGTTCCACCGTTGAAACTACCTTCAAATATTGTGTTATAGGCTAATAGCTCACCATTTTCTCCACCACCTGAGATAGAATCATAATAAATAACTCCGTTATTAGAAACCATAGTACTGTTAACAAGCTTATTATCACCTAGATAAAATACACCACCTAAAGAACCACTGTTGCTATAAGCTAGGACATTAATAAGAGTGTTTACACCATAATAAAACCCACCACCATTATTGATAGCATAGTTGTTATAAACGTTACTATTCGTAAGCGTGTTAGTTCCACCATTAAATCCACCACCAGAGTCGGCAGTATTTCCATACACCAAACAGTTATTAAGAGTGTTCGTGCCCACAGCAAATCCACCACCAGACCCATCATAGAATGCACTATTGTTAAATACTTTACTGTTCGTTAACGTGTTTGCTCCACCATAAAATCCACCACCGTCATTGGCTGTGTTGCTATATACTTCACTACCAATCAGAGTGTTCGTTCCACTATAGAATCCTCCACCAGAACCAGAGCCAGAAGCACTATTACTATATACGCTACAGTTATTAAGTGTCGTATTTGCATACGCGAAGGCACCACCAGAACTAGCAGCACTATTGCTATATACGTTACAACTATTCAGTATATATTTCCCACCATTAAATCCGCCACCATAACTACTAGAAACACTATTGCCATATATATTACAGCTGTTCAGTGTACTCGTGCCAAAATACAATGCACCACCTGATTGTGCAGTATTACTATATACATTGCTACTGTTTAAAACATTTGAACCATAATAAAATCCACCACCACCACCATTCTGTGCACTATTTTTAGCAATTACAGAATTATTTACAATAACATTGGAAATACCATTACTTAAATGACCAATCGCACCACCGTTATATGCCCTATTACCACTTATTATCACTGAATTCAGAGTTAATGAGTGCCCTGCGTTACTAACGCTAATATAAATACTTCCACCAATATTGTCTCCAGAACCTGTGATGCTTGGGCTTTTACCATTGATTAATTGGATATTCTGTACTGTCCATCCTCTTACATTTGCTTGAAGAATGTGTCTGGTTACTTGCTCTGCATCAATTATAGTGTCAGCAGAAGTATTTCCTTGAAGGGTTATATTGTCGAGATTCGGCCATATTAAACCAGTATTCCCTAGACCTTTGTGTGTTCCTGCATAGACTTGAATCGTCTGATTAGCTAATACATCAACTAAAGATTGTGCAATAGTACCATATTCTTTATTGGTTTCTAAAATCTTACAATTAGTAAAATAAGTGTAACTCATTACTGTACTCCAACTGCCATGATTACCAACCATATCATGCGCACGAACCTTCAAATAATAAGTAGCAGATACTGTTAGTTGAGGCGGATCAAATTGATTTGGTTGATTACTATACTGGATAAGCTCCGACGAATTGTCAGTTCCCCAATAAATATCATATCCATTAATACTAATTCCGCTTGGAACATCAGTAGCGTGATTAAATGTCATTAGAGGTGGATTATTATTAACGGTAACTACATTTGATAAAGTACCAACCACACTTGGCGTTGTTTCATCAAATTGGTAACTATTCACTGTCCACCAGTTGCTTAAGTTTCCTGC
>CAZXTL010000031.1:0-22879 GCA_964643725.1 uncultured Candidatus Marinamargulisbacteria bacterium
AAATATCTGAAGTAGCGAGAGGACGTGATGGCAGAATGGAATCAGTAAAAATAGAGGTTCAAAAACGTACAGAATTTGGTAAAGAAAAGGTAAACAAGCTTAGAAATAAAAGTTTAATACCTGTTGAGTTATATGGTACAGATCTCAAAAATAACGTTAGTCTTATGGTTGATTATAAAGCTATTAGTACCCATCTTTTAAAAGGTGTTCATGGAAAGAATACAATTTTCTCTTTTGAGCTTGATGGAAAGACAATACATGCAATAACTTATGAAGCTCAAATTCATCCAATTAGTAAAAAAATTCTTCACTTGGACTTCAAAACAGTCAATGAAAAAAACAAGGTTAAAATTAAATTGCTTGTGAAAGCAGTTGGTAACTCTAAAGGAGTTCAAAAAGGTGGCAGAATTCAACAAAAGGTTGATGTTGTGCAATTAATGATTCTTCCTCAAGAGATTATTCCTCAAGTTGATGTAGATATTACTAACTTGGACCTGAAAGAACAGATACTTATTAGTGACTTAGTTTTACCACCAAGTGCAGAGATTTTGAAATACCCTAAAGCACAACAAGTATTTAATATAAAAGGGTAATCTATGACACTAAATGATCTGGCTAAACAGATAAAAGCCGCTGCTTACTTAGAAGGTGACTTCACCTTAAGGTCAGGGAAAAAAAGTAATTATTATTTGGATAAATATCTATTTGAAACCAATAGTTCAATTTTAGATAAGTTATCAGATGCCTTTGCTCAAAAGATAAAAAAAGATTACCCAGAAACTGATATGCTTGCAGCTCCTGAATTAGGTGCTGTAGCTATTGTAGCTGCTGTAAGCATTAAGTCTGGCATTAACTTTGTTATTGTTCGTAAGGCAGAAAAAGATTACGGTACAACAAAGCTAATTGAAGGAACGATAAAAGGTTCTAAAAATGTACTGCTTATTGAAGATATCTTAACAACAGCAGGAGCTGCCTTAAAGTCTGCAAATATTTTAAGAGATGCTGGTTATAATGTAACAGCAATTCTCGGAACTATTGATAGATTACAGGGTGCTGAAGAAAATATTGTTAAAGAAGGTTTCAAATACGACACATTGCTAACAATTAAAGACCTGTAATGAACTTTAAGGACAAATTACGAAACGCTCAAACAATAAACGACTCATCTTTGATAGTTGGGTTGGATATCGACGTTGAAAAGATACCAGCATTTCTTAAAGAATCTGAATCAGAACCACTTTTTGTTTTTTCAGAGCAAATAATTAATGCTACCAAAGACCATGTTTGTGCGTATAAGCCCAATATAGCTTTCTTTGAAGCCTTAGGAGTTTATGGTCTTGAACTATTAGTAAAAACTTTAGAGTTGATTCCTGAATATATTCCAGTGATTTTAGATGTAAAAAGAGGTGATATTGGAAATACTGCTCAGAAGTATGCAATATCTGCTTTTGAACAACTTAAAGTTGATGCAGTAACTCTTGCACCATATATGGGAAGCGACTCAATAATCCCTTTTCTGGAATATAAGGATAAATACTCATTTGTACTTGTACTAACTTCTAATAAAAGTTCATCTGAACTAGAAATGTTAAAAACAGATAAAGGAACATTCCTTTTTCAAGAAACTGCTTCATTAGTGCATACGTGGAATAATAGTTATGCTAACTGTGGTGCAGTTATGGGAGCAACTAATCCTGACCATTTTGGGTTAGTTGAAAAAGACTTATCCGATAGTTTTATTCTTGTTCCTGGGATAGGGACTCAAGGCGGTAAGGTTTCTGATATATTAACCAAAGACAGAAAAAATAAAAATAATTATTTATTTAATGTTTCCCGAGATGTTATATATGCATCTAATGGTAAAGATTTTGCTAAAGTTGCTACTGAAAAAGCAAAACAGTATAAGTTGGAAATTAATAAATACCTATAATTATGAATGAAATATTTGATCTTCACAAAAAAGGTAAAATATCTATCGAAAATAAGATTACTATTGATAACGCTCAGATTCTAGCAAAAGTATATACTCCCGGTGTTGCTCAGGTTGTTAAGTATATTAATAACGATAAAAAAGCTGTAAAAGATTTTACGATTATTGGTAACACAGTTGGTATGTTTACTGATGGAACTGCTGTTCTTGGGCTAGGTAATATGGGGCCAGAAGCAGCAATGCCAGTGATGGAAGGGAAATCTATGATTTACAGGGCTTTTGCAGATATAAATGCGTACCCCTTATTACTTAATACAACTGACGTAGACAGAATTGTAGATGCTATATCAGCACTTTCTCCGTCATTTAGTCTTATTCATTTAGAAGATATTAGTGCTCCAAATTGCTTTGAGATATTTGATAAACTAGTACAAAGAGTTGATATTCCAGTTTTTCATGATGATCAATATGGTACTGCGATTATTGTTTTAGCAGGGCTTATTAATGCTTTGAAGGTGACGAATAGAGAGCCAAGTTCGAGCAGCATAGTTATCAACGGCGCAGGAGCAGCAGGTTTAGCTATAGCTAGACTTCTTTTTACTTATGGATTTAAAAAAATAAGCATTTGTGACAGTAAAGGTATTATTCACAAACAAAGAACTGACCTAAATAAATATAAAAAAGAAGTTTTAGAATTAACTGATAATCGAGATGTCGAAGGTAAGTTACTAGATGCAGTCATTGGTAAGGACATTTTCGTTGGAGTTTCTGTTGGAGGAGTTTTAACTGCTTCCATGGTAGAAACTATGAATAAAGAGCCAATAATATTCGCACTCGCTAATCCTGACCCAGAAATACTGCCTTCACAGCTACCAGAAGGCTTTAAAGGAATTATCGCCACAGGAAGAAGTGATTTTCCCAATCAGATTAATAATGCTATCGGTTATCCTGGATTTGTTAAGGCTATTTTAGAAAACAATATAAAGAACATTGAGTTTTATCATTTTATCCAAGCAGCCAAAGGGATATCAAGTGTTCTTAATGATGATGAATTAGATAAAACTAATATTATTCCAAATGTATTTAATAAAAACGTAGTTCCCTCAATTTTGAATAGTTTCAAAAATTAAGCAATATATAGATCATTTTCCTGTAATTTATTGACTGTCATCTTCCTTTGTTCTATTCTTTAAATATAGATAAAACACCAATTTATTGAACATATATTACATTCTAATTATATAAAATAAAGGAGAGATACATGAGTGAATCAAATAAATGTACTTGTTGTAATAGTCAAAATTTACCAGAAGAGGAACTATTAAAAGATTTAGATAATTTGATTTTAGAGTATCAAAATAAACCAGGAGCACTCATCCCAGTATTGCAAATAACACAAGGAATGTTTGGTTATCTTCCAGAAATAGCGTTAAAAAAAATTGCTATTGGTCTTAATCAACCGTATAGCGAAGTAGCTGGAGTTGTTAGTTTTTATTCTAATTTCACAACTATACCTAGAGGGAAGCATCTTGTAAGAGTCTGTATGGGCACTGCTTGCTATGTTAGAGGTGGAAAATTAGTTTTAGATGCAATTAAAAGGAAGCTAGGGATTGATGTTGGCGAAACTACTGAGGATAGAATGTTCTCATTAGAAATTGCTCGCTGTTTTGGCGCATGTGGTCTTGCTCCTACTATTGCAATCAACGATGAGGTTTATAAAAGAGTTCGTCCTTCAAAAGTTTCAGATATTATAGACTCAATATATCATGCCCAGACTGAAGAGAAAGGAGTGTCACTATAATGACAGAGTTAAATAACAATATTATTTTTAATAAAGAAGACCTTGATAAAATCCACGAAAAATTACAAGTAACGTTTTCTCTTCGATTAAATGATTTTCAAGAAGCGGAGGAGAGATTAAAAAATCAAAATCAATTTCATGTGATGCTTTGTTTTGGTACTGGTTGTATTTCCTCAGGTGCTTTAGCTGTAAAGCAAGCAATTCAGGAAGAAATCCAGAAATATAATATGTCAGATAGAGTTTCATTAGTGGAAACTGGCTGCAATGGATTTTGTGCAGGAGGGCCTATTCTTGTAGTTTATCCAGGGGCATTCTATTACACAAAAATAACTCCAGAAGGTGCTAAAAGAATTATTGAAGAGCATCTAGTTAATGGTAATCCGGTAGCTGATTTAGTGTTTCATGACCCAAATACAAATAAACCTATAATGCAATATAAAGATATCCCATTTTTTGCTAAACAAAATTTAAAGGTTTTACGGAACAAAGGGATGATTGCAGCTGAAAGTCTTGAGGAAGCTATCGGTCGTGGAGCATATTTTGCGATTGAAAAAGCTTTACGTGAAATGACACCAGCTCAGATTATTGAAGAGGTTAAAAATTCAGGATTAAGAGGACGTGGAGGCGCAGGTTTTTCAACTGGTCTTAAATGGGAATTTTGCTCAAAGGCAATAGGTACTAATAAATTTATTATTTGTAATGCAGATGAAGGGGATCCTGGAGCATTTATGGATAGAAGTTTATTGGAAAGTGACCCACATGCAGTTATTGAAGGAATGATGATTGGAGCTCGTGCAATAGGTGCTGATACTGGTTATATCTATTGTAGGGCGGAGTACCCATTAGCAATTAAAAGACTTAATATTGCGATAAGCGATTGTCGTCGAAGAGGACTATTGGGCGAGAATATATTAGGGTCTGATTTTAAGTTTGATTTGCATATAAGCCAAGGCGCTGGAGCGTTTGTTTGTGGTGAGGAAACAGCATTAATGAGATCTATTGAGGGAAAACGAGGTGAACCTCGTCAACGTCCTCCGTTTCCTGCCAATCAAGGATTATGGGAAAAGCCATCAGTACTTAATAACGTAGAAACATTAGGAAATATTCCCGTGATTATCAGGGAAGGTGCTGAGGCTTTTAGAAGCGTTGGTACAAGTAAATCACCTGGAACTAAAATTTTTGCTTTAACAGGGAATGTTAATAATGTTGGTCTTGTGGAAGTAAATATGGGTATTGCATTAGGTGATATTATTTATGATATTGGTGGAGGCATCCCTGATGGTAAGAAATTTAAAGCTGCTCAATTAGGTGGACCTTCAGGCGGTTGTATCCCTAAAGAGAATTTAAATGTTCCTGTGGATTATGAATCGATTAATGAACTTGGGGCTATTATGGGTTCTGGTGGACTTATTGTAATGGATGAAGATACTTGTATGGTGGATGTTGCTAGATTCTTTTTAGAATTTATTCAAGAGGAGTCTTGTGGAAAATGTGTTCCGTGTAGAGTTGGTACTAAAAGAATGTTAGAAATATTGGAACGAATTTGTGGTGGTAAAGGCGTAGAAGGAGATGTTGAAAAGCTTATTGAGCTAAGTGAGGTAATAAAAGATACTTCTCTTTGTGGATTAGGACAAACTGCTCCTAATTCTGTTCTCTCTACTATTCGTCACTTTCGTGCTGAATACGATGCACATATTCGTGACCATCACTGTGAAGCAGGTGTATGTCCTTCGTTAGTACGTGCTCCGTGTCAAAGTGCTTGTCCTGCAGGAGTTGATGTTCCTGGATTTGTTTCTTTAGTTGGAGAAAAGCGTTATGCAGAAGCAATTCGTCTTCATAGAGAAAGAAATCCTTTTGCTGCAGTTTGTGCTAGAGTTTGTTTTCATACTTGCGAGAATAAATGTAGAAGAGCAACTATTGATGAATCTATCTCTATTAGAGGCATTAAAAGATTTATGATAGATCAAGAGGTAACTGTTCAACTTCCTGAAATAAGGGAAAATGCAATAAATGCTAGTAAAAAAATAGCTATTATAGGAGCTGGACCAGCTGGACTTTCTTGTGCTTATTTCTTAGCTAGACTAGGTTATAAACCGCATGTTTTTGAATCTGAGCCTAGACCAGGAGGAATGCTTGTTCAAGCTATCCCAGCTTATCGACTACCTAGAGAAATATTAGCTCGTGAAATCCGAATGATAGAAAGAATGGGAGTTGAGATTTTTACAGGGAAAAGTTTAGGAAAAGATTTTTCCATTAATAGTTTGAGAGAAGAAGGTTATGATGCTGTGTTTATTGGTATTGGAGCTCAGAAATCTTTTAAACTTGGGATTCCAGGAGAAGATACAAAAAATGTAGTTGATGCCTTAGATTTTTTACGTCAGTATAATTTGCGAGGCTCTGTTCCTGTTGGGAATAAAGTAGTAGTCATTGGCGGTGGCAATGCCGCAATTGATGCTGCAAGAACTGCTCTAAGACTTGGGGCAGAAGACGTAACAGTTTTGTATCGTAGAACCAAAGAAGAAATGCCTGCATATGCTGAAGAGATTGAAGAAGCTGAACAAGAAGGAGTAAAACTCTTATTATTAACTGCACCAATTGAAATTATATCTACAAATGGTGTTGTTTCAGGATTGATTTGTCACCCAATGTCTTTAGGAGAATTCGATCGTTCTGGTCGACGAAGACCAGAGGATAGAAAGGATAAAGAAATTACCATTACAGTTGATCAAATAATAACAGCGATCGGACAAAAAGTTGACACAGAGTTTTTAGATATTCCTCTGACTAATTCAAAAACAGTTGCTATACAGGCTAAAACTGGTCAAACTTGCGAGCCTTGGCTTTTTGCAGGAGGCGATGTAGCTTTGGGTGCATCTTCAGTGGTAGAAGCTATAGCGGGAGGGGAAAAGTCAGCAGTTGGTATTGATACATATTTGACTGGAAAAGATAATTCTTTCTGGAGAGAATATTGCGAGGTTCAAACAGCATATGATCCAGAAGCAGAGCCTGTGCCGTATCCACGTGAAAAATTAAATCTAATTTCATTAGATAGACGCAGGAATAATTTTGATGAGGTTGAATTAGCTTGGACTGAAAGTGTTTCAGTACGACAAGCAAATCGTTGTTTGCGTTGTGATTATGGTAAAAAGTCCGGAGTTTGTTCTTCGGTACAGGAAGGAGTTAAATAGATGACTACTTTAACTATAAATAATATGAATGTTTCGGTACCAGAGGGTACAACTGTTTTAGCTGCTGCAAAACAAGCAGGAATTTCAATCCCTACACTATGTCATCTAGAAGGAATTCATTCAATTGGTGCTTGTAGGGTCTGTTTAGTGGAGGTAGTAGGAGCAAAAACATTAGTTGCCTCATGTGTATTGCCTGTAACTGAAGGCATGAAAGTATTCACAAACACTAAAAGGGTAAGGGAAGCTCGTCGTACAATAGTCGAGTTACTTCTTTCCGAACATAATGGTGACTGCCAAACTTGTGATAGAAACGAAGATTGTGAGCTAAGATCTTTAGCCCACGGATTAGGTATAGAAAACGTTAGATATGAAGGGGAACGTACAGAAAAACAATTAGATTGTTCAACCCCAGCACTTATTAGAGATAACAGTAAATGTATTAAGTGTCGTAGATGTGTAGCTGTTTGTAATCAGATACAAACGGTTGGCGCACTTTTCCCTCAGTTTAGAGGTTTTGATACAGTTATTGGGCCAGCATTTGCTTTAGATCTTAATTGTGTTACTTGTGTGCAATGTGGCCAATGTGCTGCTGTCTGTCCGGTAGGGGCTATTGTTGAGAAAAACCAGGTTTCTGAAGTCTGGAAAGCAATAGAGGACCCTTCAAAATATGTTGTAGTTCAGACTGCTCCTGCAATAAGGGCGGCATTAGGTGAATGTTTTGGCTTACCAGCAGGAACATTAGTTACAGGGAAAATGGTATCTGCTCTGAAAAGACTTGGATTTGATAAAGTATTTGATACTAATTTCGCAGCAGATCTTACTATTTTAGAAGAGGGTACTGAATTACTTACAAGGCTTAAAAAGGCATTAGTAGATAAAGAAGATGTTGCTCTTCCAATGTTTACTAGCTGTTCTCCAGGATGGATTAAGTTTGCTGAATATAATTATCCAGAAATACTTCCTAATATTTCTACCTGTAAATCACCACAACAAATGTTTGGTGCAATTGCAAAAAGCTATTTGGCAGAAAAATTAGGCAAAGATCCTAGTGATATTTTTGTGGTTTCAATAATGCCTTGTACTGCAAAAAAATGGGAGGCTTCCAGAGAAGAAATGAATGATGCTGGGAGTAATCAAGATATTGATGTGGTTCTAACAACAAGAGAGCTAGGTAAAATAATTAAAGAAGCTGGTATTGATTTTATTTCACTTCCTGATGAAGAAATGGATAATCCATTAGGTGAATCCTCTGGAGCAGCTGATATTTTCGCTAATACTGGAGGGGTCATGGAGGCTGCATTAAGAACAGCTTATGAGCTAGTTACTGGCAGAGAACTTCCTTTTGAGAATCTACATGTAACACCACTTGTTGGTCTTGAAGGAATAAAGGAAGCATCTATTACTATTACAGGAACAAAGCCAGAATGGTCTTTTCTGGAAGGCGTAACAGCTAATGTAGCTGTTGCTCATGGACTTGGAAATGCTAGGAAACTTATAGAAGAGATTAAAGCAGGTACTTCTAAATATCATTTTATTGAAGTTATGACTTGTCCAGGAGGATGTATAGGAGGAGGAGGTCAGCCTCGGTTTACCACAAATGATATTAGGAATAAACGGATTGGTGCTATTTATAAAGAAGATGAAGGAAAAACATTACGTAAATCACATAATAATCCTTATATTACTCAGATTTATGAAGAGTTTTTGCTAGCACCTTTAGGTGAAAAATCTCATCATTTGTTACACACCAAGTATACTGATAGAAAAAATATTTGAATATGGTATTCTTAAAGTATGGCTGATTTAATAGATAACTTTGTTATTAAACTGACTCATGTTTTGTATGCCAGCATAAGAGATTTTACTAAAAATCGTTGCATGTACTGGGCTACTGCATTATCTTTTTTTTCAATTACAACGACAATTCCTTTTCTAGCAGTATTAATAGGTGCTGCAAACTATTTTAATATGATTGATCTATTGGAAAGGTTTTTGTTGACCAATTTCGCTGTACACCATGACGTTATTGTAAGTTTGATAAATACTGCTCAAGAATTTTTAAAAACTATAAATAATGGCGTTATGACTATGACAGGTTTAATTTTTATTATTTTAATATTATTTCAAATGCTACTTTTGTTAGAATATAATTTTAATGAGATATGGCAAATAAAAAAAGAAAGATCATGGTATAGGAAAATAATATCTTATCCTTTGGCTATATTTATCGGCCCTGTGATTTTTATGATGTTTATTAGTATAGGAATTGGGGTTTTAGCAGAATTTCAAAATTTAATAATAGCAAATCCAATATTTAGTCCAATATTGCCATTAATTAATGGCATAAGTTTATTAAGTTTAGTTATTATTAAGATAATTCCTCATCTTGTCCTTTGGCTTTTGCTTTTTGTTCTGTATACATTTCTACCTAATACAAAAGTAAAGATTTTACCTGCTTTGATTGGTTCATTTATCGCTACTATTTGCTTTTTAGGTATACAAATAATCTATATTTATTTGCAGATTAACCTGATTAAATATAATACTATTTATGGCAGTTTTGCTGCAATTCCATTTCTACTTATTTCAATCCAATGGAGCTGGACAATAATTTTATATGGAAGTCAGCTTACATACAGTATTCAGGAATCAATTATAGAAGAATATAAATCCAAAATCCCAATCTCAAATGACCAGTCTTCGCTTACACTTCGACTGCGCTCAGTGACCGCTACGCCTGGCAAGCAAAAGCCACGTTCTGCCATTTAGAGATTTGTCATTTTTTGATTGATTTGACATTTATAAATTTGGCATTTGGCATTTAACTTTTTTTACCAGCAACGACCAGTAACTTTCTTTTTACAATCCTTTTCACATTTATAACAGATTTCATATGTAAGAGTTTTTCCATTTAAAAACTCATTAATATTGTTGAAAGTAATGTCTGCAATGTTGCTTAATGCTTCTTTTGTGAAAAAGGCTTGATGCGAAGTAATTAATACGTTAGGGAAAGATAGTAGTCTTGTTAAAACATCATCTTGAATAACTGCAGATGAAAAATCTTCAAAGAAGTAATCACTTTCTTCCTCATAGACATCCAGTCCTGCATGACCAATCTTGCCAGTTTTTAAAGCCTGTATTAATGCTTTAGTATCTACTAATTGACCTCTACTAGTGTTTATAATCATGACACCTTTTTTCATTATTTTAATACTGTCAGTGTTTATCATATGACGGCTTTCTGCATTAAGTGGGCAGTGTAAGGAAATGATGTCAGACTTTTGATAAAGTTCTTCTAATGAAACATATTTAAAACCCTTTTTCTTGCTAAGCTCAATATTTTGGTATGCATCGTAGGCAATAACTTTAACACCCATACCTAAAAGGATATCTATTAAAATGCTTCCAATTTTGCCAGTTCCGATGATTCCAGCTGTTTTTCCGTACATATCAAAACCAAGTAGTCCATTAATGTTAAAGTTATTATCCTTTGTTCTATAATAAGCTCGGTGGATATTCCTATTCAGGCTCATAATAAGAGCGAGTGCGTGTTCAGCAACTGCATAAGGAGAGTAAGCTGGAACTCTAACAACGCTTATTTTTTCATAAACAGCTTTTAAATCAATATTGTTATAACCTGCACATCTCAAAGCAATAAGCTCAACGCCAACAGCATGAAGAATATCAATTGTTTTACTATTGATGTCATCATTAACAAAAGCACAAATAATTTTTGAACCTTTAGCAAGCTCTGCGGTATCCTCATTAAGCTTACCTTCTAAAAATTTAAGATCATATTTGAAGTTGTTATGTTCAGTAAGAGACTTAACATCATATGGTTTACTATCGAAAATAGTTATTTTTGTCATGGTTCAATTATTATAACATAGTAAATATTATTGAATTAAATTAGAGGAAATATTGTATCATTTTGGAATAATCCATTAATTCTAGTATTGTAGATTGAAAACTTTCCATACGATTCATTGCATTATCTACAACATTAGAAATACTGTCTTTATATCTGATTGACTGAGAACCTTCTGAATTATTAATATTTGATCTAAAAGCAAATCTAAAATTTCCAGAACCGATTCTTCCGGAATTGTCATAATTTATATCAACTCCTCGACCAGATACATCGTCAATAATTCCTTGATTGTTCATGTTTGAATTACTGGTGAGAGATGCTGTTCCTATCATTCCCTTGTTTGTCACACTTAATGAACCAGATGATTGCCCAGAAACGCTTCCAATATCGGCTCCTGTTGAGTTAAAAACAGTATCTATTCCATCTCCTGTTTGGATATTTGTTATTTTATTACTATTACTTATAGAATCATTTCCACTTCCACTATTTACAGAACTAATAATTCCTTGATTACTAATCTCATCATTACCATTACCTGTTTGTGCTGTAGAAATTGTTCCGGTTTTATAGTTTTTAATAGTGTCGTCACCAGCTCCACCATCAATTGAATTGATATTTCCTTTATTTGTAACGGTATCGTCACCATCTCCACAGAGAATAGTATTAATATTAACACCGTTTCCGACAGTAATAGAATCATTTCCGCTTCCCAAATCAACTTGAATAGATGAAACGTCTGAAGCAGCGTAAACGCCTTCGTATATATGATCTCCATCTAAATCTACGAGATAATTACCGTCCTCTAAGCTTACAGAAACAGAATCATTGCCCTGCGTGCCATTGATTCTGATTATTCCTCCATCTATTGAAACTACCATAGCAGACCTCCAAGATAATTACTCATACAATAAATATTATCGTTACAATAATAGATATATATGCATTGAAAATTTATGTTTTATTTTTTGTTTAAAATTACAAATATTTATATAGGAACTTTTTATCAATTTCTTTGTATAATACAAGGTAATGATTAAAAAATATTTTATAATTCTTTTTTTACTTTTTCTTAATTTATCTTTTTCAATAGATGTTATGACTTGGCAACAATGTCAAAAACAGACTTTAGAAAATAATACTGAACTTAAAATAGCTAAAGCAAAAATTGGTGTTGAAGTTAATTCACTAAAAGTTATTGATTTAAATAACGATATAACTGTTGGTGGATCAGCATCAGTTAAGCGTACTGGTGGAGACTCGTCAAAAAATACGGCAGGAGTTGGCCTTTCAGCCCAAAAGCTTATTTATGATGGTGGCAAAAACACTAATCTATATTTGTCTGGGGAGGAGAAATTAAAATCTGCTGAATATAATTATAAAATAGTGGAAGCTAATACTAGATTAACTGTAAGACAATACTTCTGTGAAGCGCTTAGATCTCAGGAATTATTAGATCTATCCAAAACGATAATTGAAAGAAGAAATCAACAATATGAACTTGTTAGACTTAGGTATAATGGAGGTCTTGAGCACAAAGGTTCATATCTAAAAGCAAAAGCTAATTTAACTCAAGCTCAAAATGAATTTTCACAAGCTAAAAGAAACTTACAAATAAATTACGATAAGTTGTTGTACTCAATGGGGCTTGATTTAGATAAAAGAATCAGTGTTACTGAAAATATTGATAAAATTTCTCTTACAAAAAATCCAGATTTTGCCTACATTATTACTAAAAGTATGGTATTAAAAGAACTTATTTCACAACGATTACAAGATGAGTATAGTGTTAATATAGCAAAAGCTAATTATTTACCAACTGCATATATTAATGGAGCCTTAAATCAAAACTATTCTTTTTCTCGATATGGGATATATGATAGTTCTTCTGGCTGGTCAGTTGGAGGAAATCTATCTTTTGATTTATATGATGGGAATAAAAAGAATTATGAGTTAGAAATTGCTAAATCCCAGCTTTATCAAACAGATGTTAGCCTGGCAAATAAGGCTCGTTACGTATATCTTACACTTCAAGAAATGTGGAATAATTTAGTAGACGCTTATGATAATATAGCAGTTGTTAATATTTTTCTGGAAGCAGCTGAGGAAAGATCTAAAATAGCATCAGCTCAGTATTCATCTGGTCTTATTCCTTTTACTGATTGGATAACAATTGAAGATGAATTAATAAATAACAAAAAAGCAAAACTTAATAGCAATTTAGACACATTGGTTCAAGAAGCAAGATGGATAAACGCGAAGGGAGAAGGATTTGATGAAAAATAAATTTATTTTAGTTATCGTACTATTACTTATTATTTCAGGTGGTTTTTTTGTATGGAAAAATTATCTAGGAAAAGACAATAAGGTCAGTTATAAAGAGTATCCTATAAAAGTGGGAAATATTGTTGATGCAATATCAACAGCTGGACTCGTAGAACCACAAAATCGTTTAGAAATATTACCACCAATCAATGGAAGAATTGACCAAATATTTGTTAATGAAGGAGATATTGTAAAGAAAGGTGAAACACTAGCAATAATGAGTTCTACTGAAAGAGCTGCCTTGCTTGATGCCGCACAAATTGAAGGCAAAAAAAGCGTTGCCTATTGGGAACAAGTTTATAAACCTACAACAATTTTGGCTCCTATTAATGGAAAAGTTATTGTTCGTTCATTAGAGCCAGGTCAAACTATTAATTCAAATACACCAGTATTGGTTCTTGCTGATACATTAATAATTAAGGCTCAAGTAGATGAAACAGACATTGGAAAAGTTAAAAATGGTCAAAAAGTTGAAATATCACTAGATGCCTATCGAGATATTACTTTCACTGGAACTGTTGGTCATATTTCTTATGAATCAAAGATTGTAAATAATGTTACTATTTATGAAGTAAATATAATACCTAACAATACTCCTTCAGTTTTTCGTTCAGGAATGAGCGCTTCGCTGGAAATTATTAGAAATGAAAAGAAGAATGTTTTGCTATTATCAGAGAGATTAATAAGTTACAAAAAGGATAATTCCTTTGTCTTAGTAAAAGAGCCTGGAGTTGAGTTGCCAGTTACCAAGAAAGTAACAACAGGGATTAGTTACAACGGAATGATAGAAATAGTTTCTGGATTAGATAAACAGTCTATTGTTGTTGAACAAATTGTAAAACAACAAGAAGCATCTACAGTTAAAGGTTTTTTGCAAGGAAATAGAAATAGACCTGGACCTGGTGGAATGCATTAATATTTCAATGATAGAGCTAAAAAATATATCAAAAACTTATCAAACAGGGAAAATTGCTTTTCAGGCATTAAAAAATGTAGACCTTAAAATAGAGCAAGGCGAATTCGTAGCTATAATGGGTGCTTCAGGCTCTGGGAAATCTACTTTACTACATATTCTTGGGTTTTTAGATCCTCCTGATGAAGGCGAATACTTATTTTTAGGACAAAACGTTGCTAAACTTAAAGAAACAACTATAACAAAGCTTAGAAACAAAGTTGCTGGTTTTGTGTTTCAGCAATTTCACCTTTTACCTGGATTAAAGGCATATGAAAACGTTAGTTTGCCATTAATATATGGAGGGAATCGCAATCTTAAAGAAAAATCTTTAGAACAATTAACGGCTGTTGGATTAAAAGATCGTGCAGAACATGTTCCAAATGAACTTTCTGGTGGTGAAAGACAAAGAGTTGCGATTGCTAGAGCCTTAGTTAATGATCCTTTAGTGATTTTTGCAGATGAGCCAACAGGTAATCTTGATACAGCAAGTGAAAGTGAAATAATGAAGATTATAAATGGCTTAAATGATAAGGGAATTACCATTGTTATGGTTACTCATGAAAAGGAAATAGCAGAACATGCTGGAAGAATCATAACAATGAGAGATGGGAAAATAATATCAGATATTTCAAGAACAAAAAATAAAATAAAAAAAAGTAAAATTAATAATAATAATATTGCTGAGGATATTATAAATGAAAAAAAGAAACTATCGCCTAACCAGGCAGAGTGGATAGATCATATTAAACAAGCTTTCAGGTCTATAAGAGTTAATAAATTGAGATCTTTTCTTTCAATGCTAGGTATTTTGATAGGAGTTGCTGCAGTCATTGCTATGTTAGCCTTAGGGAAAGGAGCTACTAGTAGCATTGAAAAAGACCTTTCTAGACTCGGCTCAAATCTTTTAATTGTAATGCCAGGGAATAGAAGCGAAGGTGGAGTCTCGATGGGAAGTGGGATATCTAGTCGTTTTACTGAAGTAGACTTAGCAGTAATAAAAAATATTCTATCAGTTAAAAGAGCATCAGGAATTATTTCAGGTAAGGCACAAGTAGTATATAGTAACAAAAACTGGAGAACTTCTATTTCTGGAACAGATGTAGACTATTCTCAAATGAGAGTTATTGTTCCAAATGTTGGAAGATATTTCAATGAAAATGAACAACAGAGCAGAGAGAGAGTAGCTGTTATCGGGGCAACTATTGTTGATAAATTATATGGAACAGAGGATCCATTAGGGAAAAACATAAAAATTAATAAGGTGAATTTTAAAGTAATAGGAATTTTACCAAAGAAAGGATTTTCTGGCGGTCGTGATGAAAATGATATTATTTATATTCCACTTAGCACTGCTATGTATAGATTAATGGGTGAAAAGTATTTAAATCAAATACAAGTTGAAGTAGATAAGAAAGAAAACATAGAATCAACCAAACAAGAGGTAACAGATGTAATAAATCACTTACATAAATGGCAAGCTATCGATAATATGATAACAATTAGAGATATGGCGGAAATCCAAGATGCAATTAAAGGCACAGTTAAAACAATATCATTGCTTTTAGGTATTGTTGCAACTATTGCCTTATTTGTTGGAGGAATTGGCATAATGAATATAATGCTTGTTTCTGTAACAGAAAGAACTAGGGAAATAGGGCTTAGAAAAGCCATTGGTGCAGGCAAAAAAGATATAATGAACCAGTTCTTAGTAGAAGCAGTTATTATTACAGTTGTTGGTGGTATTTTTGGGGTTATCCTTGGGTGGCTAATATCTATACTTATTTCTTTTTTTGCAAAATGGGCTACAGAGATTTCACTAATTTCTATTGTAGTATCAACAGGTTTTTCTGTAATAATTGGATTAATTTTTGGACTATGGCCTGCTAAACAAGCAGCAAATCTTAAAACTATTGATGCTTTAAGATACGAATAAATATTCAATTATAAAGAGGCGTGCTAAAATTAAGTTAATTATGCTTCATCTTCAGAGATATATTTATATAAACATTATTGCTTTACTCGTAATTGTTCTATCTTTTTTTATTATTAAACCACTTATTACTTTAATTCTTACAGCAATTATTTTAGCTTATTTATTCTATCCAATTTTTGAAAAAATCAAATTATTTTTACTAAAGTTGTGGGGGGAAAAATATAATGAAATTTGTAACACAATTTCAGCTTTAGCAGTAATTATTGTAGTTATTTTTACATTTTTAATACCTTTAGGCTGTTTAATATTATTTCTTTTTCTTAATACTAAAATAATAGTATCAATTTTAAGTACTATTGTTCCTCTTACAACTAACTTATTTGAAATATTAAGACCTTATTTTCAAACAGCTTTTATTCAGAATATAGAGACTAATCTTAATTTGTCTCAAATATTCTCGACTATAGCATTTCAAATATTTAAAATATCACAAGATTTGTTCTCTGCTATTCCTTCCATGCTTTTTGGGTCATTTATAATACTTTTTCTAATGTATTATTTGCTAAAAAATTCATATAAGATTATTAATTTTATTAATGAATGGATTCCTGTACAGGAAGAGCTTCGAATTCAAGCTACTCAAAGATTTAATCAATTAAGTAGAGGACTAATAGGCAGTCAAGTAGTGATTGCTATTTGTCAGGCACTACTTATGGGCATTGCTTGCTTGATTTTAGGATTAAATCATATTTTCTTAGTAATCGCTGCTACTTTCATTTTTTCATTTATTCCTTTTGTTGGTGCTTTTTTTATTTGGTTTACTATTTCAATATATTTATTAATTGGATATTTGAATGGCTTAGAACCACTATGGCACCCAATTTTTTTGATTATTTATGGTGCATTATTAGTTAGTACCATAGATAATTTTATTCGACCTCATATGCTTTCGGGATCAGCTAAGATTAATCCAGCCATTGTTCTTATTGGGTTTATTGGTGGATTTATTGTTTTTGGTCTTCCTGGTGTTTTGCTAGGTCCAATAATTCTGACTCTTCTTGGAGTTGCTATTGGTGTTTTTCATGTGACTTTAAGTAAGTTGAATAAGAAAGGATAATTATATGTATAATAAAACTATAGAAGAAGTATATAAAGCAGTTGATTCTAATCAAAAGGGGCTTAGCGAAGAACAAGTTAAGCTAAGGCAATCCCAGGATGGATTGAATGAACTAAAAGCTGGAAAACAGGAACATATACTTGCTGTATTTTTATCTCAATTCACAGACTTTCTTGTAATTATTCTACTTGTTGCAGGATTTATTTCATTACTTCTTAAGGACATTGAAAGCGCGATTGTAATTATTGCAGTAACTGTTCTTAATGCTATCCTTGGTACTACTCAACATATCAAAGCAGGCAAGGCATTAGAAGGTCTTAAATCGTTATCTGCTCCTATAGCAAAGGTTTTAAGAAACGGACAAAAAACAGAAATACCATCTAAAGAAGTGGTTGTTGGAGATATTATGTTTTTAGAAGCGGGAGATTATATCTGTGCTGATGGACGTATTATCGAAAATTATAGCCTTCAAGTAAATGAAAGTTCCTTAACAGGGGAATCTATAAGTGTAACTAAAGTAATGGATCAGATTCTTAATGACAATGTTACTGTTGGTGATAGAAAAAATATGGTTTTCACCAGTGGTCTAGTGACTTATGGAAGAGGAACTGTAATTGTTACTCAAATAGGTATGCAAACAGAAATAGGTAAAATAGCATCACTTCTAGAATCAGCTCAAGTTAAAAAGACTCCACTACAGGTAAATCTTGATGTATTTGGGAAAAAATTAGCTGTAGTTATTCTTTTCCTTTGTGCTCTTATTTTTGCAATCAACTTGATGAGAGGCTATCCGCTAGGAGAGTCATTTCTGTTTGCAGTAGCTCTGGCTGTTGCTGCTATTCCTGAGGCGTTAAGCTCTATAGTTACAATCGTTTTAGCTATTGGTACTCAAAAAATGGCTAAGGAGCATGCAATTATTCGTAAATTACATGCAGTTGAGAGTCTTGGTGGTGTTTCAGTAATTTGTTCAGATAAAACAGGGACTTTAACTCAAAATAAAATGGTAGTTAAAAGTATATCTATTGGTATTGATGTTTTAGAAGCTGACAAACTTGATATAAAAAATATATATCATAAGCAATTTCTAGAATGCATTACCTTGTGTAACGACGCAGTAAATAGTAATGATAAAGAAATAGGAGATCCTACTGAGATTGCACTTATTAATATGTCTAAAACTTATGGAATTAATGAACAAGAATTAAGAAAAAGTATCCCGCGTATTTCTGAATTGCCTTTTGATTCTGAGCGAAAACTAATGAGTACATTACATAAGCATACAAATGGAATAACTTTAATAACGAAGGGTGCTATTGATGTAATTCTAAGTAAGGCTACTAAAATTTCTCAAAATAGTAGTATTCGTTCTATAACGGAAGAAGATAAAAAAAATATCCTAAATATAAATCAGAATTATTCTCAGTCAGGACTGCGGGTTCTGGGATTGGCTAGTAAAATTATAAATAGTTCTAATGCATTAACCTTTAGCGAAGAAAATGAACTAGTTTTTATTGGGCTAATTGCAATGGAGGATCCTCCTCGGTTAGAGTCAAAACAAGCGGTATATGAATGTAGAGTTGCAGGCATTAAACCTGTAATGATAACAGGAGATCATAAAATTACTGCAATTGCAATTGCTCGTCAAATAGGTATACTAAAAGATGACAGCGAGGCAGTAGAAGGTGTTGACCTTGACCTTGTAAGTGATGATGATTTGAAAATATTAGTAACTAAGCTTTCAGTTTATGCACGAGTTTCTCCTGCTCATAAAATTAGAATTGTAAAAGCATGGCAACAACTTGGCTTTCTTGTAGCAATGACTGGTGATGGGGTGAATGATGCGCCTGCTCTTAAACAAGCTGACATAGGAATTGCGATGGGAAAAGTAGGTACTGAAGTAGCGAAGGAATCATCAGATATGATTTTAACTGATGATAATTTTGCTACAATTGTAAAAGCAATATCAAATGGAAGAAGCATCTATACTAACATTAAACATTCAATATTCTTCTTATTGTCAGGGAATATGGCAGGGATATTAGCAGTTGTTTATACTTCTATTCTAGCGCTTCCACTTCCTTTTACAGCAGTGCATTTGTTGTTTATAAATTTACTTACAGATTCTATGCCAGCTATAGCATTAGGGTTAGAGGCTCCAAATAAAGCAGCAATGGAAGAAGCTCCAAGAGATGTCAAAGAATCTATTCTTACAAAAAGATTTATTTTTGAGACATTTTTACAGGGTGCAATTATTGCTGCAGCAACGCTATATTCTTTTTATCATGGATTAGCAGTTTCTGTTAGCTTAGGCTGCACAATGGCTTTCTCAACACTTACGCTTAGTAGATTAATTCATGGTTTTAATTGTCGTTCAAATTTCCCTTTATACAAAATTGGTTTTTTTACTAATAAATACCAATGGTTAGCAATGATAATTGGTACTTCTTGTTTACTTTTAGTTTTATTATATCCGCCATTACAACAAGTATTTAAGGTCAGCCAAGATATTCCTAATCATTTAATTGAAGTTTTAGTTGCATCTTTAATGCCTCTTATTATAATTCAAGGCTATAAAACAATTTATGATTATAAGCCTTTTAATATTAAGTTTTCGATTTGAGATTAATGATTTTGTGAAATATTAAATTTATTATCTGGAGTAACTTACGTTACTCCAGTTTATTAAAAATACAAAGAGAAGTTTATCCGATAGCCTTGCTACCTTTTTCTCCTGTTCTAATACGAATTGTTTCCTCTAAATCAAATACGAAGATCTTACCATCTCCAACCTCGCCAGTTTTAGCTCCGGCCTGAATTGCTTTAAGCGTAGGTTCAACAAAGGAATCATTTACAGCGATTTCTAGCTTAATTTTCCTTAGCAGGTTACCACTTTCTTTATTTCCTCTGTAAAGCTCAGTAGTGCCCATTTGACGCCCGTGTCCTAAGACTTCGCTGACGGTCATAAGGAATACGTCTGCATCATACAAAGCCTGTTTAACTTCTTCCAATCGATGTGGCTGAATAACTGCGATAATGTATTTCATAATAGGCTCCTTTCTTATTCTAATAATGTGTAAGCACGTTCATTGTGCTGACTAACATCAAGACCAATTGCTTCATCTTTTTCACTTACACGCATACCAATTGTCAGGTCGATTACTTTGTAAATAATTACTGTTAGCACTAGAGAGTAAAGTAAAGTAACACCAACTGCTATTAACTGAATACGTAGCTGATCTGGGTTACCGTAAAAGAATCCTTTATATGCGCTCTGAATTACTGGTGTAGCAAATAATCCTGTTGCAATAGCTCCCCAAATACCACCGATACCATGAACTCCAAAAGCGTCCAATGCATCGTCATATTTAAAGAAATTCTTAACAACCATTACAAAGAAGTAACAAAAGACACTAACTAAGGAACCAATAATAAGTGCGCCAGTTACGTCAACGAAGCCAGCAGCTGGAGTGATTGCAACAAGACCAGCAACAGCACCAGTAGCAATACCTAGCATTGTAGGCTTGCGGTGGAATAACCAATCAAGCGCACCCCAAGCTAAAGCAGCCATGGAAGCAGCAATATGAGTAACAACGAAAGCACTAGCAGCAAGTCCATCAGCAGCTAAACCGCTTCCTGCATTAAATCCAAACCAACCAAACCATAATAGAGCAGCACCCATCATTGTGAATACTAAATTATGTGGTGGGGTAGACTTTAAGTACTTACGGCGACCTATCATAATAGCAACAACAAGTGAGGCAATGCCAGCAGTAACGTGAACAACAGTTCCACCAGCAAAATCCAAAGCACCCATTTTAAATAACCAGCCATCAGCTGACCAAACCATGTGAGCTACTGGTGAATATACTAGTAGTGACCATGCGATAGTAAATAGTATAAATGCTGAGAACTTCATTCTTTCAGCAAAAGCACCAATTATAAGCGCAGGTGTAATAACTGCAAACATACACTGAAAAATCATAAACACTAAATGAGGTATTCTGGCTGTAGCCTGTGAAATGTAGTAAGGACTTGGGTCCATTCCAACACCTTTCAGAAATGCCCAATCAAGACCACCAATAAATCCAGCTAAAGCACCGTGTCCTGGTCCAAAGGCCAAACTATATCCAACAGTAACCCATATAATACTTACAAGAGCAAGTGTCACCATAGACTGCATTAATATGCTAAGAATATTACGGCGTTTAACTAAACCACCATAAAATAGTCCAAGTCCTGGAGCAGTCATCAACAGAACTAGAGCAGAACACATTAACATCCAAGCTGTATTTCCAAAATCAACATAAGGAGCAACAGTAACAACAACAGGTTCCATAAAAATCACCTTCCTTTTTTAAAAATATTTGCACATTTAACAATCTATTCCTGAAATGCTTTTTGTTTTAATAATCACCATCCCTTAATTTAACAATTAATAACTACGGTAACTTTGTATATTATTTATTATATCAAGCTAAATATTAATATTTTCTGTTAACTCGTAATATATTAATTGTTATTTTATTAAAATATTTTACATTGTCAACTAAATATTTTATATATTTATATTTTTACTAATAATTAACTAGATAAATATTGATATATTTAAAGTTATCGAACGGATATTACAAATATTGCAGAAGGAATTGATTTTTTGCTAGATAAAAGTATTTCTGTAGATATTTTGCGAACAATTATTATAGTTATTTTAGTTTTGAAAGATGATTATTGGCTAAAGAATTGACTTGTTTAAGCTATTTTTGTTAAAACAAAAATCCCACCAATAACTAGAATGGTGAATACTATAGATAATATATCAAAGTATTTATCTATAAAGGTTTTTACTTTTGCACCAAAGATATAGATGGTTATGCCAACAGCAAAAAAACGTCCTGCACGACCAAGAATTGATGCTAGTAAGAGAGTTAGTAAAGGGGTGGAGCAAGCTCCAGCTGTAATTGTGAAGACCTTGTAAGGGATAGGAGTGAAAGCAGCAATAACAATTGCAATGAAGCTATTATCATTAAATAATACTTTTAAAGATTCAAACATTGCTTCTGCATGATAGAAATGGATGATTGCGATTCCGACAGTCCCCATTAAGGCAAATCCAATAAAGTAACCGAAGAAAGCCCCTGATACGGAAAATATTGTATTTATTGCTGCATAATATAAAGATCGCTTAGGTTTACCAACGCTTAGAGCAATTTGTAAAATATCTGGAGGAATTGGAAAGAAAGAAGATTCTGCAAATGAAATAACTGCTAATGCTGGTGTTCCATATTTTGTGTCAGCCCAATGTAAGACCCAATTGTATAACCTTTTAAGAGGATTACGGCTAGCTACTTTAATATTATCTGAGGTATTCACAACGTTGGTAATATTATCATTTTACAGAAGAGTCTGTCTATTAACTATTAATTTATTAATTATTTAAACATCACAAATATTTACTAAAAATTCTTTTAGAAATGCCTAAAAGTAAGGTATAATTACCCGCGTAAGATTTGGCGTGAGAATCTATCTTCTTTGAAGATTATGCTTTGGCTCGGGTAGTTGTACATTTTTTAAGCGGGAATAGCTCCCCTGGGGCACACCGTAAATTGATATAATAGTCTGGAGATAACTATCCAGGGACAAGGCGTAAGTAACCATGCTATATTTTGTAATTGTACATGGTTCGGGTAATTGTACTTTTTCTAAGCGGGAATAGCTCAGTTGGTAGAGCATCAGCTTCCCAAGCTGAGGGCCGTGAGTTCGAA
>CAZXTL010000032.1:0-21882 GCA_964643725.1 uncultured Candidatus Marinamargulisbacteria bacterium
GTTATATCTTAAAAGGAGGATTTATAAATGTTTAAAAATTTATTTGATATATGGAAAGGTAAGGATTTTATTATACAAGTGCACGAGGATTTTGCTGCTATGTTGGAGCTAGCGGAAAAGATGTACAAAGAAGCTCAGTGGTATATTTTTGTTGAAGAAACAAGAGAAGATATGCATAACGAGATATATGCAATGGATAGGGAGATAAACCAGCTAGAAAGAAAGATAAGAACAAGAGTGCTTGAGCATCTTGCCTTACAGCCTTCTGTTGATATTTCCGCATCACTTATAATGCTTAATGTTACTAAAGACGCAGAGAGGTTAGGCGATTATATAAAGAACGTTAGTGAAGCAAGGTCAATTCTTCAAGGACCAGTGGATCAGAAAATATTTAAAGAATTATTAGGTGATATTGATGATCAGATTACTGAGATGTTTGTTTCTGCAAAACAAGCTTTCATGAATTCTGATGAGAAGTTAGCTGAAAGTGTTGGGAATCAGAAGAGGATATTAGCTAAGAAGTGTGAAGAAGTAATCCAAAATATAGCTAATAGTAAGATGAAGGTTCGTGAGGCAGTTGCCTATGCTCTTATTGCAAGATATTATAAGCGAATCAATTCTCATCTTGGGAATATTGCAACAACAGTTGTTCTTCCTTTTTCAGATATTGGATATTATTCTTTTAGAGAAACATCTAAAAAGAATATAGTGCTAGGGCTTTGTACGGCTAATCGTTGCAGGTCGCAGCTATTTGAAGCTATTTTGCAAAACCTTGCTGGCGACAAGTTTAAGGTTATTAGCGCAGGCACAAACATTACTTCAGTTCATCCTTTAGTAAGTAAAGTATTAGCTGAGATAAATATTAATGTAGAAAGACAGCTATCAAAGAAGATAGATAATATGAATCCAGAAAAAGATGCCTTAGTTTTACTTGATGAGCATGGCAAGAAATCAGAGTATCATTTATCAGAGATTCATTCTGTTATTACTCTATGTGGTGGCGCAAGTGAAGTGTGTCCAATGTTTCCAGGAAAAATTCGCAGAGAGCATTGGCCAATCGATGACCCTGATAAACAAGGAACAGAGTCAGAGATAATCCCTTATTTTAGGATAGCCAGAGATGACATATATGCTAGAGTTAAGGAATATTTAACTAGAGTTTAGTTATCTAATTATCTGTAAAGTCTGTTTTCAATAGATGTTTAGCTGAATATTTAATTCCAATAACTCCAAGTGGAGAAGTAAAGATTATAGCTAGTACTGCAATTGCTAGGATGGTACTTCCTTCTGCTAGTCCACAAGAAAGTGCTACGCCTCCAAGTGCTGCTTGAACAGTTGCTTTAGGAAGATAGGCTATCATGCAGAATATTCTTTCTTTTATGGTTAGGTCTGACCACCAGGTAGCAATGAGTACACCAAAAGCGCGGAAGATTAGTCCTATGGAGATAACCGCAAGACCCAAGAAGCCAGCTCCAAAAGCTACTTGAGGATCAACAGATATTCCGATAAGTACAAATAAGATTATTTCTGCGATAACCCATATTTTAGATAATTTGTTCGCAATTTCATGAGCTATATTTTCTTCTTTTTCTAAGAGGATGAACCCAATAGCCATGACACCTAAGAGGGCAGCACCATGTAGAATATTTCCTAAGTGTATAAGTGCAACAGAGATTACTAAAAGTATGAGCGTTTGTAGGGGTGCACGGATGTATTTATGGGTTTGCTGGAAGAACCAGACAAGAAATGTGCCTGCGAGGATTCCTGGGGCAATTCCTATAATAAGTGAAGTTGGTATTGAGAATAATGCTTTGAAGATGGAAATCGTTCCGCCGGTTGTTGCTATATATAAGAAAACAGAGAAGAAACTTATAGCTAAGACATTATCAGCAGAAGCACCTGCCAGAATGATGGTTGGTACTTCATTTCTTTTGCCAAAGCCATTATTTTTAAGATGAAGCATGGAGGGAACAACAACTGCTGGGGATACTGCTGACAACATAAATCCAGTTAAGCAAGACATTGACCAGGTAAAATGAAATATATAATGGAAGGCGATTGATAGGGCAATCCCCTCAAGAACAAAAGGCACAAAAGACATTAGGATTGCTGTTCTTCCAGACTTTTCTAAAGTTTTCTTGTTTATTCCAAGTCCTGCCCTTAATAGGATTACTATAAGCGCAAAGGATTTCAGGAATGGTTCCAGTTCAAAAAGAGTAGGTGGTAGCGAACCTTTAAATAATTGTCCAATACAGATACCACAAGCAAGCATGCCAAGAATAGAAGGTAAACCGATTTTGGAAAAGACTTTTCCAGACAACCAACCGCCGATGAGAATTAGAGCAAAGAGTATTACTACAGACATAGATTAGTTAAGCTAACATTGTTTTTGCATGCTCCAAAGCCTTATCAAAAGAATCAAAGATATTTGAAGTGTTTACTAAAGAAGTAAGGTGGTTTTTCTCAAACTCACTCAAAACAGATGGGCGAACACAAGATAAGACTATTTTAACTCCAGACTTTTTAAGTATTTTTAAGGTATCTTTTAGATTTTTTACGCCTGTAATATCGATAAATGTTACATATCTCATGCGGATTATAAGTATTTTACTTTTTAGTCCAATTTCTTTAATTACTTCAGCATATTCTCTGGCTGATGCAAAGAATAATGGACCATTAATTTCATAGACAGAAATTCCTTTTGGTATTTCAGAATAATCCTCCAAAGGATCACTGTCTGTACTATTATTTGTTTCTGGATTGCTTATTTCAGACATGCGTTTCATGAATAAAAGGGAGGAGAGTATAACCCCTATTTCTATAGCCACAGTTAGGTCAACAAATACAGTTAGCAAGAAGGTAGTAATGAGTATAATAGAGTCAAATGCAGACCCTTTAAGGATAGAAATAAAAGAACGCCATTCGCTCATATTATAGGCTACAACAATTAAGATTCCTGCGAGACTAGCCATTGGAATAAGAGTTGCCCATTTACCTAAGAACAACATAATTAGTAGCAAGGTAATCGAATGAACAATGCCCGCGATTGGTGTTCGCCCGCCATTCTTCACGTTGGTAGCAGTTCTTGCAATAGCCCCAGTTGCAGGTATTCCTCCAAAGAAAGGGGTTACAATATTTGCTATTCCTTGAGCAATAAGCTCGGTATTTGAGCGATGTTTGCTTCCAATCATCCCGTCGGCTACAACCGCGGAAAGAAGTGACTCGATTCCACAAAGTAAGGCGATGGTTAGTGCCGGCGCAAAATATATACTGATAGTGCTTAAGTCTATTATTGGAATCATAAATGAAAAAGTAGTAGGTATTTCACCAAACAAAGATTTAATGGTTAGTACTGGTAAGTTTAAAAATTTAACCGCTAAGGTAGTAAGTACTATTGCTATAAAGGCGCCTGGTATTTTACCTGTAATTTTTTTTGAATTAATGGTTATGAGTATGGTTACAATCGTTAAGGTTACAGCGTAGGGGTTAAAGTTAGATAGGTTTGAAACATAAACGATAACTTTACCTATAAAGTCAGATGGTACATGCTGGATATTTAGGCCAAAGGCATCCTTAAGTTCAGTTGAGAAGATAACCAGAGCAATCCCGCTAGTGAATCCAACAATTAGTGGGTGGGGGAAGTATTTAAGGAGAACACCAAGTCTTAGTAGTCCAAAGATAACAAGAATTATACCGGCAAGAATAGTAGAGATTAATAGTCCATTAAGTCCATATTTTTCTACTATACCAAAGACAATGATAATGAAAGCACCTGTTGGTCCGCCAATTTGAACTCTGCTACCACCAAGAAGTGAGATTATAAAGCCAGCGATGATTGCTGTTATTAGCCCTTTTTCAGGCGACACACCAGAAGCAACTGCAAAGGCAATGGCTAGAGGAAGCGAGACTACTCCAACAACTATACCAGCCATTATATCCTTAAGTATTTGTTTTTTACGGATACCTTCTTTTAATAGACTAAATAGTTTAGGGTTAAATATATCTTCCATCTTTATTTATTATTCTACTCCAATCACTTATATATTCAAATTATGATAACTAGTTTTTTTTAATCATTTTTCAATATTTTAAAAATGAGCTAAAATATCTAGGATATGCCAAAAAGAACAGACATTCATAAAATACTCATTATAGGTTCAGGTCCAATTGTTATCGGCCAAGCATGTGAGTTTGATTATTCTGGTACTCAAGCAGTTAAATCATTAAAAGAAGAAGGTTACGAAGTTATACTTATTAACTCTAACCCAGCTTCTATTATGACAGACCCTGAACTAGCAGATAGAACTTTTATTGAACCTATTACTCCTACAACCGTTGCCAAGATAATTGAAAAAGAAAGACCAGATGCTTTGTTGCCGACAATGGGCGGGCAAACAGCGCTCAATACTGCAAAAGCACTTTATGAAGATGGAACACTGAAGAAATTCGGAGTAGAGCTTATTGGTGCAAAATATGAAGCAATTAATAAAGCTGAAGATAGGTTTCTTTTTAAAGAGGCAATGAAGAAAATAGGTGTTGGTACTCCTATGTCTGACTTTGCTTATACTGTAGAAGATGCTTTAAGAATATCAGAAACAATTGGCTATCCGCTTATTCTAAGACCTGCCTTTACTTTAGGTGGTACTGGTGGCGGGATTGCTTATAATAGAGAAGAGTTAATAGAGATAGTAACTAAAGGTATTTACGAGAGTCCAATTAATCAGGTGCTCGTAGAGCAGTCAGTTCTTGGCTGGAAAGAGTATGAGCTTGAGGTAATGAAGGATAGTAAAGATAACGTAACTATTATATGTTCCATAGAAAATTTTGATGCAATGGGAGTTCATACCGGTGACAGTATTACAGTTGCGCCTGCCCAAACACTAACTGATAAAGAGTATCAGAGGTTAAGAGATTATTCTTTGGCGATTATGAGAGAGATAGGTGTGGATTGCGGAGGAAGTAATATTCAGTTCGCGGTTAACCCTAAAAACGGTGATGTAATAGTTATTGAGATGAACCCAAGAGTTTCACGTAGCTCTGCTCTAGCATCAAAGGCTACAGGCTTCCCAATAGCTAAAATTGCTGCAAAGTTAGCAGTTGGCTATACTTTAGATGAAATACCAAATGATATAACACAAGAGACACCAGCGTCATTTGAGCCTACTTTGGATTATGTAGTGACGAAGATTCCAAGATTTGCTTTTGAGAAGTTTCCAAATGCCGACAGCACACTGAATACCACCATGAAGTCAGTTGGTGAGGCAATGGCCATTGGTAGAACCTTTAAAGAGAGCATGAACAAAGCCTTGAGGTCTATGGAGATAGGTCATTATGGGTTTGATAATAAGGGAACGATTGATAAGTCGCTTTTACTTGAAAAGCTTAGAGTTCCGAATGTGGATAGGATTTATTATATTAAGGAAGCTTTTAGGCAAAACTGGAGTGTAGAGAAAATATATGACATTACCAAGATAGATCCTTGGTTTCTTGACCAGTTAAAAGAAATATATGACCTTGAACTAGAAATCGAAGTAACTGATGATATTTCTGCTGAGCTTTTATATAAAGCAAAACAATATGGTTTTTCCGATAATCATTTAGCTCAAATTATGGGTGTTAGTGAGGAAGATGTTCGGTTAGTTCGTAAAGAGATGGGGATAATTCCTGTATATAAAATGGTAGACACTTGTGCTGCAGAGTTTGTGGCAAAAACGCCTTATTATTATTCCTCGTATGACCAAGAAGATGAAGTTATTCCTTCTACTAGAGATAAGATAATGGTGTTAGGTGGTGGTCCAAATCGTATAGGGCAAGGCATAGAATTTGATTATTGTTGTGTACACGCTTCCCTTGCTATTAGAGACAGAGGGTTGGAATCTATTATGGTTAATAGTAATCCAGAAACAGTAAGTACTGATTACGATATATCAGACAGATTGTACTTTGAACCACTTACGTTTGAAGATGTTATTGCAATTATTGAGAAAGAGAAACCAAAAGGGGTTATTGTACAGTTTGGTGGGCAGACGCCATTAAAGTTAGCGAATAGGCTACTTGAGGCAGGTGCTCCAATTATTGGCACATCTCCTAGGTCTATTGATTTAGCAGAAGATAGAGAGCTTTTTGGTGAGATTGTTAATAAGCTTGGCTTAAAACAGCCAAATAATGGAATAGCAAGAAATATTAATGAAGCCATAACAAATGCTAAAAGAATAGGTTATCCAGTGGTTGTTCGTCCTTCCTATGTTTTAGGCGGAAGAGCAATGGAAATAGTATATGACGAGGAAGATTTAAAAAGATATATGACTTATGCGGTAGTTGCTTCTGAAGACAGGCCTGTGCTTATCGATTCTTTTTTAGATAATGCAATAGAAGTTGATGTGGATGCTATAGCAGATGGTACAGACTGTGTAATAGCTGGAATAATGGAGCATATCGAAGAAGCAGGTATTCATTCAGGCGATAGTGCTTGTATCTTGCCTACTCAGAATTTAAGTGAAAAAGTATTAAAGGATATTAGGATTCAAACAGCAGCATTAGCCAAAGAGTTACAAGTTATTGGGCTTATGAATATACAGTTTGCGGTTAAAGATGAGGACGTTTATATATTAGAAGTTAATCCAAGAGCTTCGCGTACAGTTCCTTTTGTTTCTAAAGCAAATGGAGTACAGTGGGCAAAGATGGCGACAAGGGTTATGTTAGGTGAGTCAATTAAGAGTCTAGGGCTAAAAGAAGTAACGGTTCCATATATTGCTGTAAAAGAGGCAGTACTTCCTTTTGCAAAGTTTACAGGTCAAGATACTATCCTCGGTCCAGAGATGAAGTCCACCGGTGAAGTAATGGGCATTTCTCCTTATTTTGGAAATGCTTTTGCTAAAGCGCAGATAGGTGCAGGCGAAAAATTCCCACTCAAAGGTACAGCGTTTGTTTCTGTTCATAATAAGGACAAAGAAGGGGTGGTTAGTGTAGTTGACGGTCTTATTAAACAAGGCTTTAAGATAATTTCCACTAAGGGTACAGCTAAGTATCTTAGAGATAGAGGGTTTGATGTGCAAGAAATTTTGAAGGTACATGAAGGCAGACCTAACATTACGGATTTAATGCTTAATAAAGAAATCGACCTAATTATTAACACGCCAATCGGTAAGCCAGCAGTTTCTGATGATAAATATATCCGTCATGCGGCTTTAAAATATAAAATATTTACTGTTACAACAATCGCTGCTGCTAGAGCAGTTGTGGAAGGTGTTCGTAGTGCTAAGTATCATGAGAATCAAGTTAAGAGTTTACAAGAGCATTACCTAGACATCGCTTATTAGGTATTTCCCGGCGAGCATTAGCAAAAGTATTTTTAATTCAAAGTTGGAATAAATAGGATTTATTTCTTAAACAATCGATATATATCTAAAGACAATTAAGCATAAGCAGGGAGAAGCTAAATGAAGCTTAAAATTATTGCTGTAAGAGATATATTTCTGGTTGAAATTCAGGGCAAGACGATTGCAATAGAATTTAGCAAAAAAAAGTCATATGAAATATGTTCTTTTGATTATTTAACAAAGTCAATTAGAGTAGACCTTGGATATAAGAAAGGTCAAGAATGTAGAAAGTATGTGATAGACGCTATTAACGAAAAGCTTAAGGTGAAAGATTACTTTCTGACTAAAGATGATGTGCAAAGATTTATTCTTCATAAGATACATGTTTATTATTTAAAGCCATTAGAAAAATATATAAGAGAGATAATCACCTCAACGTTGTGCAAGATTGAATTAGCCGGTGAAGAGGTTGCCTTAACTCAGAACAGAAGAAGTGCAGGAGGTAAAAACGGAGGGAAACTTTCTGATAGGGGAGAATTGATTAGGTTTGAGATATTGTTGCGTATGCCAACAGAGTTTTCGGATGATTGTATGGCACAACGACGCGATATGGAGATTTTCACAGGCAGTAAGGCTATAGAACCAAGAGAAAGAAGGCGTTTTACTTTTATGTTGCATGCTTCGCCTATTGATTTTGATGATATTACAAAAGGATTTAAAAATGATTTCTTTTTAAGACATCACAAAAAAGGCGACGTTGATATGTTGGGAGAGAATATTAAATCATACATTGAGAAATCTAGTGTTCATGGGATGGCTATGTTTTTTGCGAGCACTAAGGGTGACTTCGATTTTTTGATTGAGGATTTAACAAAAGAGATTAATAGGATAGCCAGAGAGAATAGCTAGTTATTTATTTAGTAATATTGAGTTAAAATTTCTCATTATGGATATTGCCGCTAAACTTAATAGATTAATTGGAAAGCTAATTCACGATAAAGAACTTATTGTGAATGGTGATAAAATTCTGATTGGGTTGTCTGGAGGGAAAGATAGCTGGACATTATGCTATTTTTTAAAAGAGTTCCGTAAAAAAGCTCCAATTGATTTTGAAATCCATGTATGTACTCTAGACGTTCATTTTAGCAATGAACAGAAAGATATTTTGCAACATGCAGTAGATGACTTGGGTCTAGTCTATAGTATTTATGATAATGCAATAATTGAGGTTATTAGAGAGAAAAGGAGAGAAGGCTCCAGCTATTGTTCGTTTTGTGCAAGACTAAGAAGAGCCTATTTGTATGAAGCTGCTCAAAAGTTTGGGTGCAATAAAGTAGCTTTAGGGCATCACTTAGACGATGCAATAGAAACATATGTTATGAATATTTTTTATCAAGGAAGAACTAAGGGTTTGCCGGCCAAAATTAAAGCAACTAATGTCGAGGGGATAGAACTGATAAGGCCACTCCTTCTTTGTAAGGAAAAAGACATTATTAAGTTTGTTAATCAAACAAAACTACCTATTATCAAATGTAACTGTGATGGTACGGTTAAAACAGATGTAAGAAGAAAGTATGTCAAAAGTTTTTTGGATGATTTAGAAAAAGATACCGAAGGTGTAAAACAAACCATCCTGACGTCTATGCAGAACGTAGTTGCTAATCATATATTTTAAGCAAACGTAACAGGCGTATTCCATACATAAATTTCTCATAATTATACGTTTATTAGTTGGATAAGTGGGCATAACTTACATAGGAGTTTATAGATGGTTAATTTTAACGACATGAAAAGTGTACAAGGATATTTAAATTCTAATAAGAAGATGGAGGAAGAAGCACAACTCCAGCGACTCATTAATAAGAAACTTGAGCAGAAGAATCAATCCAAGAATTTACAAGAAGCCATGCAGTCGCAGAAGGCTGCTGATGCCCAAAGGTCTGAAGGACTAAAGAGTAAATTTGAGAATCAATTTAAGGCGTTAGAGCAAATTTCCAAGCAATTAAATGTTAAGGTTCCAGACCTTAGCACTCAACTGATTAAGCAAGCAGTTAATAATCTGGATAGTGCTACAAAAGAGATTGTTCAGAATATTATTAAACAAGACCAGCTCGCGCAACTTAAACAAGAGCATCAGAACTACCAGCTAAAGAATAAAGGCGTTGAGCAACAATTTACTAAAGAAATGCAATTAATGGAGAGCATTGCTAAGGCAATAAAGATACCAGTAGATCAACTTACAGCAGCCGATGTTCAGAAGTTCATGCAAATAATGAAGAAGACTTCAGGGGAAAATGTAACAACTCAGGATAAGCTCGATCAAATAGCCAAGGAACTTGGAATCCCTAAGGAGCAGATTAATACAAAAGATATCCAGAAGTTACTTGATATGTTTAAAAGGGAGCAGTTTGCGCCAAAGCAGCAGGTTAAAGAGGGGCAGACTAAACAGGCAGAAACACAAACAGATACAAGACTTAACAAACTTGAGACCAGGCAGGAAGATATTCAGAAAATATTAGATAAATTAAAGGTGAAGCAAGAAGAAACCTTGAGCAGACTAAATGGGAAAGACCAGGAATCTCAGAAGGTTTTAGAAAAACAAATTGGCACTCTGCAAGGTAAGATGCAACAACTAGAGCAAAGCTTGCAGCAGTTAAATGGTCAAATTAAAAAGACGCTAGATAATGGCAAAAAGGCAGAGCTTGAAGACAGAAAGTCTGGATTAGAATCTCAAGTAAAGGAACTTAAAAGTAGCTTAAAGGAACTTCAGGGCCAAAAGGATTTTTCACAACAGATTAAAGGCAAATATGATAAAGCGTCAACACCACAAGAAGAGCTAAGTCAGATAGGAACTAGAGTAAAAGAGCTAAATAATCTCGAAAAAGAATTGTCTGCAAGATTGGAGAAAACACCTGACGAAAGTAAATCAACTCAGATAAAAGAAAAGATAGATGTTATTCGGCAAGAAAAAGAAGCTTTGGTTAAACAGGCAGAAAGTATTGCTAAAGATGTTAAATCAAAACCAGTGCAAGATGAGCAAAGTCAGATTCAGGCAAAATTAAAAGAGTTAAATAATCGTGAGAAAGAATTGAATTCTAGATTAGAAAAAGCTCCTGACGAAATCAAGGCGTCTCAAATAAAAGCAAAAATAGATGGAATTAGACAAGAGAAAGAAATATTAATAAATAATAAAGAAGTACCTACAATAATTAATAAAGATGTCAAAAAAGAAACAGAGGGTTTCGTAAAGATAAAAAATGGAAATGAGAGTACTGCAGTAAAAGATTCACTTATAAAAGATGTAAATTCAAAATTAGATAAAATGGAAGCTGACCTTAAGTTTATGGAAGTATATGAGAAAGAGATTAACGAGCAGTCTTCAAAGGAAGTTAAAGAAAAGCTGTCAGAATTAAAGAGTATTCTAAAGGAAGTTCAGGTTGCGAAGGATGGGATGAAAGGTTTAGATAAGTTAGTTGGCTTAGAGAAGGCAATAGCTTTTAAGAAATTGTTGGGAGATATTAAGAACGACCAACTTAAAGGAAAACTAGAGAATATTGTTAGACAGAGTGTAAAGGCAACTGAACTTATAAGCAGTATTGTCTCTGGCACAAAGACAGATATTACAGATGCAGAAGCGATGATTATTTCTAGTGCAGATTTGGATGGACTTGGAGATGAAGAGTTAAATAATTTATTAAAGACAGTTGGAGATAAATTAGATCAGTTAAAGTTGAGCGTAAGATCGATAGATGTCTTAAAGGGGTCAATAAAGTCGGAAGCAAAGGAAATACAAGAAAAGAGACAAGAAGTAATCGAGGTATTACGTACGGTTGTTACTGAAAAAAGTAAGGATGATTTAGGAGTTAATGGATTAAGGAGTCTTTTTAATGCTGGAACGTTAGGACAAGAAGCAGTAGAACAGTTAATGTCACAGTTTGAGAATTTGCAAACAGAAGATTCAAAAGTACAATTCGTTCTTTTGCTTAGGGATCTTTTTAGTAAAGATGTTAGTGCCTTGAAGATGCTCGTGAGTCTTTTAGTTAATAGCGGCAAAGTTGAAGAGTCCTTTATAGAAGAAGAGATGGGGATGTTATTTACTAAGGAAGGCGGGTTTGAAGGCGAGCCTGTTAGTAAAGAATCATTAGACGTACTTAGAAAATTAACTAATGTAACGCAAGAAATGATGAATAGCAACGATGGCCTTCAGCAAATGGTACAGAAGGGAAGAATCGATAGAGAGATTTTTGAAAAGTTATTTAAGAAAAAAGTATCTGAGGATGCTTGGGATTATGGCATTATGTCTTTTAACATTAACAAGGTTGGCCTTCTTAAGGAAAGAGCTGAAATCAACAGTTTAGATGGGTTTTGGAAGCTTATGGAAAGGTTTTCTCGAGGCGGAGAGTCGGATACACAAGAAATGGCTGAACTTTTTCTCACATGTAAGCAGTTTTCTAATTATCAGCGAGAATTAGTTTCATTTTTTATTGATCAGTACCAAGAATTATTTATTGATCCTGATTTCCATTTTTTTGATTTGTATCAAAAATATATGGATGGGAACACTTTTGTTCAGCTCGCCGAGGGAAAAAGGGAAGAACTTTGTTTGGCAGTTATGATAAGAATGGTAAAGAGTATGCAAGGTCCAGATAAACATCAACAATTTTCTAAATTAATTGAAATGACAAAACAAAAAGATGATAGTTTGGAATTTATAAGAAGTGTCGATGTTTTAGAGTTTTATTTTAGTCAGGGCGGGGTAATCAAACAGGAATTTTTAGATGCTAGCAAAGAGTTAAAGTTATTTGATAGTACAACTGAGTGGAGAGATGAATTAAAGGCACAGATTGACGACAATACAATCTCAAAAATGATTACTGGGTTCAGCAAGCCAGTCAAACAGCTTGAGAGTGTTAAATTGGGAAGATTAGCCGATAGACTTAAGAAGAAGTAATATCTTTATAAAATTGTAATTCATTATACTATTATGTATAATAGTATAAGCAAATAGAGGTTATGTAATTATAAATAAAAATGATATCTAGAAAAAAAGAAATTTTAGAGCTTGTTAAAGTAATATCAAAAGGCAACAATGCCTTGGTGTACGGTCATTTATTTAGTGGTAAGACAAGTTTCCTAAAACAACTCACTGTAGATTTTGATAATGAGAAAGTAACGTATTTTTACATAGATTGTAAAAAGTGTTTTGATGAAAGAAGTTTTCTTTCTGAATATTCCAAAGAAGGATTAAGAGTATTGTCAGGGCAAGTGGCAGGTGCAGTTAAGGATGCCTTTCAGATTTTGCCTAATATTAAACCATCAATAAGCTCAAGTGGCTCCAAGGGTGCAGAGCTTTCTATGTCTTATGGTTTTACCTCTGACGACATGACAAAATTTACTTTAGACGTATTACAAGCACCATATAGGATTAGCAACTCGAGAGGAGAACAAGTCGTTGTTATTCTTGATGATTATGATTATTTATTAACAATTGAAATTCTTAAATTTCATGATTTTATATCAAAGAGTAATGATCAAGGAGTCGTGTATATATTAAGTACAGCAGATCAAGATTTATTTTTATCAATTAGCAAAAAAGAACAAAAGAATTTACACGTGGATCTTATTCATGTTTTAGATAAAACAACAGAAGCTCAATGTCATAAGTATATAAATGATCAATTTACAGATTTAGAAATTGAAGAAGGAGCAATAGAGTTTTTAATGTCAGCAGTATCAGGGGATATTAAGGCGATAAGTGAGTTTATTAATTATTATGGTAAAAACGAATTAACAATACGAGCGATTAGGAGAACGATTAATTCTATTTTAGCTAGAAAAGAACATACATTTCAAATCTTTTTTGATTCTCTATCTGTTCATCAGAAGAAGCTTATTGTGGCTCTAGCAAAACATTCAGGTAAACATGTTTTTAAAGGGCAGTTTATTTATAATAACGGGTTAATCTCTGTTCCATCAGTGCAGACATCAATAAAGGGTCTTATTAAAAAGCAATTTATCCATAAAGATGTGGATGGTATGAAGTTTACAGATGTATTTTTCGGGGAATGGCTTCGGAGATCATTTTAATGTTTGATTTAATGGCAATAGGCATTGGGAATACCAATACTACAATTGCTTATTTTAAAAACGGAGAAATCAAACGCTTAGACAATAAGAAGACAAAATATGTTTCTAGTAAGTTGAAATTGTTGTCAGCTGAAAAGATAGTAATATCTTCTGTAGTTCCCAAAGCAACAGCAGTCATCTTGAAAAAATATCCTTTGGCAGAGATTTTAACTTTGCAAAACGTCTCTGATATAAACTTCCCCGAGAATATTGGTATAGACAGAGCCATTAACGTTGTTACAGCAATGAAGCTGTATAAGACAAAAAATGTATTAGTTGTGGATATTGGAACGGCATTAACTTTTACTTGTTGTTTGTCTGGTAAGTTCAAGGGTGGACTTATAATGCCTGGTTATGGGTTGTCTAAAAAGACGCTTTTCTCTAACACAGCACTTTTGCCTGTAGTTTCTGATGATATTTCTGATAATATTTTTTGTCAGCAAACAAATATTGCGATGTCTTCAGGAATTCTGAACCTTTATAAGAGATCGATTAATTCTTTGATTGAGGAGTATCGAGCGGCGGCTAATCAAGAGCTAGTTGTTGTTGCAACGGGCGGAGATGCTATATTTTTTGCTGATTATTCTAACAGTTTGGATGTAGTGAATCCTACATTATTGTTGGAAGGTATTAGTCTTTTATTAAATGACAAATAGTTATTTTATTAGAGAGTTTATTATTTCGTTGACTATGCCAGGGTTGGCTTTTCCGTTAGATCTTTTCATGACTTGACCAACTAAAAAACCAATTGCTTTTGGATTGCCGCTTTTAATATCTTCTACAACCTTAGGGTTTTCAGTTAGTACCGATTCTACAATTTTTTTGAGTTCGCCTTCGTCTGAAACTTGTGAAAGTCCTTTATTCTTTACTATTTTTTCAGCATTTTCTCCAGTTTCAATTATTTCTGGAAGTATTGTTTTGGCTATTTTCCCTGATATAGTATTTTTGTCTATTAGAAGTAATAGTTCGGCAAGAAGTTCAGGTGAAAGTTTGGTTTGAGAAAGAGTAAGTCCTTTTTGGTTTAAATATCCAAGGATTTCACTCATAATCCAGTTAACTGTTTCTTTGGGTTTCGAACCGCAACTAACTGTTTTTTCAAAGAAGTCAGCAGTTTCTTTTTCTGCAGTAATAACGTCTGCATCATAACTAGTTAAGGCAAAGGAGTTAATGTATCTATTTTTTCTTTCTTCTGGTAGTTCTGGTAATGAGCTTTGAACTTTTAATATCCATTCATCACTTATTAAAATTGGTACTAAGTCTGGGTCTGGGAAATATCTATAATCATGAGCATCTTCCTTGCTTCTCATAGATTTTGTGCTGTTGGTGGCTTCATTATAGTGTCTAGTTTCTTGAACTATTTCTCCACCTTCTTCTAAGATATCAATCTGTCGTTCTACTTCGATGTTGATAGCTTTTTCGATAGATTTGAAGCTGTTAAGGTTTTTGACTTCAGTTTTAGTTCCAAGCTTTTCTTGTCCTTTAGGTCTAATGGAAATGTTTGCATCACAGCGAAGTGAGCCTTCCTCCATATTGCCATCACAAACGCCAAGGTATCTTACTATTTGTCTAATTTTTTGAGCATATGCTACTGCTTCTTCTGCTGATCTGATATCAGGCTCACTAACTATTTCACAAAGTGGCACTGAAGATCTGTTTAAATCTGACAGACTATAGGAGGCATCTTTGATGTTATCGCTTCCCGCGTGTACAAGTTTTCCAGCGTCTTCTTCCATGTGTACCCTAGTAATACCAATAGTTCTTTTTATTCCATTTACTTCTACTTCCAATTCTCCTTTTTCACAAATAGGTTTGTCGTACTGAGATATTTGATATCCTTTAGGTAGGTCAGGATAGAAGTAGTTCTTTCTGGCAAATTCATTGAGTCTTCTGATCTGACATTTGGTTGCTAGTCCAATCATCATTGCGCTCTCTACTACTTGTTTGTTAACCACTGGAAGCATTCCTGGCTGACCTGTACAAACAGGGCAAATGTGAGTATTTGGTTCGCTTGAAAAGGAAGCATCGCAATGACACATTAACTTAGATTTTGTTGACATTTGTGCATGTATTTCTAGTCCAATGACCACTTCCCAGTTCATTTATATCTCCCAGTAAGGGTTTTGTAAGTTAAACCCTAAGATTTTTTCAATTATTTTAGCAATTGAGAAAAGTTTTTTATCTTCAAGTAAGTTTCCCATTAGATGTAGTCCCATAGGTAAGTTATTTACGGTTCCACAAGGCATAGATAAAGCAGGGATACCTGCTAAATTAGCAGGTATTGTCATGATGTCGTTCATATACATTTCAAGCGGATTACTTTTCGAACCAAACGCAAATGGAGGAGTAGGTGTAGTTGGTGAAATAAGGACATCATATTTATTAAATGCTTTCTGAAAGTCATTTTTCATAATTGTCCTGACTTGTTGTGCTTTTTTATAATAAGCGTCATAGTAGCCACTACTTAAAACATAGGTTCCTATAAGGATTCTTCTTTTTACTTCAGCGCCAAAACCTTCACTTCTGGATAGCTCCATCATGTCTACAAGTGATTTTGCTTGTTCATTGCGATAACCATACCTTACTCCGTCAAACCTAGCCAAGTTTGAACTTGCTTCGGCAGGTGCAATTATGTAATAAGTGGAGATTCCTTGTTCAAGAGAAGGAAGTTCTGTTTCTTCAAGAATAATTCCTTCGTTTGATAGTTTATTTGTAATGTTTTGGTAAAGTTCTTTGGTTTTACTATCTAGATTAGCAAAGAATTCTTTAGGTAGACCTATTTTGATTTCTTTAGGAGTATTAAGGTTAGTGTAGTCTGTGTCTATTTGTGATTGCGAAGTGGAATCTTTAGTGTCGTGACCACTAATTACTGACAGTAGCGCAGCAGAATCGTCAATATTTTTAGAGAAAGGTCCTATTTGATCAAGTGAAGAGGCAAAGGCAATAAGTCCATAGCGAGAAACAACTCCATAAGTAGGCTTCATTCCAACGATTCCACAGAAGCTGGCTGGTTGTCTTATTGATCCGCCTGTATCAGAACCTAGAGATAATGGTGCTTGTAGGGCCGACACAGCAACAGCTGAACCACCAGAAGAACCACCTGGTACGGTTTTAGTATCCCAAGGATTTTTTGTAGGTCCGAAAAAGGATGTTTCTGTTGATGAGCCCATTGCGAATTCGTCCATGTTTGTTTTACCAAGTATAGGCATATTATTATTCTTGATTTTCTCAATAACAGTAGCATCATAGGATGGAATAAAGTTATTAAGTATTTTAGAGCAACAGGTTGTGCGAACGCCATCTGTGCACATATTATCTTTGATTGCGATAGGAACACCTTCAAGCAACTTAAGTTCTTGTGATTTAGCTATTTTCCCATCAACTATTTTGGCTGTTTGAAGTGCAGATTCCTCACAGATAGAAACAAAGGAGTTAAGGTCTTTATTGGTAGCTGTAGTTCTGGCTAGGAATGCCTTAGTAACTTCCGTACATGATAGTTCTTTAGTTTTATATTTTTCACTAATTTCAATTGCTGTTAGTTTAAGTATGTCGTTCATTAGTTTGTTAGTATCCTTGGAACTTTAAAAGAATGATTTTCAACATCAGGGGCATTCTCAAATAACTTATCAATATTTTTGTAAGTAATTATTTCATCTTTTTTGAAAACATTTTGTAGCGGAATTGCATGGGAAGAAGGTTCTATTCCCTCAGTATTAACTTGTTGTAGTGAGTTTGCATATTCGAAAATATCGTCGAGGCTTTTAGTAAAAGACAATAGCTCATTATCATTGAAACGTAGTCTCGATAATTTAGCTAAATGTTCAACAGTTTTTTTGTCTATTGTCATAACGATGGTATTTTAGCATGGTTTTTTTTTGAAGTCAGGAACCTCACCAGCTAATATTCAAAAATATTTAAAAACAGACGATGTCGCTACCTCTCCTGACAGAGAGGTTTAGCAAATTTTGTTCTATTAATATTAGTATAACAAATCCCCCTCTCTTTTAGGAGAGGGGGGAAGAACGTTCAGCAATTATTTTCCCTAAAGTTACTTTAGGGGGGTGAGGCTAGAAGGTAAATTGCCCAGAGAAGTTGTATTCTTGAGACTTATTACTATCAATTGTTTTATTTACAGCATTAATGTTTAGGTATGCTATTAGGAATCTTGCTTGTACTCCATAAGTAACAAGAGATATATCGATATTATCTTTTTTGCCTGTTAAATAGCCAGCTCTTGCAGTTAATCCGCCAAGCCATTCCACAAAAGGGATATCAACAAGTTTTTGCTGAATTCCAACGTGGTAAGTTGTATTGTTTGCGTCTGTAAGGTTTGCCATATCAGCAGCAAGAAGTGTATATCCGTTATTAAATCCAGCACCAATTCTAAAAATAGGTTTTGTTGCTTCAGCTGTGTTGTTGGTTACTATGCTTGAACTAGCTAATTCTTTGTTTGCTTCTAGCGTAAATAGGTTTTCAATAGATGCACCTAAAGAAAAGTTTCCTGTTTTATACATTGTTCCAATGTTTGCTCCAAGATTATAGCTTTTCGCAAAATCACCAGAACCAAAATTCATTCCATCAAAGTTGGAGGTTACAGAAGCTAGCTCGGCATAAGTAACAGATCCTTTTAGTGCTTGAAGTCTGACGGCTTTTAAGGAGATACCAAGTGCTACATCATCCATAACTTTTGAGGCGAAACCCATACAAAGGATGGAGGTATTATCTACATTAACATTAAATGCAGAACTAGTATATTTCATAAAGGATTTATAGGATGTATATGCTCCAATTGCTATTCCTCCAGTGAAATAAGAAATCCCACCACCATAAAAAATTGAGCCTGATTTGCCATCAAGAGCAGTGTATAGAACTGAATTGCTAACGCTAAAACCACCTGATCCGATATTTTCAATAGAGTCCATAATGCTTGTGAAACCGTCTTCATAAGTAAGTGTTCCTTCGACATTAAGATGGCCTACCATTCCTGAATCAATATAAGCTAGACCAGCAGGGTTATAGAACATGGCCATTTCGTCATTAGCAATTGCCGTATAAGCACCACCAAGACCCATAACTTTTGCCGAGGCGTATTCAGGGGTGTTAAACGAGAATACAAGCGAGAAAGATGCCAGGATTCCTAATATTAATAACTTTTTCATTTTTACCTCCTAATTTATTTATATCGTAACAATTGTAACAAAGATTAATGCTTGAAATAAAGAGCAAACTTTACTTTATTTCTTTTGCCAAAGGTTTATGAAGTTATTGATGCTTCTGTCCCATGTTTTTTCATTCTTTTCATCAAAGTAACAAGCGGGAAGCTCATCGTTTTCTCTGTGATATCTGATGCACTCACAGCAGATACCCATTTTTGAACAGCCAACCGCAGAACAGTTACAATTCTTTAAGTTTTTATCCTTATTTGTGCAAGCCACAGTAATTTATTCGAAGTTTACCTTCGGAGCTGTTTTTGCCTCTGCCGCCATTTGGAACATGTCTTTCTTTTCGTACCCTAGTTGGTTAGCAATAATGCTACTTGGGAATTTTCTGATAGTAAGATTGTATTCTTTAATCGCTTGGTTATAGCGTTGTCTTTCAACCGTGAGTCTATTTTCTGCACCAGCAAGCTCATCCATAAGTCTTGTAAAATTAGCATTAGCTTTTAAGTCAGGATAATTTTCAACGACCATAAGTAGTCTACTTAGCGCGCCTTCCATGCCTTGTGCTGCTTGCATTTTATCTTTCACGGAACCAGCACCAGCAAGTTTTGCTCTGGATGCTGCTATATTCTCGAAAACTTCTTTTTCATGTTTTGCATATCCTTTAACAGTATTTATTAAATTAGGAATAAGGTCGTATCTTCTTTGCATCTGGTTTTCAACCTGTGCCCATTTTTCCGTTACATTTACATCCATTGTTATAAGTTTATTATATGTGCTGATGTACCAACTAATACTTAAAAATATAACGAATAAGATAACTCCAATAATAGGCAAAACTACTTTCATTTGTTTTCTGTATAAAATAGCAAATAAAATTAATACCAATAAAACCACTAAGACAGATGCGAACAATATAACCATAACATTTACCTCCTAAGAACTTATTATTTCAAAATCTTCACGTATAATACTATCAACTTCTACTAAAGATATCAAATTATAAACTTTTAATTAATTAAGTTTTGGATTTTGTCATTTGGGTTTTGGATTTTAAGCGTAGCTTTTTACCAGTTACCGCTTGCGCCTCCCCCTCCGGAGAAGCCACCACCAAAGCCACCAAAACCTCCGCCGAAACTTCCGAAGCTATTATTCGAACGACTGCTTCCTCCGCCCATGCTGCTTGCAAGTAGGCTCCAGAAAAGTACAGACCTTCCAGTCTTACTTTTAAGCATAAAAAGTATTATAACAATAAAGATTATTATTCCGGCCATACTTCCTTGAGTTTGGGCTACTGCTTTTGCGGGAGCTGTGGGAAGTTCTCCTGCGCCAAGCTGTGGAAGCTCAATCCCTTCCATTTCCGCTTGTTTCATTAAGAGGGCATAAGTCCCTTGCAAAATACCAGTAGGGAAATCATTATTTTTGAAGTTAGGAACAATATAGGTGTCTCTTATTTCTCCGACAAGTCCATCAGGCAGATAAGGCTCAAGTCCGTAGCCAACCTCTATTCTAAGTTTTCTGTCATTAGGTGCAACTATTAATAATAGTCCGTCATTTTTATCTTTGCTTCCGATTCCTAGTTCTTGAAACTTTTTTACAGCAAAGTCTTCGATTTCTACTCCGTTAAGTGACTTAACTGTAACGACAGCCATCTGGTGCTTTGTCTTGCTTTCCCATTCCCAGATGATTCTCTCTAAAACTAAAGTATGCTTATTTTCTAATAGTTTAGCTTCATCAAATACTCTTTGTGCTGATGTTGCTGTAAATGAAAAAGAAGATATAGATAGTGCAGCAATAATTAATAAAAGTCGTAGAGACATTTTTCTACTTAGGAGTTTTAGCATTTTTCTTTATTGTTGGTTTTTTGGTTGGCTCAACCTTTTTGACAGTTACATCTAGTTTGTCAACAAACGTAACGATGTTTTCTATTTGGTCTAGGTAAGAATAATATATTTCGTCGATATCTATTTTGTCTTTTTTGAGAATGGTTGGATTATCAATAATCCTTATGAGTAAGAAGAAGGTTTGAATGTCGAGTTCTATTATGTCAGCTGTTTTTATGAGGACATCTCTTGCAGACATTTCCTTTACAGGAACATCATGTAGTCTAAGCAGATTCTTAAGGCTTATTACAAAGTTATTTAAAGATGCTTCTAATATGGTAATTAAATGCTTATGGTCATAAATAAAGGCATTTTTAATCAAAATAATATTTCTTCGAATATTTGCTTCTACTTGTAATCGAAGGTTAGTGTTTTCTATAGAAATAATCTCCGATAGTTTTTTCCCATACAATACCTCTTCAGAATCTATCATCTCTAAGTATTCAATAGGGAAAATGTCGCAGGAATCTTTTACTTCTTTTTGTTTTAATATAAGGATATCTGTTTCTAAAAATATTTTATAGATATTCTTAGCTTCACGAAGTTCTTTGTAGAATTGCTTAAATTCAAAATTATCTTTCATAATAATTAGTAGGTTAAATTTTGATTTATTTTCTTTATGGAGAATGTCGCTCTTATGTTTAATGAGAGAAACAAGCGAATAGCTAAATTTATTGGTTAGGAAGTTAATAAGTAGATTAAACTGAGCATCTTTTTTCATTATTTATTAATTATATTTTCATTAATGCTTTTAGTCAAAGCTATTGATGGTTTATGCTTTTATTGTTTGCTGAGTAATTTTATTAGCTTTTATGTATTTTGTTTAAAATTTGCTGGAAACATTGCCTTTATGCCTTTATGTGTCACGCAAAATGACTGCATTTGTTCTATAAACAAACAAATAGTTTGACGTTTTAGTCGGCAAAGTAATATAATGCAAGTCAATATAATAAAGAATACAATGTGGTATGCTTGTTATACAGTGAAGTATATTTTTAATGTAAGGAGATAAATTATGAAACAGGAAAATGCTTTATATGGTTTTGGAGAATTAGTATTTAATGATGAGGTAATGCAGGCAAGATTACCAAAGGATGTTTATAAGAAGTTAAAGAAAACAATTAGTGAAGGAGACGTTATAGATGCCTCAATAGCTGGCGTAGTTGCTAATGCTATGAAGGATTGGGCTCTTGAGAAAGGTGCAACTCACTTTACTCATTGGTTTCAGCCATTAACAGGTACAACAGCTGAAAAGCACGATTCTTTTATTAATCCAGTAGATGGCGGAAAAGGAATGGTTCTTGAGTTTAGTGGTAAAGAACTTATAAAAGGAGAGCCAGATGCTTCTTCTTTCCCAAGTGGTGGAATTAGAGCAACTTTTGAAGCAAGAGGATATAC
>CAZXTL010000033.1:0-18735 GCA_964643725.1 uncultured Candidatus Marinamargulisbacteria bacterium
ATGAAGCGATATGTTACAACACCTCAACAAATATCTATTACGACTTCTTACAAGATGCATTAGACCAAGCAAATACAGGAAATACAATTCAAGTGTTAACAGGAAACTACACTGGAGCAAAGGTTAGAGGGATAACCTGGCCAAACGTAAATGATATAACATTAAGAGGAGTAAGTTCAGTAAATACAGTAATAAATGCTGAGTTGGTAACAAGACATTTTGTGGTTCCAACAGCAGTTAGATTAATGATAACAGATATCAGCTTAATAAACGGTAGGGTAAGTAACGATGTAGTGAACCAAGATGGTGGAGCTATTTGGATGAACACTAGTGCTACATTAACAATGGATAGAGTAATTCTAAGCGGGAACATAGGATATAACGGTGGAGCTATCTATTCTGGAGTTAAGAACATAAGTAACTCTAATATAAGAGGGAACAGCGCTTATCGCGGTGGCGCCTATTATAAAGGAATCAACATATTGAATAACTGTGAAATTTTTAATAACAGTGCTGCTAATTATGGAGGGGGATTTGCTTGGAGCGTAGTTGTTTTAAGTAATAGTAAGGTATATAGCAATATTGGTGTTAATGCTGGTGGCGGATTTGCATACTGTACTGATGATATATCTAATAGTGAAGTGTATAACAATATTACTAATGGTACTGGTGGAAGTTTTTATTTTGGAACAAATACTTTAATAAATGTTTTGGCTTATGATAACAGTTCTTCTTTTGGGAGTGTGTTTTATTTAGGTAGTAATAAGTTAGTAAATAGTACAATTGTGTCTAATAATGGAGCTATTTACTATGACAATGATATTGCAGGAGGTCAGAATGGTGGACAGCTTTTAGCATATAACACATTATTCGTCGGTGAGTTTAACGGCGGAGCGTCTGCTAATTTCATAACGACAACAGTAGACCACAGTATAATAACAGACTTAGCACTACCAGCTGGTATGAACATTATTAGTCCAAGATATGATTTTGACGTAACTCAGTTTACTGACTACACAAACAGAGATTACAGCATCATCAGCTGGTCAGTAGCTGTGAATAATGGAAGCAACTCTCAGTGGAACGCTAACTCAAATAACGTAACGTCAGATTTTACGTCATCCGTCCCACGTTTCTTCGTTACTTCGGTTGATATTGGTGCATATGAGTTACAGATATCACAAGACAGAGTGTTTGTAGCTAAGATAGTGGAAACAACACAAGAGTTCCAGAATATCCAATCAGCATTAGATGCTTTAGGAGAAAGACAGTTAGCTGAAAGTAAAGCGGCTGGAAACACAATCCAAGTGTATGCAGGAACAGTAACTGGATTAGGGAACAGAGGGTTGGTATGGCCAAATGTAGCGGATATAACATTACAAGGTATTACATCTGTAGATACAATCCTAGATGCAGAGCAGGTTACAAGACACATAGTTGTTACTCAAGCCATAAGCCTTAAGCTTCAGGACTTAAGCCTTACTAATGGAAGAGTAAGTAGCGATATCGTTAGCGAAAACGGTGGAGCTATTTGGATGAATGCAGCTGCTACATTGACCATGGATAGAGTAATCCTAAGCGGGAACATTGGATATAACGGTGGAGCTATCTTCCAAGGAATAAACAACATTAGCAATTCTGAAATAGCAAGCAATACAGCTGGGTATGTTGGCGGTGCTTTTTATCTAGGAAATAACGTTATTAATAAATGTAATATATTTGGAAATATTGCAGTATATTTAGGTGGTGGTTTCTATGGTGGAACTAATACAATTCAAAACTCTGATATTCATAATAACAGCGCAAGTAGAGGTGCTGTGCTTTGTGATAGCAATGACAATATAAGTAATAGCAAGATATATAGTAATAGCGCTGGTACTGGTGGGGTTTTCAGTGGATGGTCTATGCATACGTTAAAGAACGTTATTTTATATAATAATTTTTCAAATTTAGGTAGTGTATTTGATAGGGGTATTGTTGTTCTTCTAAACAGTACAATTGTTTCAAATAACGGTGCTATTTATTATGATAATGATGTTCGAGATGGTATAGCTTATGGACAATTGTTTGCTTATAATACACTTTTCTTTGGAGATTTTAATGTTGGAGCATCCGCTAATTTCATTACAACAACCTTAGATCATTGTGTGATTACGGATAGAACATTGCCAACTGAAATGGTACATATTGATACAAAATATGGTTTTGATGTAACTCAGTTTACTGCTTATGTGAGCGGTGACTATAGTCTTCTAGATTGGTCAGTTGGAGCAAACACAGGAACAAACAATGCATGGAACGTTAATTCAAATAATGTAACAACAGACTATAGTTTAACAAATGCAAGAATCCAGTCATCAACAATAGATATTGGTGCATACGAATCAACAAGTACAGTAGCTTTTGTTTGTGAAATCGAAGGAACAAAACAACAATTCACAAGAATCCAGTTAGCGTTAGATGCGTTAGCACAAATGGAAGAGACATATGGTTCTGGAGCTGGCAAAACAATACAGGTATATTCTGGAACAATTACTGGAACAGGCAACAGAGGATTAATATGGCCAAATGTACAGAATATTACATTAAGAGGAATTTCATCTGTAGATACAATCCTAGATGCAGAGCAAGTAACAAGACATATTTCTGTTCCAACAGCTATTAGATTGAAGCTTTCAGAGTTGAGTTTATTCAACGGAAGAGTAAGTAACAATATCGTAAGTGAAAACGGTGGAGCTATCTGGATGACAGTTAATGCTACATTAACAATGGATAGAGTGATTGTTAGTGGAAATTCTGCATATGCTGGTGGTGCTTTTGCTGGTGGAGTTAAGAATATAAGCAATTCAGTAATTAAGTCAAATTACGCTTATCAGGGTGGTGGATTCTACGCTGGAACAAATACAATAAATGACAGCAAAGTATATAGTAACAGTTCAACTTGGGCTGGTGGTGTATCATACCTAGCAACAAATACAATAAATAATAGTTATATTTATAATAATAGTGCTGGAGTTGGCGGTGCATTTGGTTGGTCTTGGAGTACCTTAACTAATTGTAAAATATATAGCAACAGTGCAACAAGCGGAGGGTTCGTTTGTGCTGGTGCAACAAAAGTAATTAATAGTGAAATTTATAATAATAATGCTACAAGTTATGGCGTATTTGTTTATGGTGACAATACCTTAATAAATGTGAATATACATGATAACGCTGGCTATTATGGAAGTGTATTTTCGTTGGGAAACAATAAAGTTTATAATAGTTCAATCGTGTCTAATAATGGAGCTATTTATTATGACAATGCAGTAGGTAGTGGAACAAGTAGTGGTAATTTTGAAGCATATAATTCCCTTTTCTTTGGTGATTTCAACGGAGGAGTTTCACTAGATTTTATAACAACAACTTTAGATCATTGTGTAATAACAGATAGAACCTTACCAACTGAGATTAACCATATAAAAACGCGTTATGGTTTTGATGTTACGCAGTTTATGGATTATCAAGCTGGTGACTATCATTTAGTTGATTGGTCAGTTGGATTAAACACTGGTACCAATAATGTGTGGAATATTAATTCAAATAACGTGACAACTGACTATACATTAACAAACGCAAGAATCCAGTCAACTACAATAGATATTGGTGCATATGAATCAACAAGTACAGTAGCGTTTGTCTGCGAGATTGTAGAAACAGCACAACAGTTTACAAGAATCCAGTTAGCATTAGATGCATTACAACAAATGGAAGAAACATATGGTACAGGAGCTGGTAAAACAATTCAGGTTTATTCAGGAATATATGCTAGAACTGGCAATGTAGGTCTTGTATGGCCAAACGTACAAAATATTACATTACAAGGAATTTCATCTGTAGATACAATCCTAGATGCACAGCAAGTAACAAGACATATAGTTGTGCCTACAGTTATTAGCTTCAAACTAGCATCCTTGAGTTTAATTAACGGTAAAGTTTCTACCATTAATGCTGGCGATAATGAAGGTGGCAGTATCAGGATGAATTTTAGTTCTAGATTGACCATGAATAGTTGTATTGTTAGTGGGAATAGTGCTTATAACGGTGGTGCTTTTGGCTATGGAATCAGGAATATTTCTAATTCTAAAATATACTCTAATAGTTCAACTTATGGTGGCGCTTTTTATTACGGGACCAACAGTTTGAATACATCTCAAGTTTATAATAATAGTACAAATTCCAATGGTGGAGGTTTTTGTTATGGTAGCAATGCAGTAAATAATTGCGATATATATGGAAATACTGCAATAAATGGTGGTGGATTCTATGGAGGAACTAATATTGTAGTGGCAAGTAGAATTTTTAATAACTATGTTACGTCAGGCGGAGCATTTATTCATGGTACAAATACTCTGACAAATTGTAATATTTTTGGAAACACAGCTTCTAATTCTGGTGGTGCTTTTTGGTCAGGTAATAATATTTTAACGAATACAGCTATGTTTAATAATAGTTCTAGTTATGGTGGTGGATTTTATGCAAGTAATTCCACCTTAAATAATTGTGAGGTATACAATAATGTTGCAACTGTGGGTGGAGTTTTCTGTGACAGCTTTAGTTCTTTATTTAATAGTAAAGTATATTCTAACAGTTCTAGTTTTGGTGGTGTTTTTTCCCAAGGCACAAGCAATCTTGTAAATGTGTTGGTTTATAATAATAGTGCGACTAATGGCAGTGTGTTTAATTTAGGTAATAATAAATTAGAAAACTGTACAATAGTTTCTAACAACGGTGCAATTTATTTCGATAATGATATTTCTGATGGTTACCTTGGCGAATTAGAAGCTTATAATACCTTGGTTTTTGGTAATTTCAATGGTGGAACGCCTGCTTTCTTCAATACTACTACTTTGGATCATTGTGTTATTACCGATAGAACATTGCCAACACAGATTAATCATTTTGATACTAGATACGGATTTGATGTAACTCAATTTATTGATTATGCAAAAGGAGATTACAGACTAATAGATTGGTCAGTTGCAGCTAATACTGGGACTAATGACGCTTGGAATATTAACTCGAATAATATAACAACAGACTATACATCCATACAGCCACGTATCTATTCCTCTACGATAGACATAGGTGCTTATGAATCAACAAGTGACATAGCATTTGTTTGTGAGATAGTAGAAACAGTACAAAAATTTACAAGAATCCAGTTAGCCTTAGATGCTCTTGCACAGATGGAAGAGACTTATGGAACAGGGCATGGAAAGACAATCCAAGTTTATGCTGGGACAATAGTAGGAACTGGAAATAGAGGGTTAGTATGGCCAAATGTTGAGAACATAACATTAGTAGGTGAAGGAGTTACTGCTACGTTTATTGACGCTTCATTTGTCACTCGTCACATTGTTATTGACAATGCCGTAAGTTTAAAGCTTCAAGCATTAAGTTTAGTTAACGGAAAAGTATCAATAATTAATTCCGGCGATAATCAAGGTGGAAGCATCCGGATTAATGCTGGGGCAATAGTGACAATTAATAGATGCGTAATTAGTTCTAACCAAGCATACGAAGGTGGAGCCATTTATGGAGGAATTAAGACAATCATTAACTCTGTAATAAATAATAATAGTGCAGAAAATGGTGGTGTATTATATGCGGGAACAAACACAATTGTTAATGGATTGATTTATAATAACAGAGGTAATCAGGGTGCAGTATTATATGAAGGAAACAATAAGTTAGTTAACTGTACAATTGTTTCTAATGATGGGTCTATCTACTATGACAATAGTTCGAATGGTGGAGAAGAAGGTCAACTGCATGCATTTAATACTCTTTTTGAAGGTGATTTTAATGGAGGAGATAATACAAACTTTGATACATGTATTTTAGAAAATAGTATTATTACAGATACAAGTTTGCCTCCGTTGATGACTGCGTTATATCCAATTTATGGATTCACTACTACGGGATTTGTGGGTTATGAAGCTCATAATTATAGGATTCTTCAAGAAAGTAAAGCATTTGGTGCTGGATCAAATACTTTGTGGTATGCAAATAATAATAATGTTACTAGTGATTTGGATGGGAATGATCGTATTAACGGTGACCCTTTATCATATTATGCAAGAGTCGACATTGGTTGTTATGAGTTAATACTGGATATTGGTGAAGCTATTTGTTATAACACTTCAACAAATATATATTTTGACTCATTGCAAGATGCGTTAGATCAGGCATTTGTTTCTGAGACGATTCAGGTGTTGGTCGGAACATTTACAGGAGTTAAAGTTAGAGGCATTATTTGGCCTGATACTGAGAACTTGACACTACAAGGCAATAGTTCTGTTAATACAGTGCTTGATGCAGAGTTAGTAACTAGACATTTTTCTGTGCCAACTGCAATACATTTTACAATTAAAGACATTAGTTTAATAAACGGTCAGGTGAGTAATAATGTTGTTAGCCAAGATGGTGGTGCTATATGGATGAATGCAAATGCAACATTGACTATGGATAGTTGTATATTGAGCGGCAATATTGGATACAACGGTGGAGCGATATATGATGGGGTTAAGGTTATAACTAATTCTAAGATAAGAGGAAATAGTGCTTATGTAGGTGGCGCGATATATGGTGGGAACAATAGTATAACAGCTAGCGATATTTATAATAACAGAGGATATAGTGTTGGTGGTATCGGGTATGCGGTGAATACCATAAACAATAGTTATATATATGGAAACGTTGCAGCAACAGACGGAGGAGCTATCGGTGGCGGAGCTAGTTTAATAGTTAGTTCAAAGATATATGGAAACAGTGCTGTAAATGGTGGCGCTTTTGCTTATGGTGTTAATACGTTAATTAATCTTCTTGTTTATAATAATACGGCAGGAAATGGAAGTGTGTTTACATTAGGGGAGAATAAATTAATAAATTGTACAATCGTATCTAACAATGGAACTATTTATAATGATAATAATTCAGGTACTGGCCCTGATGGTCAGCTGTTGGCCTATAATACTTTGTTCGTTGGTGATTTTAATAGTGGGGCATCAGCTAATTTTATAACCTGTACAGTAGACCACAGTATAATAACAGATCTAGAGATACCAACTGAGATGACTATAATTAGTCCAAGATATGATTTTGATGTAACACAGTTTACTGATTCCATAAATGGTGATTACAGTATTATTAGTTCATCAGTAGCTGTGAATAACGGAAGCAACTTACTGTGGAATGCTAACTCAAATAATATTACGTCTGACATTACGTCCACCGTCCCACGTGTTTACGTCTCCACAATAGACATTGGTGCATATGAGTTACAGATAGCACAAGACAGAGTGTTTGTAGCTAAGATAGTTCAGACAACACAAGAGTTCCAGAACATCCAATCAGCATTAGATGCTTTAGGAGAAAGACAGTTAGCTGAAAGTAAAGCGGCTGGAAACACAATCCAAGTGTATGCAGGAACAGTCGCTGGATTAGGGAACAGAGGATTAATATGGCCAAGTGTAGCGGATATAACATTACAAGGTATTTCATCTGTAGATACAATCCTAGATGCAGCACAAGTAACAAGACACATTTCAGTTCCTGCAGCGATTAGCTTCAAACTTTCAGATTTGAGCTTAATCAACGGATGCGTGAGTAACAATACTGTTAGCGAAAACGGTGGAGCTATCTGGATGACTGCAGCTGCGACATTGACTATGGATAGAGTGATTGTTAGTGGCAACATTGGATATAACGGTGGAGCTTTCTATGATGGAATTAAAAATATTGCTAATTCTGTGATAAAAGCTAATAGTGCAGTTTCTGGTGGTGGCTTTATTTTAGGAACAAACATAATAACGGATAGTTCTATATTTGGTAATAGTGCTTCAACTCACGGTGGTGTTTTTAATGCAGGAGTTAATTCTTTAAATAATTGTGAAGTATCTAATAATGTAGCTAGTCTATGGGGAGGTATATTCTTCTTTGGAACAAATTCTTTAACCAATAGTAGGGTATATGCAAACAGTGCTTCTAATGGTGCAGTTTTCATCTGGGGGTCAAACATTTTAACAAGTGTCGATGTCTATGATAACGTTGCTGAACTTGGTGGCGTGTTTACATATGGAACTAACTTACTTACAAATAGTAAGATTCATGGAAATACCGCTACTACTCAAGGTGGTGTGTTTAACTTATCAGTTAGCACATTAGATAACTGTGAAGTTAAAGATAACTTTTCTCTTTTAGGAGGCGTAGCTTATGAAGGGAAAAATGTATTTATTAATGTATTGATGTATAACAACAGCGCTACAAATGGTGGCATGATATATCAAGGTGACAATACTATTGTTAATAGCACATTGGTTTCCAACAATGGGGCTATTTATTATGACAACATAGCTGGAGAAGGTGCAACTAGTGGCAACTTATTTGCTTATAACACATTAATCGTTGGTGATTTTAATGATGGAGTATCAGTAAATTTTGTTGCCACAACCTTGGATCATTGTGCTGTGACAGACAGAACATTGCCAACTGATATTAATAATATTGATACTCGCTATGGGTTTGATATTAATCAGTTTGTTGATTATACAAATGGGGATTACCGGTTATTAGACTGGTCAGTTGGAGCTAACAGCGGAACAAACAATGCATGGAATGTAAATTCAATGAATGTCACATATGACTTTACATTAATAAATCCACGAATTAACAATTCAACAATCGATATTGGAGTTTACGAATTAACTAGCAATGTTGCTTTTGTTTGTGAAATTTTTGAAACAGCTCAACAGTTTACCAGAATTCAATTAGCATTAGATGCACTTGCGCAGATGGAAGAAACTTTTGGAACAGGGCATGGAAAGACAATTCAAATCTATGCTGGGACAATAGTTGGAACTGGCAACAGAGGACTAGTGTGGCCAAGTGTAAACAATATAACCCTTCGTGGTGTCTCATCAGCTAATACTATTCTTGATGCAGATTTCGTCACCCGCCACATTCTTGCTGTTCACGATTTACGGTTCACGGTTTCCGATTTGGCGTTAGTAAACGGTTGCGTAAGTAATAATGTAGTAACACAAAATGGTGGTTCAATCTTGATGAATAATTCAGCCAGATTAACTATGGATAGGTGCGTGGTTAGTGGAAACAAAGCATATTTTGGTGGAGCTATTTATAGTGGCATCAACAATATTTCTAATTCAGAAATTAAAGCTAATAGTTCATATTCTGGTGGTGGATCATATTCTGGAATAAATACTATTACAAATTGTAACGTGTATGGAAATATTGCTGCTTATAATGGCGGTGCTTTCTATTCTTGTGAAAATAATATAAGTAACAGCAGAATATATGGTAACAGTGTTTATAATAACGGTGGGGTAATTGCCTATGGAAATAACCTTTTAGTAAATGTGCTTGCATACAATAATAGTGTTGGAGCTACGGGAGGGTTGCTCTATCTTGGTAACAATAAAATTGTTAACAGTACAATAGTTTCCAATAATGGAGTAATTTATAAGGATGATAACGTTGGAGATGGAACACTAGGTCAATTACAAGCGTATAATACGATTTTCTTTGGTGAGTTTGATGGTGGAGGAACACCAGAGTATTTTAATACGGTTACTGTAGAGCATTGTACATTTACAGATAGCACTCTTCCTTTAAGCATGAATATTTTCTATCCTATAGTAAATTTTGTTACTGCAGATTTTGCTGACTACAGTAATGGTGATTACAATATTAGTGCTAATTCTTCTGCGCATGGCCATGGTTCTAATGTGCTATGGAATGCTAACTCCAATAATGTAACCACTGATATTCTTGGGAACCCAAGAATATATAACGAAGCAAATAACGTAGATAGAATCGATTTAGGTGCATATGAGTTACAAGTATCAAGATCTGTTTGTTATATTGAGCAAACAGGTGTTTATTACGAGTCAATCCAAGATGCGTTAGATGTTGTTTCAGCGAATCAAACAATAAAAGTATTAGTGGGGACACATACTGGACCAGGCAATAGAGGACTCATATGGCCAAACGTAAATGATATAACGTTACAAGGTGTTTCATCTATTAATACAATTTTAGATGCACAGCAAGTGACAAGACATATTGTTGTTCCTTGGACTGTTAGCATGAAACTTTCAGGGTTAAGCTTCATCAACGGACAAGTTAGCAACAATATCGTAAGTGAAAATGGTGGTTCTATCTGGATGAATAGCAACGCGACCTTAACGATGGATAGTTGTATTGTTAGCGGAAATATGGGATATAACGGTGGTGCATTTTTTGATGGTAAAAAGTATATAAGTAATTCTATTATTAAGGCCAATACTTCTTGCAACGGTGGAGGATTTTATAATGGCACAAATACGCTGACTAACAGTAATGTATATTCTAATAGTAGTTCATTAAGAGGTGGTGGATTCTGGGGTGGAACAAATACCCTGACGAATACTAACGTATACTTAAATACAGCTAATTATGGCGGCGGGTTCTTTAATTGCACAAATATTCTAACGAATAGTAACGTATACTCTAATAGCGGTATTAGTACTGGTGGTGGAATGGATTACAGTACAAATACTCTGACTAATAGTGACGTTTACGCTAATAGTGCTATTTGGGGTGGAGGATTTTATCATTCCACTAATACACTTACTAACAGCAAAGTATATTCTAATAGTGGTAGTGCTGGTGGTGGATTTAGAGATTGTACAAATACACTTATCAATGTGTTGGCATACAATAACAGTTCAATACACGGAAGTGTGTTTTATTTAGGAAATAATAAGGTTGTGAACAGTACTATTGTCTCTAATAATGGCGCTATCTATTATGATGATAATGTTGATTCAGGTGCAACAAGTGGCAACTTGCTTGCATATAACTCTATCTTCTTTGGTGATTTTGACGGTGGGACACCGGCTTTCTTTAATACAACTACTGTAGATCATTGTATATTTAATGACTCTTCTCTTCCTGCTAGCATGAAAATATATTATCCAATTGTAAGTTTTGTTACAGCTGACTTTGTGGATTATACTAATGGGAACTATATTATTACTGCTAATTCTCCAGCACATGGGCATGGCTCAAATGTATTATGGAACGCTAACTCTAGTAATGTTACAGCAGATATTCTTGGGAACCCAAGAATTCATGATGAAGGCGCTTTACATGAACCAAAAATTGATATCGGAGCATATGAGCTAACCGTTTCAAGACCAGTTTGTTATATAGAAAGAACAGGAGTATATTACGAAGCAATTCAAGATGCGTTAGACGCAGCAATTGCTAATGATGTTATTCACGTGTTAGCGGGAACACATACTGGGCCAGGCAACAGAGGGTTGATATGGACACATGCAAATAATGTTACATTAAGAGGTGAAACATCTACAACGTCTATTCTTGATGCAGAGTTTATTACTCGTCATGTTGTTGTTGCTGATGCAGTTAACTTTGCGATTGAATCATTAAGTTTAATAAATGGTCGAGTTGCAACTGTTAATTCTGGAGACAATGAGGCAGGTAGTATTTGGATGAATAGTGCCTCTTGGTTAACCATGGATAATTGTATAGTTAGCGGAAATGAGGCGTATAAGGGTGGTGTCTTTGGTTTAGGTAACAGGAAGATTCACAATACAATACTTGCTAATAATAGAGTATATTCAAGCGGTGGAGTGTTTAATGGTGGAAGCAACACATTAGTTGGCGTACTTGCTTATAATAACAGTGCTTCTGATGGAAGTGTATTGTACAGTGGAGAAAATAAGCTTGTAAACAGTACAATGGTTGATAATGTTGGTGCAATATATTTTGCTGACAGTAACTCAAAACTAGTTGGATATAATACTCTTTTCTTTGGTGATTTTGGTAGCGGAGCATCTGCATTCTTTAATACTACAACCGTAGATCATTGTATTTTTACTGACACTACATTGCCTATCAACATGAATATCTTTTATCCTATATATAATTTTGTAGCTTCTGATTTTGTTGATTACTCAGCTGATAATTATCAAGTAAGCCTTAATTCATCTGCACATGGTCATGGTTCAAATGTTCTTTGGAATGCAAACTCAAATAATGTAGTGTCTGATTTAGCTGGTAATTCAAGGATTTATGATGAAGGTCTTTCCCATGAACCAAGAATTGATGTAGGAGCTTATGAACAAACTGTTTCAAGGCCAGTTTGTTTCATTGAAGAAACAGGAGTTTATTATGAAGCGTTACAAGATGCACTAGATGCTGTACAAAATAATCAGACAATTCAAGTCTTGGCTGCCACACACACAGGTCCAGGAAATAGAGGATTGATATGGACAAATGCTAACAATGTAACCTTACAAGGAGTTTCTTCTTCTGCCACTATTTTGGATGCAGAATCAGTAACTCGTCATGTGGTTGTTTCTAATCCTTTAAGTCTTAAGATTGCCGGAGTAAGCATGATTAATGGTAGGGTTGACAGTGAAGGTGGAAGCATTAAGTTAGCAGTTAGTGGCGTTGATTTAGTTGTCAGTGGTTCTGTTATCAGAGGCACTTATGCTAATGAGGGTGTCATTGTTTATAGTCCAGACCAATCAGCTAACTCAATAAAGATATATGATTCTAAATTTATTGGCGATGATATAGTGAACGGTAATATTTTTGGTGAAGCTAGGTATGAAATATACGATACCGAAATTAGTGGCTTTATTATAACTGCAAATTCAGGTGTATTTAAGAATAGTGTAGTTACACTGGATAATGTAGTTATTAAAGATATTGATTGTCAATCAAGTGCAATGTTTATTACCTCTACTGCAAATATTAGTAAGTCAGTTATAAAAGACAACACTGTTGCTGATAGTCTTTTTAAGACAGGAAGTAACTATTTAAATACTGTTGCGATATACAAAAATAAGAGTATTGGAAACGTAGGAGTTTTTGACAGAGGCAATAACACTTTAATAAATAGCTTGGTTTATGGTACTACTGCTGGAGATACTGATGTATTCTTCGGTGGAGATAATACTCTTATCAACTCCACAATTATTGCTAGAGAAAAGAATCTGTATAGTGATGTAGCTGGTTCCGCAAGCATAACTGCGTTCAATTCAATATTCTATGGAAAGTTAACAGCTACGGATGACGATTCTTTTAGTTCTACAAGTTTTAATTATTGTGCTTTTGATACTTTAACAATTTCCGTTAAGGCAGAGCAAGCAAATTGCTTTTACGATATATGGGATAAAGACTTCTTAGGATTAAATAATGATTCTTATGCTCTTAATCCTTTGAGTAAGTTGGTAAATGCAGGGAATAATACGTTCTGGACTAATAATAGTAATGGAGTTACTTCAGATTTATTAGGAAATGCTCGTATCAATGATGGGTTAATAGATGTTGGTTGTTATGAAGTAGTAAATAATCTTAATCTTTATGATATAGATTCCTCAAGTATTGAGTGGACAAATGATCAGGTTGTAGGGGTTAGCTTAGGAGATGAAGCAGGAGTCACTGACTGGTTAATCAGTGAAGCTAAACCAGAGAAGCCTGTTGCTGAAGATGCATATTGGCAAACAACTAAGCCAGCAAGATATACGTTCCAGAATGATGCACCTGGCCAAAAGACAGTATATTTGTGGTCAAGATTAAGCAATGGAGGCATAAATCCTGTTCGTAGAGCTGCTACTATTTATTTGGATACAATTCCATTACAAATGGACATGGCAATTAGCTTATCAGTTGCTTCATCTGCAAATAGTATTATGGGAAGTGACACAAATGCATTAATTGTTTCTTTTAGTAAATATATTGCAATTACTCCTGATCTTAGATTTGTTCGTAATGGTGAAGAACTAATTATTAGGAATGACCTTACGAGGCTTTCCAATACTCTTTGGCAGTTTGTGATTACTCCTACAGAATGGGCTATGGGAACATATAATGTCAGCATTCGAGTAACTGATAATATCGGCAATGTTGTAAATAGTTTAAATCTACAACGATTCTATTTGCATCCTTCTGTATATATTGGCAATACGCCTTATTTAACAATTCAACGTGCTTTGGATAATGCAGCTATCGGTGATGTGCTTAATGTTCAATCAGGGACTTGGAAAGGCCCAGGTAACCGTGGTTTAGTATGGCCAAATCGAGACAATCTAATGTTACGTGGCATTTCATCTGTGGATACCATTTTGGATGCAGAACAGGTCACTCGTCATATATTAGTGACTCAGTCTTTAGTCTTTAGTCTTTCGTCTTTAACCTTTATGAATGGAAAAGTTGGTCGAGGTCAAGCGGTTGGTGAACCAACAGAAAATGGTGGCGTTATTTATATGGGTTATAACGGAGCTAATCAGTCTGTAACAATTAATAATTGTATAATTAGTGGTAATACTGCCTATGATGGTGGAGTTGTGTATCATTTGAATACTAACAGCAAGGTATTCCTTTCAAATTCAATTGTTAATAATAATACAGCCGAATATAGAGGTGGTGTATTTTATCTTGGATATCATGAGATACAGCACTCTATTTTATTTGGCAATAGAGCATTGAGTACTAGTGGTCATGATGGTGGAGCAGTTTTCAGTTCTGGTACAAATAGAGTATTTAGTTCACTCATATATAACAATAGTAGTGAGCATGGTGGAGTTGCTGACTATGGTAGTAATGTATTTGTAAATAGCTTGGTTTATGGTAATAGTGCGGGTCAAGGAGGAGTTTTTAAATATGGAACAAATAGGATTATTAACTCTACAATAATACAGAAAACAAACAGCATAATGAGGTTTTCAGGTAGTGATTATAAGTTATTTGCTGATAACTCACTTTTAATTGGGAATATAGGCCAAACCCCATCTTCTATTTCTGGCACTATTAATACTAGTATCATTGATGATGCTGTAGTTGGTAATTTAGAATTAAATAATACAATAACTGCTAATAAGTATAGTCTATTTGTTGGTTACGATAATAATGACTACAGACTTAAGGCAGACAGTTCTGCTATAAATTTTGGTTCAAGTATTTTGTGGAATGTAAACAGCAATAACATAACAACAGATATTGTTGGTAATCCTAGAATCATTGAACCAGAGATTGACCTTGGTTGTTATGAGTATGCTAGATTCTATATTTATGATCAAGACACTAACAGTACTAAGTATGCAAACGATCAGGTTGTAGGTACGCATATTGAGAATGTTGCTACTTATTATTTAATTAAAGAAGTAAATGGAAATATTAAGCCATTAGCCAGTGACAATAATTGGTCAACTATTAAGCCTGTTACTTATATGTTTAGGAATAATGATAATGGAGTAAGAACCTTATATTTATGGACTAAAGATGTAGCTGGTAATGTTAGTGAACAATATGAAAGAGCAATGATTACATATGATACCGTTGTTCCTGTTATTGGAACCGTTGAGTTGTCAAACAATGCTCCAATTGTTTTAGTTGGGACATATAACATAACTTTTAATATGATTGAAAACTTTGTTGGTACCCCAGAGATAGCAGTTCGTCATAATGATTCATCGTTTACTTTTAATTGTCCGCTTTTACGCGTAAACGACTCTACTTTCACAAGCGAAATTTACATTTCTTACAATTGGAAGTCTGGAACATATAATTGGATATTAACTGCAACTGATGATGTAGGTAATTACGTAAAAGAATTAAATCTAACGACAAATAAACAATTATTTATTGGTACAGCAGCTAAAATAAATACACAAAATTATTTTACTATTCAAGCTGCTTTAAATAGTGCAAATACTTATGATGTGATTGACGTCCAACAAGGGATTTGGAAAGGTGCTGGTAATAGAGCTCTGGTATGGCCAAATAGAGAGAATATTACTTTGCAGGGAGTAAATACTGTTGATACTGTTTTAGATGCTGAGCATTTATCGCGTCTTGTTTTTGTTAATTATCCGTTGAGTTTAAGCCTTAAGTCTTTGAGTTTAATTAATGGATGCGTTAGTAATAATGTGATTAGCCAAGATGGTGGAGCTATTTGGATGCAATCAGCAACAAGATTGACCATAGACAGTTGCTTACTAAGTGGGAACATTGGATATAACGGTGGAGTTATTAAAGGTGGTATTAATAAGATTTCCAATTCTATCATAAAGGGAAATAGGGCAGGTGGTTTTGGTGGTGTTGTTCATGGTGGGAATAATACTTTAAGCAATTGTAATGTTTATGGAAATATAGCTTTATCTGGAGGAGGAGTTTTCGAGCTTGGGCAGAATAATATAGATAATTGTAGTATTTATAATAATAGTGCAAACTGGGGTGCTGTTTTCCATTCTAATACAAATATAGTGTCCAATTCTTTAATTTATGGAAATAATGCTTATGGGTATAGAGGTGGAGTTTCTTTTTATGGTGATGGGACTTTTACTAATTGTAGAATATTTGCAAACAGTTCTTTAGCTGGTGGTGTTTTTAATGAAAGCACAATTATTATTAATAGTTGTGATATTTATGCTAATGAAGCAACAACAAGTAGAGGTGGAGTCTTTTATCAAAGTAATGCTAAGTTAATTAATAGTTCAATACATCATAATAAAGCAGATAGTTATGGTGGAGTATTTGCTGAAAGCTCAGCCACTCTTCTTAATTGTGCTGTTTATGGAAATGTTTCTACGAGTAATAGAGGAGATGTTTTCTATCAAGGTTACACAACAATTAACAACTGTACAATTGCTGGTCATTCCCAAGCAATCTATTATGCAGAAAATGCATCTACTGCTTTTGTCGCAAACAACTCTATTTTAGCTGGGCCTTTTAATGGTGGAACCAATTCCAATTATACAGCTTGTTCAATTAATAATAGTATTTTTACGGATTCAGCACTTCCAGAACAATATTGGAGTGCAACACAAGTAATAACTAGTGCAGTTACAGAAGATCTTTTCATGGATTATAGTAATGGTGACTATCGGTTGAGTTATAATAGTCTGGCTGTTAACTATGGTAATAATGCAATATGGCAAATTAATTCATCGAATCTCATTATAGATAAGGTTGGCAATGTAAGAGTATATGGTGGAGTAATCGATGCTGGCTGTTATGAATTCCTTGGTATAGTTGCATTTAATCCAACCTTCTATCTATATGATATGGATTCAAACAATAAGAACTACATGAATGACCAAACGGTCGGATTATCCATTAGTGGAGATATTATAGCTAGAGCATGGTTATTAACTGAAGAACTTGCTGTTCCGCTCGGAAATGATGTTAGATATGAAACAGTAAGACCATCAACGTATCGTTTTAAGAATGCAGAACAAGGTGATAAGACGGTTTATTTATGGGTTAAGGATCAATACGGGAGAATTATTAAAGCAAATTCCTCATTGATTGATGGATTGGTTGGTTATTGGCCATTTGATGGTGATCTTAATGATTATTCTGGAAATGGACATAATGGCTCAATCTACGGAGTTTATTCAGGTGTAGCGATTAATAGTGATGGTCTAGCTTTTAATGGTAACGGAATAATTAAAGCTGGCATTGGGTCAGATTATTTCCCACTTAATAGATTTACAATAGGTGGTTGGGTTAAAACCCCTGGACTTGCACCAGGCATGAACCTTCCTGGTGTTTTTAGCTTAACTTATGGATTGGTGTTAGGTTTGAATAACTCTGGAAGATTCTATTCACAAATTGATGATGGTGCTAATCATAATTATTTATCCACTGGAAACAATTTATATGATAATCAATTTCATCATTTGGCTCTGAGTTTTGATGGAGTAAATAGGAATATGTATGTGGATGGGGTGTTAAAATTAAGTATTCTTACAACTTGGGCTGGAACATCAAGATGGCCAACGAGTATTGCTTGTTTTGGTTCAAATGTAAACGACTCGTCAATCCATCGTTTTAATGGTTTTCTTGATGAGTTTGCTGTATACAATAGAGCGCTTTCTTCATCAGATATTGAATTTCTTTATAACAAAGGTCGTGCTTCACTCATCAGCGGTGGGGTTGGAGTTGTTTATGATACAACGGCTACTACGTTATCAACCATACAAATATCCAATGTATCAGCAAATCAGCAAATAGAGTTAGACCAAGGAGCTTATTACTTACAGGTTGGAACATATAATGTAACATTCAACATGAGTGAGAACTTAGTAATAACTCCATCAATAAGGTTAATAGGATTAGATTCCTCGACTACGCTCGGAATGACACTACAAAGAATAAACGACAGTACTTATAAGAGTGAATATGTTGTGACAGCAGGAACAGTAGAAGGAACATATAGCATTAACTATAGTGCTACTGATAATGCAGGCAATACAGTTCACAGTTCACTGTTCACTAGTTCATTGGTTGTTGATATAAGCAGTCCAACAGTGAACTTAGAGATACTAGACTTAGATACAGCTAGCAACTTATATACTAATAGTACAAACGTAAGACTAAGCATTAACGTAGAAGAATCAAATATTTATGGTTATTTAGTAACAGAGAATCTAGGTTTTGAGTATTCAACTACTTACTATTCACTGTTCACTGTTAACCAACCAACAACATACAATTTCTCTACCTCTTTAGCAGAGTCTAAGTCGCTTAAGTTGTTGGTTTTAGATAAGTCAGGGAACATAAGCAGTGCAAGCTATGCAATAACGTTAGATGCACAAGTACCAACAGCGACGATAGAGTTACCAGTAGCTGCGAGCTACATAAATATCGGGGAAC
>CAZXTL010000034.1:0-16150 GCA_964643725.1 uncultured Candidatus Marinamargulisbacteria bacterium
GAATTGTTGATCCAGTTAAGGTTGTTAGATGTTCATTAGAAAATGCTGCAAGTATAGCATCAATGTTGCTTACAACATCTGTACTTATAGCTGAAGAGCCTGAAGAAGAAAAACCAGCTCCTGGTGGAATGGGTGGTGGAATGGGCGGAATGGGTGGCATGGGCGGAATGATGTAGCCTCTCCCCCTAGAGTCACTTTAGGTTAATAGTTCTTTTATGTTGTCCCCCTCTCCTAAAAGAGAGGGGGATTTTTTTATGTGTATTTTTAAACCTTCTCTTTTAGGAGAAGGTGGCGACATAGTTAAAACTTAAAAAATTTTGATTTATTTCGCCGGATGAGGCTGAAAGGGGCTGTTTTATTTATAAAAGTATTCTATAATCAATACTTATGATTAATTTCACAGAATTTATTCGAAACAACCTTTTACTTGTAGAGATATTTATTGTCACATGTCTCTTTTTGTCCTATTTTTTTACTGAAACAAAAGTTCATCCAGTTAAAAGAGCAATTAATGGTTTAATGTTGGTATTTGTGTTTGGTGTACCTATATTTTTTACTTCAGCAACAAGAAGTGTTTTTGAAGTAAATAAAATGATCCTTTTGAGGTTTGTTTCCTTAGCTGTGCTAGCTTTGTGGGTTATTCAGTCTTTACTTGTAGATTATGGCAAGGAACATCCTGCTCATAAAGATAAAGAATATTACAGTGTTTTAGGTATAAAGTGGTATAAGACAGGACTTGAAATACCACTTCTTTTTTGGCTAATTGTAAACGTTGCATCCACTATCCTAAGCAGAAATATTTATGTTTCTATTATAGGGGCTTATGATAGGTGGGAAGGTCTTATTTCTGTTTTTAATTATGCTTTTTTGTTAATGATATTTGCAAAACAAGTTGACTCTATAAGATTTTTTAATTGGATGTTGTTTTCATTTATTATTTCAGCCTCAATGTCTTCTACATACGGTATTGTTCAAAGTAATGGAATTGACTTTATGAGATGGTCAGCTGATGCTACTTCCAGAGCTTTTGGTAGCATTAATAATCCAGTTCATTATGGGCCATATGTTGGGATGATGATTTGCTTAGCTTTTGGGTATATGATAAACATAAAAAGCTTCCAATCTTCTATGGGTAAATGGTCTTTTCACTTTTTGTATTTGCTTTCTTTTGTTCTTACTATAATTATTTATACCGCAATGGTTTTGTCTTGGGGAAGAGGAACATGGCTAGGTTTTCAGGGAGCACTCACTTTCTTTTTATTGTTTTCTAATAATACTTTTATTAGTGATTCTAAGCTTCATTACTATATTGATTTTTTACTGACAACTGTACTGATTGGAATGCTTTATATCCTTTTGCTTTTTCATGTTTATGCAGCTTTGCCTTGGTTTGCTTGGCCTATAATAGTATTATTTTTAACTTTATATAGTTATATGGTTTTGAAAAATAGGTCTATTTGGAATTATTTAGAAAGAATTTGTATTATAGCTATTGCATATTTAATGCAAATAATATCAGCAAGTTTAACGGCTTTCATTATTTTTAATTTGCTTTTATTGGGTATTTTTTTTCTTCATAAAATTCATTATAAAGAAAAAAGTATACTTTTAAAAAATAAATTAATTTTTCTTTTGTTGTTTTGTTTTGGGTATATTGTAGCATCTCCAAACATTCATGATTTTGGTGTTATGTTCATTTATTTGGCGATTTTGTTTGTAGCCTATGTTTTGAAGTTATTGCCATTCACTAATAAAAATAGTTTGATGGAAATATATATATCACCCAAGATTATTAATGTAATAACTATTATTATTTTGGTATTAATATCTTTCTATTTTGTTCCAAAAATAAAGATTTATGAAAATATATCCGGTCAGCATCAAGTAGATTCAAATGTAGAGTTGTTGGCAAAAAGTAAAGTTGCATCTTATGCTATTGCAACTGAACAAAATGCAAGAGGAAGTATGTGGAAGAGTGGAATAACTTGGGGTCTAGATAATCCTATTCTTGGTTCAGGTGTTGATACAATCAAGGAAGTATATCCGTCATATCGTAGAGTAGAGTATGCAAGGATGGAAGGTGGTCATAATTTAACTCCTGACAGATTGCACAATGAGTATGTGAATACGTTTGCTACTACTGGCGTTTTAGGTTTTTTATGTAGATACGTAATAGTTATTGGAATATATGCTTATATGATAATTGGTTATATGTATAAGAATAAAAATAAGCCTTCCCTATATTTATTGTCAGCTACTTTTGCTGGATTTGTATTTTATCAAGGACAAGTGCTTTTTAATTTTGGGGTTGTTGCTACAGCATCTTTTGACTATATGTTAATGGGACTTGGCTTAGCAATAGGATATTATGGTTTTGGAAATAAATTAACTTCGAAGGACAATGACTAATGACAAGTGGCCAAAGACTTTTAAGTAAGGATACTAGGATTATTATTGTTATCACTGTTCTTTTTTTTGTCGTAGTTGGTTATTGGCAAATAATGCTTCCTTGGTTATCGGAAAAGAATTATAGGGATGGCTTTATAGCTAATAGTCAGGGACAATTTTTAGCTTCGATTCCTTATTTTGAGAGGTGCTTAACTTTAACTCCTTGGGAAACGTATTATTTTATAACACAAGTTCGTAATTATGAGGAGTTGTCTAGACAAGAGACTGAAGTGGGAAAACAGAAACAGTGGCTTATCAAAGCTCGTGATCTATATAAATATATGTTAAATATTAATCCTGAGAATCCTTGGTATTGGAACGGGATAGCTTCAATTTATTTAAGTTTATTTAATGTCTCACAGACAGTAGAAGAAAGAAAAGAGAATTTTGATTTGGCTGGTTTGGCATATAAGAATGCCGCAGATGCGGATAAACTTAATCCACTGTTTCAGATGTCTTATGGTTTTTATTTGCATCGTTCAGGGAAGATAGAGGAAGCTATAAAGTATTATCAGAATTGTGTAAAACTTGATGATTCGTTTGTGGAAGCATTCTATAGGTTGGCAGAAGTAGAACTTTCCAGAGGGAATTATGATAAGGCAATAGAATTTTTGGAAGGGATATCAAAGGCAGATAGAAAGAATTATGATAAGGTAAATAATTCTTATAATTTTTGGGTTAAAGGTGGTAACTTTAATAATTATAGAGTGAAGTTGGCTGAACTTTATTTTTCTTATAAACGTGATATGAAGAAATCAATAGAATATTATAAGTGGGCATTAGAAATGAATCAAAATGATCCATTAGCATGGAAAGGTTTAGGTATGGCCTATCATCAGGATAATCAGCTAGAAAGGGCGATTTATTGTTATAAAAAATCCATTTCTCTAGATCCTAATCAAGAAGAAGTATATAAATATCTTTCATATTTATATTACAATATTGGTTTAGTGAATAGTAGTAGAGAGAATTTTAATAGGTATTTTAAGTCGAATAATTCAGACACTAAAGCCAGAAATGATTATGAAAAGATAAATGCTTATATGGGCAGCTCTAGGACAAGGTAGTATGATTTTTTTCCTTTTTGAATTAATTGCTGACCTTATAATTGTAAGTTTTGTTTATGTTTTGGCTTATATCCTAAAATTTAAAATAAAGTTTTCATCTGATTTAACTCAGATTTCTTATGGTAATTATGTCACTCATGCGCAGCTTGAGCCTTATTTGCATTTGCTATATATGATTATTTTGGTGTGGGTTTTTTCATTATTTTTATTTGGAGTATATAAAGAAAGAAAAGGTATTCTTTCTGGGATAGATGAGTTTTTAAATATATTGAAGGCAGGTGTATTATCAACAGCGTTAATTATTGCTACAACTTTCTTGTTGTTTAGTGGTGATTATTCACGGTACGTATTTGTTTATGGGGCAGTTTTATCTATTGTGTTTATTTTTGCAAATCATCAATTCAATTTTAAGTTAAGGTATTTTTTTAAGAATCTTAGAGGCAATTGCAAAAAGGCAGTTGTTCTAGGGACCGATGAGACTGCTCAAAATATTTATGCTAGGATTATGCTAAATGAAAGACATAACTATGAGCTTTTGGGAGCTTTTGGGGAAAAGCCTGATAAGTTAATTTATTCTGTTGGGTTAAATTTTAAATACCTAGGCGAAAATGATGGGTTTCTTGATTATGTTATTAAAAATAAAACAGATAGTGTTTTTATAATTACAAAGGAACTAAGTGTAGAGGAATTATCTATTCTTTTAGAGTCGCTTGTAAAACTTGGAGTTTCAGTTAAATTTCAACCTTCTTTTTTAGATATTGCTCTTGGGAAATTAGAAAGCACAGATGATCTTGGTATGGCATTCTTTAGTATAAAGCAGAGCAGATTATCTGCAGTACAGTTTTGGAGTAAGCGGATATTTGATTTACTTATAATTATTCCGTTATTTATAATTTCAAGTCCTTTATTTTTGATTTTAGGACTTATTGTTAAGTTAAGTGATGGTGGCAGTATATTTTTTGTTCAAGAAAGAGTTGGACTGAATGGAAAGAGTTTTTTGATGTATAAATTTAGGACTATGCCGGAAAACATAGAGAAGGAAACAGGACCAGTTATCAATACAAAAGGAACAACAGATAGAGCAACTTTGATTGGTAAAATACTTAGGAAAACTTCATTAGATGAAATACCTCAAATGTTCAATATTATGAGAGGTGAAATGAGTATTGTTGGGCCAAGACCAGAACGACCAGTATTTGTTGAAGAGTTTAAGTTAAAATATGCTGATTATGAACTTCGTCACAATGTTTTGCCAGGGTTAACAGGGTGGGCGCAACTTAATGGAAGGTCTGCTTTATCTACAAGAGTTGATGAAAAGCTGATGTATGACCTATATTATATAAATAATTGGTCACTTCTTTTTGATATTAAGATAGTAATTAAAACATTAATATATGTTCTGACATGGCAAGGCGCCTACTAGTATTTTCCCTTTTAGTGGTTTCTTTTATTTTTTCTCAAGATTTTGAGTACATTAGAGCTGTATATCAGAATAAAGAAGTTACTTTAGCCTATATTGATGGTAAAGAAGTTCTTGCTTTATTAGGAAATGACCAGCAGACATTGGAGCGGTCAGTTTCAGCACTTGCCCAAATACAATTATTAGGTGAACTTAAATATTCACTAAAGGATTTATCGTGGCGCAAAGAAAAGAATAAATATCTGCTTAATTGGGATAAAGAGTTAATCGTTGAGTTGTCTCAAGAGGAAATGAATATCAACAATAAACGTAAAAATGAACTGGTAAAATCAGCCAAGATATTTGAAAACATAGGTGGAGAAAAAATAATCCTAAATAATAAGCAAGAACAAGGGATGATAAGAGCAATGATTCTTTATAAAAAGGAACTTGTTTCTTTCGATGGGGTATTGCCTGCAGTTCATGCGAATTACCCTTTAGGGACAATGTTACGATTACAGAATCCAGACACTGACTGGACAGTGGTCATAAAGGTAGTGGATAATGACAAGACAATGGATGAAGGTTCGTTGGGGGTAGATGAGAATACCTTAAAGGCTCTTGGCATTAATGAGAACAAAAGAGTAAGCGTACAAATAATATAAGATTAGGAGAGCTAATGTTATTAGGAGTTAATATTGATCATGTTGCTACTTTGCGACAAGCAAGAAGAGGACAGGAGCCTTCGGTTTTAGATGCTGCATTAATAGCAGAAAAAGCAGGTGCAGATTTAATTACGATACATTTAAGAGAAGATCGAAGACATATTCAGGATGAAGATGTCGATCAAATAAAAGAAAAAACAAGTATTCCTTTGAATTTTGAGATGTCATTAGTAGAAGAGATAGTGCTAAAAGCTATTAGCATAAAGCCATATAAGGTAACGCTAGTTCCAGAGAAGAGAGAAGAGATAACAACTGAAGGTGGGCTGAACGTTGCGAGTTATAGAAATAGATTAATTGAAGTTATTCAAAGGTTAAAGAAAGCTAGTATAAGTGTTAGTTTGTTTGTGGATCCTAATTTAGATGTAATCAAGGATTCTAAAGATGTAGGTGCTGATGCAATAGAGATACACACAGGTCAATATTCAAATGCCAAAGGGAAACTGCTTAGTGTTGAGTTAGATAAAATTAAAACAGCTGTCAAGTATGCCGATTCTATTGGGCTTGAGGTGCATGCAGGTCATGGGTTAAATTACCAAAATGTTGGTAATATAGTAAAAATACCTAAATTAGTAGAGCTTAATATCGGGCATAGCATAATCTCAAGGGCTCTTTTCGTTGGTCTTAATCAGGCTATTAGAGAAATGAAAGCCTTATTGGTAAAAAGTAAATAAATAAACAGTGATTCTCTCTCTTTTTGAGTCATTCCCGCGAAGGCGGGAATCTAGTATTTGTGACTAAATGGATTCCCGCCTTCGCGGGAATGACAGTCAACTCAAGTGCCAATCAAATAAACATATAAACAAATCAACAAATAAACAGTATAATAAAAGTATGATTTGTCAGATATGTAACAAGAGAAACGCAGCAATTACTTTACAGACAAATATTAATGGGGTTAATAAAACTCTTCATATTTGTCAGGAATGTGCTAAGGAAAAGAATCATTTATTATTCCCTAAACCTTTTCTTGATTCACTAGCTAAACAACAGAATTTGCCACCGTTTTTAGATTCATTACTTAAACAATTTAGTCAGCCATCCTTTGATAAGGTGTATGGTATGTTTAGCGAGCATTCTAATAAGGCGATGTATATTGCTCAAGAAGAATGTAAACGCTTAGGTCACGGACTTTTAGATACTGGCCATATGTTGCTTGGTATTCTGAAGGAAAATGGGATTGTTGCTAGATATTTAGAGTCAGAGAAGATAGATTCAAATAGTTTTATTTTAGAAATTGAAAGTGCATTAGGGAAGGGACAGCCTTTAGAAGGACTGGATGGAGAGGTTAAACTTAGTCCAAGAGCAAAAAAAGTAGTAGAGCTTTCTTATAATGCAGCAAAAGAGATGCAGAGTCCTTATGTAGGTCCTGAACATTTGCTTATTGGCCTTTTACGAGAAGCAGAAGGTATCGCTTTTATTTATCTTTCCAGAAAAGGTATTACCATTAATACTTTTTTACAATTTTTACAAAAAGAGATGCCAGATAAGAAAGACAATAGAAAAGAAGAGGATATTAATAGTTTTTTCAATACTTTCTTTACCGGACCAGAATCTGAACCTAAAAAACCAGAACAAAATATTCCAAGTATTTTTGAACAGTTTGGTAGAGACTTGACCAAACTTGCTCAAGAGAATCGGTTGGACCCTGTTATTGGAAGAGAGAATGAAATAAAGCGTATAGTTAGAATTCTTTCAAGAAGGACTAAAAATAATCCTGTACTTATTGGTGACCCAGGTGTTGGGAAAACAGCAATAGTAGAAGGGTTGGCGCAAGAGATAGTAAACGAGGAAGTTCCTGAGAATTTAATTGGGAAAAAGGTTATTGAATTACAGTTATCTTCTGTAATAGCTGGCACAAGGTTTAGAGGTGATTTTGAAGATAGACTTAAAAGGTTATTGGAAGAAGCAACAAAGAAAGATTCCAACATTATTTTATTTATTGATGAATTACATACTATCATTGGGGCTGGAGCAGTTGGTGAGAATTCGCTTGATGCAGCAAATATTTTAAAACCAGCGTTAGCTAGGGGAGAGATTCAGTGTATTGGAGCAACAACCATAGATGAGTACCGCAAATATGTTGAAAAGGATGCGGCGCTTGAAAGGCGTTTTCAAAAGATAGACGTGTCAGAGCCAAGCAAAGAAGAAACAATAGAGATTTTAAAAGGACTTAGGGATAAATACGAGGCATTCCATAGAGTAGATATTGATGAAGAAGTTATTGAATATGCTGTTGATATGTCCTCAAGATATATCACTGATAGGTTTTTGCCAGATAAAGCGATTGATATTATAGACGAAGCAGCAGCTATGGTTAGACTTAATTCTATTTCTTTACCTGAACATATTAAACGTGTTCAAAAGGAACTTGTTTTAATAAAGAAAAACGAAAAAGCTGCTGTTAAGAACCAAGAATATGAGAAGGCTGCAGAGTATAGAGACAGTATAGGACGATTAGAGTCTTGGATTTCAGAAGAGAAAGAAAAATGGATGGCAAAAAAAGGAACTAAAGTAGTCAGGATAGATAAAGAAGATATTGCAAAAATTGTATCAGATTGGACAAAAATTCCCTTAACCTCTCTTCAAGAGAATGAGCTGGATAAGTATTCCTCAATGGAAGAAGCACTCAAAAGAAATATCATAGGACAAGAAGAAGCAATTGAGGAAATATCAAGGGTGCTTAAAAGAGCAAGGTCAGGACTAAAAAATCCAGATAGACCGATAGGTTCATTTGTTTTCGCTGGACCAACTGGTGTTGGTAAGACAGAGTTAGCCAAAGTGCTTACCGAATATTTAATGGGAGATAAGGATAAGCTGCTAAGGTATGATATGAGCGAGTATATGGAGAAGTTTAATATTTCTAAGCTGATAGGAGCTCCTCCAGGATACGTTGGGTATGATGAAGCAGGGCAACTTACTCAAAGTGTTCGGAGAAATGCCTACAGTATCATTTTGTTTGATGAGATAGAAAAAGCACACCCTGAAATATTTAATATTTTATTACAGATTCTAGACAATGGGTTTGTTACAGACAGCCAAGGTAGAAAAATAGATTTCCGAAACACTACAATAATTATGACAACAAATATGGGTTCTGATCAAGCAAGGGCTTATGGGTTTAATTCAGGTAATGACAAAAGTAATTATGAGACATTAAAAAGTAATGTACAAAGTGAAATTAAGAAAAATTTCAAAGTAGAATTTATTAATAGAATTAATGGTGTTGTTGTTTTTAAACCGCTCACGCTAGAATCTATGTCTAAGATATTCGATTTATTAACAGAAAATATTATTAAGCGTTTAGACGAGAAGAATATTGTTATTAAAATATCAAAGGGAGTTAAGGAAAAGCTAATCAACGATTCAGAGTATGAAGAGTTCGGTGCAAGATCTTTGGGTAGAATTATTGAAAAAAGCATAGAAGATCCATTAGCACATAAGCTTTTAAGAAAAGAAATTAAGGGCGACCAAACAGTCAGCCTAAAGTTATCATCACAAGGCGAGATAACCTTTTCCATTACATAGATGAAAATTGAACAAGCAGTTGAAGATTTCCTGCTATATTTAAAATATGAGAAAGGATACTCCAACAATACCTTTTCTGCGTACAATATTGATCTCTATCAGTTCATTAAATGGGGCAAGGTTAAGGATACTGACCTTTTTGCGTTAGAACACATAAATGATTACTTACTTCAGATGAAACGACGAGGATTCGAGAAAAAGACCCTTACAAGGAAGTTGTCTTCTTTAAGTTCTTTTATTAATTATTTGTTAAAGAAAGGTATTATTAAAGAGAATTTAAAAGTTTTTTTAGATTTCCCACGACAGAATAAGCGTTTACCAAAGATAGTTAGTAAAGATACTATTAAAAAAATCAGTGGGTTTAAGATGAAGAAGTTCTACAAAGATGAGATGATTTTTTTACGAGATAGGGCCATGTTGGCACTTATGTATGGTTGTGGTCTTAGAGTTTCAGAAGTGGCTGATTCATCTTTAAAAGATCTTGATTTGACAAGAAGAACAATAAGAATATTTGGGAAAGGTGAAAAAGAACGCGTAGTTCCTGTTGCAGAAGCTATAGTTATTAAGTTAGAAGAATTTTTAACCAGTTGGAATGAAATCAAAAGAGTTGCTGTGTTTACAAAGAAGAATGGTAGTTCTTTGACTAGACAGAGGATATGGGAGATTATTAAAGAGTGGAAAACTAATCTTGAGATACAAGAGAAGATTACTCCTCATATGCTTCGGCATACATTCGCTACTTTGCTTTTAGAGAATGATATTGATCTAAGGTATATCCAAGAGATGCTGGGTCATAGTAATATTGCTACGACTGAGATATACACGGCTGTTAATACTGGCAGGCTACATGATGTTTACAGAAAGGCACATCCAAGAGCATAAAATGATATTTTGGGTTATACGGATAATAGTTTTAATACTTTCAGTAATGTTGCATGAGCTGGCTCATGGCTTTTCTGCTTTAGTTCTTGGAGATGATACTGCCAAAAAAGCTGGCAGATTAACGCTTAATCCCATTAAGCATTTAGACCCTTTTGGTTCAATAGTTTTACCTTTGATTTTGGCTGTATCTAACAGTCCTGTTATGTTTGGTTGGGCAAAGCCAGTGCCAATCGATATGACTAAAATAAAAGATTCTAAAAAGAATGTAGCGATAGTTTCTATTGCTGGCCCATTGGTCAATGTAGTTTTAATATTATTTGGTATAGGGATGCTTCATTTATTGGAATCTTTAATTTTGGCAAAGTTTGGCCAAGATGTATATAAGGTATATTTAATGGTTGGAGAGACAGTAAAACAACAGCTTATAAATTCAGATTTTATATTATTTATTGGGGTGGAGTTCTTTCTGCAACTGGTATTCATTAATACAGCTTTGGCAGTATTTAATTTAATTCCTATTCCTCCACTGGATGGAAGTAGATTGCTTTATCCATTTTTAGGCAAGAATCAGGAGCATATTTTTGGCATATTAGAACGTTTTGGTATTCTAATTATTTTCGGATTGTTATATTTAAATGTTCTTGACCCAATTTTTAACTTTTTCTTTAAATTTATTATTAAGTTTATAGTGTGATTTTACTCTTCCCAGTGAACAATTGAACAAATGAACCAATGAACCGTTTATGCTATACTTTCTGATAGAGGTGATTTTATGAAAAAGTTTTATGAAATAATTATTATTGGTGCTGGTCCAGCTGGACTAAGTGCTGCCATATACGCTGCTAGGACAACAAGAAGTGTTTTGATTATTGAGAAAGCCATGGTTGGTGGACAACAAAGTATGACAGAACACTTAGAAAATTATCCTGGCACAGGCAAAGATCCTGTTTCTGGGATAGCATTGGCTGAACAGATGCAGATTCAAGCAGAGACACAAGGAGCAGAATTTCTTTTTGATGAAGTTAAGGGTATAGAGATTAATGGGGACTTGAAAATAGTCAAAACAGCCTACAGCGGCGACCTTGAGGCAAAAGCAATTATTCTTGCTACAGGAAGAAGTCCACGTAAGTTAAACGTGAAAGGTGAGGATGAATTTATTGGTAGAGGGGTTTCTTTTTGTGCAACCTGTGATGGAGCATTTTATAGAGACAAAAAGATAGCTGTAATTGGTGGAGGAAATGCTGCGTTTGAGGAAGCACTTTTTTTAACAAAATTTGCTAGAGAGATTTTAATAATACATAGACGAGCCGAGTTTAGGGCTGAAAAGATTATTATTGAGAGAGTTAAGAATAATCCTAAAATTAAAATTATGACACCATATATCGTTACTTCTATAAATGGAGATAAAACTGTGCAAAACGTTGGAGTAAAGAATAGCGAAAATGGAGCAGATTCCCAGATTGATGTTTCAGGTGTTTTTATGTATGTTGGGAGTGATCCAAATACCGACTTATTTAAGGAGATTGTTACTACAGACAATAAAGGTTATGTAGTTGTTGATGAACAAAAGAGGACAATAGTGCCTGGGATATTTGCTGCAGGAGATATGCTTAACAAACATGTTTGGCAGGTAGTTACGGCTGTTTCTGACGGTGCAATTGCTGCTATTTCCGCTGATGAATATTTGACTGAGTTGCAACGACATGAGATAAAGGAGAAAATATGAAAATAGCAATAGGCAATGATCATGCTGGAGTTGAAATGAAGCAACTATTGGCTAGTCATATTATTAATAAATATGGCTATGAAGTAATAAATGTTGGGACAGATACAGTGGAGTCAGTAGATTATCCTGTGTATGGCAGAAAAGTGGCGCAATTAGTTGCAGATAAGAAAGCTAATAAAGGTATTGTTATTTGTGGAACAGGTATTGGGATGTCTATTTCTGCCAACAAAGTTAAAGGAATAAGGGCTGCTTTATGTAAGGATCAGGATGCTGCAGAAATGACAAGGAAACATAATGATTCTAATGTTTTAGCTTTAGGAGCTAGAACAACTTCTTTAGCTGAGGCAATAAAGATAGCCGATGTATGGCTAACAACTGAGTTTGAGGGTGGCAGGCACCAACGTAGAGTAGAGATGCTAGAGGATTAGCTTATCCTTCGGTACTTGTTTTCATCTCCAAGAGTTCGTTAATAATTTCTTCGGAAGCACCTAAAAGCTTCATTAACTTTATTTCGGATTCAAAACTAAGCATATTTCTTTCGAATTCCATAGCTGACCCTCCTAATGATGTATAAAAGTAATATTGCCCGATAATTTAATAGTTAAACATAAAACAGAGAAAATAAATTGATGCTCTACTTACTTGCGAAAAAAATAGATATGTTCTAAAATAAACAGGCGATTTTATGGCGATGTAGCTCAGATGGTTAGAGCACACGGCTCATACCCGTGGTGTCGTTGGTTCGATCCCAACCATCGCTACCAAGCTTCGCTTGGTAGTTCCTATCCCCAGTTACTAATTATTAAAAAAAATGTATTATATAAGTATGATTAAATTTATTATTTCTTTTTTGTTGTTAATTTCTATTACATTTCCGTCTCAAGTATTTTTTTCTCCAAACGGTGGCACGCGAGAGCATTTGATAAAGCTTATGCAAAACACTACAGGGGACATAGATATTGCTATTTATAGTTTTACTTCAAAGGAACTTGCTATAGCCTTATTAGCTGAACAGAAAAAAGGTCGCAGAATTCGTTTGATAGCTGATAGAGGTCAAGGGGAAGGCAAGTATAGTATGCTCGAGCTTGTAAGAAAAAATTTCCCAGTAAAGTATTTGCCTGTTAATAATGACAGAGGGATGATGCATAATAAATTTATGATTATTGGTGGCAAACAGTTGGTGACTGGGTCATATAATTGGAGCACAAATGCTGAGAAATATAATTATGAGAATTGTTTAATATTAGAAGATAAAGAATTGATTAAACAATACAGTGCAGAGTTTGAAAAACTTTGGAAAGAAGCTGTTAGTTATGATCAACTTCAATGACCTTGAGTTTATTTATCGTGAAATAGATACAAGACTAATAGATGCTCCAAGGCTGTATATTTCACATGAGTTAAAAGATATTATTGATATTCAAGATAAAGCCTTTAAGGTTTTGGTTTCCTCGGTTATTAGCTTAAGGACTAAAGAAGCAGTAACTTGGAAAGTTTCTGAAAATGTTTTTGCAAAGATTAAGAACTACCAACAACTAATGAACCAATCAACCATTGAACTAATGAACCTCCTGTATCCTTGTGGTTTTTATAAAAGAAAAGCAGAGCAGTTAAAGAAAATTGCAGAGATAATTTTAACTAAGTATCAGGGCAAGACGCCTGATAAGTTAGAGGAGCTATTAGAATTACCAGGGGTGGGTCGTAAAGTTGCTAATCTAGTGATTACTGAGGTTTTTGATGAAGAGGGGATTTGTGTTGATACGCACGTGCACAGAATAGCAAATAGATGGCAGTGGGTAAAAACTAGTTTAGCTGACGAGACCGAAATGAAATTACGTCAAGTTTTGCCTAAGAAGTATTGGAAATCGATAAATCAATATTTAGTTTTGCTAGGTCAAAATATTTGTCTTCCTCGTAATCCAAAATGCAAAGAATGTTTTTTAAGTAATAAGTGTCCTTGTGTTTCTTCTTCCAATGAACGATTGAACGATTGAACCAGTGAACATATAATAAAAACATGTATTGTACTTATTGTGAGAAATTAGTTTCCGATAAAATGGCTGTTAGACGTCAGTTCTGTCCCTATTGTGGCAGAAAATTACATTGGTTTGGTATTCCTGAGGTTGAGCTTAGCAAACCGATTATGCAAGCTATCTTGAAGAGAAAGAATTTTCTTGTAAGGCAAAAGCTTGAGGGTATTAAGGAATATTATTTTAAACAAAGAGATGTTGATCTTGCTTTTATTGAGATACAAGATTCATTACAAATCAATCCAAATAATATTAAAGCAAGGTTTCAGTTAGGATTATATTATTATGAAAAAAAACGTTTTGATAAAGCTAACGAAGAATTTTTACATGTTGTAGAATTAGACGACACAAATAAAGATGCTTTATTTAATTTAGCTAATATAGCTGTAGAGAATGAAGAGTATGAGCAAGCTATTGATTATTGCAACAGGATATTGGCAGTTGAGCCTAATAATATTAATGCCTTGTATAATAAGGCAGTAGGTCTTTATTATTTAGGTGATTTCGATTCATCTTTGGGAGCTTTTCGCGTAATTCTAGACATAGATGAGGATAACGAAGCTGTAAAACAGGCGATTCAAGAATTATCAGCAAAATTCAATTAAATTATTAAGTGGGATTTTTCTAACATTTTTTCGATAAGTTAATATAAGAAATCTTCTTATAAACAGTTTTATTGGAGCGGGTAATGCAAAGAAAAATTGTAGCTGAATCATCAATTTCCTGGGGACCATTATTTGAGCATGCTGATTTAACAAGGAAGTATGCGTTATATTCTAAAGAGATGGATACTCTTCTTTCTTATGATCAATGGGAAGGAGCATACCAAAGTCATCTTATTGGTAGACCATTGTGTCAGAGTAGTCTGCAAAGATATGAATGGTTGAAAACTGAAATAGGACGTATTCATGATTTGTTTACAGGAAAGCAACTAGCGGTTTTTTTTACTGCTGAAGAAATCAGAACAATATTGCCTAAACTTAAGCTTCGTATTAATACTATTGCTATAGAACTGAGTAATAATACAGGTAATCCAACAGGTCGTAATTTAGATGAATATGACTTAACAGAAATGCGAGATGAAATGAGTGCATTAGAGTTGGAAACAGATTACCTTAATTTATTATTAGGTAAAATGTGCCAGAGAAAAATAAATATAATTTTTGATAGAGAAGAGGGAATAGAAGAAAACCGTCAGGATAGATCCAATCCTTCTTTAGAACCACATAAAAGAAATATTCCATCAGATGGACCTTCCCATTCAACAATAAATTTAATTAATGCCGATCAAAATAAAAGAAATATAATAGCCGCATTATTTTTACAACCAGACACTCATCCAAAAAGAAATATTTTAGATATTGAAGGCAATATTTTATCTAGTAAAAACGATATTGGGGAAATGCTATCAACATATTCGTATTTTTTACTAACAGATAGTGGATTAAAGCCCTTTGTTTGTTTAACGGATGTTTACGATTATCTTCTCTTAAATACAGACGAAAATAGAAGTAAAGTAGTCAAATTTAGGATAATTTCTGAATATGATAAAAGTAATGGGCATCATGTCCGGGAAAGTGTAAGCACGTATCATGTAACTCACGAATAAAATAGGTTGACATTTTTTTTATACATGATATCATTATATCCAGATATTAAGATATGAGGTTTTTATGGATAAATGTGAACAATTGAGTGAGGTTTTTAAAGTTTTAGGTAATCCTGTTAGATTGTCTGTTTTGAAACATGTGTCTGGCGTAGAGTGTTGTGTGTCAGAGATAGAGGGGAAATTAAATTTACCACAATCTACTGTTTCACAGCACCTTTCTGTTTTAAAGAGGATGGGAATAGTTAAGCCAGTAAGACAGCATAAAGAGGTTACTTATGTTTTGGTGAATGATTTTGTAAAAGAATTGTTGGGTCTTTGTTGTAAGTATTCATCTTAGCAGTAGCTTTGGTAGAATATAGTAAATAAACCCTCTACTTTCAGGAGAGGGTGGCAGTAAAAATATAATAAAAAGATCCTTACTTATTCTGCCGGGTGAGGTTAATAGGAGGAAGAAAATGGTTTTACAAGTAACAGATGATAATTTTAAGGCAGAGGTTTTAGATCAAAAGGATAAGTTGGTAGTAGTAGATTTTTTTGCTGATTGGTGTGGGCCTTGTAAGATGATGGCTCCGGTGCTTGATCAGGTGTCTTTACAGTTAGGCGACAGGGCTAAGATTGTTAAGTTGAACACTGATAATAATCAAGATACTTCTATGCAATATCAGATTACTGGTATCCCATGTTTAATAGTTTTTAAGAATGGCAAAGAAGTCGAACGGTTAGTCGGCTTTAGACCAGC
>CAZXTL010000035.1:0-16132 GCA_964643725.1 uncultured Candidatus Marinamargulisbacteria bacterium
ATGCAGAGCAAGTAACCCGTCACATTCTTCAAGCAAATGTGGTTGGTTGGACAGTTCAGAATATTCAGTTGATAAACGGCAAGAGCCCAAGCATAACAGGTTCTGGAGACAACAAAGGTGGGAGTATTTATATTAATATCAGTGACGCAGGGCATGTTTTAACTATGAACTCAGTGATAATCAGTGGCAACCAAGCATATAACGGAGGTGCGATTGGTCATCCAACTAACGGTAATTCCAAAGTTGTTGTAATGAATTCTGTAATAGCTAAAAACAGTGCAAATTCTGGTGGTGGATTTTCTCATGGCACGAACACGCTGACAAATAGCAGTGTCTATAGCAACAGTGCTTCTAATTATGGTGGTGGATTTTTTAATGGTACGAATACACTTACTAATAGTAACGTTTATAGCAACATTGTTTCTGCTGGTGATGGTGGTGGCTTTTATGGTGCCACGAACACACTTACGAACAGCAGCGTATATGGCAATAGTGCTAATAGAGGTGGTGGCTTTTATTATGGCACGAACACTCTTATTAATGTTCTTGCTTATAACAACAGTGGTTCTTCTGGTGGTGTTTTTTATGAAGGTGATAATAAGCTTGCTAATAGTACTGTTGTTTCTAACAATGGAGTTATTTACTATGACGCTACTGCTGCAGGCGGAGCTAATGGTGAGATGCTTGCCTATAACACAATATTTGTCGGTAATTTTGATGATGGAACACCTGCTTATTTCAATACTGCTACCATAGACTACTGTACATTTACTGATACTTCACTTCCATCAGTAATGAACATTTCAAATCCAATAATGAACTTTGTTACAGGAAACTTTGTTAATTATGCAGGAAGTAACTACAGCATAAATGCTAATTCACCTGCACATGGTCATGGTTCAAATGTTCTATGGAACGCAAACTCCAATAATGTAACTGTTGATATTATTGGTAACCCAAGAATATTTGATGAAACTAATGATGTTGACCGAATTGACCTTGGAGCTTATGAGTTACAAGTTTCAAGACCTGTTTGTTATATTGAACCAACTAATGTTTATTATGAAGCAATACAAGATGCACTAGATGTAGTAGAAGACGACCAAATTATTCATGTATTAGCAGGCACACACACAGGCCCAGGCAATAGAGGTCTAATATGGCCGAATAAAGCTAACGTAACACTTCAGGGAGTAACTTCCATTAATACTATTTTGGATGCAGAGCAGGTCACCCGCCATATAAATGCTCTGTATCCAGTAGTCATGAATATTTCAGCTATTAGCTTAATTAATGGTTGTGTAAGTAACAATGTTGTTGGACAAGACGGAGGTAGTATTTTTATTGCAGTAAGTAGTGATTCTTTCTTATTAAATATAGACGAAGTAATCATCTCTGGCAACAGCGCATATAATGGTGGTGCTATTGGGCATCCAATTGGTGGTACTTCTAAAGTTGTTGTAATGAATTCGGTCATAGCTAAAAACAGTGCTTCTAGTTCTGGTGGTGGCTTTTATCAAGGAACTAACACATTGAGTGGCAGTAGTATATTTAGCAACAGAGCTAATATTGGTGCTAGCTTTTATTATGGCACGAACACGTTAACAAATAGCTCAGTATATGGCAATAGTGCTTCTAGTTCTGGTGGTGGATTTGCTTATGGCACGAACATGCTGACAAGTAGTAATGTATATAGTAACAGTGCCTCTAATTCTGGTGGTGGCTTTAATTATGGCACGAACATGCTGACAAGTAGTAATGTATATAGTAACAGTGCCTCTAATTCTGGTGGTGGCTTTAATTATGGCACGAACATGCTGACAAGTAGTAATGTATATAGTAACAGTGCTTCTATTGGTGGTGGTGGCTTTAATTATGGCACGAACACGCTGACAAGTAGTAATGTATATAGCAACAGAGCTTCTAGTGGTGGTGGATTTTGTGATGGCACGAACACGCTTATGAACAGCAGTGTCTACGGCAACAGTGCTAATTCTGGTGGAGGTGGTGGATTTGCTGAAGGCACGAACACGCTTACGAACAGCAGTGTCTATAGTAACAGTGCTTCTGTTAGTGGTGGTGGATTTAGAAACGGAACAAATGTAATAACTAACAGTAAGATATATAGCAACAGTGCTACAAATGGTGGTGGCTTCAGAGGTGGGACTAACACTCTTATTAATGTTCTTGCTTATAGCAATATTTCTCCTTCAGGTAGTGTTTTTTATCTAGGCGACAATAAGCTTGTTAATACTACTATTGTTTCCAACAATGGAGCTATTTATTATGACAATAATGTGGGTGGTGGAACTAATGGTGAGTTACTTGCTTACAATACTATTTTCTTTGGTAACTTTAATGATGGAACAGATAGCTTCTTTAATACAGCTACAGTTGATCATTGTATTATTTCCGATACAAGTTTGCCTCAAGCATTGACAATTTTAAGCCCACGTTACGGATTTAGTAGCATACAGTTTACAAATTATTCTTTTTACGATTACAGCATTGTTAGTTCTTCAGTTGCTGTAAATAATGGTTCAACCGATTTGTGGAATGCTAACTCAAACAATATTGCAACTGATATCACTTCCTCCCTTCCACGTCTTGCTGGTACCACAATCGACATTGGTGCATATGAGTTACAGGCAGCCGACAGAGCTTTTGTTTGCGAGATTGTTGAAACAACCCAGAAATTCCAAAAAGTTCAAATAGCCTTAGATGCTTTATTTGAAAGACAGTTAGTTGAGGGCAATGCTGAAGGTAACACAATACAAGTTTATGCTGGAACCCATAGTGGAGTGGCTAATGTGGGACTTATATGGCCAAGTCTTAATAATATTACATTACAGGGCGTAAATTCAGTTGATACTATTTTGGATGCAGTGCAAGTAACTAGACATATATATGTGTCTCAAAACATTAGTTTGACGATTAAAAATATAAGTTTAATAAACGGTAAGGTTGCAACAGCCGGAGTACGGTCAGCAAATAATACTGGAGGTAGTATTTATATAGGAGTGAGTAGTAATGCTTTCTTATTAAACATTGAGCAAGTAAGATTATTAGGCAACAACGCAGGATATGGTGGAGCTATAGGACAGGATAGCAATAGTTACAGCGTAGTTAGTATGAATATTAGCAGTGTGTATGGCAATACTGCTCTTGAAGGTGCTGGATTTATTAACGGCGCAAATAGAATTATTAATAGTATTTTATATAGCAACACTGCATTAATTGGTGGTGCTTTTTATAATGGCATAAACAGCTTGAATTCCAGTAGTGTATATAACAATGAAGCAACAGATTTAGGTGGTGCATTTGGTGGTGGAACAAATGTTTTAACTAATTGTAATGTAAATGGCAACACTGCCGATAATAATGGTGGTGCATTTTATTCTGGTATTAATACGTTGGTTAACAGTAATGTATTTTCTAACAGTTCTTCTGAAGGCGCTGGATTTAATGATGGGACAAACACATTGGTTAGTTGTAATGTATATAATAATACTGCACTCAATCAAGGAGGTGCATTTAGCAATAGTAGTGGTGGAGTAAATACTCTAACAAATTGTAATATTTATGGAAATATTGCTCAATTTGGTGCAGTTTTTAATTATGGGCCAAACACTGTAGTTAATAGTAAGATTTATAAGAATAGTGCTGATGCTGGAGGCGTATCTCTTTATAGTGCAAATCAATTTATAAATGTACTAATTTATGACAATAGCGCTACTAATGGTAGTGTGTTTTGTGCAGGTTATTTAGCAGATAGCATATTACTAAATTGTACAATTGTTTCAAATAATGGAGCTATTACTTACTTTGATGGTGGAATTGGCAGAAACTTATTAGCATACAACACTATTTTCTTTGGTAATTTTGACGGCGGAACACCTGATTTATTTAGTACCACGACTGTAGACTATTGTGTTTTTACTGACGCTACCTTGCCTGCTAGTATGAATATTTTTAATCCAGTTGTGAACTTTATTACTGCTGACTTTGTTGATTACGATAATGCTAATTACAGTATTAAGGTTAATTCTCCAGCACATGGACATGGTTTTAATTTGTTATGGAACGCAAATTCCAATAACGTAACAGTAGATTTAGCTGGTAATCCAAGAATCCATGACGAAGCAAATGATATAGACAGGATAGATGTTGGAGTCTATGAACTTACAGTTTCAAGACCAGTTTGCTACATAGAGAGAACAGGGGTTTATTATGAAGCAATACAAGATGCACTAAATGCATCATCAGCAGGCGACACAATTAATGTTTTAGCTGGAACCCATACAGGTCCAGGCAATAGAGGTTTAATATGGCCAAACACTGACAATTTAGTGCTTCAGGGAGTTACGTCTGTTAATACTATTCTTGATGCTGAACAGGTCACTCGTCATATTTTGGTCACTGGTAATTTGTCATTTGTCATTTGTCATTTGTCATTAATTAACGGTAGAGTAAGTAACAATATTGTAAGCGAAAACGGTGGTGCGATATGGATGAATGCATCTGCCAGACTAACTATGGATAGTTGTATTTTGAGCGGGAACATTGGATACAACGGAGGTGCTATATATTCTGGTATAAACAATATCGCAGATTCCGAGATAAGAGGAAACATTGGATACAATGGTGGTGCGATAAATAGTGCGATAAGTACGTTAAATAATAGTAGAGTTTATAGTAACAGAGCAATTAATGGTGGTGGATTTGCTTATTGTACAAATAACATAAGCAATAGTAGCGTAAATAATAATACAGCAATTAATGGTGGTGGATTATATTTTGGAACGAGCACACTTAATAACTGTAATATATATGGCAATACAGCTTCTGGTGGCGGTGGATTTAATGGTGGGACAAACACACTTACAAACAGTAGAGTTTATAGCAATACTGCAGGCGTCGGAGGTGCATTCAATCTTGGCACAAACTTGCTGACTAGTACTAGTGTATATAGCAACAGTGCTAATAATGATGGTGGTGGTTTTTATCAGGGGAATAATTCATTAAATATTTGTGAAGTTTATAACAATAGAGCTGTTCAAACAGGTGGAGCATTTACTTATGGCAATACATATTTGAGTTCATGTAATGTATATAATAACAGTGCATCATCTGGCGGTGTATTCTCATCCGGAAACAGCGTTATAAGTAATAGTAAGCTATATGGAAACAGCGCTTCAAATGGAGCTGTCTTCCGTTCATCTATTTCTACAATTAATAATAGTGAAATTTATAGTAACTCTGCAAGTTCTGGAGGCGTAGTATATTTAGGAGCGAATGTTTTTATTAATGCGCTTATTTATAAAAACACTGGTTCACAAGGAAGTTTTGCTTATCAAGGAGATACTAAACTAGTTAACAGTACAATAGTTTCAAATAACGGAGCAATATATTTTGATAATCTAGATGGTAGCGGAGCAACTAGCGGGAATTTGCTCGCATACAATACAATCTTCTTTGGTAATTTTGACGGTGGCACACCTGCTTTCTTTAGTACTGCAACAGTAGATAGTTGTATTTTTACAGATGCTACCTTGCCTGCGAGCATGATTGTTGTTAATCCAATACTGTATTTTGTCACAAGTAACTTTGCTAATTTTGCTGGCGGAGATTATCGTATTAATGCTAATTCTCCTGCTCATAGCTTAGGTTCAAATGTAAATTGGAATGCTAATTCCAATAACATTTTTGTAGACCTTGACGGTAATTCAAGAATCTATGATGAAGGTGCTCTACATGAACCAAGGATAGACGTTGGGGCATATGAGTTACAGGTTTCAAGATCAGTGTGTTATATAGTGGAAACAGGAGTTTATTACGAATCAATCCAAGATGCACTGAATGCAGCTACGACAGGACGTACTATTCAAGTATTGGCTGGTACTCACAAAGGTCCAGGTAACCGAGGCTTGATATGGCCGAACACTGATAATTTAACTCTACGTGGAGTTACTTCTGCTAATACAATTCTTGATGCAGAGCTTGTCACTCGCCATATTTTGGTCACTGGTAATTTGTCATTAGTCATTAGTCATTTGTCATTAATTAACGGTAGAGTAAGTAACAATATTGTAAGCGAAAACGGTGGTGCGATATGGATGAATGCATCTGCCAGACTAACTATGGATAGTTGTATTTTGAGCGGGAACATTGGATACAACGGAGGTGCTATATATTCTGGTATAAACAATATCGCAGATTCCGAGATAAGAGGAAACATTGGATACAATGGTGGTGCGATAAATAGTGCGATAAGTACGTTAAATAATAGTAGAGTTTATAGTAACAGAGCAATTAATGGTGGTGGATTTGCTTATTGTACAAATAACATAAGCAATAGTAGCGTAAATAATAATACAGCAATTAATGGTGGTGGATTATATTTTGGAACGAGCACACTTAATAACTGTAATATATATGGCAATACAGCTTCTGGTGGTGGTGGATTCAATGGTGGGAAATACATACTGAACAGTTGTAACGTATATAGCAATAGGGCTTCACAGTATGGTGGTGGTTTTTATGGAGGAACAAATACGATTATAAGTAGTAATGTATATGGCAATAGTGCTAGTAATGGTGGTGCATTTACATCTGGTACTTCCACTTTAATTAACAGTAGTTTGTATGGCAACACTGCCACAGGAGATGGTGGTGGATTTTATAGGGGAACGAATACCCTTATAAATGTACTTGTTTATAATAACAGAGCAAGCACTCAAGGAGCTGTATTTTATCATGGTAATAGTAAAGTAATTAACAGTACTATTGTTTCTAATAATGGGGCTATTTATTATGACGATGTTGTTGAAGCAGGGTCAGCTAGTGGCAATTTGCTTGCCTATAATACGATTTTCTTTGGTGTTTTCAATGGTGGTACAGATGCTTACTTCAATACAGCTACAGTTGATAGTTGTATTTTTACAGATGCTACTCTGCCTTCAGTAATGAATATCTCAAACCCAATACTGTATTTTGTTACAAGTAACTTTGCAAATTATACAGGTGGCGATTATCGTATTAATGCCAATTCGCCTGCTCATAGTTGGGGTTCCAATGTAAAATGGAATACTAACTCTAATAACGTAACTGCTGACCTAGACGGTAATCCAAGAATACATGATGAAGGTGCTTTACATGAACCAAGGATAGACGTTGGGGCATATGAGTTACAGGTTTCAAAATCGGTTTGTTATATTGTAGGAACAGGAGTTTATTACGAATCAATCCAAGATGCTCTAAACGCAGCTACTACAGGATGTACAATTAATGTATTAACTGGTACTCACAAAGGTCCAGGCAATAGAGGATTAGTATGGCCTAACACAGACAAAATTACGTTACAGGGAGTTACTTCAGCGGATACTATTCTTGATGCAGAACAGGTTACTCGCCATATTTTGGTTACTGGTAATTTGTCATTAGTCATTAGTCATTTGTCATTAGTTAATGGTCGTGTAAGTAACAATGTTGTTGGACAAGACGGTGGAGCAATTTGGATGAACTCCTCAGCTAGATTAACAATGGATAGTTGTATTATTAGCGGAAACAGTGCGAGGTTTGGTGGGGCTGTATATAACGGGAAAATTAATCTAAGTAATAGTCAATTAAGGGCAAATAGGGCAAGTGATGGCGGTGCGTTTTACGGGGTTGTCCTTACGGCTGATAGAAGTTCATTTTTTGAAAATAGTGCTAGCAATAGTGGTGGAGTTTTCTTTAGTGGAACGACAGTGCTAACTAATAGCATCATACGTAATAATAGTGCTCAGTCATCTGGTGGAGTATTTTGGTTAGGGAACAATACTCTAATAAATGGACTTATTTATGATAATTCAAGTAATGGTCTTGGTCTTTTTGCTGAGGGTGATAGTTTCTTATTAAACTGTACAGTTATTAATGATAATGGTGTTATCTATTATGAGGATGATACTACTGGTAGCTTTGTTGCTTATAACAGCATTCTTGTTGGCGACTTTGATGGTGGTGGAGAATATGGTCATGTTACTTTAAGTTATACTGCTTTAACTGATACTATTATTGGTTCAGGAATGGATATTACTGCACCTAGATATGGTTTTCTGACCACTCATTTTTATGATTTTGATATTAAGGATTTTAGGGTGCTAAGTTCATCTATCGCTGTAAATAATGGGTTAAATGATTTATGGAATGCAAATTCATATAATGTTACGGCTGACCTTGCATATGGGTATAGAATATATATGGTTAATGATATTGACCTTGGTGCTTATGAAATACAGGAATATTTGCCGGTGTTTAACTGTGAAATGGTAGAAACAACTCAGAGATTCTATTCTATTCAGGAAGCTATAAATAATGCGAAACAAGGACAGACAATCCAAGTATATGCTGGTACACATTCTGGGCCTGGAAATGTAGGGTTAGTTTGGACAACAATTAATAATGTAACATTACAAGGAATGTCTTCTGTAGATACTATTCTTAATGCGCAGCAAATAACTCGTCATATTTTAGCAAACACATCAGTCCACTTTACACTTCATAACATTGAATTAATCAATGGGCGTGTTAATGATATTGGTGGAAGCATTTATATCCCTGTAAGTAATGACTCCTTTTTATTAGAGTTAGATACTGTAATTATTTCAGGAAACTATGCAACAAATTTCGGAGGAGCTATAGCTCAAAATGTTGACAGTTATAGTAAAGTTAGCATTAATAATAGTGTTTTTTGTGGCAATAATGCTAAGTTAGGCGGTGCATTTTATTATGGAACGAATATCCTAACTAACAGCAAAGTATATAACAACACTGCTGAAAATGGTGGTGCGTTCTTAAATGGCAAAAACGTTCTAACTAGCAGTGATGTATATGCAAATAACGTAGCATATAATGGTGGTGGTTTTAATGGCGGAATAAATGTTCTGAATAGTAGCAGGGTATATAGTAACACTGCAACAGAACTAGGTGGTGGGTTTTCAGGTGGCACGAACACTTTAACTAGTAGTAATGTATTTGGAAACAGTGCAACGATATCTGGTGGTGGATTTAGCAGTGGTAATAACACAATTATTAGCAGCAATGTATATTTAAATAGTTCTGTATCTGGTGGTGGATTTTCAGGTGGCACGAACACTTTAACTAGTAGTAATGTATTTGGAAACAGCGCAACGATATCTGGAGGTGGGTTTAGTAGTGGCAATAACACAATCATTAGCAGTAATGTATATGTAAATAGTTCTGTAAATGGTGGTGGATTTTCAGGTGGCACGAACACCTTAACTAGTAGTAATGTATTTGGAAACAGTGCAACACAAAATGGTGGTGGATTTTACGGCGGAACAAACACCTTAACAATTAGTAATGTATTTGGAAACAGTACATCGCAATCTGGTGGTGGATTTAGTAGTGGTAATAACACAATTATTAGCAGTACTGTTAGTGGAAACAGTTCTTTAAATGGTGGTGGCTTTAGCAGTGGTAATAACACAATTATTAGCAGTAATGTTAATGCAAATAGTTCAACGCAATTTGGTGGAGGATTTTATTTTGGCACTAACGTACTGACGAGTAGTAAAGTCTTTAATAACAGTGCTGCCTTTGGTGGAGGATTTAGTTATGGAGCAAACACATTAAATACCTGTAGTATTTATAGTAATACGGCATCTTCATCTGCTGGTGGTTTTTATCAGGGTACAAACACTCTTAATAATTGCAGTATTTATAGCAACAGCACTTCTCAGCTTGGCGGTGCATTTGCTTATGGAACGAACTTACTAACTAGTTGCAATATATATGGTAATAGTGCTAATTATGGAGGTGGAGTTTATTCCGCTACTATGACTTTGATTTCCAGTAAGCTCTACGATAATAGTGCTAATTACGGTAGTGGATTTAGTGGTGGTACGAACACTTTAATAAGTGTTCTTGCTTATAATAATATAGCTGCTTTACAGGGTAGTATGTTTTATCTTGGAAATAATACGCTTATAAACAGTACAATAGTTTCTAACAACAAAGAGATTTATTATGACAACATTCTCGAAAGTGGTTCAGCCAGTGGAAACTTACTTGCTTTCAATACAATCTTCTTTGGTGAATTTAACGGTGGAACAGTTGCATTCTTTAATACAGCAACAGTAGATAATTGTATTTTTACAGACTTGGCTTTGCCTTCGTTAATGAATATTTCAAATCCAATACTGTATTTTGTTACAAGTAACTTTGCAGATTTTGATGGAGGTGATTATCGAATTAACGCAAATTCTCCAGCGCATAGTTGGGGTTCAAATGTTTTATGGGATGCTAACTCTAACAATGTTACTGTTGACCTTGTTGGTAACACAAGAATACATGATGAAGGTGCTTTACATGAACCTAGAATCGACGTTGGAGCTTATGAGTTACAAATTTCCAGAAGTATTTGTTATATAGTAGAAACAGGCGTTTATTTTGAGGCGATCCAAGATGCACTGAATGCTGCGCTGGCCAATCAGAAGATTCAGATTCTTGCAGGCACGCATAAAGGACCAGCTAATAGAGGGCTAGTGTGGCCAAGCGTAAATAACATTACACTTCAAGGCGTGTCTTCTATAAATACTATTTTAGATGCTGAACAGGTCACCCGTCATATAGCAGTTCCTCAAACAATAAGATTTAAGCTTCAAAACTTGAGCCTAATTAACGGCAGAGTAAGTAATAATATAGTGAGTCAAGACGGTGGAGCTATCTGGCTAACAACGAATGCAGTGCTAACTATGGATAATTGTATTATAAGCGACAACATAGCATATCTTGGTGGCGCATTATTCTCTGGTATAACAAATATCACTAATTCTGAAGTAAGAGGCAACCAGGCACATAATGGTGGTGCTTTTTATAGCGGAACAAACAGTCTTACAAATAGTAGTGTCTATATCAATAGTGCTATTCAAAACGGCGGAGCTTTTTATAATGGAGTTAACACTTTAACAGCTAGTAAGGTATATGTTAACAATGCTGTTCAAGGTGGTGGATTTAGTGGTGGGACAAACACACTTACAAACAGTAGAGTTTATAGCAATACTGCAGTAGTCGGAGGTGCTTTCAATGTTGGCACAAACATGCTGACTAGTACTAGTGTATATAGCAACAGTGCTAATAATGATGGTGGAGGTTTTTATCAGGGGAATAATTCATTAAATATTTGTGAAGTTTATAACAATAGTGCAATTCAAACAGGTGGAGCATTTACTTATGGCAATACATATTTGAGTTCATGTAATGTATATAATAACAGTGCATCATCTGGCGGTGTATTCTCATCCGGAAACAGCGTTATAAGTAATAGTAAGCTATATGGAAACAGCGCTTCAAATGGAGCTGTCTTCCGTTCATCTATTTCTACAATTAATAATAGTGAAATTTATAGTAACTCTGCAAGTTCTGGAGGCGTAGTATATTTAGGAACGAATGTTTTTATTAATGCTCTTATTTATAGCAATACTGGTGCACAAGGAAGTTTTGCTTATCAAGGCAATAATAAACTAGTTAATAGTACAATCGTTTCAAATAACGGAGCAATTTATTATGACAATATACTTGAAGGTGGTTCAGCTAGTGGCAACTTGCTAGCGTACAATACAATTTTCTTTGGTAATTTTGATGGAGGAACACCTGCTTTCTTCAATACAGCTACAGTAGATAGTTGTATTTTTACTGATGCTACTCTTCCTGCTAGTATGAATGTTGTTAATCCGATACTGTATTTTGTTACAAGTAACTTTGCGAATTATGATGGTGGAGATTATCGTATTAACGCTAATAGTCCTGCGCATAGTTGGGGTTCAAATGTGAATTGGAATGCTAACTCAAATAACGTAACTGTAGACCTTGATGGTAATCCAAGAATATATGATGTAGGTGCCTTCCATGAGCCAAGGATAGACGTTGGAGCTTATGAGTTACAGGTTTCAAGATCAATTTGTTATATAGTTGGAACAGGAGTTTATTTTGAATCAATCCAAGATGCTCTAAACGCAGCTACAGCAGGAAGTACAATTAATGTATTATCTGGTACGCATAAAGGTCCAGGTAACAGAGGATTAGTATGGCCTAATGTAAATAACATAACATTACAAGGCATTTCATCAATCGATACTATTATAGATGCAGAACTAATCACTCGTCATATTCTTCAAGCAAACGCAAAAGGATGGCAATTACAGAATATCCAATTGATTAACGGCAAGGTATCTACTGAGCATTCAGGAGACAGAATTGGAGGATCAATTTGTATTAGTCTCAGCGATGTTGGGCATATATTAACTTTAAATTCAGTGATAATAAGCGGTAATGCTGCATTAAATGGTGGTGCGATAGGCAATCAAAATGGTAGCATCTCCAAGGTTATAGTAGTTAACTCTGTGATAGCTAATAATAGTGCTTATTATGGAGGTGGTTTTTCCTATGGTGAGAACATACTGATTAATAGCAATGTATATAGAAACATTGCTACTTACGGTGGTGGTTTTGAAGGTGGCACAAATATTCTGACTGACAGTAGCGTTTATTGGAACAGTGCATATCGAGGTGGTGCCTTTAGTTCCGGAACCAATTTACTGATTGATTGCAGCGTTTATGGTAACAGCTCTACTGGTTCTGGTGGTGGTGGATTTGCTTATGGTTCTAACACGCTAAGTAATAGCAATGTGTTCGGCAACAGTGCTATTCAAAACGGTGGAGGATTTTATTATTCTACAAATACATTAAATAATTGTAATGTATATGGAAACATCGCAGATACTGGTGGAGCATTTGATTTTTCAACAAATATGCTAACTAACAGCAGAATATATGCCAACAGTGCTTTAACTTATGGTGGTGGATTTAATAGGGGCACAAACACCCTTATAAATGTCTTAGCTTATAATAATATAGCAGGTTCACAAGGTAGTATTTTTTATTTTGGAGATAATAAGCTTATTAACAGTACAATAGTTTCTAATAATGGAGCAATTTATTATGACAATATACTTGAAGGTGGTTCAGCTAGTGGCAACTTACTAGCGTACAATACAATTTTCTTTGGTAATTTTGATGGAGGGACACCTGCTTTCTTCAATACTGCAACAGTAGATAGTTGTATTTTTACAGACGCTACTTTGCCTGCGAGCATGAATGTTATTAATCCAATACTTTATTTTGTTACAAGTGATTTTGCTGGTTATGCTAGTGGAGATTATCGTATTAATGCTAATAGTCCTGCGCATAGTTGGGGTTCAAATGTGAATTGGAATGCTAACTCAAATAACGTAACTGTAGACCTTGATGGTAATCCAAGAATATATGATGTAGGTGCCTTCCATGAGCCAAGGATAGACGTTGGAGCTTATGAGTTACAGGTTTCAAGATCAATTTGTTATATAGTTGGAACAGGAGTTTATTTTGAATCAATCCAAGATGCTCTAAACGCAGCTACAGCAGGAAGTACAATTAATGTATTATCTGGTACGCATAAAGGTCCAGGTAACAGAGGATTAGTATGGCCTAATGTAAATAACATAACATTACAAGGCATTTCATCAATCGATACTATTATAGATGCAGAGCAGGTAACTCGACATATTTTTCAAGCAAATGCAAAAGGATGGCAATTACAGAACATCCAATTAATTAATGGTCGTGTTTCAACCATTAATTCTGGAGACAACATAGGTGGAAGTGTTTATATTAGTACTAGTAATTCCTTACATATTTTAACTATGGATTCAGTCATAATTAGTGCAAACCAAGCATATAATGGAGGGGCTATAGGACATTTAAGTAGTGCTGTTTCTAAAGTTGTTGTAATGAACTCTGTTATTGCTAAAAATATTGCTACTTTTTATGGTGGTGGGTTCTATTCTGGTGTAAACTCGCTGACTAATAGCAACGTCTATGGAAACAGTGCTTTTGATGGTGGTGGCGGTTTTTCTGTTGGCACAAACACGTTGATAAGTTGTAACGTCTATGGGAATAGTGCTACTGTTGGTGGTGGTGGATTACATGCTGGAACGAGCACGCTGATGAGCAGTAGTGTATACGCTAATCGTTCTGGTGCTGGTGGTGGATTTTATGGTGGCACGAATACATTAGAGAATAGTAGTGTATATGGCAACACAGTAAATCAAGGTGGTGGATTTTGTACTGGAACGAACACTCTTACTTCATGTGATGTATATGGCAACTCTGCTTTTCAGGGTGCAGGCTTTTATTCTGCCAATAACACGCTGACACACAGCAGAGTATATACTAATAGTGCTTCTAATGCTGGTGGTGGATTTAATGGTGGAACCAACACAGTTATAAACAGTAGTATTTATTCAAACAGCTCATCAGCTGGCGCTGGATTTTTTCAAGGAACAACAACACTCATAAATGTTTTAGCTTATAATAATAGTGCCGGTTCACTAGGAAGCGTATTTTATCTTGGCAACAATAAATTAGTTAACAGTACTATTGTTTCTAATAATGGAGCAATTTATTATGACAATATACTTGAAGGTGGTTCAGCTAGTGGCAACTTACTAGCGTACAATACAATTTTCTTTGGTAATTTTGATGGAGGGACACCTGCTTTCTTCAATACTGCAACAGTAGATAGTTGTATTTTTACAGACGCTACTTTGCCTGCGAGCATGAATGTTATTAATCCAATACTTTATTTTGTTACAAGTGATTTTGCTGGTTATGCTAGTGGAGATTATCGTATTAATGCTAACACTCCTGCACATAGTTGGGGTTCAAATGTGAATTGGAATGCTAACTCAAATAACGTTACTGTAGACCTAGATGGCAACGCAAGAATATATGATGAAGGTGCCTTCCATGAACCAAGAATAGATGTTGGAGCTTATGAGTTACAGGTTTCAAGATCAATTTGTTATATAGTTGGAACAGGAGTTTATTTTGAATCAATCCAAGATGCTCTAAACGCAGCTACAGCAGGAAGTACAATTAATGTATTATCTGGTACGCATAAAGGTCCAGGTAACAGAGGATTAGTATGGCCTAATGTAAATAACATAACATTACAAGGCATTTCATCAATCGATACTATTATAGATGCAGAGCAGGTAACTCGACATATTTTTCAAGCAAATGCAAAAGGATGGCAATTACAGAACATCCAATTAATTAATGGTCGTGTTTCAACCATTAATTCTGGAGACAACATAGGTGGAAGTGTTTATATTAGTACTAGTAATTCCTTACATATTTTAACTATGGATTCAGTCATAATTAGTGCAAACCAAGCATATAATGGAGGGGCTATAGGACATTCAAGTAGTGGTGTTTCTAAAGTTGTTGTTATGAACTCTGTTATAGCTAAAAACAGTGCAAATAATGGTGGGGGCTTTTATTATGGGTCTAACAATCTGGCTAGTTGTAATATATTCAGCAACAGTGCTTCTAATGGTGGTGGCTTTAATTATGGCACAAATACACTTAATAACTGTTTAGTTTATAGTAACATTTCTTCAGGTTCTGCTGGCGGATTTTATTATGGATCCAATGTTTTAAATAGCAGTAACATATATAGCAATACTGCTCAGTATGGTGGCGGATTTTATTATGGTACAAACACATTTAATAACTGTATCGTCTACAGCAACATTGCTTCTAGTTCTGGTGGTGGTTTTTATTATGGCACAAATAGCTTAACAAACAGCAGTGTTTATAAAAATAATGCTAATAATGGTGGTGGATTTAATGGAGGCACGAATACGATGATTAGTAGTAATGTATATGAAAATAGTGCTTCTAGTTCTGGTGCCGCATTTGCTGATGGTACAAATACACTGATAGGAAGTAACTTATATAGTAATTATGCTGCTAATAATGGTGGCGGATTCTATAGGGGCACGAACACGCTTATTAATGTCCTTGCTTATAACAACAGAGGTTTTTCTGGTGGTATTTTTTATGAAGGAGACAATAAGGTTGTTAATTGTACTATGGTTTCCAATAATGGAGTTATTTATTATGACTCTAATGCAACTGGTGGGACTAGTGGCGAGTTGCTTGCCTATAACACAATATTCTTTGGTAATTTTGATGGTGGCGGGAATGATACATATTTTAATACAACAACAGTAGATAGCTGTATTTT
>CAZXTL010000036.1:0-15654 GCA_964643725.1 uncultured Candidatus Marinamargulisbacteria bacterium
ATCCCTCTCTCTCCGCCACTTAAGAAATCCAAATGACAAATGACAAAATCCAAAACTTAGAAATATGCTTAGTAACTTTAAGGGATTTATAGCCAAAGGCTATACTTACAGCTCTGCTGTAAGCGAACCCGACAAAGAGGGTTCAGAAATAACTCCGCTTAATGAGAACAAGTATAACGCAGTTCGAATTTAGCGGTTATCCGCGAAGTCCGAAGGACGAGCATATCCCTCTCTCTCCGCCACTTAAGAAATCCAAATGACAAATGACAAAATCCAAATAATAAATACTCAAAGATTCTTGACTCGAGTCAAGAATTGACTTGATCAATAAACACGAACAGCCACCAGACTAACCCCATCCATTGAACCATTGAACTATTGAACTATTGAACTGTATAATACCCCCATGATAATCACTCGTTTTGCACCAAGTCCAACAGGAAACTTACACATTGGTGGAGCTAGAACTGCTCTATTTAATTACCTTTATGCAAAACACTGTAATGGCAAATTCCTGCTTCGTTTTGAGGATACAGATGCCGAAAGATCCAAGGAAGAATACGCAACACAAATAAAAGAAGCTTTAAGATGGATAGGAATAAATTGGGATAATGAAGATATTCCATATCAATCCAAAAGATTACACATTTATGAATCATATAAAGATCACTTATTAGAAAAAGGACTAGCATACAAAAAAGATGGGGCAATCTATTTAAAAGGCAAAGATAATGTAGAGGATTTCGTTATTTGGAGATCAGACGGTATGCCTATCTTCCATTTTACTGTAGTAATTGATGACCATGAAATGAATGTGAACTGTATTATTAGAGGCGTAGATCATTTAACAAATACTGATAAACACAAAATCATATATGACTATTTAGGTTTCCCAAAACCAGTATGGCACCATATACCACTAATTGTTGATGAAAACGATAAACCACTTAGTAAAAGAAGAGATGATGCTAGCGTTACCTTCTACCAAGAAAAAGAATATATCCCAGAAGCAGTCATGAATTATCTTTCTCGTTTAGGATGGGGCCATGGCAACCAGGAGATTTTTACTGAAAAAGAATTAATAGAATTCTTTGATGTTAATAAAGTTTCCAAAAACCCAGCTAAAATTGATTTTAAAAAACTAAATTGGCTTAACTCTCAATATATAACTAATGCTGATTCCTCCTTCTTTAAACAATACCCAAAATACCCAAACATTCTAAAGGCTGTTGATCACTCAGAAAGATCTGAAACTTGCAAAGAATGTCTAAAGAAATTACAAGCTAAAGCGTTCACCTTACAAGAACTTAACGATATGTTAGATCCTTTTGTGAATGACTTCAAAGCAAATAAAGAACTACTAAAAGAGTATCAAGTATTCATCTTAGGATTATTACCACAAATAAAAAAAGTACTAGAAAATATCCCACAAGAAAAATGGACAGAACATGAGTTGGATGAAAAGCTTAACCAGCTAGTAACCAATAATAACCTTAACTTTAAAGACATTGCTATGCCTTTAAGAGAACTAATGACAGGACAAAAAAAGTCTCTCGGCATTGGAGAAATATTATTCTACTTAGGTAGAAAGACGGTACTTAGTAGACTTCATATACTTTAATTTGTTACTTTTTTTGATCAAAAGTAACTCAAAAAACAATCTTTTTTTTATTAATTTCACTAAAATTGCTATATTAAAAGTAAACTTTTAAATTCTTTTACAATAAGGGGTTCCGCACCCCTTATTAATCCCCTCATCCCTGAGTAAACATACTCGCTTTTAGCTCGTGGATAACCGCTAAACTCGTACCTCGTTAAGCGGAGTTATTTCCGCTTCATTAAAATCTGGAATATTTCTTATCACCTTGTGAGATAATGCCATCTTCATAATTTAGCACTCAACCTGCAGGAGCATTGCCTTGCTATGGTTTTCTTATTTAGCACCGATAAATGATTACGAAATATCAACGATTTTATATTTGCTCAAAAAACTCAGGGATATTTTTTTAATAGTGGAACTACACAAACATTGCTCGGTCGATTAAATGCCAAATCCAAACAAATTGCATTATGCCTCAAATAATGTTAGGTTATAAACATATACTAGAAATATACTTTTAAGGAGTAACCCCATGAAATATAAGCTTTTTGTTCTTTTTATGTTGCTTTCTTTATCTTTTCCAGATACTTATTTCTTGAAAAGTGGAGAAACTATAAGCGGAGAATTTATTAAAAACACAAACGGGATAACAATATTAAAAACAAAATATGGTGAATTGAAAATTGACAATACAAACATAAATAAAATTGAATACTCCCAACAAAACATAAATAATAATAATAAAATACAAATGATTGCATACCCCTTACTAGAAGACTATTCCCTATATAAAAAAAATAGAAGATTAACTAATGGCTACACATCCTTAGCATTTAGTGGCTTATTTTTGTTTCTTGGAGGTAGCTCAAATGAAGAATCAACAAAACAATATGCATATATTTGTTCTGGTATTTTTGCAGGTTCTGGGGCTTATTCTCTACTTTTAGAATCAAAAGCTGAACAAGATATTAAAAGTTTAAAAGAAATACAGGATGAAAACCAAAAAGAAATGAGAGCAACGTTATTATTACAAACTTACGCTAAAGAAGGCAGAAATGAAAGAATATTAGGTGCTGCATTAAGCGCTGCCTTAAGCATTTACTACGTTGCAGGGCAACCATTAAATGATTATTCTTTTAATGGCTCTTATTATGTTGCTCAAAAAAGCTCTTATAACATGTATTACGGCTTATTATTCGGAGCTTATGCTTTATACTATGGGTTAATAGAAAGTAAAGAGGAGGAAATATTAAATATTTACAATAAAGAAAAATCTTCTAATTTTGTTTTAAATACAAATCCACAACAAACTTCAGTTGAATTAAACTATAATTTTTAATGTTACTTTCTTAAAATGAACTATAAAAAATATTTAGCCTCTATATTAATCTTGATTTCACTATTTTTGATGTCATGTTCAATCAAGACTAATCAAAAACCTAGTATAAAAATTCAGGATACTGTTAATTACCTTACCGAGGACAATAAAATAATTAAAGCAACCTATTACACTTTATCGGATAACAGTTTGGAGTTTGTTAAAGTAGTTCTACCAAATGGAAACAAATACACACTGCCAAGATTATTGTCCGCATCTGGTGTTAGATATTCAAATGACTATAAATTAGTTTGGTGGATAAAAGGAAACATAGCATTTTGCGAAGAACGTTTAGAAAATGGTGAATGGAAAATCAAATACAAAAACTGTATAAAACAATAACAATTGTATATAGTGTCCCGAAGCATACTGAGCAAATATAAAATTGTAGAAATTTCGAAATCATTTAACAACAATTAATAAAAAAATGTTTGCAAAGCAATGCTCCCGCAGGTTTTGAATTTGTAGTGAAAAGAAAAGTGACTCACAGGGTGATGAGAAATTTCCCAAATTTTAATGCAGCGAATTAGCGAAGGGACTAGCGGATTGTTAAGGTCGGCAATGAGACCTTAACGTAAAAGAATATAAAAGTTCACTTTTAATTTAGCCATATTAGTTCCACTAACTAAAATAATTTATTAAAAAACCGACACTTTCTCAATAACTAAATAACAAGCTATAATAACCCCATGAAAAAAATACTAACAATCGGCATTGAATCTTCCTGTGATGAAACCTCTGTTGCGCTTGTTGAGAACGGCAACAAAGTTATAACCAATGTTATCTTCTCTCAGATTAAAGACCATCAAAAATATGGCGGAGTAGTCCCAGAAATGGCCTCAAGGCTACATGTAATGAACATAATCCCTTGTCTTCAAAAAGCCATTCAAGAAGCAGGAGTTAAAAAAGAAGACATTGACCTAATAGCAACGACCAAAGGACCTGGTCTTCTTGGCGCTCTTAGTACTGGACTTGCTGCCGCTAAAACTCTTGCGTATACCCTCAAAAAACCATTCATTGCTGTCCACCATTTAGAAGGACATATCTATTCTAATCTTTTAGACGACAATGCCAACTTCGAATACCCATGCGTTGCACTTGTGGCCTCTGGTGGCCATACCCAACTTATCTTGATTACTGAACCTTTTGACTACCAACTTATTAGCAATACCTTGGACGATGCTATTGGTGAGGCATTTGATAAATCAGCTAGAATTGCAGGACTTGGCTATCCTGGTGGACCAATTATAGATAAACTCGCGCAAGAAGGAAACCCCAAAAAATACAGATTCCCTTCTGTCAAAACAGCAAACCCGCTAGACTTCAGTTTTAGTGGACTAAAAACAGCTGCACTTAATTTAAGTAAAGAACTAAACCTTCTACAGCAACCTAAAGACAGCGAAATAATGAAGGACTTTTGTGCTTCACTTCAAGATAGACTTGTTTCAGAGCTTACTAGCAAAACCTTCAAGGCTGCAGAACAATACAAAGTTAAACAAATAATAATCGCTGGCGGGGTAGCTGCTAATTCTTTCTTAAGAAAAATACTTACAGAACGAAAGGACCTAAATGTTTCTGTGCCACCATTAAAATACTGTACGGATAACGCAGCAATGATTGCTTGTGCTGGCAACTATAGATATTTAAATGGGGAAACCTCAACCTTGGACATTGAACCAAAAGCTAACTTAAATTTGTTCCAGTAATAATCCAAGTAATCATTCTATTTTGGACCATAACATTGTATTTTTTTCTTAAAATCTCAGGTGCTTTGATTTTCATGTTATCCTCCAACCCTCACCAACGGAACAAACCATAAACTTCTAATAAATTATATTGCCGTTACCTCTCCTAGCAGAGAGGCCTAGTCGCAACTTTATCGAAGAATTACAAGAAAAGCTTTATTCTCATAATTACATCTATATTTAACCTATTCCCTTTATCGAGAATTCTTAAACATTTTTTTCATCGAAAATTATGGATATAACTAACTCTTAATAGAAATTAAAAATTCTCGTACTGAATTTATTCCTTCTGTATTAAATAAATTTAAAACATGGCTACCGATAACGGCTCCATCCGAAATATTCTTAAGTTGATTTATATGTTCGTTAGAAGAAATCCCAAAACCAGCTAACACAGGAAGAGTTGTCTTTTGTTTTAGTTGCTGCACAAAAGATTTCCCTTGTGTGCTTATCTCTTTACCCGCGCCAGTAATACCTACCTTAAGAGTAGTATACATAAAACCCTTGGATATTTTAATTATCTCTCTAAGTCTATTCTCCTCAATATCTGGAGAAACCACTTGTATGGCGTATACTCCTACTTCATCTGCTGTTTTAATATACTCTAACCTCTCATCAAAAGGTATATCTGGAATTATGAGCCCATCTATCCCAACATTGGAACAATCATTTATAAATCTCTTTAACCCGTATCTGAAGGGAATATTAGCATAACTCATAAAAAGTAAAGGGATTGTTATTTTACCCCTCACAGAAGCAACCAAATCAAAGCAATCTTTGACAGTTATCCCATTATCTAATGCCTGCTGACTTGCCTCCATAATAGTAGGGCCATCTGCCAAAGGATCAGAAAAAGGTATTTGGATTTCAATTAAATCAACACCACTTTCAGCCATCATTAAAATAAGTTCTCGACAAGTGTTTACGTCCGGATACCCAGCCACAACATGAGTCATAATGTTAAACTTGCCTTTTATGTTATCTATTCTATTCATGCCTCTCCCCTAGCCCCTCTCCATCTAAATTAGACGGAGAGGGGAATTTTTCTATACTCTCTAGTACTCCTAATAAATCTCCATCTACTTGTTCATTACTAAATCTTAAAATACTAAACCCAAGTTTCCCAATTATCTCTGATCGAAAAGTATCATACTCATATTTTTTCTCATGAATTAAACCATCTATCTCAACAACCAATTTCTTACTTGGAACATAAAAATCAGCTACAAAAATTTTCATTTTATTCTTTTCCTTATACTTAATTGGATACTGTCTTTTAACCTTAAAACCTAATAAATTACGTCTAACAGACTTCCAAACTATATCTTCTGCAACTGTTTGATTCTTTCTCAAATTTCTAATGATTTCTTTTATAGTTGACATCCATTTTCCCCCTCTTTGTTTTGAGCAAAGCGAGAAATGGAGAGGGGGTCAGGGGGTGAGGTTAGTTCTCCTCTTAAAAACTTCTGCCAATTATCATTATCAAGCTCTTTAGCAGTAATAAATAAATCCTTGTCTCCTCTGCCCGAAATATTAACTACAACTATTTTATCTTTAGACATACGTGGGACTTCTTTTATTGCATAAGCAACAGCATGAGAAGACTCAAGAGCAGGAATTATCCCTTCCCTTTCTGATAATAACTTAAACGCACTTAATGCCTCTTGGTCTGATACGTTTACATATTCAACCCTATTTGTTGTATACAAAAAAGCATGTTCAGGACCAATTCCAGCATAATCAAGCCCTGCACTTACTGAATGAGTTGGGCTAATCTGTCCATCTTCATCCTGAAGGAAAAAAGATCGATACCCTTGAACTATCCCTTCCTTAGGAATATCGACTGATACTCTTGCAGCGTGTTCTCCTATACTGTTGCCAATTCCGCCTGCCTCAACTCCGATTAATCTTACGTTATCGTTTAAAAAATCATTAAACATCCCTATAGCGTTTGAACCACCACCTACACAAGCAATGCAGGCATCAGGTAAACGCCCTTCTCTACTTTGTAACTGTTCTTTAATCTCTTTACCAATAACAGACTGAAAATCTCTGACTATCGTTGGAAAAGGATGTGGCCCCAAGGCTGAGCCAAGTAAATAATGTGTGTCATTCAAATTCTCAATCCAATACTTAAGAGCAGCATTAACAGCATCCTTTAGTGTCTTTGTTCCATACTTCACAGGAATAACCTCAGCTCCCAAAAGTTTCATAGAAAAAACATTCGGATACTGACGTTTAACATCCACCTCTCCCATGAATACTTTACACCTCATGCCTAGTTTGGCAGCAACGGTAGCGGTAGCTACTCCATGCTGACCGGCCCCTGTCTCAGCTATCAAACAAGCCTTACCCATTCTTTTAGCAAGTAGCGCCTGACCAATAGCGTTGTTTATTTTATGCGCTCCCGTATGGTCTAAGCTCTCCAGCTTCAAATAAACCTTCGCACCCCCAAGAATCTTAGTAAGATTCTCAGCATAATATAACGGTGATGGTCTCCCAACATAATTATTAAACAAATCTGTTAACTCTTTTTGAAATGACGGATCTACTATTGATTGCTCGTAACACTTCTCAAGCTCGTCCAAAGCTGGAATAAGCATTTCTGGAACAAACCTTCCTCCAAACTGACCAAAATATGACTTCATTATTTTTTACCTTTCGCTATTGCAATAATCTCTCTACATTTTACTATATCTTTATTGCCAGGACTAAGTTCTACTGAACTATTTACATCTATTTCTATAAAAGGAATCTTTAATAATTCTTTAATATTATCCAAACCAATGCCTCCAGCTACAACAATATTTTTTGTCTTCTCAAGCGCTTTTGTAATTAATTCAACTTGTATACTATTGCCAGTACCCCCATAGCTATCTTTTGCAAACCCATCTAATAAAAACTTAGTCCCCTTAGGAAAACTATCTATTGTTGCTAATGAACTTTCATCTTTCACTCTTATTGCTTTCCAAAACGGAAGCCCTAGCTCTTTACAAAACTCTGGTGCCTCATCTCCATGAAGTTGGACAATATCAAGCTTGGCCTCCTCGTATACTTCTCTTATCCTATCAGCTGTTTCATTAACAAAAACACCCACTTTAGTTGCTTTATTATTATTAAATCCAGCAACCCTACTGGAAGACACATACCTTGGAGACTTTTCATAAAAAATAAATCCCAAATAATCTACTCCAAGATTAGCTAGAGCGTCAAAATCTTGCTGGTTTGTTATACCACAAATCTTAATGCCTCTACGCCCCATTAGTTCATTTATCTTAACCCTAACATCACTGCTAATCAAAATGGACTCACCAATAAGTGCACCAAAAAACCCAGATGTTTTTAATCTTTCAATTACTTCATTATTTTTTATTCCAGACTCACTTATTACTTTAACCTTGTTTGGAATAAGTTTCTTTAATCTAAAAGATATCTCAATATCTGTCTTAAAAGTTTTCAAATCTCTATTATTTATTCCTAATAAAACTGGGTCTAATTCCAATGCCCTATTAAGCTCCTCTTGATTATGAACTTCTACTAATGGCGTCATACCATAACTGACTATCAGGTCATATAATTCTCTTAACTTCTCATCACCTAAACAAGCAACTATTAATAAAACGATATCTGCTCCAAGCTCATATGCTTCGTAAATCTGATAAGGATGTATAATAAAATCTTTTCTTAGAACTGGAATTGAAACAGCTTCCTTGACCATCGCTAAATGTTTCTTTGCACCATGAAAGTAATTCTTTTCTGTCAGCACAGAAACTGCTGACGCTCCGGCTTTCTCATAAGCTTTTGCTAATTCCACTGGTGAATAGTCATCAACAAGTACACCTTTAGATGGGCTACCTTTTTTACATTCAGCTATCAAGAAAAATTCATCTTTGGATAAAACTTCAAGAGGCTTTTCTTTTCTGGTTAATGTAATTTTCCCACTGTCAAATGCTTCGAAAAAATGCTTTTCTTCTCTAGCAATCTGCTCCGTTATTTTAGATAAAATATCATCCATTTGTTATCTTTATTAACTCACTAAGTTTATGAAGAGCCTTCCCCGAATCGATAGAGTCTTTAGCAAGTGCTATGCCAGCCTTAATGTCCACCGTTGTTAAACATAAAGCTATTGCAACCCCAGCATTTAAAAGTACTACATCTCGTTTTGACCCCTTTTCCCCACTAAGAATCGCTAAGGCAATAAGCTTATTCTCTTCAACATCTCCACCTTTGATGCTTCCTGCATCAACAAAATAAAAACCATATTCTCTAGGATCTAATTCGAATTCTTTAATCTGGCCATCAATAACACTTACTACATTTGTTGTAGTAACCAAAGATATCTCATCCGTCCCATCATTCCCGTTAACCACATATGCTCTCTTTATTCCTATGTTACTTAATACTTTTGCAAATACTTTTGTTAATTCTTTACTGTATACACCAACAACCATAGTATCCGCAAACGCAGGATTTGCTAGCGGACCCAAAATATTGAAAACAGTTCTTATCTTTAATTCTTTTCTAACTGGCATAACATATTTCATAGAAAGATGTAGCCCAGGAGCAAACAGAAAGGCAAGACCCACTTCTTTAAGTGCCTTTTCAAGAGTCTCTGGCGAAGCATCTAAGTTGACCCCAAGACTTGAGAAAACTTCAGCTGAACCACATTTAGAAGTAACTGAACGATTGCCGTGTTTGGCGACTGTTATACCAGCTCCTGCAGCAACTATTGCTGACATCGTTGAAATGTTAAAAGTATTAGCATGGTCACCGCCTGTGCCCACAATATCAAGAACTGGTAAATCGGTTGTAACAACTATTCGTCTTGCCTTCTCCCTCATAACCTTAACAAAACCAGTAATCTCCTCTATCGATTCACCTTTCATTCTTAAAGCAGTAAGCATAGCTGCTATAAATTCCCTACTAGCTTCACCAGACGAGAAGTGTTCCATAACAGCAGTTGCTTCTTGTTCCGTAAGCCCTATTCTGTTTATAACTTTATCTAATAACTGCTTCATAACAACCTCTCCCCCTGCCCCTCTCCTAAAGGAGAGGGGTGTAATAAATTATGTTCTTAAAATTTCCTCAGTAATCAAGGTTAAAACACTATCTATATTGTTTAAAACCTGCTCATTACTAAATCTTAAAATATGACATCCTAATAATTCTAATTTATTGTCTCGTTGGGAGTCTTTTTCTTTTTGACTAAGATGAACTTCTCCATCTACTTCTATTACTAATCCTTTTTCAACACAATAAAAATCTACAATAAACTTATCAATCACATGTTGTCTACGAAACTTTACACCTAAATTCTTGCCTCTTAATTGTTCCCACAGTTTCTCCTCTGCTGTCGTTGGAGAAGTTCTCATATCCTTTGCTTTTGGATACAATAATTCGTATACTTTTCCTGCCACAGCACCATTAACTTTAGGACATTCTTTATTTTCTCCCTTCTCCTTTAGGAGAAGGGTTGGGGATGAGGTTATGAAATTACTTAGTAGCTCCATTCCATATTCTGAACCGATTGATTCAGGATGAAACTGTACTCCCTCTATATCTAACACCTTGTGTCTTACACCCATTATCTCATTGTCAGGCGTCCTAGCAGATATTTCTAGCTCAGAAGATAACGTTGACTCATCTATGACTAGTGAGTGATATCTAGTTGCATTTATCTCACTTGGCACACCACTAAAAACACCTTTTCCATCATTAATCATCCTATCTATTTTCCCATGACAAATGTTTTTGGCTTTGACTATCTTAGCTCCAAAGAACTGACCTATGGCCTGATGACCTAAACAAATTCCCAAGATAGGCTTTTCACCTTTAAATTCTTTAAGAACTTCTAGGCAGATGCCTGCATCTTCAGGCCTTCCTGGCCCCGGAGATAAAACGATATGAGTTGGATCTAGCTGTCGTATATCGGCGATGGATATTTCATCATTCCTTTTAACCAAAACATCACAACCAAGTCTTAGGAAATACTGAGCTATGTTATATGTAAAAGAATCGTAATTATCTACTATAAGTATCATTTATTTGGAACCCCTCTGTAATAGTTTTTAACAATGCAGTTGCTTTATTTATAGTCTCTTGGTATTCATTTTTAGGAATAGAATCATACACTATTCCAGCTCCTGCTTGCACAGAAGCTACTCCATCTTTTAGAACAATCGTACGAATTGTAATACAAGAATCCATGTTTCCATTGTACCCTAAATTAAGAACCATTCCTCCATAAGGACCTCTTCGGTCCAACTCAAATTCTGAGATAAGTTTCATTGCCTTAACTTTCGGTGCTCCGGTCAAAGTCCCTGCTGGGAATGTTGCTCTTATTACATCAAAAACATCATATTTCTTATCCAATTTAGCCTTCACGGTGGAAACAATATGCATTACATGTGAATATCTTTCAATCGTTTGATAATCGACAACTTCTACAGACCCCGGAACGGCAATCCGCCCAAGATCATTTCTGCCTAAATCCACCAACATGATATGCTCAGCTATCTCCTTAGGGTCACTTAAAAGGTCATTTTCTAGCTCCATGTCCTCCTGCAGAGTCTTTCCCCTTGGTCGAGTGCCAGCGATAGGCTTAAGCAAAACCTCGCCATTCTGCGATCTAACCATAACTTCTGGAGACGAGCCTATTATCTGAAAATCACCCATATCTAAAAAAAATAAATACGGCGATGGATTCATTGTCCTTAAAATACGATAAAGCTGAAAAGGACTAGCTTTTGTATTAATACTAAACCTCTGTGACAGAACGACTTGTATAATGTTGCCTGCCACAATCTGTTCTTTAGCTTTCAACACCATATCGACATAAGCCTGCTCATCAAAATTTGAGCTAATTTTTGTGTCACTACATTCCACGCCCATTAATTCTACACTCAAAGGAGAATTCAGCTTCTGACCTATTTCAACTAACAACCTTTCAGCTTCTTTCTCACAAGGACTATTCTCCTCTTCAGATACTGGAACTACAGCTGTAACTACACGCTCAACAGCATCATAAATCAAAATAACTTCAGGTATTATCAACAGTCCGTCTGGCAAATCTGCCTGTTCTTGTTTAACGTCTATCTTCTCAAAATACTGAACTGTCTCATAACCTAGGAACCCAATAGCTCCTCCCCAAAAAGGAGGCAGTCCCTCTGAATGTGTTACTTCAAACTTAGCGAAATACTTTCTTACTTCATTTAGTGGATTATCTGAACTATGAACATACGTGTTATAAATAGTCTTATTCTTATAAAACTTAAAAGTAACTTCTTTCCCTTTAAATTCTATAGTTGTTCGTTTCCCAATACCAATAATAGAATGCTGCCCCACATACTTTCCTTGCTCTACAGACTCTAATAGTTGATCTCCTCCTACCTTTAGAAATAAAGATAAAGGAGTATCAAAATCTGCTATCCATTTTTTATATATTGGTCGAACATTATATTTCATGTTACTACAGATAGTAACATATATTGTGTCAGAGTCAATAAATATTTTTCTTTCCAATGAACCATTGAACGATTGAACCAGTGAACTTATAATAACGCTCATGCAAACATACACAATAGTTGGAATACTTGCTGGGTTTTTAACAACCATATCGTTTTTGCCTCAAGCCATTAAAGTATGGAAGTCGAGGTCAGCTAAAGATTTGTCTTTAATAATGTATATTTTCTTCTCTATCGGCGTTTGTTTATGGATGGCCTATGGAATAATGCTTCACGAACTACCTATAATTATCCCAAACTTTTTTGCACTAATACTTTCTCTATTTATCCTCAGCATTAAAATAATTTATAAATAAGCTATCTTCGTTGGGAATATTTAAATTTTCTGACGATATTTAAGTAATGAAAAATAAAATAATAAGTATAACTAAACATTTTGCGATAGATACCTTAAGGCAATACAAAGGGTACCCGATAATTGACTACAGCAACTATCTATTAGATATGCCAAAAGTATTGCAGGACGTAAGCACTATCTCCTCTCATTTTCACAGAAAAGGTGTAACGAAAATTATTGGCATTGCTGATAAAGGACTCATTTTTGCAGAACTAATTGCACACCAACTTGGGCTACCTCTAGTAGTTGCAGGTGAAGGACACAAAATGCCTGGACAAATGCTTTCAGTTGATATTACCAATGACGACAACAGGATTAAGTATCTTCAGATATTCAAAGGTGTTATTTCTACTGGCTACGAAGTTTATGGTGTTGTTGATGAAATTACTACTTCCGGAGAAACCTTATACGATACTATAAAAACCTTAGAGGACGACAGAGATAACAGTAAGTCCTGCGGTGCTACTTACTCATTCATCTCAAATGTAAGTGCACAAAACCCTGATTATGACGCTGCTTTTGCTGAGAATGTACATATTTCTTCCTATATTTTTCAAAACAATACAATTCAACCATCACAAACACCAACAATCTCACCATTAATTACCCCGACGAAATTTGAACAATATACTCATGATGAACTAAAAAAAGAAATACTAGTCTATATAAATAAGCTTAGAGGGAATATTTTATGGACTAACTTTGATCATATCCTTGCGGACCAACAACTAATGAACGCTGCCTGTAGCTACATGGTTGAACCCTATACAAATCAAAAAATTGACAAGGTTGTTGCACTAGCTGTACGAGGCTTTCACTTTGGCGCACTTGCTGCTAAAAAACTTGGAGCAGGCCTTGTTCTCGCAGAAAAAAGAGACAAAATATTGAGCGATGACATTGAAAGTAAGATTTATGGGATGGAATACGCCGAGCAGCTAGAGATGGCTATAAAAAAAGGACTCATCAAACCTGGCGACAGAGTGCTAATTATTGATGATATTCTAGCAACAGGCGGAACATTAAATGCCGCAATTGAGCTTGTAGAAAGATTTGGAGCTACCGTTGTCGGAGCAAGCTGTTTAATAAAAATTAGCCATGTGTTTGAAGACGAAAGAATTGGGAAAAAAGTAGATAATAGCAAATATCACATAACAACTCCTTTAGAGTTCAGCAAAAATGAATTAGAAACAAAAGAAAAAGAACACAATCGTAGAATAAAAAGATTTATTAAATAGCAAATAGCTCTTACGCAAAACAATGTCACTCTGCTATTATAGCTTGTGAAATGGTAGGTATACTTCAGCCCAATAATACTAAAATAGTAATTACTGTTGGACCAGCGAGCGACAGCTATGAAATGATTAGTTCCTTAATAGATGCAGGTGTCGATGTATTCAGAATAAATACCTCTCATGGAACCATTGATAAACACCTTCAAACTATCCAGCTAATTAAAACAATTTCCAACGAAAAAAAATGCAATGTTTCTATAATGATAGACCTACAAGGACCTAAAATTCGTCTAGGAGATTTACCTGCCACTATCTTCTTACAAGACGGGAAAGAAATCATCCTTACAACTAAAAAAGAGCATGACCCCTCACATATTCCAGTTGATTACAGCAATATCAACAAAGATGTAAAGATTGGTGATGATATATATATTAATGATGGCAAAGTAAGATTACGTGCTTTATGGGCTGACCATGAAAACATCGGCTGTTTAATAATTAACGGAGGAGAAATATCTTCAAGAAAAGGTATAAACTTGCCTGGAGCAGAGGTAAGCACGCCAGCAATTACTGAAAGAGATAAACAGTTTATAGCTTTCGCTGTCCAAAATGATGTATCATATATTGCCTTATCTTTTGTACGTTCAGAAAATGACATACTCCAAGCGAAACAACTAATTAGAGAACAGGGTAAAGACATTCCAGTTATCGCCAAAATAGAAAAACCCCAAGCCTTAGAAAGAATTGACGCAATCATCAAAGAAGCTGATGGAATAATGGTTGCTAGAGGTGATCTTGGAATTGAGTTATCACCAGAGAAAGTGCCACTTGCTCAAAAAATGATAGTCAAAAAAGCTAATCTTGCAGGGAAACCAGTAATTATAGCAACCCAAATGCTAGAATCTATGATTAATGACCCAATCCCTACCAGGGCAGAGGCTAATGATGTTGCAAACTCTATATTAGACGGCGCGGATGCAATCATGCTCTCTGCTGAAACTTCAGTTGGAAAGTTTCCAATCCAAGCAGTAGGAATAATGGAGCGTATCGCAGCTGAAATTGAAAAAAGCGAGCTGTATCAAGAATCACTAAAAACTAACACAACCAACGACATAGCAATTACTAACCTTTTCACTGACCTTGATATTAAAGCAGTAGTTGCAATTACTGGTAGCGGATATACCGCCTCGTCTCTCTCCAAAGCTAGAATAAAGTTTCCAATAATTGCACTAAGCAATAACATGAGATTATGCAAAGAACTCAACCTTTTTTGGGGAATTTTGCCAGTTTTTTATGACATTGATTCCGTAGACTTTGACGATAAGTCACTGCAAAGCATTTCTAATACTATTACGTCTGAGACATTCCTAAATAAAGGTGATAAGGTTCTATTTATTGCTGGTCTTCCTTATTTAAATAGCGAAAAAACAACCAAAATCAGACTTTTTACGTTATAGTTCCTATCTGTTGTGACCAGTTCCATCATCACATGGACCATCCTCATCAGTAAATTTAGCCATTTCTGCATCCTGTGCTTTTGAACATGGCTCAATTGGATTCATCTTTACACTACAACACGTTGGAATTTCCTTCTTGTTCTCTGAATATTTCTCTAAACCACAGATACTACATACGTATTTCATGCGATGCCTCCTAATTAAGCTTAATACTTAGACCATCATAGGCCATTTCAATATTATCAGGCAATTCTTCATTTAATTTATGATATTCTAAATCATGAGTAGTATGAACCAGATAAGCTTTCTTTGGGCCTAATTTCTTAATTAACTCTACACTCTGCTCAACATTTAAATGAGTTGAATGTGGAACATATCGAAG
>CAZXTL010000037.1:0-15331 GCA_964643725.1 uncultured Candidatus Marinamargulisbacteria bacterium
AAAATAGGCAAGAAGATAGAGTGGTTAGAAGTTTATGCTGGAGAGAAAGCCTTAAAAGAAAAAGGTGAATGGCTTCCGGAAGATACATTAAAGAAGATAGAAGAATATGTGGTTTCTATCAAAGGTCCATTAACGACTCCAGTAGGCGGTGGGATCAGAAGTTTAAACGTTACTCTCCGACAAGTTCTTGATTTGTATGTTTGTCTTAGACCAGTAAGATATTTTCAAGGGGTTCCTTCGCCACTTAAGCGTCCAGAGCTTACAGACATGGTTATTTTCAGAGAAAATACTGAAGATATTTACGCGGGTATAGAATGGGCTAATGGAACACCAGAGGTAAAGAAGGTCATTGCTTTTTTGCAGGATGAAATGAAAGTAACAAAGATAAGATTTCCTGAGTCATCAGGGATTGGGATTAAACCTGTTTCAAAAGAAGGCACTTCTAGATTAGTAACAGCTGCTATTAGATATGCAATAGAACAAGACAGAAGCTCGGTAACAATAGTTCATAAAGGAAATATTATGAAGTTTACTGAAGGAGCTTTTAGGGATTGGGGTTATCAAGTAGCAAAAGAAGATTTTGGGGCAGTATTAATTGATAATGGTCCTTGGATGAAAATCAAGAATCCAAATAATGGTAAAGAAATTATAATAAAAGATGCTATTGCGGATGCTTTTTTGCAACAGATACTTTTACGTCCAGAGGATTATGATGTAATTGCTACTCTTAATTTAAATGGAGATTATATCTCTGATGCCTTAGCAGCCTGTGTTGGAGGAATCGGTATTGCTCCAGGTGCTAATATTAATTACTCTACAGGAGTCGCTTTATTTGAAGCTACTCATGGAACAGCACCAAAGTATGCTGGGTTAGATAAGGTTAATCCTTCATCATTAATTTTATCTGCTGTTATGATGTTAGAGCATCTTGGTTGGCAAGAAGCTGGTGAGTTAATAATTAATGCGATGGAAAAGACGATTTCCTTAAAGGAAGTCACCTATGATCTTGCCAGATTGATGGATAGTGCTACAGAATTATCCACGTCAGCATTCTCTGACGCATTATGTCGTAATATGTAAAAATGCGACATATAGACTCAAATATAATAATTGAGGCTGTATCAAAAAATGTTTCAGATATCAATTTTTTTATAGCACCTGATATCTTAAGTTTTTTTAAAAATACAAAAACTGCTAATCAGGAGAAAGATTTCCTTAATATTTTAATTGAGAATTCTGAGATAGCTGATTCAAAAAGAATTGCGTTGTGTCAGGATACAGGTATTGTTATTGTTTTTGCAAAGGTAGGAATTGAAATAACTCTTGAGCGTGACCTTCAATCTCTTTTAGATGAAGCAATTAGAAAAGGTTATCAAGATAATTATTTGAGGAAGTCTGTTGTGTCAGATCCACTTGAGCGCAAGAATACTGGTGACAATGCTCCAGTCATTTTGCATGTTGAGATTGTTTCTGGGGATGTTTTTGAACTATGGATAATGGCAAAGGGTGGCGGTAGCGAGAATGCTTCTGCTTTGTGGATGTTAGATCCTGCAGATGGAGAACAAGGAATAGTTGATAAGGTTGTATCAAGAATAAAGGAAAAAGGTGCTAATTGTTGTCCTCCTTTACTTTTAGGGATTGGCGTTGGTGGTGATATGGAAGAGTGTGCAATGTTAGCAAAAAAGTCACTTTTTAGAAAAATTGGAGAGAGAAATTCTATTCAAAGGTATTCTGATTTAGAGAAGAAGATATTAGATGAAGTTAATGCTTTAGGAATAGGAGTTGGAGGTTTTGGTGGTAAATTAACCGCAATGGATGTTTTTATAGAAAGTGCTCCCTGTCATATCGCTTCTATGCCAGTAGCTTTGAATGTAGGCTGTCATAGTACGCGACATTGTGTTGTAAGGTTATAATTCATGAAGAAGTTTTCTTTACCTTTATCAAAAGAAGATATCCAAGGGTTACAATTAGGGGAATTGGTTTATTTGTCTGGAACATTGTTTTCGGCACGAGATAATACTCATCAAAAATTGACAGATATGATAGCAAATGGTGAAGACCTTCCTTTTAATTTAGTAGGAGCGGCAGTTTATTATATGGGTCCTACTCCTCCCCGAGAAGGTATCGTTTGTGGATCAGCTGGCCCAACAACTAGTTCTCGTATGGATAGGTATACTCCTGCTTTATTAGATAAAGGGTTAAAAGTCATGATTGGCAAAGGTAACCGTTCTGAAGAAGTTAAAGCTGCAATAAAGAAAAATAATGCTATATATTTTTCTACAATCGGTGGAGCTGGTGCATATTTGGCGGATAGAATAAAAAAGATGAAGTGTATAGCTTTTCCTGAATTTGGACCTGAAGCTATTTACCAGCTTGAGGTTGAACTTTTTCCTGTCATTGTTAGTTATAAATAATCTGGAACTTTTTTTATTTTCTATTGTCTGAGCATATAAAAGAGGCTAATATTTTAATTAGTGTTTAATCGTTGAAATGTTTAATTGTTTATATTGGAAAAAGTCTAAAGTAAAAAGAAAAAAACAACTACCTTTTACTTTGAACCTTTTCCTTTCAACAAATAAACAAATAAACAGATAAACAACAAACTGGGGGGTATTTATATGATTAGACAGTTTTTCGTTGGTGCTACGGGTATGTCAGCCTTGGAAAAGGATATGATAAATATCACAAATAATATATCAAACTCCAAGACCATAGGTTATAAGTCTACTCGAACAGATATGGAAAATATTTTCCCACAAGTGTTAGATAGAGCTGTACAGCGAATGGATGAATTTAATAAACCAACAAATATTGAGTTAGGTTCTGGTGTAAAAGTTGTTGCTACCCCTAAGGATTTTAGCCAAGGTACAATATCTGTTACTAATAATGAATTTGATTTAGCAATAAACGGAAATGGCTTTTTGGTTTTCAAATTACCTAACTCAGAAATTGCTTATGGCAGAGCTGGAAATTTGAATTTAGATAGTACTGGACAGCTTGTAGACCCTAATGGGAATATTTTAGAGCCTGGTATTGTTATTCCGGATGGCACAAATACAGTTAGGGTTGCGCCAGATGGTAATGTGTATATAACATACAGTCAGGAAACACAGGAAAGATTTGTTGGTCAAATAAGACTGGCAAAATTTGTTAATCCTGCAGGACTTGAAAGTTTGGGTAATAATTTATATAAGCAGACTTCTGCCTCTGGAGAGGCTAATGTGGGCAATCCAGGCGAAGATAATCTTGGCACAATATCACAGTTTGCTATTGAATCTAGTAATGTTGATATTATTGGCTCTATGATGGAGATGCTAATAACTCAGAGAGCATTCGATGTTATATCAAAAGCTATTCAATCAGGCGAGACAATGCTTAAGTCAGCCGCAGAAATTGCTAGAGCTTAGATCGTTTGTTTTTTGTTTATTATTAATAGCTTCAGTATTTGCTATTGATATACGACATAAAGAGTTGATTTCTAACATAAATAGCTACTTTTCGTATTTAAATGTACCCGTAACATTTTCTATTAAGATTGATGAAATGCCAGTAGGTAATTTAAAATTTCCAAATAGATATAATCAGGGTTATAACGAATTAGATGTAATTGGTCAGAATTTATTGCCTATAAAGAAAGTTCCTTTTTATTTAGATGTAAAAGCTCTGGTTCCTGTCGTAAAAGAGCAGATAGAAAAAGGTAAAAATATTTCAGAGAATGATATAACGAGTGATTGGAAGCAAATATTAAATGTTAATCAGCAGATTATTTATAATTCAAAGGAGATTATTGGTAAGGAAAATATATTTTATAAAAAGAGAGGGGATACTTTTTATAAATATGACATTAAAGAGATAGACATTATAAAAATACAGGACGAATGTACTATAAATACTAAAAGTGGAAGTGTTCGTATTGCTATGCAAGGTGTTTCGTTGAAAAACGGAAGCTTAGGTAGTACAATTAAGGTGCTTAATAAGCAGACAGGAAAAATCCTTGAGGCAAGGGTTGTTGATAGTAAGAATGTGGAGGTAGAAATTAACTGATGTTAGTAAATATTTTAAAATCTAAGATTCATAGGGCAACAGTGGTTGATAAGAATATTGCCTATGAAGGTAGCATAACCATCTATGAAGAGCTTATGAAACAGGCTAATATAGCTGAGTATGAGCAGGTTCATGTAGTAAATGTAAATAATGGGCAACGTTTTGTTACTTATGCTATTAAAGGAGACAAGCCTGGTGATATAACAATTAATGGTGCAGCTGCTCGTTTAGCTGAACCAGGTGATGTAGTTATAATTATGACTTATGGAATGATGGACGAGAAAGAATTGAGTGGTTATGCACCTTTAAAAGTTTTATTAGGAGAGGCAAACCAAATAGTTAAGATTAGTAGATAGTTTAGTAGAGGGGGTGGGGAAATTGAAGAAGTTAGTATCCTTTATAATTTTAGGGTCATTTCTTTTTGCAGGGTCTTTATGGAAAGATGAAACTCCTAATCCTTATGGGCCTACGTTGGCTAAAAATGTAGGTGATATTCTTTTTATAAATATTGATGAATATCAAATGGCTAGTCAAAAAGCAGATACCCAATTACTTCGAGATACAGGGCTAAAGAGTAATGCTGATCTCAGCTGGGCACAAGCTGCAAGTTATTTAGATTCAAGTAAATCATCAGACACTAAAGGTGGCATCGGTTTTTCAGCTCAAAATAGGTTTTCTGGAAGCGGAAGTACTGGAAGAACAAGCAAGTTGCAAGGAGCTCTTACCTCAACTATTTACAAAGTTGACGGAACTCAGTTTTATATACGTGGGACGAAGACAATAATTGTAAATAATGAAGAAGAAGAGATTTCAGTAGAAGGAATAGTAAGAGAAAATGATATTCAGCCTGACAATTCTGTTGATTCATCAAAAATATCTAATGTTGTACTTAAATTAAAAGGCTATGGTAGTGTTTCTCGTGACCAAGAAAAAGGTTTTTTTGCTCAAATGATAGATTGGATCTTTTAGTAAGGGGGAATACTTATGAGGAATATATTATTACTATTTATTTTATTATCTTTTTCTTTTTCTGCCATGCAGACAAGAGTAAAAGAATTGGTTTATTTAGAAAATGCTAGGTCTAATCAAGTAATGGGTTATGGCTTAGTTGTTGGGCTAAAAAACACGGGAGACTCTCCGCAAATTATTTTGACACAAAAATCAATGAAAAATTTACTAAACAAAATGGGACTTGTTCCTGATGAAAAAGATATACAAGGAAGAAACATGGCCTCTGTAATGGTTACAGCAGAGCTACCACCTTTTGCAAGGAATGGTCAGAAATTAGATGTTAACGTTTCATCTATTGGTGATGCGGTTTCTTTAAGAGGAGGTACTCTATTATTAACTCCTTTATTAGGTTCAGATGGTAAGACATATATTACAGCGCAAGGGAATATGGTTGTCGGTGGCGTGTCTGCTGAATCTGGAGAAGTTAGATATCAGAAAAATGAATCAAACAGAGGAATAATATCAGATGGCGGTATTGTAGAAAAAGAATTACCAATTAAATTGGCAGATGACCAATATTTAAATCTTAACCTTAAGAAACCAGACTTCATAACAGCTGCTAGGATAGGGTTTGCTATAGAAGAAACAGGATTAGCTTATTGTGAAAAGACAGATGCTGCAGTAGTAAAAGTAAGACTTACTCCTGAGCATAAAAAAGATATTGTTGATTTCATAGCTAAATTAATGGATGTTTCTGTTCAGCCTGATGTTTCAGCAAAGATTGTAATTAGTGAAAGAACTGGAGCAATAGTTATTGGAGAAAAAGTGCGAATATCTCCTGTAGCTATTAATTATGGTGATATTAGTATAAAGATAGATAGGGATGTTTATGATGTTGTTAATATAAATGTTACTGAAGCAAAATCAAAATTTCAGGTAGTTCAAAATGGAGATACTTTGTCTGATCTTGTGAAATCTCTTAATGCTTTAGGTGCAAAACCATCAACAATGATTTCAATTTTACAGGCAATAAAGGCTTCTGGAGCTATAACTGCTGAAATAGAGGTCATTTAATGTCGGTTAACCCTTTATCTTTTGTTGGTAATTCCAGTATAATAGATGCTAACAGGTTTCAGAATCCAACTACTGAGCAACAAGTTGAGATTAAACGGGAATTTGCCAAAATGTTTGTAGAAAAAGTTTTTATGAACAAAATGTCTTTAGGAGATATTTTTAAAACTGAAAATGATGAAGAAGATGGAACTCTTTTTCAAGGAATGTTTTCAAATGATATTTCTCAAATGATGATAGATGATATTTTTAGACAACAAGTAACTGAACAAATGATTGATACTGGGGCTATAGATTTAAATTTGGGAGAATAATGGATGAGTGATGAGATTAGGATAGTAGAAGTTAATCCTGTATATAGAGCTACAGAGGCAGAGACAAGAGTCGAAGTTATTCCTGATGATAAAAAAGACGAATTTGTTAACTTGATTAAAACAATAGCTGCTGGAATTTTTTCTGGGGGCAATTTACCTCCTGGTATGGAGTTTGATGATTTAGTTAGTTATGGCTGGGAAGGTTTAGTAAAAGCTTGGAAGAACTTTAATAATGACAAGGGAGCTATATTTAGAACTTATGCTACTTATAGGATACGTGGTGAGATATTAGATAATATTCGAAAAGAATGGAAAACAAAAAATCCTGGTTATTCAAAAAGGGTTGATAAAGAAAAAGTTAAAGAAAGAATAATGGAATTGGCGCGTGATATGGCTGAAGATCCAGAAGAAAATTCTGATCCTGATAATTCGCTATATCAAGCATTGAATAGTTCAGCTATTATTTATTTATTGTCATTAGAGAATATAGAAAATATTTCTACTGTTTTGCAACGACAAGATGTTGGTGATGAGATTATTGGAAGGATTGAACGATCTAACGAGAGGATAAATCTACATGATTCAATCCAGAAATTAACGATTGAAGAACAGCAATTACTTAAATTATATTATTATGAAAATAAAAACCAAATGGAAATTGCTAAAGTGATGCAAATGTCTAAAAGTAAAGTAAGTAGATTACATATGAAGGTGTTAGATAAGTTAAAAAGAAACGTTTCTTACAAGATGGGTAGGAAATGGTCGATTTAAGGCTAATATTATAAGTATTGTTTAATTGTTTTTCTGGGGGGGTATATATGGCTAATTTAGATGGAATAGTTTTTGGACAGTCATTTGATAGTCTGGAAAGGGCTGTTAGGGCTACATCGGTAAAGCAACAACAGATAGCTGGTAATATTGCTAATATCGAATCAGGTAATTTTCACAAGTTAGATTTTGATAGTGCTTTGGAAAAAGCAAAAGTTAAGTTGGGCAATAAAGAGGTCTTAATGGATCATGAAATGACAAAATATGCTGAAAATAATTTGTTGCTTACTTCTTATGCAAATATGCTTTCTTCAAAAATTAAAGGTTTAAAGAAAGTTGTTACCCTTGGTAAAGGTGGGTAGTTATGTATAAGATTTTGTTGGTTGTATGTTTATCAGTTTTTGCTTTTGCTGATGTGTTTAATGTAATGGGAGTTAGTAGCTCTGGGATGATAGTTCAGCAGCAAAAACTTCAAGCAATTGCAGAGAACATTGCTAATATGAATACGTATAAGTCTAATGATGGTAGTGCTTATAAAAGAAAATCCATCGTTGTAAGAACATTGCCTGGCAATAATGAGCCATATGTTTCAGAAGTTGTAGATGATCATACTTCTGTTCAAAAAGTTTATGACCCAGGGAATCCAATGGCGGATGAAGAAGGCTTTGTTGGTCTATCTGGCTATTCTCTTTCTCAAGAGATGTCAGATATGGCAGTTGCAAGAAGAATGTATGAGGCGAATGCAGCAATTTTTAGTTCAGCAAAACAGGTTGCTCAAACAATAATGAATATAGGGAAGTAATTATGGCAGGTGGAATAAATATAGGTATGGATCCAGGGTTAGGGAAAGTTGAAGGGCTTTATAATATTTATGCTGTTAAAGATAAGCCTATTGAGGATATTAGTTTAAATGAAAACTTGTTTCAGATAACTTTAGATAAAGCCATTGAAAGTTTAAATAGGATTAGCGAACAAGATAATAAAGCAAATGCTTTAATTACTGAATATGTAAACGGCAATGTCCCATTGGAAGAGGTAATCATTCAGATGGAAAAAGCATCGGTTGCTACAAGTCTTGCGATGACTGTTATTAATTCCGCAGTGCAAACCACTAAAGAAATTCTGCAAATGGCTGTATAATAATTTAATATGGTAGATGCTAATGAACAAGAAGTGGAGGGAATCTCCTCTGAAGCTGATGTAGGTTATGATGTAGCAGGCAGTGGAAGAGTAGGTTTTTTCTCTAATAGATGGGTACAGATAGGTATAGCTGTAGTCGTTGTATTATTATTGGTAATAATTGGAATTGGTTTTTTTGTCAGATATAATTCTAATAAGAACATAAATAAAGACAACGAAAAGAAACAATTCTCTCAAAAAGAATACAAGTATGTTCCTGTTTTTGAAGCAATAACACCGATGGACGCATCCCAGATAAGAAAAGTTCTTAGTTATGAGAAGATTCCTTTTGAGTCGTTAAGAGAAGGTCGAGTAATTAATATTTCTGTTCCTAAAGAATACGCTGATCAAGTTAAATTAAAAATGGCGCAACTTGGATTGCCAGAGGGAGGCATAGTTGGGTTTGAGATCTTCGATCAATCGGCTGGACTTGGTGCAACTGACTATGATAGAAGAATTAAATATATACGGGCTGTAAGCGGAGAGCTTTCAAGAATTATTTCAACTATGGAAAACATTAATAGTGCTAGGGTTCAAATTGTTATGCCAGAGAAGACTTTGTTTGGAGAAAAAGTTCCTGGTTCAACTTCTGTTATTTTGAATATTAGTGATGGAGTTATGGTTACAAATGAACAAATTAAAGGAATAATGCATTTGGTAGCTAGTTCTGTTGAGAATGTTATTCCTGAAAATGTTGCTGTAATAGATAATAAAGGGAATATCCTTAGTGATAAATTAAAAAAAGATATGATGTCTTCGCAGTTTACGGATTTTATGAAATTATTAAGAGTTTCAGGTTCTGAAGAGGAGTCGCCTATAGAATTGCTTTTAAAATTTAAAAAGGAATTAAAGGAAAACTATGAGGTAACTTACACTTCGAAGGTAAAAAATATTTTAAGAACACTTTACCCAAAGGGAAGTTATATGGTTTATACAAGTGTAACTTTGACAGAATCTTATAAGGCAAGTTCTCCTTTTGAAATTGGGAAGATCAATATTGCGATTGTTTTAGATAATGCTAATTTGTCTTTGAATTTTACTCAACAGCTAAAGTTAAGCACATTTGAACTAGTTGCTTCTGTTGTTGATTATGAAAGTGGAAGAGACAGTATTGTTATTGAATTAATGCCTTTTGTAAATATTGAAGCAACTAAAAATCTGGATTCTAAAGCTAAGATTCAAGAAGAAGCAATTTTAAATGTAGAGAATAGTTATGGTGGGAAAAAGACGAAAAGTAATGTGTGGATTTTTCTAACCTTTGGAATATTATTTGTAGGTTCAGGTGTAGCTATTTTTGTGGTTTATTTATTATCTAATAAAACTGATGCAGCGAAAGATATTACCTTGGATGATGATAATCCTATTGTTGAGATTGAATCTCGTGAAGAAGATGTTGATTTTTCGTTAGAAAAGTTTAGGTCGTTTGTAAATAATAATGAAGAAATGGTTATTGGTAAGATAACTAAATGGATGAGGAATGACGATGTTTAATAATAAGCAAAAAACAATTATAGTATTTTCTATGTTGGGTGAAGTTTTTTCTGATAATATTTTGCGTAAATTGCCGGCAGATGTGTTTGAAAAAGTACAGGAAGAAATACTTCCTTATGTTGGGAAAATTCCAATGCCTGATGATATAGATGCATTTGTTTTAGATAATATTTTGAAGGATGAAGAGTTGTTAGATATGGATGAGGAAGAAGAGATTGTTGAGGTAAAAGAGGAAAATATTTTAAATCTTGAAGGAGATGCTTTTTTAGACAAAGTATCTGTTGAATTTGTTTTTGCAGTTATAAAACAAGAGAAACCTATTTTCCAGAATTTCCTTATCGGTTTTTTTGATGAATATAAACAGAATATATTAATTGAAATGATGGTTAAGGAAGGAATAAATTTAACTAAGGATTTCCAAAAGACTGCTATTTTAGAAGGAATTGAAGTTTCAGTTAAGAAAGAATTTATTGATAAGATAAAGATTTATATCAAAAAAGAGAAAAAGGTATAAGATGTCTTTAATTAAAAAAGATCAGATTAAATATGGTAAAGATTTTTCTGATCATTCTGTCCTCAGTTCTTCGTCTCAAAAATTTCAATTAAATTTATCTATTCCTAGGGATAAGATTGAGGCAGAAATAAATTTGCTAAAAAATGAGCTTATGAAAGAAGCTGAACATTGTCGATTTCAATTAGATAAAGAAAAAGAACTTTTTAAAATAAAAGAAAATGAATTAGAAGAGAAAACTAAGAAATTAGACAAAGAAAAGAATGATTTGTTTTCTGATCTTGCTGTAACTCAGGAAAGAGCAAGAAAAGAAGCCTTTGATTTAGGATATTTAGAAGGCAATAAAAATGGCTATGCTGATGGTCTAAATAAAGGTGATGCCGAAGGAAGAGTTGATCATGATCATGCAAGAAAAGCATATGAGAATTCTTTATATGATTTGATGAATAAATTTAATGAATTAGATCAATATAAGAATGTAATTCTTGCTAACACTGAACCTTATTTATTGTCTTTGTTAGATGTTATTGTAAAAAAACTTCTTTCAAGATCGATAGAGCTTGATAAAAATATTATGTTAGCCGTAGTTAGGGAAGCGTTAGTTCCAGTTACAAGTGGGCATGAGCTGACTATTAAAGTTAACCCAGAAAATGTTCAACATTTAGAAGAAAATAAATCTAAATTGTTATCAGAATTTATGACTATCAAAGAGTGTAAGATTGTTGGCGACTGTGATGTCTCAGAAGGTGGTTGTCTTATTGAGGCTAATTTTGGGGTTATTGATTCTAGAATAGAGTCAAAGATGCAGAGCATAAAAGATCTTATTGCAACCATAAAAGATGCAGATGAAGTTGTTTCAGTGAACTTAAATAAAAAGAGTATTGAAATAAAAGAAGACGATATGTCTGGAGATGATCTTTTTAATAATGGTAGTGAGGTTTTATCATTTGATGAGACCATTGATGATAAGTCCTTTGATTTTCTTACTGATGATGACGAATAATCAATTTGTAGATTTTTCTCGTTATATTGAAAAAATTGAAAAGATGGAGCCTTTACATAAAGTTGTAGGTAAAGTTGTAGAAGTCGTTGGCTTAGTAATTGAGGCACATTTACAAGGGGCAAAAGTTGGAGATGTTTGTCTTATTAAGTTAAGTGAAAATAATGAATTAAGAAGTGAAGTAGTTGGTTTTAAAGAAAGTAGAGTTTTGCTTATGCCATTTGGTCCGTTGGAAGGGATAGGCCCTGGAAGCTTGGTTTATTCCACGGGTAAGCCCTTGATGGTTAAAGTTGGTAAAGGTTTACTTGGAAGGGTTTTAGATGGGTTAGGCGACCCTATCGATGGACTAGGGGAACTTTCTTATGAAACAGAATATCCATTAGATAATAATCCTCCTGACCCTGTTAAAAGACCTCGTATTAAAGAAGTTCTTCAAACTGGAATAAGAGTTATTGATGGCCTTTTAACTTTTGGTAAGGGTCAACGTATTGGAATTTTTGCTGGATCAGGGGTCGGTAAATCAACAATAATGGGACAGATGGCAAGGCAATCAACCGCAGATGTTTCTGTAATTACATTAGTAGGAGAAAGAGGCCGGGAGGTCAGGGATTTTATAGAAGAATCTTTAGGGGAAGAAGGCTTAAAACGTTCAGTTCTTATTGTTGCTACTTCAGATAAACCACCACTTATTAGACTTAAAGGTGCTTTGGTAGGAACAGCTATTGCTGAATATTTTCGTGATCAGGGAAAGAGTGTTCTTTTTATGATGGACAGTACTACCAGGTACGCGATGGCTCAAAGAGAGGTTGGGTTAGCTACTGGTGAGCCACCTACAACAAAAGGATACCCTCCATCTGTTTTCGCTCTTATGCCTAGATTAATGGAACGTACAGGAACAGCTCCGATTGGAACTATTACTGCTATTTACACAGTTTTAGTCGAAGGAAGCGACATGGATGAACCTATTGCAGATACCGCTAGAAGTATTCTTGATGGACACGTTGTTCTTTCTAGAGACATCGCTGCTAAAAATCATTTCCCTTCAGTGGATGTTAATGCCAGTGTAAGTAGATTATTTACTAATATAAATAGTGAAGAGCATATTCGCGCTGCTGGTTTGTTAAGAGAAGCTTTGGCGAGATATTCAGAAGCTGAAGATCTTATTAATATTGGAGCTTATGTTAAAGGTAGTAATCCTAAGATCGATTGGGCAATAGATAAAATTGATCCAATAAATCAATTTCTTAGACAAGGCACATATGAGAACATTCCCTTTAAAGATACTGTAGCTCAAATAACCTCAATTATGGGTAAAGGTGGAGGAGGAGTACAAGTTTCTTCGTTTAATAAGCCGCCAACAACTGTTGCTCAAGATAGCTTAACTACTGATTTATTGGGTGGCGATTTGGATTTTGATGATATTGATTTTGACGATTTCTAACCTCACACCCTTTAAATATACTTAACGTTTGATACTTATTTGTGAAGGGTAATTTAGTTTCTTAGGATTACTGCTGTTTCATTACAGTTAGGAAAGAAAGGACAGTGGACGCATTCGGTCCAAATCTTGTGTGGCAGATCTTCTTTTTGGATCATGATAAACCCGTATTTGTAAAAGAAATCAGGAACATAAGTTAAAGCAAAAAACTCTTTTACTCCTAATATTCTTCCTTCAGCAAGCACTTCGTTTAATAAGAGAGCTCCAACTCCACTTCCTATGAAGTTTTCTTTTACAGCAAGCGACTTTATTTCAGCTAAATCAGTTGTTGATATTTTTAGTGCACATGTGCCTATGATTTCTCCATTTGACTCTGCAAGGTGGAAATCTCTTATGTTTTCAAGGATATATTGTAATGACCTTGCCAATAGTTTTCGTTGGTTGGCATATTCGTCCAGAATTGATTTAATAACTGGTGCGTCTTTGATAGTTGCCTTTTTAAGTGTGACATTTATATTGACCATTAGTTCATTATAAATGTTATTTGTTATTTCTACAATCCTTACTTGATTACTCTACATCTGGTGTGTATAATTGAAATATGTTTACTTTTACAACTAGTGGAGACATCGGAGAAATTAAGGAGGGCAATATGGGCTCAAAGAGGGCAGAAGTGGTTTCAGTGACAAGTGGCAAGGGTGGTGTTGGGAAGACATTGTTCTCTGTTAATCTTGCTATTGAGGCAGTGCTATTAGGCAAAAAGACACTTGTGCTTGATGGAGATCTTGGTATGGCCAATGTACATATTGTTACCGGTGTTTATCCTGATTATGATCTTATGGATGTAGTTGAAGGGAAGAAGACCTTAAAGGAAATTATTATTAAAGGACCTGGCGGAATAGATATTATTCCTGGTGCTTCTGGATTATTTAAACTATCAAATATTTCACATCAAAAAAGACATCGTTTAACTGAACAGCTAAATTTATTAGATGCTGAATATGACCTTATAGTTCTTGATACTGAAGCTGGTATGTCTCATAACGTAATGAAGTTTATTTCTATTTCAGATAGGACTATTGTTATTGCAACTCCTGACCTAACATCTCTTTCCGATGCTTATGCAATAATCAAGGTGATTAAAACTAACCATAAATCTGATGATATAGGAGTTGTTATTAATAGAGTAAGAAATCTTACTGAAGCTGATGCTGTTTTTAGAAAGTTAAATATGGCTTCTGAGAAATTTCTTAAATATTCTCTTAAGAATTATGGATTTATACTTGATGACCCTTTGACAGTTAAGGAATCTATCCAGAAAAGATCTCCAGTATCCTTTGCCTTTTCTAAAACTAAAGTAGGTAATAGCATTAGACAGACTACTTGCAGAATTTTTGGTATGCAGGATAAAAAAATTGTTGAATCTTCTGGTATGATACTTAATAGATTTTCTATGCTTTTAGAGAGCGTAAAGACAAGCTAGGTATCCTTTTTTACTGTTTATATGTTTATTGTTTGCTAATGCAAACTTGTTTATTTGTTTAAAAAAATAAACAGTTAAACAAGCAACGAAGTTGCCTAAACAGCGACATCGTCGCATAAACAATTCACCTATAATTATGTTTTTAAAATTTGTTTCTAAAAGGTATAATGTTTAATATAGAATCATAATAATTGGAGGTTAAGATGTTTGGGAATATGGGTGGCAATATGGGTGATATGATGAAGCAATTAGGTGAGATGAAAAAACAAATGAAGGATCTAAAGAAGATTACTGTTGAAGTTTGTTCTAAAGATAATGAAGTAATAGTGGTTATGACTGGTGAGATGAAAATCAAAGAACTTAAGATAGCAGAAGGTTCTGATCCACGTAAAATAGCTAGTGTTATCAAAGAAACGGTTAATAAGGCCTTTCAAGAAGTAACAGCTAAATCTGCTGGTCAGCTTAAAGGGCTTAATATTCCGGGGCTAGGATAGATTGGACTATCATAATCCTCTTGACGATTTAATACATGAATTTTCTAAGATGCCTGGCATTGGAAAAAGAACAGCGCAACGGCTGTCTTTCTATTTGCTTACTCTTCCAAAAAATGAAGTACAATCTATCGCTAAAATGATTTCAGAGATAGGTGAAAAAATAGGATTCTGTGAGTGTTGTTTTAGTTTTATGAATATTGAAGAAGGTTGTTCTTTATGTAATGACGTAAGTAGAGACAAGGTTAAACTTTGTGTTGTTAGTGACCAGAAAGATCTTTTGGCAGTAGAGGGTATGGGAAAATATAGAGGGATGTATCATGTTCTTGGTGGTGTCATTTCTCCATTAGATGGCATAGGTCCAGATAGTTTGAGAATAAGGGAATTGTTGCATAGAATAGACAAAGGAAGTTTTGATGAAATCATTTTTGCTATTAAACCGTCTGTTGAAGGCGAAACAACAACATTATATTTGAAAAGATTATTGCTTCCTTTTGACCTAAGGCTTACCCAGATAGCGTATGGCATTCCTGTTGGGGGAGAGCTAGAGTGGGCTGATCAAATGACATTGCATAAAGCTTTTGAAGGGA
>CAZXTL010000038.1:0-14632 GCA_964643725.1 uncultured Candidatus Marinamargulisbacteria bacterium
TCAACTGAGTATTTCACAATCCAACATGCGGTAAGTTCATCTAATGCAAATGGAGTAGTTAACGTACAAGCTGGCACACATGTTGGAGCAGGTAACGTTGGAATAACCTGGCCGAATATAAGTAACATAACGTTACAAGGCGCATCAGCAGGAAGCACTATATTAGATGCAGAGCAGATAACGAGACACATAGTAGTTCCAACGGCTACAGGATTAAGGCTGTTATCTATTAGCTTAATAAACGGACGAGTAAGTAATAATATCGTAAGCCAAGACGGTGGTGCGATATTGATGAATGCCTCATCCAGATTAACGATGAATAGTTGTATTATTAGTGGCAATATAGGTTACAACGGTGGGGCTATATGGATGAATTCTTCTGCAAGATTAACAATAGATAGTTGTATTATTAACGGGAACACTGGATATAACGGTGGTGCTTTTTATAATGGTATTAAGTATATAGATAATTCTGAAATTAAAGGGAATATTGCCTATAACGGTGGGGCTGTTTATGAAGGTATAAATATATTTAATGGTTCTAGTTTGTTTGGGAATAGTGCTCGCTACACTGGTGGATTGTTGTCTGGTGGTACGAATGAGTTTATAGGTAGTGAAATATACAATAATTCAGGTTATGGAGTATTTTGGTATGCGGATAATACATTTAATAACAGTAAGATTTACAATAATATTTGTCCAGGAGCTTATAACCTATTTCATGGTAATTTGAATAAGTTTATAAACGTAATTGCTTATGGCAATAATGCTAATGGATTTGTTTATACTGGTCACAATATATTTATAAATAGCACTATTATTAATACAGCAAACGTAGTTTATTATCCTAATTATGCTAATACCTTTATAGCCTATAATTCTATTTTTGTTGGGAAATTTATGGATCCAGCAAGACCGCATGAAAGCGATGGGGTTACTTTAAGTAATTGTGTGTTTACTGATGGTAATTCTTTATTAGATATGCCAGTTACATTTAGTAGTACACAGATCATAACAGGGGCAGTAACGGCAAACATATTTATGGACTATGCAAATGGAGATTACAGATTAAAGTATGATAGCTTGGCTGTTAACTTTGGAAGTAACACGTTATGGAATGCAAACTCAAGTAATGTAACGACAGATATATTAGGCAAAACAAGACTAGTAGATGTATCTATAGATGCTGGCTGTTATGAGTTTGGAGGACTAACAGTAATTACTCCATCAGCTATGAATTTATATGACTTAGATAGTTTAAATACAAGATATGCAAATGATAGAAAGGTGGGAGTAGAGATAGATGCTGATAGTAGAGCAGCTTACTGGTTATTAACAGAAGAGCTAGTAACTCCATCAGCAACAAATAACCTATGGCAAGCAACTAGACCAGCTGATTATATATTCAAGAATAATATTAATGAACTTAAGACGATATATCTTTGGACCAAGAATTGGTATAACCAAGTAGTTAACAGCGTAGTAGTAGCAACAATCAATTATGACACAATTGAGCCGGCTATAGCAGGTGTATCAATAGTGAATTCGTTCACTGGTTCAATGGTTGATGGGAATATCTCAAGAGTTGGAACCTATAATGTAACATTCAATATGGGCGAAGCACTAATTCTTACACCTGCAATATCACTGAGATACAGTGATGGTTCATTAGTTCATTCGTTCAATGGTTCACTGCTAAGAGTAAATGACTCAACATACAAGAGTGAGTTATATATAAGCAATAATTGGACCCCAGGTGTATATGTCTGGTATTTAGTTGTGACGGACAACGCTGGCAATTCTACAAGCCACAAGCCACAAGCCACAGGCCTCACGTTAGCAACAACGGCTAAGATTGGTTCAACTGAGTATTTTACAATTCAACATGCGCTGAATTCATCCAATGTTAATGAAGTAGTGAACTTAGAAGCTGGTAGACATGTAGGAGAAGGCAATGTTGGAATAATTTGGCCAAACGTACAGAACATAACGTTACGAGGGGTAAGTTCTGTAGATACTATATTAGATGCTGAGCAAGCCACAAGACACATTCTTGTCTCTTCAGCTTTAAGCCTTCAGCTTTCAGCTTTCAGCTTAATTAATGGTCGTGTTTCAACAGAGGATAATATTGCACAGAATCGTGGGGGCAGTATATTGATTGTTACAAATAGTTCCTTGGCTAGATTAACAATAGATAGTTGTATTTTAAGTGGGAATATTGCAGGAGCAGGAGGAGCAATTGCAGTAGGAGGAAGTAGCACTTACGTTAATCTTAATAATTCTGAACTTATGTATAACATAGTTAGTGGAGATGGTGGGGCAATATACGGTGGAACTTATCTAATAGAGAGAAGTAAGTTACACCATAACAGAACCTATGAAGATTTCGACCAGGACCTTGGTGGAGTTATGTATTTGGCTAACTCAACGATTAGAGATTCTGAGGTATTTAATAACTTCGGATTACATTCTGGTGTGTTTTTTGGTGGTATACATAATATTTATAATTCTAATATTTACAATAATACAGCTGGAAGTAGGGGTGGTGTTTTCCATTCTGCTATAGCAACTGTGAATAACTCTAGAATTTATGGTAACTCTGGTGGTCATGGAGGTTCAATGCAGTGGAATGGAGCTGTTAAGTATTTTGATTGTAGTGTTTTTGATAATATGGGTGGCATTGCTGGAACACTTGTTCATGATGCTAAAGCTGAGTTTACAAACAGCTTGATATATAACAATGGTAATAGTTCTGGTGTTAATGGTGTTTACTTGTTATCAGGGGCAAACGCCATGGTTACCTTTAATAATAGTACTGTGATTCTTAATAGACATGCTGGGATGTTTGCTGGTTCAGTGGCGGATAGTTACCGAATGGCTATTAAGTCTATGGTTGCTAATAATTCTATTTTTGTAGGTCCGATAAATACTATTGATGATAGCTACTATAGTGTTATAACAGTTAATAATAGTGTATTCACTGATAGCACACTTCCTGAAACATTCTGGACTGCGACAAACGTAATTACTAGAGCAGTAACTGCTGATTTATTTGTGGATTTCGCAAATGGAGATTATCGATTAACCTTCTATAGTCCAGCCGTTAATGTGGGTTCTAATGAGTTATGGACCGCAAATAGTAATAACATTACCACAGACTATTCATCTAGCCCTCGAATCATCGATACCTCAATTGATGCAGGTTGTTATGAGTTCCAGGGATTAACTACCTTAAAACCAGAATTCTATTTATATGATTTAAGAACAGATTCTACTGCTTGGATGACACAACAAGAAGTTGGTGTCAGCATCAGTGGCGACAATATTGCCATCCAATGGTACCTGTCCGAGTCGTCTGCAACCCCCGCTGTGGACGACCTGGGCTGGACGTTAGTCCGTCCAGTCACTTATCGATTTGTAAGTAAAGTAAACGAGCAGAAATTTACTTATCTTTGGGTAAAGGATGACTACAATAGAGTAATAAAAGCAAGTTCAGATGTTTCGTTATATGGTGTTACATTAGACACAATAGCTCCTCATCTTGTAATTGTTTCTTTTGATCATAAGCCATATATGAATACTAACGTTACAGTGGACATAACATTTATTTACAATGAAGATTTAGTCACAACGCCTGATTTGATGTTGATAAAGTTTGCACAAGTTACGATGAATATTAGTTCATTGACTAGAGTAAATGATTTTACTTACTCAGCACAAATAGTAGTTACTTCCGGCGTTACTGACGGGGCCTATGTGATTTATAGTACAGCTACAGATAACGCAGGATACGTAGGCACGAGTAATTATGATATTTCTGTGATAATTGTCGATAGAGTGGCTAATATTCCTAGAAATTTTGTTCTTTATGATCTTGATGATAGGTCTATTTTAGAAACCGATGACAGAATAGTCGGTGTCCGTTTTGATAATGACCTAGATCATACATCTTGGATAATAGGTGAAGGATTAACTTATGCTAATAAACCACTTGTAAATAGTGAACTATGGAATTCATCTAGACCAAGAGAATACATGATTAAGGATTATTCTTATGGTAATAAGAGTGTTTATCTGTGGGTAAAAGATAATGCTGGAAACGTAGCGGATACACCTGTAATGGCTGAGATACTTTATAAGCCTAAAGGGTATTCTACTCGTGATTACATAATAGTTGATATTCCTAAGAAATATATGCCAGCTGGTGAATTTACAATTACTGTTAATTTTGAGGATCTAGGAGTTGTAACTCCTGAGGTTTGGATTATTCTTTCTGGTAACACAATTCATAATGTAGACTTCTTTGCAGTTTCTGCTAATTCAGCTATTGGAACTAGTTTTATGGCAACAATGAATATTCCTACTGATAATAGTCTTGATGGACAATGTCGGTTTGAAATGAGAGCCACTAAGTCTAATGGGGTTGAGCTTGAATATACAGGATTAGCTTATATAGGTATTGGTGGGGATAGAGACTTTGTGATTGATACTTATATAGAAAATCCAACAAGTTTAGATCTAAGATTTAAAGATGAATTTAATAATGATATTACTTTTACTAATGACTTCATTGTGAATGTATTTATGACGCAGTACGATGACCATTCGGAATGGTTGATGGGAGAAGAGTTGTCTGCAAGGCCATATGTTGATGACGTTCGTTGGACAGATGTTCGTCCAGCAGAGTACAGGTTCTCAGATATGATAAGAGGACAGAAAATAATATATGTTTGGGCAAAGGATAGGGCTGGCAACATTAGTAATCAACCGGCAACCAAAGATGTTTTATATTTACCAGAGAGACATGATAAGGCCTATATTGGTGTTTATCCTGAAAGAATGTATATGAGTGTCGGAACATATGATGTTACTGTAAATGTGGTAGAAAATGATTCCTCTACACCAAATGTTTGGTTGTGTTTAGATTTACTTAATACTAGGACTACATTGGATATTTTAAGTAAAACTGTTGACCCTATCAATGGTATTTTCTTTAGAACAAAGATTGTTGTTACTTCTTCTGATGGGGTGGATAGCAATGGACACATAGAAGTTGTGGTAACTAATAGTAGTGGATCTGAAATTAGGTTCTTAAGTTATAACTATAATCTTATGGATGGTTATCCAAATGTTGTAGTAGATACATTAATCACTTCTTCTCAGTTTGAGTTATATGATGGAGATACATCGAGAACAGATTTTACTAATGAAGTAATGGTAAACATTAGAGCAAGCGTTGATTCAGATATTGTTGGTTGGTTGTTAAATGAGACAGCCATAGTAAGGCCTGCACTAAATGATCTTCTTTGGGAAGCTCGAGTTCCGAATGTTTATGGTATTAAGAAAGGCAAAGAAGGAGTTAAGACAGTTTATCTGTGGGTAAAAGATAGAGCAGATAATATTTCTTATGTTCCAGTTTCTAGATCAATTATTTATGACATTACAGTTCCTACTATTACCATTAATGAGCTATGGCACAGACAAGTAAGTAATAATTATTTAGTTACTTTAAATATTGGCGAAAGTATTGATAATACACCAAACCTTCGCTACTCCATTAATAGTGGAGAGTTAAGTGGTTCTGTTACCTTAGGAACAGTTGATGGCACAAATTGGAATGGTGCAATTAATGTCGGGCAAGTATTTGTTAACACTATAAGTTGGTCAGTTGTTGCTACTGATAATGCGGGTAACGAGCAAACACAATTTTTTGCGATGAATGATTCATCAGACAGATGGCCAAATAGAGAAGGTGTCTTAACGTTTGAAATTAATAATAGTTATTTAAATGCAGGTCAACACAGAGCAAGTTTGAATGTAAATGTTGATTACTTATTGCTTAATACTCCAAATATTGCATTAAGACATGTGTCAAATAATACAGAAATTAGCTTAATAGTAGATAGTTCTTATTTAGATAATACAGGAGCATATTATGGTTTTGTTATAGATGTCCCAAATGGGGCTATTTTGGATGGCATATTGAATTTTATTGTAACCGTAACGTCAGATAGTGATTTTGTTCTTACTGTTACAAATGATGATTTTGTTTGTTTTGATACAATGATGAGTATTCCTTCTTTAAGTTTTTATGACAGAGTTACTGGCATTGAGAGATACGTTCGCGGTATTAATCCATACATTGAGATTACTTCTGATGTTGATGTAATAGGTTGGTTGTTGTCAGAACAAGCAGTTACTCCTCAGTTATCTGTTCCTGATTGGAAAGCAGAAAGACCAACAACATATTTGTTTGACAATGACAGACAAGAAGATAAAACAATTTATCTGTGGGTTAAGGATAGAGCTGGAAATATTGCAGGAATAACTGCAAGTGTAGTTTATGATGCAACACTTCCTAGTGTTTCTTCCATTCAACTTATAAACTCATCAACTCATCAAATCATCAATAGCGTAGAAAATGCTTATTACCTAATGGTAGGAACCTACAACATAACGTTTAATATGAATGAAGAATTAATAATAACTCCTCAGCTGGAACTCTACTGTGACGGTTCAATGGTTCATTCGTTCAATGGTTCATTAGTAAGAGTGAACGATAGAACATACACAAGTCAATATACGGTAACAAGTGGATCATTAGAAGGAAGTTACAATCTTTACTTTAGTGCTACAGACAATGCAATTAACAGTTCATTAGTTCAATTGTTCACTGGTTCATTGGTTGTAGATATAACTGCTCCAACTGGAATGATAGAGTTAAAGGATGCAGACTCAGGAAGTAATGAATATACAAACAGTTTAAATGTGCGTTTGAGTATAAATGTAAATGAAGTAGTAAGCTATATGGCAACTGATAATGTAAGTCTAACAATGAATGATTTGCGATTTGATATTAATCAGCCAGTGAATTATATTCTCTCAGCACCAGAAGCAGGCACTAAGTCCATTACATTGTTGGTAAAAGATATAGCAGGAAATGTAGGCGTTAGTAGTGCAAGTATACTTTATGACAATGTAGCTCCAACTGCTACTGTAGAGTTCTCAAGTACTCCTGATAATGTGGTCGTCGGAGCATATAGGGTAACATTAAACGTTGGTGGAATTGATAGTGGGTTAGTGTCAACGCCAAGTTTACATTTTGTTCCTAGAAGAACATCAAGGATTCCATTAGAATTAGAAAATTCTTTAATTCCTGGGATTTATACAAGTACTTTAAATGTTAATCCTTATACTGGAGATGGATTCGCTTATTTTAGTTTTAGTGCTACGGACAATGCAGGAAATATAGCATTTAATATTCAGTCTCCACTTGTTTATAGTAATGTAGTGACTGGAGGGATTTATGTAAGTACTGATATTATTCTTCCTGAATGGTTTGTTTTTGATATGGATACACTAAGTGATTTATACATAAATGACCAAACTGTAGGAGTAAGTATAACAAAGAACTCTCGTGCTACTTCTTGGTTGATAAAAGAAGATTCAAGAAATCCAGAGGCTGATGATGTTTTATGGCATTCAAAGATGATTACAGATTTTACTCTAAGAACAAAGATTAATGGACTTAGAACTCTTTATTTATGGGTAAAAGATGATGAAGGTAGAGTTGTAACTGCACCAGTGATCACCACATTTAATTATGACAATATTGATCCTGTCATTATAAGTTCTGAGGTTAAGAGATTAACTGGTGATGCCGTGAGAGTAGTTGATGGATATTCTTATTTTATGGTTGGAACATATAATATTACATTTAACTTTGCTGAAGAATTATTAGTTACACCTACAATCTTGATGGATCATTTAACAGCATTTGTTTCAAACTACTTTACAGTTTTAAAAATAAATAATTCAACATATACAAGTCAGTTTGTGGTAACTAATGGAACTGTTGAAGGAGTTTATAATGTTTACTATAGCGCAACAGACAATGCAGGCAATAACAGTTCATTAGTTCAATTGTTCAATAGTTCATTGGTTGTGGATGCGCAAGCACCAACAGTGAATTTAGAAATATTGGATTTTGATACATTCAGCAAGTTATATACAAATAGTACAAACGTACGGTTGAGTATAAATGCTAGTGAAGGAGTGAGGTATTTGGTAACAGAGAATTTAAATCCAACTATTTTCTATTCACTGTTCAATGTTACCCAACCTACAACAAATACCTTTGCTACGTCAGTGGTAGAGTCTAAGATGCTTAAATTGGTGGTTATAGACAGAGCAGGCAATATTAATAGCAGTAATGCAACTATTGTATTTGATAATATTGTGCCAACTGCGACTATTGAATTCCCAGGTACAGCTGATAATGTTGATGTTGGCTCATATAGAATTACTTTAAACGTTGGTGGAATTTTTAGTGGACTTGCTGCAACACCTAATTTGTCTTTTGTGCCATATAATAAAGCACCTATATCCTTAAATCTTCAGTTGCAAGCTATTGGTCAATATACTGCGACTTTGAGTATTTCAACTTTCTTCGGAGATGGGCTAGGATGCTTTATGTTTAATGCTACAGATAATGCTGGTAATTCAGCATCTAGTTCATATTGTCCATTAATTATAAATACATTAGTTAAAACTCCAAGTTTCAATGCTCATGATTTAGAAATGGGGCCATTATCTAAGTATACAAATGACAATATATTGTCTGTAATAATTTCTCAAGATGAACAAGCATACGCTTGGATGATAACTGAAGTATATTCAACAAAACCATCTTCTTCTAATTCTCTTTGGTTAAGCTATAGACCAGTTGAGTATAAGCTTTTAAACAAGAGTAATGACATTAAAACTTTCTATTTATGGATTAAAAATGCTAATGGAAATATTAATGATGTTCCAGCAATAGTTACAATTAATTACGACAGCATTCTTCCTGTGCTGACAAGTACAGAGATAAGGAGAATAACCGGAGATGATGTAAATGTTATAAATGGATATTCTTATGTAAGAGTTGGAACATACAATATTACTTTTAATTTTAGTGAATCAGTATTAGTAACCCCAGAGGTTTGGTTAGTAAATAATGCATTGGCACTAACGCTTAATGTATCGCTTTTGCAAAATAGTCCTTCAGAATTTATTGCAGAATATGTTGTAACAAATGGTACAGCAGAGGGTGAGTATAATGTTTATTATAACGTTACAGACAATGCAGGAAACTGTTCATTAGTTCAGTTATATAGTAGTTCGCTGATTGTAGATAGAACGGTGTCTAATCCTTCAATTATTGCATACGATAAAGATAATAATAATGACTTAAGAACTGATGATTTAATCGTAGGATTAAGGATTACTAACGATGAAGATGTTATTGAATGGTTGGTCAGTGAAACAGATAGACATTCAGTGAGTCCTTCTTCAAATGATTCGTTATGGATAAATGCTCGTCCATATGAACATAGATTTAAAAACCTTCAATCAGGATTTAGAAATATTCATTTGTGGGTTAAGGATAGGGCAGGGAATATTAGTAGTATTGACTCATATGCTTTCCTAATGTTTGATACGGCTGAATTAGAAGCAAAAAGTTATGCTAATGTGTATGTTGATAAGGGTACAGTCGTATTGCCAGGCTATATGTATATTACACTAAATGTTATTGAGCAGGTTTTATCAACTCCAAGTCTTTCTTTGCGGTTAGAAAATGGTAACAAGATACCAGTCAGCCTCAACTTTGTTGCTACAAGTGACAGAAATGGAGTTTTTTATAAATCAACTGTTCTTGTTCCAGAAATAGCTAGTTGGTCTGGAGAAGCATATTTTGAACTTATTGTAACAAGAACAAACTTTACTGTTTTTGCGGCCACAACTAATAGGATTATCCTTGGTTTAATCGGTGGACAGTCAAAAATTAATATAGCTGTTCCTTTGTATCAATTAATCACTGTTGATCAGAAGTTAACTGCTCTGGAGTTAGGAGCACAAAATCAAGTTGTTGTAAGTTTTAATTTCGGAAGTAATTCATCAGCCGTTGCTATTCAAAAGATGAGAATAGTTTTGAGCGGCAATGTTTATGACAATGATATTTCTGAAATATATTTTGCGTATCCTAAAGATAGAGGGTACAAAGAGCTTACAGAGAAAGGGAAAATAAAGAATAAAGAAGTTATTTTGAACTTCTATAGTATCGATAGTTATTTTGCTGGAAATATGGATATTGTTCTAATGATGAGTGTTTCAGATAAGGCTGTGCTTGATTCTAAGTTCCAAGTAATCGTTTTAACAAGCGATATTGTTCTTGAGTCAGGGCAAGTAATAAGTAAAAATAATTTACCATACCAAAGTATGCCAATAGTAATAGTTAAGAAAACAAACAGAGTTTTAGCTCAACCTGTATCCTTGCCTACATTAGATATTAGGCTTGGACAAAAGGATGTCGTATTGTTTGATATCAACCTTCAGTCCAACAATGGTGGAAATTCATTTATGTCAGGGTTTACGTTAAGAAAGTCAACCGAACTTCCTGATGAAGCTATTAAAAACATACGATTGCTTAGAAAAAATGAAATTGATACAGCACCTAGCTTGACTAGAGATCAGTTAATGGCTGAAGGCCTTAGTTTTGTTAATGGGTATATGCACATCAATTTTAATCCTTTCTATAACATTTCAAATGTGGTGGCTTTATTTTATGTTATAGGTGATATAGATTACGTGTCTGGTGGTGCAAGAGAATTCAATATTGGAATTAGTTCTACAAGTTCTTTCCGTGTTGATAGTAAAAGTACGGTGATGCCTGAAAATATCAATCAACTTACAAACACATTTAATGTTAAGGGTTATATTCCAGTTGTAGTTGCTAGTGTTGATAATGCAATTGATGATGCGTTGTTTGCTGAAATCAACAAGAAAAAAGTAATCCACCTGAAGGTGAAAACAGACCATGAAGTTACAACAATAGATATGGTAAAGGTGGATGTTGATTTAGTAGGTAATAATAATTTATCTATAGGAGTAATGGACGCATATAAAAATGTTTTAGTCAGTCAGCCTCTTGTTCAAGGGTCAAATAATTTGATTTTTACAAATCCATATGTTGTAACTGAACAAGTGAAAGATTTATATGTGTTTATATCAATAGATAATTATTTCGAAGAAGGATACGTAACCTTAGTAGTTACCAGAGATAGTTTGAGGGTTTCTTCTGACAAGTGTAGTATTTCTTCATATAACACAGGAACTATAAATATTAAGTCTACAAATCATCCTCGTAAGGTTAGATTGAATTCTTCTAAAGATTTTGTGAATAACTTTATAAGTACTAATATTGAAGTAATCATTGCAACTGCAGATCAAGGTAATATTTCAGTTCTATATAAAATTGCTGAAAAGGAGAGTGGAAATTCAGTGCTCCTATGGACAGACGTTATGTCTGTGAGCGTTTCAACAATAAATAGTGCTTTAATGACGGTATCGCTTCCACAACTACCACTAACACATAACAAGTTGTATGAGTTCTCTATAAAGGGCGTTAAATCCAATCTGGAAAGTGACGTGTATTCTTGGCCAGTAAGAACAGATTTCACTAAACCAATATTTGTGAAAAATAAAATAGAAGTTTCACAAGTAAATCACGAAGGCTTATTGAAGCATGTTCTTTATTGGGGTGTGGTTACTGATGATGTTTCCTCTATAGATGCTATAGAAATATATAACAGAACTGGTAATGAACCAAAATGGCAGCTTGCTTTAGTTGTTTCTGGTGATAAGCAGAGAGCTGAAATTTCAAATTTATTACAAGAAAGAACCTATTTCTATAGAGCAATAGCTAAGAATAAGGCAGGACTTAGTTCAGTTGCAATATCATCTGATGCAGGTATTTCTACAGGATTCTCTGGAACTGCTCTATCAAGGCTTTCTAATTATCCAAATCCATTTAAATCTAATGAAGGTAATACTACAATTTATTATTATTTAAATCAAAATATGAACATAACCATTAAGATATATAATATTTTTGGTAAGAAAGTATATGAAAGAAATTGTTTCGTTGGTGAAGTAGGTGGATCAGCCGGAGCTAATGAACTGAAATGGAGTGGTGTTGATCAATCAGGTAATAAATTGCCAATGGGTAGCTATCCTATAGTTGTATATGATACTGACACAAAACAAATATTAGATCAGAGAGTAATCGGAGTAATCCATTAGGAATCGGCTTTGTTTTTATAAGATTTGTATTTTAATGGATTGCAAACATTATGGTCAGCTTGTATAATTCTATAGCTTTCATTACTAAGATAGCTTGAGACTGTTGAAGTCATCGTAAATTGTAATTGTTTTTTTTGTTATGTTAGCCGAAATAGCTCAGTTGGTAGAGCAACTGACTTGTAATCAGTAGGTCGCGGGTTCGATTCCCATTTTCGGCTCCATTTGCCCAGGTAGCTCAGTCGGTAGAGCAGAGGACTGAAAATCCTCGTGTCGGTGGTTCGATTCCGCCCCTGGGCACCACTTTTTAGCTTTTTTAATTGATTTTTTGAAATAAATCAATTAAATTTAACCATATAGCGCGGGAATAGCTCAGTTGGTAGAGCACGACCTTGCCAAGGTCGGGGCCGTGGGTTCGAATCCCATTTCCCGCTCCAAAATTACTTTAGCAATTTTGGAATGACAAAAGCCAAAGTTCAAAATTCAAAACAAATTTAACCAAAACTTAGTATTCTTGACACAATAACGCCATTTACATCCTCTATACTATTAATCAGTAAGGAGGTGAAATAATGTTAATGTTTATGATAAATTTTTTTGTTTTTGATTTTTCTTGTATAGAATCAAGTAATCCAGAGAATCCTTTCAGTTCAATAAGTATTTTTTAATACTTTGATTAACTTTAAATCTAACCAATTCTTGACTCGAGTCAAGAATCTTATTTAATATTTCTTCCCTAATTACTCAAAATGCATTAATCTTATTCTAAGTGTATAATTTTCATAGAAAGTTTATACGGTTAAAAATTTTACAAAAAAGAGGCATAAAATGGGATATTTCGAAGACAAGAATGAAAGAAGCAATTATAAATCAGATGGACCAAAGCGTAGAAATGATTCTGGTGGCGATAGATATGATGATAAGAAAACAGTAACTACCGTCAACTGTGACGCTTGTGGAAAGACTTGCACAGTTCCTTTTAAGCCTACTGCTGGGAAGCCTATCTATTGTAATGAATGTTTCCGTAAAAACGACTCTGCTCCAAGAGGAGACAAACCGCATTTTAATTCTGGCTCAGACTCTCGTAGTCGCAGTGCTGATAGCGGTTCCAACGGTCGCGATTTTGCTCAGATTAACGCTAAGTTAGATAGAATTCTGTCTTTACTTGAAGAATCTTTAGATTAAACAATTTTAACCTCACCCCTAAAGTAACTTTAGGGTAATAGATGTTTTGCATTGTCCCCCTCTCCTAAAGGAGTAGGGGGATTTTTTATGTTCAGTATATAAATCCTTATTTTATAGAGAACGTAGTAATTAAGCCTCTCTGCCAGGAGAGGCAACGGCATCATTGCTCATTAGAATAAGTGTGTGCGTTACGTTGGTGAGGTTTAAATACACCATAAATTCTTAATACATAAAAAACCTCTTTTGTGGCGATATTAGTATTGTTACAAAATCAAATTACGGAAGGGGGAAAGGATCACAAAAGAAAGCTTAGTAAGTCCTGTGAGTTTTCTTGCTCCGATACCTGAAGATAAAGGAGTTTTTTAAAGGCAAGAAAGTTAAAAAAACAAAAAGGAAAAGGGGGAATTAAAATGAGTACAGATTATTCATTCGTAGGTGCTGTTAATAGAGATAATGCAATGTCAGCTGTAGCTGATACAATGAATTCGTTGACTTTAGATATTCTAAAGGCAACCATGGAAATGGGAGGTAAACAGGTAGTAGAAAAGGATGGTAATGCATATGCATTAGAAAGATTAGATTCTAGTGAAATTAAAAAGTTTAAAGAAAATGTTTCTGTTACTGCTGAGTTTACTATTGGTACGGCCACATGTATCCTTACTAAGGGAGAGACAGATGCTGCTGGAGTAACGGCATATTACGGAAAAGCTGGTTCCGTAAATGTAAGAGTTACTGTAAATGGTGCCACAAAAACAGTTTTTGAAGGAAATAGTGCGACTCCAGTTGTTTATGCTTCTTCAGCATCAACTTCTTTGACTGCAACCGCAAAGCTTCCTGATACGCAAACAGTATTCTGTGCAATTGACGATGAAGAGATAGCTGGATCTATTTTTGATGTCTTAGGGATAAATCCTGAAACTGATATTGACGGTAAGATTGATGGTAATAACTGGAAAATACAAATGTCTTCTGATGGAGATAGCGTTACTATGAAGGTTGCCTATATTGATGCAAGTACAGGTGACACAATGATAATGGGTGTTAAGTTAGGAGATGATGGTAGTTGTAAAGGGCTAAGTGCAATTGATAATAAGAGTGGCATGAAGCTTGAAACAGCTATTGAAAGTTCTGATTTAGTAATATCTGATGTAGATGGCGGTGGATTACTAAAGTCATGGGGTATTAATAATCCTGAAGAATTACAACCAGGTGACCTTTTCTTAGTACAACAGAAACTACAGATTATTAAAGATACTGTAAGTGCTGTCCATACAACAGGTAAGACACAAGGCGATATCATGAGGGAAGCTACACAGAAGTTCGCTCA
>CAZXTL010000039.1:0-14375 GCA_964643725.1 uncultured Candidatus Marinamargulisbacteria bacterium
ACCTACGACCCACCGGTTATGAGCCGGTTGCTCTAACCAGCTGAGCTATGGGCCCATTACATTTCCAAGACTGGTTAACCCTTGGTTTTTGGACGTGAATAGTATTATAACCGTAAATAGTGAAAACTGAAAAGTGGTAATTGGTGAATAGTAACTAGTGAATGGTGAATGGTAAATGGCAACTTATATAATGACAAATGTCAAAGCTCAAATGCCAAATAAATCATATAATGACAAATCATTAAATATTTTAAATTAATAATTTGGATTTCATTGATTAAAAAATTAATTTGTCATTTGTCATTTGAATTTTGGATTTGAAATTAAAAGACAAAAATTAGAAGAAATAAACTACTGACTAATTACAATTGTCCGTTGAGGATTGCCCATGAAGTCTTTACCTTCGAACTGTAGGAATCTTCTTGGTTCTTCAGTTGTTATCCAAAAGTAAAATTTCTGAGGGAAAAGAGTAGATTCAATAAGTCCAGCAGCTCCTACTTCTATTTTATAACAAGAGTATTCTTTTTTATTAATTATAATATCTTCTGTGCCTATATTTTTAGCATATAGAAGAAATCCTCTTTTTATTTCCGGCAAAAAACTCCAAAAGGTTATTTCTTTTTCTTGAATTGGAAACCCTCTCATTAAATGGAAAAAAGAGTTCATATCATAATAATCTTTATGATTCCCAGGGAAAGCATATTGGTCTTTTCCATTATCTATCTTTACCTGTATTTGCTCATCATTGTAAATTAGCTGTTTAACTAATGACCCCTTGCTATCATAATAACTAACACTAACAGGAAATAAAGATCCAACCTTTAAATATATCCTCGCCCATCCTCCATCAGAACCCTCTAACTTGATCTCATGTACTTTTTCGTTATTTATGATAACAGTTGTGATTTGTTCAGTGGTTATAAGGAGTTTTCCATTGTCGTAAGTGTTATAGATGATACGCTCAGTATCAAGGAGCTTGTCAGTAAATAGAGGAAAGGAAAAGGTGTATAGGAAAATGGTGAAAAGTGAAAGGTGAAAAGTGAATGGTTTCATGTACATATTATAACGGGGAATGACTTACTTGGTAAACTGTCTTTTCTCCCTCTTGAGAGGGAGATGTCCGTTAGGACAGAGGGTGTGTACGCATAAAAAAAGGGAGACAAAATTGTCTCCCTTTTTTTAATAACTATTTAGTTAGTACTAAAGTGCGAAATTTAAACCAACTGTTGCTGATTCATTTGTTGCAGCAGCTGACATATCATTCGTGTAATCAACAATAGCTGTTACGCTATCATTAACTGCAAAAGCATAACCTAATGATAATGCTTTTGTTGTAGTAACATCTGTTAAGTCATCAATAAATGTAGCATATACTGATTGTGTTTTGTCTAAAGTATAGTTTGCATAAACAGCAACTATCTGTTTAAGAACTGATACATTTTGTGCTTGTAATCCCCACATAACTTGAGCAGATAAATCTAATGCACCAAATGCCATAGATTTTTCTACATATAGATCATAACCTGTTGTTAAAGCAGTTTTGTTATCATTCATAATGATAGCAACTTTACCAGTCTCACATACTTGATAAGCTACTCCTAGCTTACCAGATGTAGCAGTTGCGCCACCTGAACTTAATAATGAAGCAGCACCAGTGTATGCTACTGTCCATGGACCAGTTGCATAACTTAATCCAGCTCCATCCATGTTAGCTATATTTCCTGCAATGGCGAAGAAAGATGAGTTTCCATAGAAACCGCCACCAAACTTGGAACTAACAATAGGATTAATTAAACCTACTTGACCATTTCCACCAAAAATCTTACCAGAAACAAAGGCATACTTTGTTGAAGGTGCTGTCCAAACACCATTTGCAGCATCTATTCTCATAACATAATTAAATGCTATGTTCTTATTAGCAGCAGCTAATGTAACATCTGTTTGTCCAATAACAAAACTATTATTCTTGTTAGCCTGTGGGTTCAATTGTAAAGAACCATTTGCCCCTAAATCTACTGATGCAGCGAAAACGCCTAGAGAGAAAACCATTAAAACTAAAAATATATATTTTTTCACTTTTTACCCCTTTCGAAATTCTATTTACTATGTAACCTTAACGTAATTTTTTTCTTAAACATCACCCCCCATAAATTTAAAAGGTCACTTAATTAGTGCATCTCCTGTTGCCAAAAATATTTGGAAAATGTGGCCGATTCGGTAATAACTTCATTAACTCTTAACCTTACCGTAACTTTCATTAGTATAAGTATATCGTTACTTAGTAAAAAAAATCAAGGTAATAATTGTAATTTATTATAACTCTTCAATGAGCACCAACGGTTGACCGTATTCTACAGCCTTACCAGGGTCAACTAAAAACTTAATTACCTTACAATCAATATCAAGCCTCTTGTGGTTTTCAAGATTCATTGCTTTTACGTAGTAAAGTTCACTACCTTTTACAACTCTAACATTTGCATCAAGAACTCTTTGCTCAACACTTGGATAAAAGAAACCTACACCCTCAGAGGTTATCTCTTTCAGCTTTCTAGTATCAACAGGAACTGCTTCCTGTGCTGACAGAGCTGCTGTAGTTTGATAAACGACTTCTGGCATAACCTGAGTCCCTGATTTCTTTAGTGATATGTTTGTAGTTTTATCATCAAAATTGAGAGCTTTAAGCTTAGAGTCTTTAAATATTTCTACCAATTGAGTTACTTTTTTAAAATCCATGATTACTCCTTTAACCTCTTTTTTTGTCGCCACCCTCTCCTAACAGAGAGGGTTATTTAAAGCTATTTATTAATAGACTTAAATCCTAGTTAATATCTCTGAGCCATTTTCTGTTATTACAATAGTGTCTTCAAATTGACACGACCATTTTCCGTCCATTGTAACAACTGTCCAGCCATCTTCCAAGACTTTTGTTCGCCATGTGCCCATATTAATCATAGGTTCTATAGCAATGACCATCCCTTGTCTTAAATCTATCCCAGTATTTTTGTTGCCATAATGAGGAACAGATGGAGCCTCATGTAACTCAAGCCCAACTCCATGCCCAACATATTCTCTTACAACACTAAAACCGTTTTTTTCCACATGTTTTTGAATCGCATATCCGATATCCCCAATTCTATTCCCTGGTTTTGCTACAGCGCAGGCAAGATCTAGAGAAGTTTTGGTAACTTCTACCAGCTTTCTTACTTTTGGAAGAACCTCTCCTATCATAAAGGTCCTGGTAGCATCACCTATATATCCATTCTTAGTTACTCCAAAATCAACTTTAACAATATCTCCATCCTTAAGTATTCTTTGGCCTGGGATAGCATGAACTACCTCGTTATTTACTGCTGTACAGGTGCTGTGATAATAGTCAGGAACGTTTTTAAAGGAAGCTTCTGCACTATGCTTTGCACAGAATTCAGAAGCTAAATTGTCTATCTCAATAGTCTTTAGCCCTGCTCTAATAAATTTTGGTAGCTCTACATCTAAAAATTTGGCAACAAGCTGAGATGCAATACGAATACCATCTATTTGTTCTTCAGTTTTAATTATTATTTTATTGTTTTTCATAACCTCTCCCGGCGAAAATTGACAATAACTTCTGCCTCTCTTTAATGTCGCCACCCTCTCCTAAAAGAGAGGGTTTATCTAGCAAATATATATTTTTTCTCTAATACCCACTTATTTACAACTTAACGCTTCAATTAGTTGTTAACTCTGGATTCCCGCCTACGCGGGAATGACTCGATACTATTCCTACAACACTGCTCACTGTTAACTGTTTACTGTTTTCTATTAACCATTTACAATATTCCAGCCATGAGAGTAAGGAAGCACGCAAATCCATTTAACTTTAGCAAAGATAAGGAAATAATACAACTTGAGAAGGTGTTTGTTACTCCTGAAAATCCTCTTACTTTTGAGATAGGCTTTGCGCATGGAGAATACCTATTAGAACGAGCGAAAAATGAAGCCAATAGAAACTTTATAGGGTTTGAGGTTAGAGAGCAGCTAGTTGAGAAAGTAAGGATTACTGCCGAAAAAGAAGATTTAAAAAACATCTTTGTTGCTAATGCTAGCTCATTGGTAAATATTGCTATTTTACCTAATGATTCTATTAGCGAAGTAATAGCCTTTTTTTGCGACCCTTGCTTTAAAACTAAACATCATAAAAGAAGGATAATTAATCCTAAATTTCTTAATGAAATAAAACCTAAGCTAAAAAAGGATAATATTCTATATTTTCAGACCGATGTATTAGAGCTATACTCTGCGACCTTAAGTTATATCAAAGAGGATAAAGAATACAGTGTTCTACAGGAAGAGATCGTCACTGGGGTGCCGAATAAAACAGGTTCTACTTCATTCTTTGAACAAAGATGTTTGGATAACAATTGGCCTATTCATAGGATAATGTTTAATTGTTTAACTGTTTAGAGTTTGCTATTGCAAACTTTGTTTATTTGTTGAAGATTTAGTCATTCTAATTTTTCTTTGAACTATAATTAAATGTTGGGAATTTAACTAAAATTTATCGATATATTAATTATGATGTTGCATAAACTTATATCCTTTGTGAGTCCGAGAATTATACTTTTTACAGGTGGAACTGCTGCTAATGCATACACGGAAGCCCTTCATAAAAGAACATCCAATTTAACCTACATTATCCCCATTTCTGATAACGGTGGGAGTTCTGGAGAAATTCAAAGCTATATAGGTGGTCCTGCCATTGGAGACATAAGGTCTAGGATAATTAGGTTAGCAGAAGAGAGTCCAATGAAAACTTTACTCCAATATCGTTTACCATCAACAAAAGAAGGAGAAGACCCCTTCACGACTTGGAATAATATATTGTATATAAAACACCCTATTTGGAAGGAAGTTCCTACAAAATTTAGACATATTATTAGAGCGGGCCTAAATACTTTTAATGCTACACTGCAAACAAAGGCTGATATTTCAAGACAATTTGATTTCACCTCTGGTGCTATTGGAAATTTCTTTTTTAGTGGTGAAAGACTTCATTTCGGCTCATTATCTGCAACCATTGAAATATTTAAGCACGTACTTGGAATTGACAAGAATACTTTAGTTATTCCTGTAGTAGATGTAAATAAAAGATTAACTATAGGAATAAAAATGATTAATGGAGATGATATTAAAGGTCAAAATCAAATCTCCCACCCCTCAACAGGTACTTCAATTAATAAAAATAATAATGATCCACTACCAGCAAAGGTAGCAAAGTTGGAATATATTGATAAAGATTACAATGCTTTTGTGCCAGATATATGTGAAGACGTCATCCCTGAGCTAAATAAAGCAAGAACCATATGTTATTCAATAGGTTCATTTTATACTAGTTTACTTCCAAATCTTATTTTACCTGGTGTTGGAGAGGCTATAAAAAACAATAGTGGCAAAAAAGTCCTAATATTAAATGGCTCATATGATAGAGAAACTACATATTTAGACGCTGAAGGTAATAAACACAAATTATCTATTAGTGAGATTCTAGAACAATTAAAGGATGCATTAAATAGATATGGCGAAGTTAATAACGCAATATCAGATTACGTAACGGACATCATTTATCTTGAAACCGGAGAAATACAACCTACAGAGAATGATACTCTTAACGGAATAACCATACATAAAGTATCGTCAGACTCTAATAACCCTTATCATTACAATTCAGAAGAATTATCTGAAACACTAGTTAGTCTAAATTAATAATATTAAATGAATTTAATAATTACTGAGTAGTTAATTCTACTCAGTAATTATAAGTATGTTATCTTCCAAAAGTTGCTAGTGCGTTATTTAAAATTCCCAACCCTGCTTCAGCATATGCTTTTTGACGCTCAGCTGTTTCAGTTGGACTTAATTCTGTCTTATTGGTAACTTCGTAATATACTCTAAACTTTGGTTCTGTCCCTGATGAACGTACCAATAACCAACTATTATCATCAAACACAAGCATGATGCCATCAGCAGTATTTGTAGCTACTACTTTTTTCGTTTCGTTACCAATTTTAAAGGACTGAGCATCCTTATATTGGTTCTGAAGTAACTTCTCAACATCAACTCTTAATTTCTTCCAGTCTGGAATAGAAATATCTTTAACTTCTTTTGGTGATTGAGATGCATAGTAAAAACCATATTCATCCTGAAGTTCTTTATGAAATTCAGCAATATCTTTGTTTTGAGTCATCATAATCTGTACTGCCATCAGGAATCCAGCTATACCATCTTTTTCAAGAGTATGTCCTCTGAAGGATATACCATCAGATTCTTCATATTTAACTAAAGCATCTTTTAAAGGACGGAAGAATTTAAATCCTACACCAACTTGGTCATTGCCTTGATTGTTGCCATTTGCAATAGAAACTGAAAACTTTGATGAAGGAAGCGTTGTAGCAACTGGACCAGTATAGGCAGCACTAAGAAGATGGCCATAAGCAATAGGACCAAACTGATTCATTGGGATATCTTTCTGAGCTGTTCCAAATCTTATTCTATCGGCATCTGGGTCAAGAGCTACAACCAGAGTCATTCTTCTGTTTGGCTGCTCAGTTTGTTTTGCCTTTGCCATATCAATAATAACTTTTTGATTATTTGGATTAGGCTCAGGTTTAACCCCATGAAATGAGAAATCTTCATTGGTGTTAACAAATTTCATTGCTCCTGAACTAACTAACTCAGCAACTAATTCTTCTCCAAGTATCTTTTGGATATATCCTCTTGATGAACCATGCATGTTGTCTACAATGATATATAGTTCGTCTTGTTTTGATCTTAGAAACTCTCTGATTTGATTTAAATTAAAAAGTCCTTTTCCTGAAGCAGTCATTTCCTCTAAAAAGTTAACGTATAATGCAGCTGCATCTACGTTATTTTTATAATCAACATATGAAACTTCTGTTTTTAAAAAATCAGCATCATCTATCATATATTTCTCTGATTCTTTCATAATTAAATCAGTTAAATCTTTATCAGCAGGTCCGCCATCAGCTGGATTAAATTTGAGTCCTGCGTAATCCATTGGATTATGTGAAGGCGTCATATTGATTGAACCAGCTGCACCAAGTTGTACTACTACAGCTGAACCTACACCAGTAGGACATTCACCAGCAAAATATATCTTAATACCTGCATTTGCTAATTCCTTCATCGCTGCGTCCATAAACTCATCACCCATGAATCGATTGTCTCTAAATACAACAATACCCTTTTCTTGAACTTCCTTAAAAGAAGAATATCCGTTAGTATCTAAAAATTCTTTGGAGTGCATCATATCAATAATAGACCTAGTTACTTTATGAACATTTAAAACTGTAAAATCCTTACCGATGATACCTCTCCAACCTGATGTTCCAAAAACAACAGTTGTTGGCTCAGTTGATGTCTTTGCTTGTTCTCCCATAAATTCGCGTATTTGAGTAATGATATGTTTACAGGAAGTTACTTCCATAGAGGTAGCCTCTTTAGTATTATAATAATTACCCAAAAGATTAGCTACTGCCCATAGGTCAGACTTAGCTATAGCTGTCTGAGTCTTTGCGATGATATCTTGATTATTAATTACCGCTTTAACTTCTGACATTATACTTTCAGTAAATAAGTCCATTTTATCTCTCCCGCTGGATATGATTTTATTTTGCATTATTTTACACTCCTTAATTAATATTAGATACTGGAATATATCGAATAAATAAATAAATGCTTAATCTATCGAAAAATTATAATATATTGTATATATGCAAAAAATTCCCTCTAATCTGCGTTACTTAGTCATAAGGAGATTATTATGAGTGAAGTCAATTCATTAATTAGTTCATTAGCACAAACAATGAATACCAATGAACAAATGGCAGATAATGTTAATGATGCTTTTGATTCTGCTCTTTTAGCTGCAAAAGAAGCTTCTTCTAAAGCTAATGCAATGCTCTCCAAGGCAACCGCTGACGCACTAATCTATGCCTCTGTGCCTTCTGAATCAATACCAAAAGAAACCTACTCTAGCCTATTGTAGGTATTACATATTCACTGAAATACTTTGATAAAAAATACGATATATTTAATATGAAGCATAAAATAATTGCTCAAAACAATATTAATCATTTTGAAACTTTCCTAGGGTATGACATTGGCATACACGGAAATACAGCAGTTATTGTTACCCCAAAAACAATTAGAAACCCCACTGGTTGTGCATATTCATTTACATTTAAAATTACTAATGAATGTGGATATAAAAGGGTGCTTTCCTTAGTATCTCAAAATGTTGATTATAAAAATAATGAGTATAGTTTCGACCTTATGTGTTATTCAGCCCCTATACATGATAATTATAATGAAAGCGAACATGGGTTAAGAGGGGCCTGTATTACCAGCTCCCTTAGGGATAATGGCTTATTAAAACCATTATTAAGAATATTTCTAATATTACATCCAAACATTAATAAAACACATCCTGATTGTGAAATACCACAACTTCATTATTCTTTGATGAAAAACTTTGGATTTAAGCCTATTGAGGGAGACACACCAAATGTCATGTATTTCCCTGAAACAAAATCATACTACCCTATTAAAGGATACAGAATACCCTACTATTTCTATTCTGGACTTAATGAATTATGTGAAGCACAACATCAGGCAACTCCTAATAGATTTGGCAAAGGGATTCCTTTATACGTTGAAAAACAACTTTTTAGAGCTGATTAAAGTTTAACCAATAAGGAATAAACCTCTGTTGCTGTTCCTAATGTTTTAAAGGGAGAGAAAGTAGCTGTTTTATTCATAATGTCTATCCTTTGTTCTTTTTTAAATGTTTCTAATAAATGGATACCTGAAACATTTAGCTCTGGACATGCATTGTAAGCTAATTGCATATCACTAATCCCATCTCCAATATAAAAAATACAGTCATATTCACAAATATTAGTAATTTGATAAAACAAAATAGGATTTTGTTTATCTTTACCATATTTAACTAAATCTTGATGATTTGTTAACCAACTATCTTGTATGTCTTCAACACTGATAACCTGATCAAAGAATTGATTAAGTTGAAAGTGAGTAAGAGCATGAATTGCTTCTTTATATGTTCTACCAGTAATTATCTTCAAAGGACCAAATAACTTATACAGTTCAGTTAATTGCTCTATAGAAAAAATCAATGTTTCTGTTTCCCATAGACCTTTTGGCATATCGATTTTAGAATTTTCCCCCTCAATTTCTTTATATAAGCTATTCCCCAAATAATAACTTTGAAAAATTTCTTTTATTTCTTGAAATGAAACCTTTTGATTTAGTGAACCATCTATTTTAAAATCCAGAACATTTCCATGAGTTAATTCAGAATTTACCAAAGCATACGTTGCTAACCAGTCATTATTAAAGCCTGAAAGCATTTTAATATCAGATACTTTTTGTTTGTCTATTGGCTTTTTTATAAAGTACTCTACGGTAAGCTTTATTGCTTCAAGGTAAGATTTTTCTGTATTAATAAGTGTCCCGTCTATGTCAAAAATTAATAAATTTTTAACTTTCATAGTACGTTTTGACTTTAGCTAACATTTGTTCTAAAACATTTGATGCTTTAGAAATAGAATTACATTTTTCTTTGATTTTTAATAGTTCTTGTTTATTATTTAACATTTCTATAATTTTAAGAGCTATTTGTTTAGGTGTTAATTCACCTACTAATTCAGGATATATTTCCTTCTTTTCTTTTCTGTTAACTAAACTTGTATACTCAACTGTTTTTCCCATATGTTTTAGTATCATTCTTTTCTTGAAACCTCTACCACCTGGAAAATTAGCTAATAACCCAAGTAATCCAGGGAAATCAATTAGTTTCGGCTTGTTAAAAGGAAAGATAATAAGTGCTGGAGAATTAAGATACGCTAACTGAATATTATTAGTTCCAGGAATAGATACACATAATTCGGCAGTTTTCATAAGCTCTACACTTTTATTCTTTAATACATTTAGAACTCTAGAATCATACTTGGACTTATTAATCATATCATCTGGAATAAAAGGTGAAATATTGTAAATACACTTATATTCATTTGGTAAAAGTTTTGATACATCTTGAAATATTGGGAATAGTCCTCTGAATTGTCGTGGTCTACTACCAGGAAAAAAAACAATATTCTTTGTTTGTTTAAGTTTCTCAATCAGTTTTGTATCTTCTTTGTAGTCCTCAAAGAAAGAATACATAAGGTCACCATCGATATCCCTAGTAAAGATCTGATCAAATGATTTTTTAAAGCTTTGATCTCCTTCTGTATAAGCTATTGCTGGGAATTTGTATCTTTTCTTCAGCATCACTGCTTTATCCATACCCCCACCCATAAAAACGATACATCCCTTTTTATGTGGCTCAAAAGGTAGCTTAATTAATTTAAACCAAAACTCACTAGCAGAAAAAACATAATCAAGCTCTGGTATCTCACTGGCGACATCATATTCATTGCCAGTTTTAAATCTACAAGGAACAATAAACAATGTTATCCTAACATCTTTAAAATCTTTCTTAATTCTTTTAACAAAGGGATGAACCCATGTTGTTATTTCCCCTGGCCCATTAGACGTAATAAATAAATCAAACATTAAATTCCTCCTTAAATCTGTTTATATTTGTATTAACAATAAGCTCCTCAGGATAGTTAATCTCTTTTACGAGCTGTATTGATTTATCTAGCATACCAATTTGTTCATGATAATGCGAATCACTATTTAAAATTATTTTATTTCCTATTTTTTTTGCAAGCGAAAATAGGTTTATGCCTAACTCATAAGAACCAGGTCTAATATATCCGTAAGAAGCATTATTTACCTCTATTAAAACATTCATTTCTTTAGCTTTAAGTAAAACTGCTTCATGGTCAATAGGAACTGCAGGGTTATCAATATGACCAAGAATTCTTACTTTATTTTTATCCATTACATTAAGATATCCATTGGTGTATTGTTGCTTCGTATAATAAGCTGGAGATGTCCCAGGATGATAACTGGCTATAGCATAATCTAAACCTGATAAAACAGTACTCCTTAGGTCTACAGCACCTTCTTCATCGAGGATATTAAGCTCAATACCTCTTAAAACTCTTACCCCCTCAATATAGTCAGGGAGTATTCTAAGGTTCATAAAATAATACTCAAAAGGCCCATCATACATAGCAGGCCCATGGTCTGTAATCCCGATTACTTTTAGCTCTTTTGAGAATGCATATTTAGCATATTCTGTAATAGTAGAATACGCATGTTGACTAGCGAGAGTATGAAGGTGTAAATCAGCAACAATGTTCATTATTTGTATCTTTTAAGTAATTCCTTTTGTATTTCAGAAATATCTACTCCTGCATCTACTAGACCAAGGATTAGATGAAATATAAGATCAGCTGATTCATATATTATTTCATCTTTATTTTTGTTTTTAAGAGCAATAACAGTTTCTACAGCTTCTTCACCTATTTTCTGGATTATTTTATCTGAACCTTTTTTAAATAAGGAGGTGACATAAGAACCTTCTGGCATCTCTGTTTTTCTACCTTCTAGTTTTTTATATAGATCAGAGAATATTGAAAAAATTGCTGGTTTATCTGCTTCTTTTAGTGAAAGATTCCGATAAAAACATGTCTCGTTATTTGTGTGACAAGCAGGACCTGCTTCTTCCACTAAAAAAACAAGACTATCTTCGTCGCAATCAACTAAAATATCTACAATTTTTTGAGTATTTCCTGAGGTTTCACCTTTAACCCATAATTCATTTCTGCTCCTAGAAAAATAAGTAGCAAATCCAGAAACGACTGTTTGTTCTAAAGATTCTTTATTGGCATACGCTTGCATAAGCACTTTACCTGTTTTGTAACTTTGTGTTACTACTGGAATTAGTCCATCTTTATTAAATTTAAGTTGTGAAAGATTTGTCATTATTCTCACTCTCCGTTACTCAAAAAAGTATATCAGAATATATGATTCAGGGGAAGAAGCTGAAATAGATGTTATTCAACCAGAGCTAAAATTTTAGCTAAAATTTCTGCTGAATTTTCAAATCCACTACCTTGTTCAATATATTTCAACAAAGGATACAACCGATTTTCGTCTATTGATTTTAAAAAGAAAAATATGCTTTCTAGTTCATTTTGATTCAACGAAATAGCCTTAGCTCCTAACACAACCAGTATTACTGCAATACCCTTGTCTATATTTCCACAAGCACGTATTGAATATTTTTGAATAATTTTATCAAAAAATAAAGTTTTAATAAAATTAATAAAATCACTGGTTAAAAAAGTCTCCTGAGGACTTTTATTGTTAATATTCCGTCTGTCAGATGCCAGAATTAGCATTTCTTCACTTAATTTTGTTAAATCAATAATCCCTTTTCTGTCAAATATTTCAGGGTGATTGCTTCGTAAATACGCGTATGTATTTGTCATATCATTTATGCCTAAACTTAAAAATTGTATTTCGTTTTGTATTTTTGCTATGTCGCTAAGTATTAATGGATTTTCCACCATTATTCCAATCTTTAATTTTTCTGTATTTATACCACTCTTACTCAACTTTAATTGAACGTCTCTAACAACTTCTTTAACCTGATTTATCTCTTCTAAGTTTTTAGGATTTGGGATTAGTAATTCGACATCGACACCTTTACTTTTAAGCCTCAAAATTAATTCTATATCCATTTTAAGAATATTATTTCCAGCTTCAGTATATAATAGATATTCTAATGACTCACGACCTTCAGCTCTAGATATTTTATCACTTATTTTTTTATCCTTATTGTTGTCTTCAGTTAATCTAAAAGTTAAGGTTCCCTGTCTATCCTTGTGCAGGTTAATCAAATAATCCATTAATAGTTTATAATGTTTAGAAGAAAAATCACCAGCCTCATTATGTTTGCTAATTATCATTTTATGAAGATTTTCTAATCTTATAAGTCCTGCACTAAAAAAATTTGGAGCATTGAGTACTCCGTTTTGATCAGCTGTTATCTTAAGTGTTATTTCACGAGAACCATTTTTCAAGTACAAAACATCTGATATTGGTCCTTTTGAGCCCTTTGTTTTACTTGGTGAAATTTGGCAATCTTGTGGGTTAATATCTGATAAAAACACATTATTTTGTTCATCAGTTTTTGCTTTAATATATTCAGGAATGGCATAATCGTCTGGCAACTTAATTATAACATTATTATTATCTAGATGATTTATAACACCGTGACAGTTACTAATAATGGGGGATATTGTTCCTAAAAAATATGGATTATTATAAAAATAATGCACAAAATACGCTTCATCAAAAACATGTATATTGGTTCTTAAAAAGAAATGAGTTCGATCGCTTTTAAGAGTTTCTGTTTTAAAAATAAATTCAAGATCTGAAGTATTAAGCATTAAAAGATTTGAGTATTTAGATAGCTCATTACAAGAATTTAATATGTCTTGTTTATTGATATCCATTAGTCCTCTAAACAATTGAGCTTCTAACCGATAACAATCTAGGAAAATTTCTTTCTTAGAATCTAAGGAAACTATTGTTTCAGTATTTATGCCTTGATCAAGCTTTAATTGAGTGATAATAAATTTAGCTATATCAATAAAATGAGTTGTTATTGGCTGATTATTATCAAAGTAACGTTTATTTAAAGCACTAATAACAGCTGAGACTTCAAAATCTATAACAGCAGGTCCATCGTTACTTTGAATTACGTTGTAATAATCTTTAAGAATTTCAATCATAATATTTATTAAAAGTTTTGTTTTTAAAGGAATTTCTTCGTTCAATCCAATAATTTGTTTTAAAATAATTAAATTGTTATTAATAGCAAAATCATTATCTACTCTAAATGATTGGTCTAAAGGTATTACCTTCCCAAAAAATGTTCCTTCGAAAGGAACTCGTCCATTTGTTTTGATAAAAAAACCACTTGAAGCAACAATTTTATATTTCATTATAAATTTATCGTTTAAAAATTGAATTAGTATATGGAAAATTACTGGTATTTGAGATTATTAACTATCCTTAATATCATCCCTGTAAAAGTTAAGTAATTCGTTGACGAAATGTCATCCCGGACTCCGATCCGGGATCCAGTCTTACTGTTTATTTAAATATTGAAGCAGCTAGTTTACTATTATAAGCTTAAATTAGGGACTATTTATTAGTCTATATTCAATTAATAATCTACTTAATGTTTTGTAATCGTCAAATTTAATATATGTCTGGATCCTGAATCAAGTGAACGCTGTCGCTAGACCTTCGGTTCAGGATGACAGCCTAATGAATTAATAGTTTTGTCAGCGAAATATCTAACTTGTACAATCCCGACCAAGTCAGTCGAA
>CAZXTL010000040.1:0-12569 GCA_964643725.1 uncultured Candidatus Marinamargulisbacteria bacterium
CTTCTTCTTTCCCAAGTGGTGGAATTAGAGCAACTTTTGAAGCAAGAGGATATACGGCATGGGATTGTACTTCTCCAGCTTTCTTAAGAGATGATGGACAATCATATACTCTATGTATTCCAACAGCTTTTTATTCTTATACTGGTGAAGCACTAGACAATAAGACTCCATTACTAAGATCAATGGAGGCCATTAATGAACAAGCCTTAAGAATTCTTAAAATATTTGGTAACCAAAGAGCAACTAGAGTTACGTCTACTGTTGGTCCTGAACAAGAATATTTTTTAATTGATAAGTCATTTTTTGAACAAAGACTAGACCTTATAACTTCAGGAAGAACACTATTTGGTGCACCAGCTCCAAAAGGACAAGAGCTAGAAGATCATTATTTCGGTGCAATTAAAGAAAGAGTTGCTGCTTACATGCACGAAGTTGACGAAGTGTTGTGGAAGTTAGGCGTAAACGCTAAAACAAAGCACAATGAAGTAGCTCCATGTCAGTTTGAAATAGCTGTTGTTTATGGAACAACTAACGTTGCAACAGACCATAACCATTTAGTTATGGAAGCATTAACTAACATTGCATTAAGACATGATTTAGTATGTTTATTACATGAAAAGCCATATGCTGGAATAAATGGTTCTGGTAAGCACAATAATTGGTCATTAGCATCTAATGACGGACAGAATATGCTTGAGCCTGGAGATAATCCACACGATAATTTACAGTTCTTAGTCTTCTTAATTGCGACGATTTCTGCAGTTAATGAGTACTCTGATTTATTAAGAGCATCTGCTGCAAATCCTGGAAATGACCATCGCTTAGGTGCAAACGAGGCGCCTCCTGCGATTATTTCTGTGTACTTAGGAAGACAGTTATCAGAGATTTTTGAAGGAATAGAAAAGGGCGTATTTAGTGCATCTAAGGATAAAGGTAAGTTATTAATGAACGTAAAGACGTTGCCTACTATACCTGTAGATAATACTGATAGAAACAGAACATCTCCATTTGCTTTTACTGGAAATAAGTTTGAATTTAGAATGGTTGGTTCAACTGCTTCTGTGGCATGTCCAAACTATGTTTTAAATACAACAGTCGCAAAAATTTTAGACGATATAGCAACTGAGGTTGAAGCGGCACAGGATAAAGATAAAGTTATTCAAGAAATTCTAGTTAGACTCATTAAAAAGCATAAGAAGATTATTTTTAATGGTGACGGATATGGTGAAGCATGGGTAGTTGAAGCAGAAAAAAGAGGATTACCAAATGTGAAAAATACCGTAGATGCTTTAAAAGCCTTTGTTAAACCAGAAACTATTAAGGTTTTTGAAAAATATAACGTGTTATCAAAAAGAGAACTTGAAGCTAGATATGAAGTTTACCTAGAAAGATATGCAAAAACTATCAATATCGAAGGGTTAACTTCAGTACATATGGTAAAAAGGTCTGTTATTCCAGCTGTAAGTCAATTTTTGGCTGATCAGATAGCAACTTTAGGAAGCATCGAATCAGTAGGACTTAAGAATCCTGCAGTAGAAGAGCAAGTGAAGACTTTGAATTCTTTACTTGGAGAAATGTTCAAGAAAACAGAAGTTTTAGAAAAAGCTATTGAAAAAGCGCTCTCCGCTCATGGTGATGCAGAAAAGCAAGCAGGAATATATAGAGACAAAGTATTTGTTGCACAGGCAGATCTTAGAATAACAGTTGATACTTTAGAAAAGATGGTAGGCGCTGATTATTGGCCAATGCCAACTTATTCAGAAATGTTGTTTTTGCTTTAATTATTGATTTTAGTATTTATATACAAAAAGGGCATCGAAAGATGCCCTTTTTTATTGATGTCTCTTAAGAAACGCAGTAGTAGCTTTGATGAATTTTTCTAAATCAGTAATAGAAGTAATGTATCCTAAAAAGCATTGATTAATGTAGAAAAGTTCCAAGTCTTTTTTGTTTAATTTAGTTCTTTTCTCCAATGGATATTCCTTCTCGAGTGTTTTCGATAGAGACACAGCTTTTTGATGTAGTGTCAGAATTTGTTTCGCCTCTGCTAAACCTTGGGTATCAACTAGTGTTTTAAATTTTTCATAAATAGGCCAGTGTCCTTGCATAAGACCAAATATTATCCATTCACTAACTGCTTTTTCCTTTTTATGGTCATAGAATGAGTTTGTATATTTTGCCAATATTAGCTTTTCTTCTTTTTTAGAAGTTGAAGCTCCGAGTGCTTTCCATGCTATCTTTAGATCTAAAGGCATACCTTCTTCGTCGCAGAAAAATAGTTTTTGTTTAAAATCATGGATTTTAATAGCATCAAGGATAACCTCTATGTCCTCTGAGCCTTCAATCGCAAGAATAAGTTTTGTGACAACATTAATTGCTTCTATAAAGTTAGTGTGGTGTGTATTAACGCTAATTATTTTATTGAACATGTGAAGTTATCGTTGAAATATTGCAGATGTCTCACCAAATTCTTGCTTCAAGATTTCTCAATCCGCTAAACCGTGATAGAATTGTTTATAAATAGGAGGCGATGATTTTAAATGAAAGTTAATGAGCTTAAAAAAGAAGGTAGTTTAGTTACGCTTGAGTTAGAAGAAAATTTTTCAGAATTAGCAAGTTTTATTGATATTAAATATAAAAAAGAAGTTAAGAACCTTAAGATACCAGGGTTTAGAAAAGGTAAAGCTCCTAAGGGAATTTTTATTAGTTATTATGGTAAAGAAAGATTAGATTTTGATGCTTTAATTGAGATGCTTAATTTTAGATATCCATCTATTATTCAAGAACATAAGCTGGAAGTTATTGATCAACCAAAGGATCTTGATATTATTCAATTAGAAGAGAATCTTCCAATTAAGATTAAGTTATCTGTGGAAGTAAAACCAGAAGCTAAGATAGCTAAATACAAAGGCCTTAAGCTAGAAAAAGAAATGGGCAAGGTAACTGATGCTGATGTCCAAAAAGAACTTGAGTTACTTGCTGAGAAGCATATTGAATATGATTTAGATGAGCAGGCCAAGATTAAAGAAGGCGATTTAGTTACCGCTAATGTTTCGGCCATAATTGGTTCAGAAATATATGCACCTTGGACAAGAGAAAGTGATGTATTTAAGGCAGGAAAGAGCGTTGTTGGAATTAAGTTTGATGAAGCAATTTATGGCTTATGTGCAAACGACGAAAAGGTTTTTTCAATTACTTTTCCGAAAGATTCACCTAACAAAGAGATAGCGAATAAAGCAGTAGAATTTACTGTAAAGATAAACAAGGTCAAATCTGCAAAAGTGCCAAAAATTACAGATGAGTTTATTGCGGATAAAACAGAGAGCATGTCTTTGGCGGATTACAAGAAAGAGACAGAAGATAAATTAAGAGCCAATATGGAACTTTCTTCAGAAGATAAGTTAAAAGAAGATGTTTCTAAATGGGTAATAGAAAATGTAAAAGTTGATGTCCCACAAGTTATGCTTGAAAGAGAGATCGATTATTTACTTAAGAGAATGGAAAACGGGCTTCGTATGTATAATATGGGACTAGAAAGTTATCTTAATATTGTGCAGAAGTCTTTAGAAGATTTGCGTAAGGAATATGAGAAAGAAGCACGAGATACAGTAATGTTAAGGCTTGGATTAGAGGCTATAGCAAAGGCAGAAGGTATTGAAGCTACAGAGAAAGATATTACAGAAGAGATAGAGGAATCACTGAAGGATCAGAAAGATGAATCTCTAAAGAATGATTATCGTAAACAATTAGAATCAGTTAAAGAAAACATTTCAGATTCAGTTGTTAATAGAAAAGTTCTTGATTTCATTCTTGAGAATGCCAAGATAAAGAAGAAAAACAAATAATTATAAAGAGGAGATGACAGTATGAATTTAGTGCCTATGGTCATTGAGCAAACTGGTAGAGGGGAACGATCATTTGATATTTATTCTCGTTTATTAAAAGAGAGAATAATTTTTATTGGAGGAGAAATTAACGATGATACAGCGGATTTAATCGTTGCACAGTTGCTTTTTTTAGAAGCAGAGAATCCAGAAAAAGATGCCTTTATTTATATAAATAGTCCTGGTGGAGTAGTTACTGCAGGATTAGCTATCTTTGATACTATGAGATACTTAAAGACTCCGGTTTCAACGATTTGTATTGGTCAAGCAGCTAGTATGGGCGCTATTTTGTTAACTGCTGGAGCAAAAGGTAAAAGATACGCTCTTCCAAGTTCAAGGATTATGATCCATCAACCATTAGGTGGTGCACAAGGTCAAGCAACTGATATCGAGATTCAAACAAAAGAAATTTTAAGATTAAAATTGTATCTTAATGAGATTTTAGTTGAGCAAACTGGTCAATCTATGGAAGTGATTAAAAGAGATACAGATAGAGATTTCTTTTTGTCCGCACAAGAAGCTGTTACATATGGTCTTATTGACGAGGTCTTAACCTCTAAGGTTTAAGTATGACCTCTAAAGATAAAAAAATATGTGTTTTTTGTGGAGTAACTGATCAAGACGCTGATTATTTTTTCAAAAGTGATCTTGAAGGTTATACCGATAATTATATTTGTGATAAGTGTTTAGAAACAGGTTACGAAATAATTAATCAGGCAGCAGTCGGAAAAGACTTTGAATTAAAAGTGCTTAAACCTCAAGAAATAAAGAAGTATTTAGATCAGTACATTATTGGGCAAGATAAAGGCAAGAAGATTATTTCTGTTGCAGTTTATAATCACTACAAAAGACTATTGCATGTTTCTAAAGCTTTAACAAATGATGTAGAAATCCAAAAGTCTAATATTCTAGTTGTTGGACCTACTGGTTCAGGCAAGACGCTTTTTGCGCAGGTTTTGGCTAGATTATTGGATGTTCCATTCACAATTGCAGACGCTACAACGTTAACTGAATCAGGATATGTAGGGGAAGACGTTGAGTCAGTAATTTTCCGTTTACTGCAAATAGCAGATGATGATATTGAGAAAGCACAACGAGGCATTATTTATATTGATGAAATCGATAAGATATCTCGGCTAAGTGAGAATCGTTCTATTACAAGAGATGTTTCCGGTGAGGGAGTTCAGCAGTCACTTTTGAAATTATTAGAAGGCACAATTGTTAATGTGCCAATGCACCCAGGAAGAAAGCACCCTCATGATGATTTCGTGCAAGTTGATACCAAGAATATCCTTTTTATTTGTGGTGGAGCCTTTGATGGCTTACAAGAGATTATGGAGAAGCGCATGAATAAAGGAGTTATTGGGTTTTTGAGCGGTGATAATTCTGATGAAAAAGAAGAAATGAACGTTGAAACAGAAGACCTTATTAAATACGGGATTATTCCAGAATTAGTAGGCAGATTACCTATTGTTTGTTCATTGGAAGCGCTGACAGAAGATCAAATGGTACAGATTTTAACTGAGCCAAAGAATGCTTTGGTCAAACAGTACAAGAAGTTAATGGAATATGATAATGTAGAGGTAGATTTTACTGTTGAAGCTTTGAGGTTGATAGCAAGATTGGCAGTTGATAAGAAAATGGGGGCAAGGGCTTTAAGGGCGATAACTGAGCAATTGATGTTGGACTATATGTATGACATCCCAGACACAGAAAAGAGCAATAAAAAAGTGAAGATTAAAATCACCGAGAAAGATATCCTAGGCAAGTTCCCCAGAGCAGAGAAGCTAGGGAAAAATGTGGCATAAAAAATACCCAGTAATACCGCTAAAAAATATAGTTATATATCCTAATATTATAGTTCCTGTTTTTGTGGGCAGAGATCGTTCATTGCATGCGTTATTAAGCATTCTCAAAGATTCCGGGAGCAAGACAAATGAAATTATTTTTGTGCTTCAATCTAATATGAATGATAACCCTTCAGCTGATGATCTTTATAATGTAGGAATCCTAGCAGAACTTACAAATATTAAAAGACTAGATAAAAGTACATATAAAGTTTTGGCAAATGGCATGCAACGAGTTTCTTGGAAGAATTTAGAAGATAATGGTAAATTTTTTAGCACAAAACCAATTTTGCTTGTGACTAAGGACGACCTTACTTCAGAACAAAAGGAAGTTTATCAGAATAAATTGTCAGAGGCTTTAAGGAAATATCTTGCTTTGCACAAGAATATTTCAGCAAAGATTATTCAGGAAATGATACTTGAGTCTACTCTTGAGCAGATGATTTATGTTATTGCTCATTTTTTAATGTTCCAGGTAGAAAAGAAACAAAATATTTTAGAAGAAGATGACCTTAAAGTTAGAGCAGAAATTTTGCTAGATTTGTTAGAGGCCGAAACAGAGATAACAGAACTTGAGGATAATTTGCATGTAGCTGTTAAGGAAAGAGTTGAAAAGAGTCAGAAAGAGTTTTATTTGAAAGAAAAGATAAAAGCAATTCAAGAGCAATTAGGTGGAGATGGTGAATATATCGATGAGATAAATGATTATAAAGTAAAGGTAGAGGCATCCGCTATGCCTGATGAAGTTAAGAAGAAAGCCCTAAGAGAGGTTGGAAAACTACGTAATTTGTCTAATATGTCAGCAGAATCAGGAGTTGTAAAAGGGTACCTAGAGTGGCTGTTAGAGGTTCCCTGGTCTGTTACTTTTAACAAGGAAGAATTGGACATAAGCTCATGTAGAAGACTACTTAATATGAACCATTATGGTCTAGATAAAGTTAAAGAGAGAATTATTGAATTCTTAGGAGTAGTTAAGCTTACTGGCAATGTTCAAGGCTCGATCCTCTGTTTAGCAGGACCAAGCGGAGTAGGCAAGACAAGTATCGTCAAATCTATTGCCCAAGCTATGGGTAAAGAATTTGTGAAGATATCGTTGGGTGGGATGAATGATGAATCAGAGCTTAGAGGACATCGACGAACTTACGTAGGCGCTATGCCAGGAAGGATTGTTCAGGCCTTACACTCTGCTGGAACAAAGGATCCTGTTATTCTTTTAGATGAAATAGACAAGCTTTCTACTAGGCTGAACAGCAATCCTTCAGCTGTGCTTTTAGAGATTCTCGACCCTGAACAGAATAAGCAGTTTTACGATTATTATTTAGAAGTTCCTTATGATATTGGGAATGTGCTTTTTGTCGCCACTGCCAATAATGTGCACGACATCCCCTCTCCGTTACTGGACAGAATGGAAGTCATCAAGCTAAGCGGTTACTCTTTGGATGAGAAGAAAAATATAGTTAAAGAGCATCTTTGGCCAAAGTTAGTTAAAGCACATGGCTTGGATGTTAATGATATAGAGATAACAGAAGGTGCTATCGAGGAGATTATTCTTAAGTATACAAGCGAGTCTGGATTAAGGCAGTTAGAACGAGAGCTTTCAACTATTATTAGGAAGATGGTTTTAGAGAAATTGGCAACTAACAAGAAGACTAAAATTACTTCAAAGATGGTTGTCGAATTTTTAGGTTTTTCAAAATATGCCCATAGTAATATCCCTGATAAACCAACGATAGGTACGGCGATTGGCTTAGCCTATACAGAACGAGGAGGAGCCGTAATGCCTATAGAGGTTTCTGTATTTAAAGGAACAGGTGAGCTTAAGCTTACAGGTAAGATGGGCGAAGTGATGCAAGAGTCAGCGCAGGCAGCCATAAGTTATGTTAGGTTTGTTTCAGAGCAGTTGGGGATAAAAAGAACGTTTTATAAAGAGTTTGATATTCATATCCATGTGCCTGAAAATGCTGTACCTAAGGATGGACCTTCGGCTGGGGTAACTATTGCTGTTGCACTTATTTCTGCACTAAAAGGTGAGAGTATAAATAATAATATAGCAATGACTGGAGAGATATCTTTGCATGGCAAGATTCTGCCTGTTGGTGGACTAAGAGAAAAGTTAATGGCAGCAGAACAAAATTCTATAAAAACTGTATTTGTTCCTAAGCAGAATTTGGAAGAAATCCGTTCTATCAATGACCCCTTTATAAAGAAATTAGAGGTTATTGGAATTGAAAGAGCAGATGAGCTGATGGACAGGATATTTGTTCTTAATAGCACAAAAAAGAAACACAACAAGAAACCAGTAAAAAGTTCAAAACTTAAATGGTTGAGTTAATTTATTTCTTATTTAAAAACATGTTAGAATATAAATAATGTTAAAGAGCGACATGATAAACAAACAAATATCTAGCCAAGATGAAAAAGTCTTCTTAAAAGACAGCGATATAAGCACCACTTCATTATTTCGTAAAAACACAGTTGATTCCTATTTAATCTTTCTTAAAAAGGGAGAGTCTTTTGAGCTGATTAGAATAAACGAGGTGGATGACGATGTTGCGAATTCCTTTAGGATTAACAAAGATTGTATTATTTATAGCCTTTTAAAAGCAGCGGATGGGAATATTGAGCAAAGAGAAGTTTTAAATTCTTGCAAAGAGAGTGTTTTCTTTCACAAAGAAGGAAGCCAGTTTATTAGGCAGGAGATAACTTATTGGGAAATGCTTGGGTTAGAGAATTTCTATCCTGTTAGAGATAAGGTTCATGGGTTAATAGGATTTGTTGTTTTTTCTTTAACTAAAAAGCAGTTAGGTAATAACAATATAAAGAAATTTCAGGCATTTATGGAAGAAAATATTAGAAATACTTTTGAGGGCATTAGTCTTCAGAATAAGGATCAAGATATCGCTTTATATAAAGGTCTATTTGAGTTATTAAGAGATATGGTGGAACTCAGCAATGATGATGTACAAGAAAAAGTTTTTAACTATTTTCAGGAGATATTAAATGCTAGTTCAGCCGTTATGTACGTTCTCCAAGACAAGTATTATGTTCCTTTAAAGTATAAAAAAGTGTCTTTTATCAAGCCAATTGATAAGAATGTTTTTATTGATTCTAAGAAAGTGTCCTTGATTAAGATTGGAAATGGTTCACTTCTTTTTAGAGAGATGGGTAGTTGCCAGTCAATAGTGATGAAAGTATCTAAGAAGGCTTTGTTCGTGTATAAGCTTAACGAAAGTTCTTTGAAGTTTGATCTTCCTTTTTTGAATTCTACAATAGATATTTTAGGAAAGTATTTGGATGACTAAATTATTAGAAAAATCTCTAATAATAGCTAATTCACAAGTAGTAGATGGTATTTTTAAATGTCGTATTAAGACAGTAAATATTGCAAAACAGTGTTTGCCAGGCAACTTTATAAATATTTCAGTCGGAAGCAATTCTCAGTTTTTACTAAAAAGACCATTTGGTGTTCATAATGTGCATGGTAATGAGTTAGAAATCTTGTATCGTGTTCGTGGCAAAGGAACAGATGTAATGAGTAATTTAGTAGCCGGAGATAGCCTTGATTTGCTTGGTCCTTTGGGTAATTCGTTCACTTCATTTAAAGACAAGAGGATACTTGTTTTAGGTGGAGGCATGGGAATTGCTCCTTTATTTTTTTTAGAGAAGAAGCTTAGTAAAGACAATGAAGTAACGACTTTATATGCTGTTAAAACTCGTAAAGAACTTGTGGATATAAAGGTTTCAAAGTTAGTGGTACATGTTGATGAAGAGGAAGGTTGTTTTGCTTGTGATAATTTGGATGAGGTTTTGGAAAAAAACAAAATAGACGTTCTATATGTTTGTGGACCTGATCAATTGATGAAGAAATCATATCTAAAGGCTAAGGCACATGGTATTTATACAGAAGTTTCTTTGGAAGCTAGAATGGCTTGTGGGTTTGGTGCTTGCGTGGGTTGTGTTGTGGAAACTGTTAACGGGTTAAAGAAGGTTTGTAACGAAGGACCTGTATTTAAGGCAGAGGAAATATGGGGATAAAATAAAATTGTCATCCTCGCGTATGCGGGGATCCAGCATTAGTATTGGGAGTAGATTCCCGCCTGCGCGGGAATGACTAAATAAGTAGGGTATGAAAATAGGGGAAAAGAGGTTGAAGAGTTGAAAAGTTTAGAAGTTAATCTTGGGAAATTAATATTACAGAATCCGATTACAACAGCCTCTGGTTGTTTCGGTTATGGCACTGATTTTAGTGACTTTTTGGATTTAGATTCATTAGGAGCAATAACACTTAAGAGTATTACCAAAGAGCCAAGAGCCGGTAATCCTACTCCTAGAGTTGCGGAGACACCCTCAGGAATGATGAATTCTATCGGTCTTGCGAATTGTGGCATAAAGGAATTTGTTGATGAGAAGTTACCAGCGCTTGCCCATTTAAAGAAGGTCAAAGTTATTGCGAATATTGCTGGGCATTCTACAGAAGAAAACGTTGAGCTCGCAGAAACTTTAAATAGTCAGAAGAGAGTAGACGCCATTGAACTTAATATTTCTTGTCCAAATGTAGATGCTGGTGGGTTAGCGTTTTGTCAGGATATGTCTCAGCTAAAAGTGTTACTAATGAAGGTTAGGTCAAAGACGGATAAGCCACTAATTGTTAAGCTTGCGGTTAACGTGAATGATATTGTTAACTTAGCTCAGACCTGCGAAGGAGAGGGAGCAGATATTCTTTCTTTAATAAATACTGTTACTGGGCTAGAGGTTGATATTGAGAATCGCAAACTATTCTTTAGTAGAGGTTATGCAGGACTTAGTGGACCTGCGATTAGACCGATAGCCTTAAAAGCAGTTTATGATGTGGCAAAAGTTGTTAAGCTACCAATAATGGGTATGGGCGGAATCGCAACAGTAGAAGATGTAGTTAAGTTCCTGATGGTAGGAGCAGATGCTGTTTCTGTAGGTATGATGAATTTTGTAGAGCCTGATATTTCTCAAAGGCTAGTTAATGAACTTCAGAATTATTTAGATTCAAAAAATCTAGGACTAAAAGACCTCACGCTTAAATAATTGCAATAAAAGCAATTTCCCTTCGAAATATTAATATGAGAAAAAAGATGGTCGCATTTTCTATAAACAATTTCTTATATGATACTGGAACAACTAACGATCGTTGCGTGTTTGATAGTTATCTTCGTTGCCGAGAAGAAGGCATAAAGGTATTTGAACTAACCAAAGACTATGAAGTAGCTGGAGTTCGGCTTAACAAGAGTTCTAAGGTTATTTTACCAAAAGACAAATTTATCGTGGTTTCTTGTACTAAAGACCAACAAATTGGCAATGACATAATAATTCCTAGTAAATCATATTTGTTGTTTTATGAAGGTAGGCTAATCTCTGCAATGATTAGTGAGCCGGTAGCAGATAAGAAAATTATATTTCAAGAGAGAAGTTTCTTATTTTTTAATAAGGATAACGGAATTTCCTCAGGGGTGTTAAGGGATAATGCTGAAATTCAAGGGATTATTTTACAGGCAAAATCGGTAGTTTCTTTTCATTCTAACGGTAGCTTAGAAAGTGGCAAGCTTGCTCAATCTAAAAGCATTAATGGTTCAGTTTTTATTGAGAATACCTTATTGGGTTATAGGGAAGATGGTTCATTGGAATATGTTGAGTTGGCAGCAGATACGCAGATAGGAGATTATCTTTTTAGGAAGTCAGCTCATGTTTCCTTTCATAAATCAGGACAGGTTAATGTAGGAATGATCGCTAGAGAAGAAACTGTTGAGGGTACTGCATTCCCAGAGCTTAGCGAACTAACCTTTGATGAAAAAGGGAAGTGTATAGAAGCAGAGGTTGATGATTTCGTTTTTAAACATGAAGGTAAGGAGTATCCATTATTTCTAAAAGATGTTGAACTCAATGGGGTTAAAATACAATTAATGAAACTATATAATAGTAAAAGGTACACAATAACAAAACCATTTTCATATAAAGGAGTAACCTATCCAACCGGTTCAGTCTTAGAATTCGACAAGAATAATCGCGCAACAAGTATCCAAGTTGAAGCAGTAAACCCCGGAAGTTATAGCAAAGTGTATCTTTTTCGCGAAGATGGTTCACGATATCTTTCTAAATAACTGATTGTGATTAATTAATTTCTGTAAGAAAATATTTTATATGTCACTAAAGCTTACATTTTTAGGAACAGGTACTTCTGATGGAGTCCCCCTGATTAGTTGCAGTTGTCCGGTATGCACAAGCAAAGACCCAAAGAATAAAAGGCTCAGAACCTCGGCATGGATTCATAACGAAGATCAATCAATTAGTATCCTTATAGATTGTGGACCTGATTTCAGAGAGCAAGCATTAGTCCATGGCATCAAAAGAGTCGATGCTGTTTTAATTACGCATACACATTGGGATCATATTGCAGGCATAGATGATTTAAGGCCGTTGGCACTTAAGAATGGCAAAGAGATACGCCGAGGTAATAAGATAGATATTTATGTATTTAATGAACTCGTTGAATGTTTAAAAAGACCATTCCCTTACATATTCGGAGAAGCAGATCAGATAGGTGGCGGAGTGCCAGCAGTTGAGATAAAGGAACTAATTGAAGGACAGGTTTTTTACATTAAAGGGATTCGGTTTGAGCCAGTTATAGTGCACCATGGGATTATGAAGATTTTTGGCTTTCTGTTTAAGGATTCAGTCTATATTACAGACGTAAAAGAAGTCCCCGAGCAAACACTTTCTTTAATAAAGAATAAAAAGAATATGATTATTAATGCGCTTCGATATGTTCCACATTCAACTCATTTAAATGTTGAGCAGAGTGTAGAGTTAA
>CAZXTL010000041.1:0-12089 GCA_964643725.1 uncultured Candidatus Marinamargulisbacteria bacterium
TACATCCACAACATGTGTACTACTATCTAAGTTGCTCACTATACTTGGTGTTGTTTCGTCATATTCATAGCTCATTACTGTCCACCAGTCACCAAAGTTCCAAGCGTTATCTAATGCTCTAGCTCTTAAGTAATATGTATTAGTTCCACTCAATGTTCCTGGATTGTAACTATTTGGCTGTCCTGTTGCAGTTGCAGCAACTGATGAATTATTTGTGCCCCAATATACTTCATATCCATTTTCAGAAAGATTGCTTCCTCCATCATCAGAAGCATGACTCCAACTTAATGAACCAGGAGTAGTATCGTTCGTCCATGTAACATTATTTGATGTTCCACCTATTCCAGGAGCAGTGGCATCTTTCTCGCTTTGCACCTCATAAGCACCAACATCAATAGTAACATCAAAAACTCTAGTATTTTCCAATAAATCAGTTTCAATATTATTAGAGTTTGCATTCCATAAAGCAAGAGAACCACCATTATGAGGCACACTATTAACATTTATACGATAGTCCCCATCTTCATAATCAACAAAGTGACTTGTTGTAAAGTCAGGAATCATATTAGAACTATTCATAACTGAAGGTAGCGAGGTGTCTGTAAAAATACAGCTATTTACTGTGGCAGTATTGAAATAAGAATCTGTTCCTTCATTAAAATCTCCTACGAATATTGTGTTATATGCAAGTAAGTTGCCACTAACTGGACCACTTTCAAAAACATCATCATAATAAATTGCACCGTTGTTGGATACTAGCGTACAATTTATAAGGTTATTATCTCCCTCATAAAAACCACCAGCAGTAGTAGCGCTATTACTATAAATAAGCCCGTTTATAAGTGTATTTGTTCCTTTATAAAATCCACCACCGTTTCCAGCCGTGTTTAAATATACCTTACTGCTCACCAAAGTATTCGTTCCACCATTAAATGCACCACCAAAGCTAGCAGTGTTACTGTAGACATTGCTCATGGTTAAAGTGTTCGCGCCACTCCAGAAACCACCACCATCATTAGCACTGTTGCCATAAACACTACTTGCAGACAAAGAATTAGTGCCACTAAAAAACCCTCCACCACTCATTGCGGAAAGGTTATTATAAACATAACTACTATTAATAATATTTACACCATAATAAAAACCGCCGCCATCAGAACTTGCACTATTTCCATCGACATTACAGCCACTTAATGTATTTGTTCCATAGAAAAACGCACCACCTTGAGAAGAACTATTTCCTTCTAGAACGCAACTAGCTAAATTAACTTTGCTATAACTACCTGTATTCTGCCCTATTGCACCACCATATATTGCTTGGTTGTTCAAAAAATTCACATTTGTCGCCTCCAACAAAAAAGCATCATCACTAACAGAAATATAAATGCTACCTCCACTGCCTCCACTTAACCCGTTCGTGAAAGTTATGTTAATTAACTTCATCGTAACTGCATATGAAGCATATATATGAATACCTGCGCCTTGAGCATCAATGAAAGTGCTACCAGAATAAATGCTTTGCAAAGTGACATTTTCTACATTTGGCCAGTTCAAGTTATAATTACCGAAACCATTATATGATGCATCATCCAAGAGTATACTATCTCCTGAAACAGCAGCATTTAAAGCATCTTGAATTGTAGAGTATGGAGTAGAACCTATCTGGATGGCGGGGAAACCAACTGTTGCTACGAACATACAAACCAATACAAGGCGCTTAAATAAAGACATAATTAGGAAATACTCCTTGCAGAAATATGAATGTTTTCTGCATTAAAAGAAGCAATAAATAGAGCTGTTATAAGGGAAATAAGCACTGCAAAACTAATGCTATGAATAATAGTAATTTCAAAGAAATAAAGACAATAGTAACCAAGGCATAGAAATGCCGTTAGTTGTATTTTATTCAAAACAAAAGCCCCCGCCTTAATTTTTTTCTACATCAAAGACCAGCTTAAAACTGCTGGATAAAGAATAAGAAAAGTCACCATTGGAAATTATACACCAAAGCATTAAAACATGAACTACTATTAAAAGACTCAAACCTAACAGAGACAAGGATTACAACAAGAACTCTCTAACAATTCAAGCCCTCTTATCGTTATCGCAAAAAGCACGTTTATTTGGGCATTTTTTGCATTTTGACCGACGGGACAACAAAAAAGGGGTTTCAATCAAAAAAGCACAGCAAGGCCTTTAAAGTGGCCACAAAGAAGCCTCATACCATAAATTATACATATGATAATAAGTGAATCGATTAATGGATAACTCCTATGACCCATTGGTCAAGGATTGTTTTCGCTGAACCATCATAAATTATCATAGGATAACTACCCATTGGCAACTTGTGCCCAGACTGGTCTGTTCCATCCCAAATCAATTCATTATTACCCTCTTTGCCACCATTCTGCCCAGCAAAACAATACCTTTCATAAACCTTCTTGCCAAAAATGTTATAGACCTTAATAGTTAAATCCATGTCTCTATTTAGAAAATACGTGATGGTGGTGTCTTTGATGTTGGAATTAAATGGATTTGGATAATTAGATAGCTTAGTAAGCATTCCTGGAGGTAAACTAGTTTGAATACTCCCTTGCTTTAACAAAGCATCTGATATTAAACCAGCTGAGTTATAAGCATAAGCCTTGTAATAATAAGAAGTATAAGGGTGAAGCCCACCTATATCCGCCCCTGCATTAATAACACCTGAAGCATTTGGGGTTGCAACATTAACTATTAACCACCTTGGATCCTCTCCTTTTCTTGACCAAACTTCAACACGAGTTACCGCAGAAACATCTTCGTTAACTACACCCCAAAGAACCGAATGAACAAACTGATTCGGCAATTGTGATACAGAAAGTTCTTGAGAAGCAAAAACAGGCCTAGTAAGGTCTGCAGTAACAACCTTTACAAAAACATCGCTTTCCAGATTGGAACTATTTATAAGTTTAAGCTCCACATTGTATGCCTCAGCTTGCTCTAAGGGAATATTATATACCGTTAAAAACCTTGCAACCTTATCAGGCAAGCTAAGAAGCGAAGACCCTGAAGAAACGACAACATCTATCATTACCGTCCAAGTCAAAACAACTTCGTTACTTGCTGCATTAACTAATCTTAGTTTCACATTACTGGAAGCATCTCTCACATCTACAGATGCTAATAAATTGAAACTAACAACTGTATTGAAGTAATTGGCCATACGAGCTTTCGGTTTACGAGGATGCGCTGAGCTCTTAATGTTAATTGTAGTCGTATTGTACGTATAAGACAAAGATATCGAAGGACTAGCAATCACGCATCCATCCGAAAGCGTTAATTTAACAGTCGACGGAGAATAAGCTCCAACGTCAACAAACAAGGAAAGAGTCAGCCCAGCCTCATTTAAAGCAACACCTCGAGCCAATCCAAGCGTATGCCTACCGGAAGATATAGCCCCACTATACAATTCTTCATTTCCAAGAGTCAAAACAGCTGTCAATCTATCGACAGAAACTCCTGAATAATCAACCGTTATAATAATAGCTGAAACAGTTGTCAGCTCATAGTCTGTTCTTAAATACATATCTAATACCTTATTGGATGTTGTTTGTTCAAAAAGGGCATCGTCTAGCATAAACATAGGACGTACAGAAACTCTCGGGATGTAAGATAAAAGGTTAAAGCTAACCAAATGATTACTGGAGACCACTGGCAACATGGAGCTATCATTGCCAACCAAAAAAGAACTCGTACTAGAAAAACTTAAATTAAACGCTTGTACCGCTTGAGAAGTATATCCAATATCAGCTACAATATATAATTGCTGTTGCGTATCTTCGATGATCTGAAACGGTGAAAAATTCACATAGATCCTTGAGTTCTCTATATATATTTTGTTATCATGAGCGTTTATTTTCTTTTTATCATATGCTAATAATTCGTCATGGATAAACTGATACTCTCCACCCATACTCCTTTTCTTATAAAGCCTAATATTAGAAAAAATATTATCTGTAATATTCGAGGATTTATTTAATATGAATCCAGAAAAAGAACCATTTCCTTGAAGTGCTTGAATTGATAAATCATAAAGAACAATATCAGACTCTCCCATTCTCACGTTTATCGTTGGAACAGGATTCCTGCCTAACAAAATATCACTCTTTCTACGAGCAATATAAATTGGCCCAGAATTAATTGGAAATTTCTCAGAATCCACCTCAAGATTACCATCTACCAATAAGTCAGAAGTAGAAATAATAACACTAAAAAAATTACTGCTAATTGCATGAGAACTAACATTCATAACAAGCTCATAAATAGTTGCACCACCGCCAGGAATCTCTGGATTGTTAAAAAAACTTAATAAAGTTGTATTCTTAGTTAAAAAACCAGTATTTGTCAAAACTGTTCTAGAATCTATCACATCATTGTTTCTTTTTACTAAGTAAACACCTGCTGTGTCAGAATCATATATCTGTCCAGTAACAGTTATTCTAATAGTTTCCATGCCTAAAAAACTAGTATTATCTTGAAGCTGAAAACTCATAATTCTCGCACCGGCCTCACCCATCATAACGCTATCCACCAACCTGTTAAAAGTTACAAGTTTTATAGATGGAACATATACATGCACAACAGAATCTCCAGCCAACATCTCTCTTGCATCATCTATTGAATAAACTCTAAAAGGAGTTCCATCATCGCTTCTGTTCACACTTATACTAAAATAAGCATCTCCTATAAGACTCTCGTCTCTACTCACACTAATAGAAGAAGAATAGTAAGTGCCATAAATATTATCAGTTGAAACAAAATTCAAAGAAAGAATTTGCTCTCTTCCATCTGGCCAAATAAAACTAATATCAGGAGTATTTGGGTTTACCTCAAAAATATTAAAGGTTAACATGTAATCTCCAGGGAAAAAACTATTTCCTCCTGAAGTCTGTACAATAACATAATTTACTCCCTCTCTTTCTCCAGGCACATATTCAATTGAAGCTAATGTGCTATGCGTAATTATATGCCCTACCCTATCCATAACCCACAAATAAACCTTCTTATGACCAGATTGAAAATTATTAAAATAATACTCAACAGGCTTAACATATCTCCAACCTGCAGAGTTTCTATTTGGACTACCTATGTTTTCTTCACCAAATTCCTCACCCATCATCCAAGCCACATGGTCAGGATCACTAGCCATGTCTACGTCGACCACCAAGTCATTTGTCTTATGTATATAGGTAGTATCCTTATCTTTCAAAGTAAAAAAGGTTGGGGGCAAGATACTCCTATCCAAATAGAACAATCTTCCAGCTACTATTGCTGCACCTGAATTACCTGCCCTATCAACCAAGTCTACAGTCCATTGATAAGTGCCTTCCTGTATGCTTTGAGATATTGACCACGTCACCAAATAAGTAACATTATTTATCTTAACAAGATTAAAAGTTACATCAGAACCACCAATAAATGTCATAAAATTAGGAGTTGTTTGAACTGACTCACTTAGGTTAATTGTGACAACAACAGCACCACCAGTAAAGTAACCATTATTCGGCATTTCAATTGAAGCAACGTAAGGCTGTGTATCATCATAATTTATAGTTATAACAGCGCGCATTGAGGATATCTGATTATTGAAATTCTTTGTCCATAAATATAAAGTTTTTTGCTCATTAATATAATTCTTAAAAGTATATTTTACCGGTCTTTCTGAAACCCAAAAGCTACTAGAAACCCCTGGAGAAGCACTTTGGTCTTCATTAAGCAACCAAGCAACTGCCTGTTCATCGTTTCCAATGGAAACACCAATAGTCTGATCATTTGTCCACACGTCGCTAGCATCGTAGGTATTATTTCTTTGCGCACTTAAATCTAAATCATAGACATTAATTGTAGGAATTTTGACTATAGTGTTAATAATCAATCTGTTCTGAAAATCATTCGAATCAAATCTAATTGACGATATCGCCGAAAAGTCTTCGAATGCTCTAGTTCTCGCCTGCATTACAAATCTAGCCGGACCATCTCCGGAATTAGTATTTACTACAAACGAACCATAATACTTATAAATCATACCATTTCGAGTTAAGCCGCTAATAGCTATTGGAATCTGACTCTGTCCGACATCCATTAAAACGTAAAAAGAAGGAGTAGCAAAAATCCCACTCTCTATATTGTCTATATTTAAAGTTACAAACACAGTGCCTGTAACTATTGCCATAGGATGCATACTGATATCTACTGTTACACCTGGAATATTTGGAGAAACAGTTGAATCGTAAATAATAGTTCCTGCCATAAATTTAGTATTATATGCCTTATCCATAACCCATAAGACTATATTTTTTGTTCCTTGAACCTCTGACATTCGATATGTTACGGGCGCTTCTGCAAACCAATCCTGGAAATAATTATCTATAACTACTCCTGTATTCTCTGTAACATACCACCTATACACCTCACCAGGCGGCGGCTCAGTAACTTTATAAAACAACTTAATCTCTCTTTCATTAGTATAAAGCATGCCCCCTGTATCCATATCTTGGATAAACAAATAATCTATATTAGAGGAAGTAAAGTCAAAAACCATAACAGCTCCAAAACTTATTATGGTGCCACAATTATTGGCATTATCTGATATTTTCGCATAAAACATACCTGTCCCAGCCATCCCAGAGGTAACGACTATACTTGATGTAATAAAAGAATAAGCCCCAGCTACATTGTAAACCAGATCTCTCCTTACCCCGTTAATGGTCATCCAGAACGAAGGAGTCGGAGCATTTTCCGCGTCAAATATCTCGCTTAAATTAATTGTTATATTAAAAGTTCCTATATTCATATGCCCTTGATTACCAACCATTATGCTTTCTATCCAAGGATCTATTGTGTCATAGGTAATTCTAGTCATTACCGACTGCGGTGAAACCTTTGACGTCTGATCCTTCGTCCACAAATATAATGTTTTAACCTCATTCTTGTTATTCCAAAAAACATGTTCTACTGGTCTATCATATTTCCAAAGGATATCATTAGACAAAGGCTGAGAGTCATATTCCTTTATTAACCAAGCAGTTGCTTGATAATCGTTACTTATCCTTAATCCAACAACTTGGTCATTAGAATACCGACTACTTAGGGTATCTATGTCAAACGCAACTATTACAGACAATAACACATTAGTACTTACTTCTAGAACATTAGAAGTCAACATGCCACCGCTCCCGTTAATTTTAAAAAGTTCAGAAAAATATGGATTATTTATATATATGCTATTTCCAGCATTGTCTGTCACCATAAAAACAAAGTACCCAGGCCCGTCACCTGTATAAGTTGATATAGATAAGGTGCTAACATAAATATTAGGAATCACTGACTGATTCAACGTTAGCATTATTGGAATACGATTAAATGGTACAAAGAAAATATTTGGAGTTGAAGCAATTCCACTCGCAACATTTACAACATTGAAAGAAAGCCTGAAATTGCCTTCAGGTAGAGCCAAAGGATTAGCAGAAATATCCATAATAACTCCAGGGATAGCCGTATCCAATAAAATACTAGCACTTGCAAAAGAAATATTTCCAGCTCTATCCTTGACCCACAAGCCGAGTTTATTAAGCCCTATATTTTGCGTTATTTGATAGACGTCAATAGTAGAAGACCAGTCGTGCGAAGTAGACGCATTATAGAGCATGTCCTCTGTGGCGATATATCCAACAAACTCATTAACACTAATTATTACTCTAACATTTCTGCTATTTGAATAAACCTTACTTCCAGAATCTAAATCCATCAACTCCAGAGTCACAACTGGATTTGTCCTATCAATAAAAATGTTGGAAACTGCAAAGGACTGATTGCTTAATCGATTAACTGCATTATCCGTGGCATTATACTGTATATGATGAGTTCCCTCACTTGTACCACTGGTTATGACATACTCACCTATAAATGTCGAAGCACTTACTCTTAGAAGAGAAAAACTTACAGGAAACTGTAAAAGTTCATCGACAACACATATTTCAGGAGTTACCAACAATGACTCTGAAAAATTAAAAGTAATATTATATGTTCCTTCTCTTAAATAAAAACTTCCTCCTATGGCATTTACATTTTCTGTACCCGTTAATGCTATTCTTTTAACCAGCTGAGTGCTCAGTACTGGATTAGTAACATCATAAGTTATATGCGTTGTTGTTAAAGCAACATTTCCAGCAATATCCTTTACCCACAAATATATTACTTTAACTTCTTCCCTTAAATAATTTAGTCTATATTCAAAAGGTTTAATATCACTCCAATTCCTATCCTCTACAGAAGGTGTTGTTGCTTGAGTTTCACTAATCAACCATTTAATAATACCATTTTCAGCATTTATACTTACACCCATAACCTGATCATTTAAATAATCATAAAACCCACTACTCTTATCAAAAACATCTACACTTAAAACAAAAATACCCGTATCAAATGTAACTCTATTCCTTCCTTCTATCCAAGTTTCACTTAAGGCATCAGAAGTAATAGCCACAACAACACCAGAATCTCTGGTGACTTTGACATGGAAATATACCAATCCATCCTGTATCCCCCCAGGCAATACGTTCATTGTGGCAACGTATCTAACCCCAAATGGACTTATCAATTCTTTATAATCTACAGACAGCCAGGTAAACTGCTGATTTCCGCTATATCCAACATGATGAAGAATAATTTCAGGAGTGACATTAAATGGAACTTGAGTATTAAAATTAATTGTTACCCGACAACTTCCTTCTCTATAATATTCAAGAGGAACATCTATTGTAATAAAATTAGCTGTTGTATCTCCAACAAATCCTGTCCCTTGAAGACTCAGAAAATTACGCTGAACATTCCAAGCATTGTCTGTAACAACAACAGCAAACTCAGCCTTCCACACTGAATTTGCAACATTTATTACATTTATAGTTGCCAACCAAACATCTCTTGAGGTTTCGCTTAACGGAAACAAATTAGCTAAACCAGAAAACTCTCCTTCATTTATGATATATGTTAGATTTGGAGTTATATCTATAGACTCACTTACGTTTAAAGTCACAAAATATATATTATTAACTTCTTTATCCCATCGTCCAAATAATAAAAGTTGAGGATCAGTTATGTCATATACTATTTCATGAGAAACTACACTTTGGTTTATGTTTCCAGCCCCATCTTTGACCCACAAATAAACTTTTTTTACTCCTTCAAACACATTTCTAAAATGATAAGGACTTGGAGCTACAGACGACCATGCAACATCATTTAATGAAGGGATGTTAAAAGCTAATTCGCTAATAAGCCAACCAACTACGTCTGGATCATTCGTCACTAATACATTAGGAATTAGCTCATTTGTAAAATCAGTTCGTTTACTTTCGAAATCATACACCACAAATTCTGGTATATTTATAGAGGTATCAATTACAAAAGCCTTGTCTCTACCAATATACGTATAATTTTCTCCAGTAAGATCTATGCCTTGTCTTCCGCTATTAGTAACGAAAATTTCAAAATGAGCAGCCCCATCATAAGCTTCATTTCCTAAAATATCTAAGGTTGCTAAATAATACATCGCGTCAACATTATTTGTAACTTTTGCGTAAATATCTAAGGTTATCCTCTGGTTAATCTTGCTAATGTACACCCAAACATTTGGCGTATCTATAGCTGTATCCCTTATGTCTATTGTAATTGGCAAAACACATTCCCTAACTAAAGTATTTGGCAAATAAACACTTGCATAAGCTGATAAACTCTGGTTAGAAGGATTATAATTTATTGCCGCAACTGCTCTTTGTGAGATATTACCTGCTCTATCCTTTGCCCACAAATACACTCTCTTTAATTCAACAAGATTGTTTTTGAACATATATTGACTTGGACGTACCCTTGTCCAACGCTGATTATTTGCCGAAGGTTGAGCAGAATATTCTTCCCCTATAATCCACTCATAATGATCACTATTCTCAACCATCATAACGTTCACAACAAAATCATCAGTATATTCTCTAGAGTTACTATCTTTATCCATTATCGAGAATCCGTTTGGAGAAATTATCTTAGTATCAAAAAATACAACATTGTCACCTTTAATGTTGATATACGCTAGTCCTACATAGTTATAAATAACTCCATTGTTCTTTGTTACTTTAATTTCAAAAAAACCACCTCCATCATAGCTCCCATCAACTGGAACATTAATAGTAGCGCTATAATAAGAGAACCCATTACTTGTTGTTAAATTAAAAAGATGTAACGGCAAGCTAACATTAAGAGTGTTGACGTTTAGCCAAAAAGTTGGAGTAACAACACCAATCTCATTTATTGAAAGAGTTACAGTGTGTTCGCCTGCTAACAAATAATTGTTTTTTAAATCAACCATAACATAATCATCTTGCTGATATTCAATGGCTAAATAAGATATAGAGACTGACTGTCTTTCACTAATATTTCCAGCCCTATCTTTAACCCATAAATACATGGTTTTTATCCCTTCAGCTAGGTCTTGGAAAGGATATTGCGAAGGGAAATAATCCTGCCACAAGGCACTATCTATGTCTGGGGTGGCAAATTTGGTCGCTGCTTCTCCCCATATCCACCTATAATGATCAGGGTTAACGCTATATCGCATTCCGACAACATTGTCATTACACTCAGAGGTCTGTTCTGGATTATCAATATCATATAAGAACAAATTTGTCGGGAAATTGATAGTTGTATCTATCCAAAAATATCTATATTGATCAACCACTGTATTGCCTGTGTGCAATGCGTTATCAGTTATATTACAAATTAATTCGAACTTACCATTTGTCATGCCAACAGTAACAATAAGTTCAGACGTAAATGTAGAATCATTAATCCTTTCTAATGAACTATTAAAAGAGTGAACCAATGAATTAAAACGAAGCTCTATCTCCGGAGTAAGAATAACTTCTTCACTAATATTAAACGTAATATTATATGTGCCTACCCTTAAGAATCCGCTCTGTTCTCCATGATCAGAAATATCTGAAGAAACTAAAATATCTTTTGTTATTTCCCAACTAGAGAAATAAGGAGCTATTGTATCTAAGCATATTTGAGAAGATGGAATCATATTCCCTGAACTTACAACTCCATTGGCATTCCTAATCCAAACATATAGCTTTTTATTGCCATCCATAACATTCTTAAAAGTATATAAATTAGGTTTCTGCACCAACCAAAGACCACTATTAGACAAAGGCTTTACACCATTATTCTCCACCACAATCCAAGAAAGTGCTTGCTCATCATTTGAAATCGTAATCCCTATTGTTTGATCATTCGTAAACTCTTCACTATTAGTATCTAAATCAAAAATTCGAAAAGTAGGCAGTTTTATATCTGTACTTACATGAACCGGTGAAACGACTACACTAGTTGCTAGGTTACTTGCGTTATCTGTTGCGCTGAATAAGAAGTATCCAGCTCCGTCTCCTGTGAAGGAATTTATATCCAGTGTACTGGTATAAATTCCAGTGAAAAGTGAAGAGTGAAGAGTGAGTGGAATGGATGCTTTATTGTTTGGCACAAACAATAAACTAGGCGTTGTTGTTAGTCCGCTGACTATCCCACCAACATTTAGCGTTATCTTATGTTCCCCGATATTTATATAGCTCGCAGGCACTGGTAACTCGATAGTCGCTGTTGGAACTTGTGTATCTAACGTTATTACATAACTTGCACTACTTATGTTCCCTGACTTATCGATAACCAATAACTTAAGTGTCTTTCTTTCTGCTTCTGAAGTAGCAAAGTTGTAAGTTATTGGTTGGGGATAGGGGATAGGGGATAAGGGATAAGTTGAATACTCAAAACCTAGATTCTCTGTTACTAAATAACCATAAATATTTGATTCTTCTACATTAATGCTTAGTCTTACGTTTGTACTGTTAGTATATAAGTTGCTAGCTGTATCTAAGTCTAGTATCTCTAAGTTCACTGTTGGACTACTTACATCTACAACCAATGAACTACTGAACAGTGAACGGTGAACTGTATTGCCTGCATTATCTGTGGCGCTATAGTTAATGCTATAACCACCC
>CAZXTL010000042.1:0-1721 GCA_964643725.1 uncultured Candidatus Marinamargulisbacteria bacterium
TGAAAGCTATGGTATAAGTGTAATAATCAAAAAATGTAATCACAATATGAGGCTTTTATAATTATGAATCATGCCAAATATATACAATCATTTGATAAAGATGGCCACACGGTAATTTGGGGGGATTCATTAGAAGCCCTTAATGACCATGTTCAAAATGAATCAATAGATTTAATCTTTGCAGACCCTCCTTACAATATTGGGAAAGATTTTAATGGTAATAAAGATAAATGGAAATCCGATGAAGAATATCTAAACTGGTGTTACCGTTGGATTGACATTTGTTTGCGTAAGTTAAAAACTAACGGAAGTTTTTATGTAATGGCGGCTACACAAAACATGCCTTTTCTTGATATATATCTGCGAAATACAACCAACATCCTATCAAGAATTGTGTGGTACTACGACTCCTCTGGTGTGCAAGCAAAAAACTTTTTTGGTTCTTTGTATGAGCCTATTTTATTTTGTGTCAAAAGAAAAAATAATTACACATTTAATGCTGAAGATATTTTGGTTGAAGCAAAAACAGGCTCAAAACGTAAGTTGGTAGATTACAGAAAACCTGTTCCAACTTTATATAATACAAAAAAAATTCCCGGTAATGTTTGGGAAATTCCTCGTGTTCGATACAGAATGGATGAGTATGAAGAACATCCAACTCAAAAACCAATAACGTTATTAGAAAGAATTATTCTTGCCAGTTCAAACAAAGGAGATACTGTATTAGACCCATTTTCAGGAACATTTACCACTTCATATGTGGCAAAAATGTACGACCGAAAGTCAATTGGAATTGAAATAGAGGAAGAGTACGTCAAGATTGGATTAAGACGACTTGGAATTTGTACAGAATATGAAGGTGAGAAATTAGAACGTAAATCGCGTTCGTTTGAAAAAAATAATTCAACTCACCCAGTATTTCAGCCTTCTGCTAGCCCTTAATTGGCGAAGGTATTGAATAATATCACAAAAATAATAGACAGAAAATAAAAATTTCTGTCTATTATTTACTACCGCAGGAGGTCATATATGCTAGTCGATAAAGAATTAATTATTCAAGCTAAAGACAAATTAGGTGAAAACGGTGCTGAAATCATTGCCAATGATTTAGGTATCGAGCAATGGAATCCTATTGACTTAAAGGGTTGTTGTCCTTTTCACAAGGAAGATACGCCATCTTTTTTGTGGAATCCAAAGGATAACAGTTTCAAATGTTTTGGTTGTGGTAAGAATTACGGTATTATTGATCATTATATCCATTATTATAAAATGACATTTTTAGAATCTGTTCAGATGTTATTTGATAAAGTGGGCATCAAACATTCCTTTGGTGAAAAGGGAATTAAAACCGAAAAAGATTATGTTTATCCCAAACACGAATGTTTTGAAAGTAGAAACAAAGTTGAAGGTTATCTTTCTTTGCGGAAAATTTCTAAAGAAACTTTAGACTATATGGATATTCAACAAGACAACAATGGCAACATTGTGTTTCACTTTGTTGACGCAAACGATGTATTAACATTGGTTAAATATCGATCAGCAAAGAAATTAGAAAAGAGTGAAATCAAATCTTGGTGTCAAAAGGGAGCAAGCACAAAACCTATTTTATTTAATATGAATAGGATTGATCCTACTCAACCACTTTTGATTCACGAAGGTGAGATTGATTGTTTATCTTCCATTGAATCTGGATTTAAAAATGCAGTAAGCGTTCCCTTTGG
>CAZXTL010000042.1:1821-11521 GCA_964643725.1 uncultured Candidatus Marinamargulisbacteria bacterium
TATAAATATATCTTTGGTAGCGTTATAATCCTTACTGGTGTAAGAGCAAGTGGAAAATCATCATTCTTAAATCAAGAATTTATATGCGAACCATTGAATCAAGGACATGATGTTTTTATTTTTAGCGGCGAGTTAGGAAGTCCAGTATTAAAAACTTGGATAGAAACCAGCATGGCAGGACGAGAAAAAATTCGTATGAAGAATGATTTTGTAAGAATCGTGAGTCCTGAAACAAGACTACAAATTAGAGAATGGTATGAAAAACGTATTTGGTGTTTTGATTCTACAACTAATGATGCTGAAGTAATTTTAGATAGAGCTGTTAATGTTACAAGACGATTTGGTGTCAAGATATGGGTTTTAGACAACCTAATGACATTAGACATCGGTGCTAATAACGATAGTAATTTATGGCAAAAACAAAAAGAGTTTATTGTTAAGCTCGTTAATTTAGCAAACAATTATAACGTATTAATAGTGCTGGTTGCTCACCCTAGAAAAACAACAGAATTACGCAGAATAACGGCAGAAGATGTGTCTGGTTCAAACGACTTGGGAAATCTTGCTCAATACATTCTTGGTGTTCATAGATATACAAAAGCAGAAAAAGAGGGACAGAAAGACAGCAAGGGCAATTATAAAAGAGGATTTGAACCAGTAAAAGAAGATGTAGAAATTAGTATATTTAAAAATAGATATACTGGCAAAGTAGATAACTGGAAAGAATATTTTGATTATCCCTCCATGCGCTTCTATAGCAATACACAAGAACTATATAAGCGATATAAATGGAATAGAGACACTTCTCCCATTCCAACTACCGATCCAAATAAACACGAAGATACGCCTGATTGGGTTGGTGATTAATGAGCGAATATGATTTTATAATTGATAATATGCGTTTTAGTTATTCTAATTTAAACACATTTGAAAATTGTAGGTATGCTTGGTTGCTAACTTACATCCAATGTGAAGAAAGAAATAACAATGCTTTTGGTCAGTATGGTAGTTTCATACACACCATACTAGAAAAGTTTTTTAGAAATGAATTAGAAGTTTGGGAGTTGCTAAATTATTATAAAGACAACTATAATGATTATGTAACACTCTATTTCCCTCCTTATCCGAAGGGAATGGGTGAAAAGTATTATGAGGATGGTTTGTTGTTCTTTGAAAACTTTGAGTTTGATAAAACTAATTATGAAGTTGTTTCCATAGAAGAAGAAATAAATACAAAGTTTTATGATACATCATTTATCGTCAAACCAGACATTGTACTAAAAAATAAAAAGAATGGAAACCTCGTTTTATTGGATTATAAGACTAAAAAATTGAAAGATAGCAAGTATGATAACGTTACCATAGAAGTTTATCGACACCAAATGGAAATTTATGCTTACTTTTTATGGCAAGAAAGAAATATAGAGATCAATAAAATTTTTATTTGGTTTGTAAGGAATAATAAGTTTCATGAAATTGAAGTTAATCCCCTTAAAATATCGGAAACTTTATCTTGGATGGAAGAAACCATCAATGCCATCAAATTAGAAAAAGAGTGGTCTCCTAATCTCTTACCAAAAAACAAGTATTTTTGTCAAAATCTCTGTAGTGTGTCTTTGTTCTGTAAGTATAAAAATGATTGACAAAAGATTCGTGCTGTGATATAATACAAGTATAAGGACTATAGAAATGTATAAAATTTATAACAAGAATAATAATCAAAAACTATATGACACGCCCGTAGACATTTTCTTTGCTGATTATGTTTATGAAAATTTAGATTTTTCATGGGCAGAATACCATTGGGACAGTTTAAGGTATGGTGGTATTTTTATCGCTATGACTGATTGGCATAGCAATGCTGAATATAAAGTATTCATGAAACAACTACATCTTGCTAAAGAAATTAATGATATAGTCTGGAAAAACGAGTGGGGAAATCACCCTAAAGATAGGTTTCATCAATGCTATGATAATATAATCATATTCGGTAAAGGGAATCATAGATTTTATCCAGATCGTATCCAAATCCCTAAGGCAACTGTCAATACAAAGTTAAATCCCTCTGGTAGGGAAACAAAAACCGCTACTACATGGATAGATGATATTTGTCTTACTACCACCAGCAAAGAAAGAATTAAAAAACCAGATGGACATTTAATCAGATGGCAAAAACCTATCAAGTTAATTGATAGGTTACTACAACCCTTTTCTAATGAAAATGATGTCATTGTTGATTTGTTCATGGGATCGGGAAGTGTTGGTGAATGGTGCATTTTAAACAATAGAAATTATATTGGGTATGAGATTGATACGGATGTATTTGAATTAGCAAAATCCAGAATAGAAAGGTTATAAACATGAAAACAAACGTAAGTTTTTTTGATAGCGATGATTATTCCGATGGTGGAATGATTGTTGACTGGGAATCAGATGGTTTCGGATATGGACGATTAGAATTTTCTCGTCCATCTAGTGGTAAATTGAGAATTCAAAATGAATGGATGAGTAAAGATTTTATAAAAGAAGTGTTAAACAATGTTGTAGACAATGCTGTTTTATTAGAGGTAAAAGATGTATGAGAATTATTATAGCGGGAAGTAGAACATTTACAAATTATGATTATTTAAAAGGATATTGCTCTACTGTTATTGGGTTTTTAAATAGTGAAGATATAGAAATTATATCTGGTGGTGCGAATGGTGCTGATAGGTTAGGTGAAAAATTTGCTAAAGAATTTAATTATTCAATTAAAAAGTTTCCAGCAAACTGGAACAAGCATGGTAAGTCTGCTGGATTCATTAGAAACAATGAAATGATAGATTATGCTAAAGAAACGGATTGTATGGTGATTTGCTTTTGGGATGGAAAATCGAAGGGAACAAAGCATACAATCGGATTAGCAAATAAACATAATATAAAGGTATATTTAGCTAATTTTACACCTTGACGTTCTATATAATTTAAGGTATAATACATTATGAATTATGTTAACTATCATAAACACTCGTGCTACTCAAACGTAATAACTCCCGACTCCGCTGTTCAGAACAAAGATTATTTGAACAGAACATTAGAGCTGGGACATACCGTTTTAAGTTCGGTTGAACATGGCTGGACTGGTAATTTCATGCAAGTTTTTGATTTAGCTAAAGCAAATAACTTAAAGTTTTTGTTTGGGTTAGAAACCTATTTTGTAAAAAATAGATTTGAAAAAGACGCTACTAACGCCCACCTTATTGTTCTAGCTAAAAATGAAAATGGTCGCAAAGCTATTAATGACATGGTTTCAGAAGCAAGCATTACGGGGTTTTATTACAAGCCTCGTGTAGACTTACCTTTGCTGTTTAGTTTACCTAAAAATGATGTGTGGTTAACTTCAGCCTGTGTTGGTGGGGTATGGAAATACAGTGATGATTATGAAGATTTAATCATACAATTCAAAAACTACTTTGGCAACAATTATTTTTTGGAAACTCAATATCATAACACAGATAGTCAAAAAACTATTAATGCAAGAATATTGAGCTTGTCTAACAAGTATAATATTCCAATTATTTCTGGTTGTGATTCGCATTACATTTTTGCTAAACAATCTAAGGACAGAGAGGATTATTTGCTATCTAAAAATATTGTTTATGAAGATGAGTCGAACTGGAATATGGATTATCCTGATAGCGAATCTGTTATAGCGAGATATGAAAAACAGGGGATACTAAATAAGTATCAGATAGAAGAATCTATTAACAACACCCTCTTGTTCCAAGACGTTGAAGAATATGATTCTGTGATTTTTAACAAAGAAATCAAAATGCCAACAATTTATCCAAATTTATCGCAAGACGAAAAGGATGATATTTTAAAAACTATTGTTTGGAATAATTTTGAAAAAGAAAAATCAAACATACCAGTAGATAAATATGAACTATATGTTCAAGAAATCAATAAAGAATTGGACATTATTATAGACACTAAACACTCTGATTACTTTTTGTTGAATTATGAAATTATCAAAACAGCAAAAGAAATGGGTGGAATAATTACATCAAGTGGGAGAGGATGTTTTACAGAAGATGCTCTCATTCCTACAGACAATGGTTTTAAAAAAATATCTGAAATAACAGTCGGCGATAAGGTAATAGATTTGAATGGCGAATTTAAATCTGTAAAAAATACATTTCAATATAATGTTGATGAGGACTTAATAGAAATAAAATATATTACTGGAAATAGCAAACATAATTCAAATATTTGCACAAAAGACCATAAAATTTTGATTCATCGCGATGACATAAACCAATGGATAGAAGCAAAAAACATATTGGATACTGACATGGTTTGCTTTCCTAAGATAAAAACAAAAAAAGTAGAGGAACAATATGTAGATTTAAATGAATTTAATATCTTTGGATATGAATATGATGATGCATATATATATGAGTATAATCCCAATAGATTAAATGCTTATGAATTTTCACCAAGCGAAATTGCAAGAGCAATAAATGTTGGAAAATCAATGATAGAAAAATATGCTAACGGCAATGTCCATGCTTTCAGTAGAAAAAAATATAAGGAACTAGAGCTATTAGAATATACTGGCTTTAAGAATCAGAGTGAATATTGTGTCTATATAAAAACCAAAAGAACATATAAAATCAATAGATTTGTGAAAAACGATACAACCTGGAATATTTTTCTTGGAATGATGTATGGTGATGGTTGGGCTTGTAGCGATAGAATATCAATTGGGTTTGCATTAAACACAAACAATCATAAAAATATATTAAATAGACAAATATTTGAAAATGTTGCAAAAGATTATATTGGCATAGATGTTTATGAAAATAAATCCAAAAACAAAAATTTAGCACAATTGAATATATCTAGTAAAATATTACACAATTATTTTTTAAATTATATTTTCAATTATGATGGTACAACAAAAGAAAAGGAATTCAACAAAAATTTATTTTATCAAAACAGACATAATCTTGAGGCAATTGTATGTGGTTTAATAATAACAGACGGTAGTAAAAGTAAAGATTCCAATAGAATATCTTTTGATAATACGTCTAAATCATTGACAAATGCTTATAGGTTGCTATTGAATATGGTCTATGAAGTTCCTGCTTCTATTAGCGTAAGAGAACCGCATATCGATTCAAGAGGATTTAATTCTAAAAAATCCTATAAGATCAGAGCGTCCCTGCAAGAATTTACAAAAGATAATGAATATATTTATCTGCCAGTTATTGGCATAAATATTATCAAAAACAAAAATATAAAGGTATATGATCTGGAAGTAGAAGATTCGCATAGTTTTCTGGTTGGCAATATGGTTGTTCACAATTCGGGAGTCTCCTTCTATGTAAATAAACTATTGGGATTTACACAAATAGACAGAATATCTAGTCCAGTAAAGATGTATCCAGAACGGTTTATGTCCTCAACTAGAATCTTAGAGAGTAAGTCTTTAGCAGACTTTGATATGAATTTAGCTAATCCAGAAGTGTTTGCGTTAGCACAAAAGAAGATTTTAGGTGAAGAATCGTCTTATCCTATGATTGCATTTGGAACATTGAAGCCTAAAGCTGCTTGGAAAATGTATGCAAGAGCAAAAAATGTACCTTTCGATTTAGCAAATGTGGTATCATCGCAAATAGAATCTTATGAAATGGAATTAAAACACACATCAGAAGATGATAAAGATGATGTAAACGTTTTGGATTACATAACTCCAGAATATCAAACCATATTCAAAGAAAGTGAGAAATATTTGGGTATTGTTTCTGATATTAAAATAGCACCATGTGGATACCTATTATTAAATGAAAACATTAGAAAAGAAATAGGATTGATTCGTATCAAATCACAAAATGGTACAGAACACATTTGTTGTGCAATAGATGGTTTGTCAGCAGAAAATCATAAATTCTTAAAAAACGACTTATTGAAAGTTGCTGTAGTAGAACTTATCAACATGGTATATGATAGGATCGGTAAAGAAATTGATCCAGTAAATAAACTATTAGAAATTTGTAACAATAATGACAAGGTGTGGAATGTTTTCAAAAATGCTTGGACAATGGGCATCAACCAGGTGGAACAAAAGGGAACAAATGGAAGAGTAGCAAAATATGCACCAAAAAATATTTCTGAATTATGTGCTTTCGTAGCCGCAATTAGACCTGGCTTTAAGTCCATGTATAAAACATTTGAAAATAGAGAAAACTTTTCCTATGATATTCCATCTTTTGATAATTTATTAAGAACACCAGAATTGCCACAATCGTTCTTATTATATCAGGAAATGGCTATGGCAGCATTAAATTTTGCTGGAATACCATTATCAGAATGTTATGATATTATTAAAAATATTGCTAAAAAGAGAGTTGAAAAAGTTTTAAAATATAAAGAAATATTTATTAATGGATTCAATGATATAATTCAAAAGAATGAGAATAAGAACGAAAAAGAATCTTTAGAATTGGCAAATAAGGTATGGCAAATATTAGAAGATAGTTCAAAGTATCAATTTAATGCTTGTATTTCTGGTGCAACAAAAATACAAAAGGCTGGTGGTTTATGTAATCAATATCAACCAACAGTAGAAGAAATGTTTAAAATTATGAACGATAGAGAATATGCGATAAATACCAAGCATTCTGAATTACACGCAAAATATAGTCGCTATGGTTATGGAAATGCCCTGTCTATGTATCCAGATCAAAGAATAAGAAAAAATAAGATTAAAAATATTTTTCAATCTGGAATTCAAGCAACATATATAATAACTTTAGATAATGGTTCTAATATTGTTTGCACTTTGAATCATAAATTTCCTACGCCAGCAGGGACTAAACAATTATCAGAATTGGAAATAGATGATGAATTATATATTAATAATGGATACGAAAAGAATTTAAAAAAATATAAACTTACAAATGGAACTTATGAATCTAATTGTCCTAAAAAGGGACAAAGAGGATTTCAAAAAATGCCATTAGGAAATTCTGCTAGATATGAATTATGTAGAGAAAATAAAAAACAAAGCCACACAGGGTGTGAGATTTGTGATCTACAATATAAAGATAACATTAGATTTGAATTACACCATAAAGATCAGGATAGAACGAACAATGAAGAACATAACTTGATATGGTGTTGTGTTCCATGCCATAAAAAAGAACACTATAATAATAATCGTGTAAAAATATATGAAAAAGGGTTGCTTACAACGACAAGAAAAATTGTTTCTATAGAATATGTTGGTGAAGAAATGACTTATGATATAGAAATGACTGCACCAGCGCATAATTTTATTAGCGAAACTGGATTAGTAACATCAAATTCACATTCTTATAGTGTCGCAATAGATGGACTATATGGAGCATATCTTAAATCACATTATCCATTATATTTTTATGAACAATTTTTACAGCAATTAGAATCTAATGGAGAAAAAGATAGGATAGCACAAACAAAAATAGAAGCGGAGAAAGCATATAAAATAAAGTTTCTCCCATATAGGTTTGGACAAGACAACCGCAAAATAGTTGCAGACTTAGAATCATTTGGTATTACGTCATCTTTAAGTAGCATCAAAGGTTTTAGTTCCGCAATTGGTGCAAATATGTTTGCACTAGGTCAAAACAAATATGATAGTTTTGTAGAATTTTTGATAGACGTTGAGGAAAATAATAAGTTTACATCCAAAATAGAAGACCTTATAAAAATAAACTACTTTGAAATTTTTGGCAACAATCAGAAACTACATGAATTTTATTTAGAGTTTACAAAAGGTGTAAACAGATACTCTAAAACACACAGCGAAAAAACAAAAGAAAAAAGGATTGCGGAGTTAAAAAGAATATTTGATGCCATTCCAAACAAGAAGTTTCCTGTGTTGATGCAAATATTGTCTGAACAAGAAATATTAGGAAATATTCAATCTACCTATTCAGACCTTGACAAAAGGTATGTTTATGTGTTACAATTGAATGAGAAGTTTTCACCCCGTGTTCAATCCTATTGTTTGTCAAATGGATCGCAATCCACTTTAAAAATACAACAAAGAACTTTTGATAGCAATAATTTTTTAGCTGGTGATATATTATATTGTAGTTCTTTTAAAAAGAAACCTGCTGTAAAATTTGATAATGGAAAATACGAGAACATTGAGGGTGAGTGGACTTGGTGGATAGATAGCTATAAGGTCATAAGTCCAGATGAATTTGATAAAATGATAGAACGAAAATATAAAGGAGAATCAATTGGAACAAGATAAATCGATCGAATTTGATTTAGAATGCATTTGTGGTTGTACATCTTTAAAATTTATGAGTTATCCAGAGGATAAACAGGTCTGCATAACACAATATGTTTCTAACTTCTATGTGAAACAAAATGGAATGTTTTCTGAATTATGGAAGAGGATAAAGTTTGCATTCCATATATTGATGGGCAAAGAATTCTATATGTACGACTTGGTCATAGAAGATGAAAAAATTGCAGAATTTAAAAATTGGGTATCTAAAATCTAATTAAGGAGAGACTATGAGCGCAACACTTATTATTGGTAGTCAATGGGGGGACGAAGGCAAAGGATTAATTTCAGCCTATATTACCGCAAGGAATAAATCTAAATTAGTATGTCGTGGTGGAACTGGATCAAACGCAGAACATGGTCTATTTTTGAAGGATGGAAAAACATACTTGCGTGTCAATCAACTACCTTTAGGATGGATTATGAATAAAGATGTCAATATCAGAATTGGTTCTGGCGTTGCGTTGAATCCAACCCAATTGTTTTTGGAAATGGATAAATATAATTTACACAATAGGGTAAAAGTTGATTATAGATGTGCTATAATTACACCAGAGCATATTGAATCTGAAAAACAAAGTAAAGCAATGTTATCAATTGGTTCTACATTTAGCGGAACTGGTTTTTGTCGTGCTGATTTTATTTTACGAAAAGCTAGGCAAGCAAGGGACATTCCTGAACTTGCTAACTATCTAGTTGATCTGGGCGATGAAATAAACGATGTTGCATCTAAACATGAAGTAACAATCGAATCATCACAAGGTGCATTATTATCATTAGCTATTTCACCTGATTATCCAAATGTAACATCAGACAATGTAACAACCTGTGCTATTGCAGACGATACCCTTTTGTCTTGGAGAAACATCAAAGATGTTATTTTGGTTGTAAAAGCATTGCCAACCCGCGAGGGTTCGGGGAATATGGGGGTTGAAGAATTTTCAGAACAAGAAATTGTTGATGGCAACCTGATTGAAATCTCGTCTATCGCTGGTGCAATTAGACGAAAAGCTAAAGGAATTGATTTTGAGACGTTGCGATATGTAAATAAAATTTGCGGTGCTACACAAATAGCACTAACCTTTTGCGAACACTATGATAAAGAAATAACTGATTGTAAAAATAAAAACGGTATTACAAAAAGCGTTTGGGATTTGATCAAGAAAGTTGAATTAGAAACTGGTGTTCCCGTAACGCTTTTAAACACAGGAAAAGCATATAACAATATTATAGACCTACAGTCTAATAGTGTTGATTGGAATAAAGTTGATGATATTATAGACGGATACCAGCGGGTATAGACACCTATATATGGGGGGTAAAAAACAAATATAGCCCTATATATGGTGCTTTAGACATTATAAAAGATAAATT
>CAZXTL010000043.1:0-9289 GCA_964643725.1 uncultured Candidatus Marinamargulisbacteria bacterium
ACCTTCTACAATTTGTATTGATTATTTTGAAAACCAGTATACTTTATCATAAATGGAAGCAAGTAACAATAAGCAAATTTTAACTATTTACCTTAAAGAAAACCATTCCGTTATGAACTTCTTTTATTATTTTGTTTTTAACTTCTAACTCAATCAAAAATTCCCTTAACTCTCGCGCCTCACTACTAAAAGCAGTCAACAACTCCTCAAAAACAGCAGGTCTTCTTATAAGATAATCAAGCACAGCTTTCTCAGTTAACTTATTACCTGTAATATTTTTCTTCTGAACGCCAATTATATCGGTTTTATCAAAGCTTAATTGATTAGATATTAATTGAAGTTCCTCAAAGGATAAAGGCAGTGCCACTCCATAAGCAGGTGGTCTAGCAACTGTATTAAGTTGTACCCTGTCAGGCTGAATCTTAACAATTGCCTCAGAAAGCAACTTAATCTCACTTGGACTATCGTTAATCCCTTTAACAAATAATATCTCAAGCCACATCTTGCCTGCAAAGATTTTTCTAAATTCAATAAGCCCGTTAACAACATCTTCTGCATATACATCCTTTACTGGACGATTAATCTTCTTGAAAACAGCTTGAGAAACAGCATCAAGTGAAGGAACTATTAAATCAAGACCCAATAATTCTTTTCTAACTTCTTCTTTCCTTAATAACAGTGAATTTGTCAGCATAACTATCGGATAAGAAAACTCCTGTTTAAGCGCGGATATCATCTTATCTAATTCCTTATGTAATGTTGGCTCACCAGAACCTGTCAGAGTCAGGAAATCTATTTCAGTATTTATATCTTTTATTTCTTTGATAAGTGTTGGCATATCAACATAAAAAATTCTGTCTTCATCTAACTTATCTGTTGGACAAACTTCACAATAAAGACAATCTAAATTACATTTCTTTCTTGGTACTAAATCTATCCCTAAGGACAAACCTAACCTTCTAGAAACAACTGGGCCAAACGTGTATTTATGGTTCATTGGTTCTCCCATCTTACTTTAATTCTTTAATTTTTTTGACTTCCATAAGAGTAAGTTCACGATAAGAACCGAGATTTAATTTCCCTAACTTCAACGGCCCTATCTCTACTCGCTTAAGCCTTGTAACCTCATAACCAAGCTGTTCAAACATTTTCCTTATCTGCCTATTTCTGCCTTCCTTTAAATGGATCTCCAATATTAAACCATCATTATCTAAAATAAAACATTTTGAAGGCAAGGTCATTTTTCCTTCAAGCATAATACCAGTCTCAAACACTTCATGTGCTTTCTTATTTAAAGGCTTATCAATAGTCACTCGATAAATCTTAATAACCTTACTTTTTGGATGAATCAAAGCATTAGTTAGCTCTCCATCATTTGTTAATAGAAGCAGTCCTGTACTTTGACGATCAAGACGCCCAACAGCGTGAAGTGACTCGAATTCCTTTGGCAAAAGGTCATAAATAGTTTTACGGTACTTTGGGTCATTTCTAGTAGTAATATAATCCTTAGGTTTATTTAAAATAAGATATTTCTTAGCATCAGTTTTGACCTGCTGATTCAAATAAACAATGTTATCTTTTTTGGGATCTACTTTTACGCCTAACTCTGTTATTTTCTTACCGTTAACTTTAACTAGACCACTAGTAATATATTCTTCACACTTCCGTCTAGAAGCTATCCCACATTCAGCCATAAACTTCTGAAGTCTAACTTCCGTCATTAGTTAATCTTAATGATTTTTTTAACCTGATCCAATGTATTGGTAGCAACTTTTCTTGCTTTCTCATTACCAGCGAGGATTATCTTATCCAGTTCTGCCTTGTCGGCGATTAATGCCGCTCTCTTCTCTCTCATTGGCTTAAGAAAGGCAAGCAATGCATCCAATAACTCCTTTTTACAATCAACACATCCTATGGATGCATCTCGACATCCTGAAGCAACCTTGGCCCCTTGACTAAATATCTTCTGGAAAGCATAAATACCACAAACATCAGGATTGCCTGGATCTGTTCTTCTTAACCTTTGAGGGTCAGTGAACATTGTCTTAATTTTTTTAACTACAACATCTTCATCATCTGCCAAAAAAATAGCATTGTCATAACTCTTACTCATTTTCCTGCCATCTGTCCCTGGCAAAACAGGAACATCTGTATAAAGGTCTACTGGGTCTTTAAAAAAATTAATTTTATAAAGGAAATTAAATCTCCTAGCTATTTCCCTAGTAAGCTCTAGGTGAGGTGCTTGGTCTTTCCCTACAGGAACAGCGTCTGCCATATACATAAGAATATCCGCAGCTTGTAATACTGGGTAACCAAGGAATCCATAAGTATTAATATCTCTTTCTTTCAGTTCCTCCATCTTGCTTTTATAAGTAGGAACCCTTTCCAACCATGGCAATGGAGTAATCATCGAAAGTATTAAGTGCAATTCAGCATGTTCAGGAAGATAAGATTGTACAAACAAAGTTGACTTAGAAGGGTCAACACCTGAAGCAATAAGATCAGCAACCACTTCATAAGTATTGTCTTTAATACTTATAGCCTGTTCATAAGAGGTAGTAAGCGCATGTAAATCCGCTACGAAATAGTAAGCATCATACTCATCTTGTAAATCAACCCAATTTTTTACAGCACCAAAATAGTTGCCTAAATGGATTTTACCTGTTGCTTGAATACCACTTAACGAACGTTTTTTCATAGAAAAATTATAGCACAGAGAGCAATCGGTCAGAAGTAAAAAAAACTACATAATTTGTGACAAAGTAGTGAATTGATAACCTTTTGACTTAATAAATTCAATTACTTTTGGTAAAGCAGCAGCAGATATTTCATTCCCATTATGCATTAAGATAATTGCTCCTGGTTTAAGGTCCTTCTCTAAAAGCGCTAAAATAGAGGCAACTTTCTTATTAACAAAAGCCACATCTACCTGCTGATCAGTATAAAGGAAATCGTTTGCATTAATAGACCAACCAATAGGAACAAGCCCATAATGATCAACCGTAGAAAGAACAGTTTTATTTATTCTTCCTCCTGGAGGACGAAAGTACTTAGGAGCAAACCCTAAAATATTCTCATAAACACGATTTGTTTCAGCTATCTCTTCATCTACACGTTGATCAATGTACTTATCTAATCTAGTGTGATTATACGTATGATTCCCTAAAGAATGTCCTTCAATATTGATCCGTCTTACTATATCTGGATATTCAATCATCTTTGATCCTATTAAAAAGAAAGATGCTTTTATCTTATAAGTTTTTAATATATCTAATATCTTCTCTGTATATAAATATGAAGGACCATCGTCGAAAGTAAGAACAACTTGTTTTTTATTTGTTTGAAATTCTGAGGCCATTCCCTTTGGATTATACGAAAAAGCAATTATTGATATTGTCGAAATAATAAAAATTACTTTAATATACCGGCTTAGCCGATTATTCATTCGCTAATGAACTCCCATTATCTTATGTGTTTGAGGGATGACTCGCACATCATTCAAGTCTTTTTTGAGTATATTATAGGCTGTAATTATCTGCTCTTCTGTTGGAAAGTGTTTGATTTTCTTACAGGGGGTAACAGGCTGAAGAATAAGAGGGATATCTTTGCTTATACTTTTCATCAGCTTACCAAACTCTCTTATTTCAAATATTCTCGTCTCAGGCAAAAGCACGTACTTTACGTATACATCCTCATCTTTTATTAGATTCAAACTCTCAGAAAACTCTTTCTCATAACCAGGCTTATAATCCATTGAATAAATATCTATCTTCCCAATCAACTCCTTTAAGTGACCTGGCAAAGTAGCATTCGATTCTAACATTATTGGAAGCTTCAACTGTGGCAGTAGTTTTAAAAGGTCATTAACCTGAAGCAAAGGCTCTCCACCAGTAATAGAGATAGAGTGATGCCAAGTTTTATTAAGTTCGTTTACCTTAGCAATAATCTCTTCCGGTTTCCAATATCTACCTTCATCAACATTTTCATCACAATAATCACATGAAATATTACAACCAGTGGTACGGATAAATATCTGTTTATATCCAAGATATATACCTTCACCCTGAATAGAAGAAAAAATCTCACTTAAATGCATGACCTAAGTATAAAGTGAAAAGTGAAAAGTGAAAAGTGAATCGTATTATTCTCCCCTAGTGGGGAGATGGTTCATTAGAAGAAGATATGTGGGAATTAATAATTTAACTTTCGATAAATAAACGATGAAAGCTAAAATAATCGCAACAACTAATTCTATAGAAAAACCAGTAAATGGTTTTTTTAAAGTAATACTTGGGCCTTCCAGCTCACATACTTTTGGACCTTATCAAATTGGCAAGGCTATTCGTGAAATACTTTCTACTGATAATCAGCCACTAACAGGCAAACTAAAAATAAAATTCCTTGCCAGTATGGCACATACAGGCAAAGGACATAACTCTGACATAGCCATTATTGCTGGACTATTGGGATTACCATTAGAGGAAGTGTTTACTTCCTTAGAAGTTATACAAGCAAACAACTATAAACTATCTATTAATGGAAAAGAAATCTACTTTAATCCGGCTGAAGATATTATCTGGGATACAACAACACAAATAACTTCTCACCCAAACTCTATTATAGCAATCCTCCCTAATGGCGAAGAAAAACTATTCGAGTCCGTAGGTGGTGGCGTTGTTAATCCAGATCTATTTCCAAAAACCTACAAACATTGCCCTAAGGAACTATCTTTCCATAATCTAAGCAGTTTTATTGATGCTGCTACGAGTTTCAAAGGGTCAATATATGATTTCATTATGGCTAGAGAAAAGGCTATCACAGAAAAAACAGAAGCGGAAATCCTTGATGAACTTAAAATAAAATTTTCTTACATGATGGCTGGAGTAGAAAACGGTCGTTCCAAAACTGGATCACTATTAGGACTAACAACTTATAGATCAAAATCCTTATTTGAACATTTTCTAGCACATCCTAACAGATATGATTATAAAATGATAACTTATGCAGCTGCCATAGCCTTTGCTGAGCATAACGCAACGGGAGGCATAGTTATCTCTGCTCCTACTGCGGGAGGTGGAGGTGTTTTACCTGGAGTTTTATATGGATTACAACACTTAGGAATAGCAAAAGAAGAACTAATAAAATCAATGTTAATAGCAGGGATTATAGGACTAGCAATAGAACATAATGCTTGTATTTCTGGAGCTGAGGCTGGTTGTACCTTTGAAATTGGAGCTGCCGCTGCTATGTCTGCAGGATTAGCCGTTTATGCTCAATCAAATGATTCCTCTAATGAAGAAAATAAAAGGATGATACTAAATAAAATAAGCCAAGCAGCTGAAATGATTTTCGAACATAACTGGAATATGGCCTGTGATTGTGTAGGAGGATTTGTTGTTATCCCCTGTGTTGAAAGAAATGGGGACAAAGCTTACAGTGCTGTTGGAACAGCGGATATAGTTCTAGTTCCAAATCCAAATTATTCCCCAAGGGTTGGGTTTGACGATCTCGTTAAAATAGCTGTTATACACGGGAGAGGACTACCTGATGAACTAAGAGAAACAGGAAAAGGCGGAGTCAATAAAGCTCTGAAAAAAACCTATTAAATCCTTAAACTTTTTCTAACTTACCGTACTTTGGCATAACAAGCTTCATTTCCTGACCGAACTTAATCTGTAATGACATATCCTTACCAGAACTAAACACTTGCACAACTACTCCATCACCAAAAGCGCCAGAATGTACAATATCTCCAACCTTATACTCAAACACCAATTTTGCCTTACTTTCTTCTTCATAATCTCTAGTAAAGAAAGTTCCTTTTCTGTCTGGTTTCGTTAAATTATATTCTGGTTTTGCAGATAATTTTTCAACAATATGATTAAATCCACTTAGACGATCACTAAATTCAACCTTTATTAATTCTGCTGGTATCTCATAAAAGAAGCGACTCAACTCCTTAGGTGTTGTCGAACCATATGCACCCCGATTACTTGAGGCTGAAAGGAATAACTTTTTCCTTGCTCTAGTGATTGCTACATAGCAAAGACGACGTTCTTCTTCTAACTCTGCAGGACTATCCATCGACTGAACATGTGGAAGAACACCTTCTTCAAGTCCAAACAAAAATACATTATCATATTCCAACCCTTTGGCAGAATGCATTGTCATAAGTGTCAACACATCATCAACACCATCAGACTCGTCTTGACTAGTAAGTAATGTACTCATAGAAACAAAATCATCAAGAGAATATTCTTGGTCTACCGCAGATTTCTTAAGTTCTTCTAAGTTCTCAATCCTAGCTCTTGCTTCTAAATTACTTTCAGCTTGTAACATCTCTTTATAACCTGTTCTATTTATAACCATCTCAATAAGCTGAGCTGCTGTAAGTTTTCCTGCAAGGTACTCCTCTTGAAAAGAAACAATAAGCTCCTTAAAGTTTACAAGTGCAGCATGTCCACGTACATCCTCAAGCTGATCTACAGCCTCAAAACAAGAAACTCCTTTTTCTAGAGCTTTTTCCTGCACTTTTAGTAATGTCAATTTGCCTATCTTCCTTGATGGGACATTAACTACCCTCTGAAACGCAACATCATCTCTATAATTTAAAATTAACTTTAAATAAGCCATAATATCTTTGATTTCTTTTCTATCATAAAACCTTAGACCACCATATATCCTATATTTAATATTATGTTGCAATAATATAGTCTCAATTACTCTACTCATAGCATTAGTTCTGTACAAAAATGCTATTTCTGAGGAAGCAGCACCCTTTTCAATCAACGCTTTAACTCTTTTAACTGCTTGTTCTGCTTCATCATAATCATTTTGAGCTACAAAGAAACAAGCTTCTGCGCCCTTTTCCTGATCTGTCCAAAGAGATTTCTTCTTCCTAAGCGTATTGTTAATTATTATACTGTTGGCAATATCAAGTATATTTCCAGAAGATCTGTAATTCTGTTCAAGAAGAATAACTTTAGCATCCGGGAAATCTTTCTCAAAATTAAGGATATTCTGCAAATTAGCACCACGCCAAGAATATATATTCTGATCCGTATCGCCTACTACGAAAATCCGTCTATGCTTAGCAGAAAGCATATAGCTAATATGATACTGTGGCATATTGATATCCTGATACTCATCTATTAATACAAACTCAAACTTATTTTGATATTTTGTCAAAACTTCTTGCTCTTGTTTAAAAAGCAAAACCAAATTAAGCAAAAGATCATCAAAATCCATAGCATTGTTCTGTCTTAGTCTTAATTGATATTCGGCATATGCTTTAGCTGAAACTCGAACGATGTCTGTGTCTGCTTTCAATTTAAGCTGTTCTGGAAAAACAAAGGAATTTTTAGCTTTACTTATCTGATACAGTATAGATTTAGGTTTAAACTGTTCCATATCTACTTCATGGTCTGTTAATATTTGTTTTATAAGAGAAAGTTGGTCACCAGCATCATAAACAACAAAATTCTTGTCATACCCTAACTTATCAGCAAACATTTTCAAAATTTTAAAACCAAAGGAATGGAAAGTCATGATCCAATTATCTTGAACCTTTGTACCTTCTGAACCTATAAGGTCATGAACTCGCTCTTTCATCTCTGCTGCTGCTTTGTTCGTGAAGGTTACAGCTAATATATTAGAAAGTGGAACTTTAAATTCCTCATGCAAGTAAGCTATCTTATGAGTCAAAACCCTAGTTTTGCCACTGCCTGCTCCTGCCATAATAAGCAAAGGACCTTCAGTATATTTAACTGCTTCTACCTGTTGGGGATTGAGACCTTCGAAAAATCTTTCAGAATTTTTGTCCATAGCCTATCAATTATGCACTAATTCTTTAAAATAATTAAACGTACTTATTCTGTTGCAAGCAAAAACCTAATTATTTTAGTATATATCAGCTTATCCCATAAGGAATCTATGCAATTATTCAATATATCATATTCATCTTTTTTTCTGTCAGGGCTTGACCTGATAAGCTCAACTTCATCTAAAAACTGCTTATCAATAACATAACCTTTTGAATGCGGATAATCTGAAACACGCCCTATCCCAGCATTTGTAAAAAGCACTAAAGTCTCAACGCTAAAAGCATCTGCAACATGATAAGTCGCAGTATCTACAGTAACAATCTTATCCATTAAAGAAATAATTAAAGCAAAATCATCAAAAGTTTCTGATAATTCTTTAATATTGAAAAACCTTGGTGAATCATACTGCAAATCTGAGACAGTAAAAACTTCATAATCAGTTTTTGCTAAAATATCAGCTATTATTTTATGACTAACATCTTGAGGAATATTTCTGCAAAACTGGACAGAATCAGGGTGAAACAATAAACGTGTACCTTTTCTTCCTTTAGCAGAAAGAACCTCACTAACATTGTCTTTCTTTTCTTTTGAAAATAAATAGGTAATCCTCTTTTTGAAAGAGTCTATTTTTGAAGAATCCAAAGAAAACATCCACAGAAAACTATCGACTATTGAACGTGTATGATACCCAGTTATTGAATTAATTGATGTTATATCATAATAAAAGTCATAATCACAAAATTTTTCTAACTCTAATGGTTCTTGCAAAATAGTAATACCAAAACGAGAATAATAATTACTAAATTTATTACTTTGTACATGACAAATATCTATTTTTACTTCCTCAAAATATCTAAGCAACTCTTCCTTCAAGATTTTATAAGCTGTTATCCCACAAATATTATCTCCATAAGCAGGACCAAATCCTCCAAGCAAGGCAATTTTTACCTTAGTTTTTTTATTATTACCTAGCCTTTCATCTAAAGAAATAAAAACTTCTCTACTACTCAGATCCACAGGCATATGTAGTTCAGCTGGGATTTCTAGTTTTTGATAAGTATTAATTCTGCCCATCATATGATTATTTTTCACATCATTTACCATCAAAAACAATGCATGGCGATAATCGGAAACGTAGATTTTGTTTTTATAAAGAGGGATATAATGATCTTCTGAAAAGACCCTATCACTAAAAAGTCCCAGCTTATCGTAATCTAAAAAAGGAACAATCTTAATGTCTTCAATTGTTTTTAAAAAAAGCAACCGTTACTCCCCCTATCTAACCCTATAATTAATTGTACACTATCTAAGGGCATGAGGGCAAAAAAAAGAGGGAGCATTTCTGCTCCCCCTCCAAATCCACCAATCCAATGAACCAGTGAACTAATGAACTATTGAACCAAATTATCCTTGAGCGAACTTCTGTGTAGCTTCCCTCATGATATCGCCTTGTGTCTTACCTGTTG
>CAZXTL010000044.1:0-1848 GCA_964643725.1 uncultured Candidatus Marinamargulisbacteria bacterium
ACAATAAGGCCTTCATTCATAGATTCTATCAATGTCTTAAAAATGTTAATCACTCCCTCTTCAGAAAATATCGGGGAATTAATCTCATCCATGAACGACTCTATACATAACTTTAATTGTTCTTCCGTGAACAACTTCGTCTCCCTGACTAAATTATTATTTTCTTGTATTATATATAATGTTTAATATTTTGTAAAGATTTATTTTATTATTTTATATAAATTTTAAAATATATTTTTATTATAATATTATTTATGTTTTTTTAATTATTTCTCTTTTAAGTCTTTCTTTGTTAAGTCATCTTATTAATAAACCTTGGGTTGCCTGGAACGCTGTTAACATTAAAGTATGCTGTAGCAAATCTTTTTACATTCCTTAACTTATTTTCTTCTTCCTCTGACTTACCTTTCCACTCCAGGATGATCCTCTGGTTATCTCTTTCAAGATTAAGCATTTCATTTAAGTTTATCATGTAAATCTTATATTCATCCCGGCTGAAAATGACCTTGTTTTTCATTTCACTTATTTCCTGCCTTATGCTTGCTCTTATCTTTTCAAGTGAAAGATAGACGTCTATGTCACCGGCAATCAAAGATTTCCTTTGATTTATTGTAAACTTTTTCAGCTCATCCAGTTTATTAAAAACCAGATCAGTGTAATTGAGAGTTTCTGCTATATTCTCCATCCTCGTATACCTTTCCTCTGGCCACTGTCCATGCTTCCCTTAATAAATCCAAAAGCCCCATAACCTCTTTTACAGGTTTTGGGTCCTTCTTAATGTTTGCCACGCCCAATCTGTAATTCATATATTCATATATCCTGTAAAGATTTATGGCAATTTCACCACCAACCTCATAATTTAAGCTGACAATCAGTTCTGAAATAATTGCATGGGTTTTAAGTATGTAATAATTTATTTTTTCAAAATCATTGCTTTCAAAACCCTCCAATGATTTATTCAGGAACCTGATAGCCCCTTCATAGGCCAGGATTACCAGATCTTCTTTTGTCGAACTGTTTAATATAACCTGTTTATATTGCACATACGGATTTGCAACCACCATTATCATGTCCTCTTCTGTTTATAATTTATTAAAACTTTAACTATTTGTATTTACAAAAAAATTTTACTGTCTGAATTATCCGTACTTTTACTTATTACAGTGAACCCAGCTGTGCCGATAACCACTGGCTCTGGGTATCAGACTGCGCCATCGCCACATCAAGCTTCACATATTTGCTCTTGAGCATTGCCTCCCTTATTACCATTCGGCGGTTAAAATTATCTATGGTGTTTTCCAGAATGGTAGTCTCGCTTGTAAAGCTGGCTGACTTTGTGGCAAAATACCCTCCATCTATGTTTGTAAGGCTGTCAACGTAATTTGACATCCTTACTGCAATGCCATAATCTTCTTTTTCAAGATCCTCGGTATTTGCGTTTGCAACAAACATGTTTTTTACATTTTCAAAATCCTCATCCAGGGCCGTAGTCAATACCGCAGTATCTATATTTAATTTTCCTATCATTAGATCTGTATTATTGGATGATGAAACAAAAGCACTCCTTGTTATTCCTATTTTTGCAAGAGCGTCAGCATCTTCGGAAAGGCCATTTACATTGCCTGACATCAATGCTGACAGTTCATACCTGATACTTTCAAGAAACTGGTCGCCTGATGCAAGTCCCTTAAAGCGGTCAGATTCCGTAACTGGTGGAACAACTTTTTTTTCGGATGTTTTACTGTAAATTAGATCAACAACGCTGTTGTACTGGTTCACAAGATTCTGGATCTTTGTGATTATTGCAGATGTATTTCGATTTACTGTAAGTGTTACTGTATCTTCTTT
>CAZXTL010000044.1:1948-9057 GCA_964643725.1 uncultured Candidatus Marinamargulisbacteria bacterium
TAAAGTTATATAAATAATAAATTTATTATTATAACTATAAAAGGTATCGGATAAAAATTAAAATGTCTTTAATTAAAAGTATCAGATATTTAAGGACTTGCTTATTTTAACCGATTCCATACCAATAACTGCAGGTAGATAGTCGGGATTTATTAGAAGCGCGCAATTATATGCAACTTCAGCATCTTCCAGACTACCAAGTTCTGAAAGACAGTTTCCAAGGTTGGAAAAATATGATGGGTCCTGATTATTATAGTCTATTGCTTTTGAAAAATTCTGTGCCCCATTCCTGTAATTCTTTAGTCTGAGGTAACATATCCCCAAACCATTATATACACTGTCATTTTTCTTATTGTCTTTCAGAGCCTTTTCAAAATATGGAATGGCTTTTTCGTAATCACCCATTGCGGTATATACATCAGCAATTCCCTTTAAGAGAAGGCTTACTTTAACGCCGTTTTCATCAGTTTTAATTTTACTACTCTCATATTGAGCAATAGCTCCTGTCAGGAATTTTATTGCTGATTCATACCTGTTGAAATCAAGAAGTATGTTTGTGAGCTGCTGCGCCTGCTCTACATTAAAGAACAAATCTTTAACCTCTGCTAAAAGATCCTCAATTTTTTTAACATTTGAGATAGTTTTGTATAAAACTGCCAGGTTGATTATTATTTTTACTGATTTTTTCTGAAGCAAATACGCCTTTTCAAGATATTCCTGAGCTTTTTTATAATCTGAAATCTTTAAATATGTAAGCCCCAAACCATTATATGCACCCCAGCTTCCAACACTCTTATCTACGCAGCCGCCTATCAAAACACTTTCTTTTGCTTCAATGGCATTAATATAATTTTTGATCGCCTTTTTAAACTCGCCATTAAAATAATATGCAGCCGCAAGATTAAAATAGGCATCCTTAAAATCTGGAACCAGCTTCAATGCCAGTTTTGCTTCGCTTATGGCTTTGCTGTAATTACCAAGCAAAGCATAGCAGGATGATTTATAGCAAAGACAAAAAGGATGGTAACTTGCACTGCATCCAGCTTTATTCAAAATATCAATAGTCTTATCAAAATATTCTATTGCTTCCTGATTTTGGCCAGCAACGTACAGGTTTACTCCCATATTATGATAGTTAAATGCATTTTCTGGCTCATTTTCAATTGCTTTCAGGAGAATATCATAATTTCTCTCATATTTTTTTCCGGATTCAATACTTTTTTTTGTATACCCATAGTGTCTTAGTTCAACTGGTGAAAGAAGTTTTTCATATTCTTTGCTGTTATTTATCATTAGCTGCTCATGAATTTCTCCAACAAATTCAAAGCCAAAATTATTGTTCCACAACCTTAAAGTATAATGTTCAACAAGCACATCCTCACTAATCTCTGAACGCATGCTTAAAATTTTAACGTAATATGCTTTGGGTTTCTGTTCAACAGTTAGACTTTTTAAAAATCCAATACTCTCATTCTCAAGGACTTCATCGGCATCAAGAAAAAAGATCCAGTCTGATGTTACATTCTCTATTGAATAATTTCTTGCCTCCGAAAAGTTTTCATTCCATGCGTATTTTTTTATTTTTGCTCCATGTGACTCAGCTACCAGACATGTATTATCTTTTGATCCTGTATCAACAACTATTATCTCATCAGCTACTGATTTGATGCTTTCCAGGCATCGGGAAATATTTTTTTCTTCATTTTTCACAATCATGCATACTGCTAATGTTGATCTTTTCTTTACTTCACTTTTATATAATTTATCTTTCCTATTATTTTGTCTGACAATTTTTTCTATAATCTCAAGATTTGAGCCATTTTCCATTTCGAGAGCTTTGTTTTTTTCTACCAACTTTGAGAATTCCTTTAATTCAGAATGTTTTTTATTTTTTAAAAAATACTCATTCATTGCTTTAAACATGACAGCTTTTTGTGCTGTATCAAGTAATTTTGTAATACTGTCGAAAATATCTTTGAAAGTTGTTATCTTTTGAAGAATTAATTCATGTCTTTCAATTAATTTCAATATAGATTTTTTAGTATTTTTATATCCTGAATTATTATAAAAAAAATTATTTAAACAGGAAAGGATGCCTTTAAGCACCGTGTCATTAAATAGTATTTTTCTATCAATTATATAGTCGACTATAAAATCCCTGTCAGTAATTAATTTGTTACCTGATTTTGTTTCGTTTGCCCTTTTTGCTTTTATTATCTCAATTATATAATTTACCAAACTATAATAAGCAGTCTCAACAGAAAAGGTCCCATACCTGAGCCATATGAGTACAGTTTCAATATACATATCATATTTTATTATGTTGGAGCCTGTTAAAGATTTGGGGTGGACTCTGTAATAATACAGTGCATCATCCAAGTGCACGATTTGAAATTTCTCATAAACTCTTAGCCAATAATCATAATCTGCTCCCAGCGTAAGTTCGCAGTCATATCCTCCAATCTCACCTGCCACTTCTCTTTTATATAAAAAACATGGACCGATAACACACGTATTTTTTATTTGGCGTATGTCAGGAAAGCTTTTTATATTTTCATTACCTTTATTGTCTTTACTATTGTAATCTTCATCAAGTACTACAAAATAATTACTATAGACAAACGAGGCTTTACTATTTTTTAGACAATAAAGCATTTTTTCCAAAGCATTTTCCAGATAGTAGTTATCATCAGATGTCCATGTAAAAAAATCCCCTTTTGCCTGACCAAATCCTTTATTTAAAGAAAACGAGACCCCGGAGTTTTTATTGTTCCTGATTATTTTAATCCTGGAATCTTTAAAAGAATTGATTATTTCAAACGTTTTATCAGTGGAGCAATCATCGACAATAATAAGTTCAATATTCTGATGGGTTTGTTTAAGGCAACTGGTAATGGATTGCTTAATATAATCAGCTCCATTATAAGTTGGTAAAACAACACTGATTTTGTTACTTGGGTCCAAAGCACTCCTTAAAAAGATTAATACATTGATATTAAGTAAAATTATATCGGCTTAAAATATTTAATACTTAAAGCCTGTAAAAAAACCTTAGTTCAAATTAAAATTAACATACTTCCAGATTAATTTAATTAGTTTATACTGAACGATTGGCTGAAATTTAAAACTTTAAAATACTTTGCGCTGAATAAACTAAAATTTTTTAAAAAACAATAAATTGTTAAGCATAAACTACTTAGATTTATTTAAATGCATTTTTTCAAACCCTGCTAAAACCATTCAGCCCCGGACTTGTCTGCCGGAGCCGAATGGTTTTATCTCTATTTAGTTTTATCTTATTTTGCTATTTAATTTTCCTTGCTGGTCTGTAGGCTTACATACACCGTACTTCAGCATTACACAAACACTGCTCTATCTAAAAATTATGCCTGCAGCAAGTTTAGAATCATCTGCGGTGAGCTGTTGGCCTGAGCCAGCATGGATACACCGGCCTGCATCATTATCTGATCCCTTACAAATGATGTCATTTCAGCTGCCATATCAACATCTCTAATCTGGGACTCTGATGCAGAGAGGTTTTCCTGTGCAACACCTAGGTTGGTTATGGTATGTTCCAGCCTGTTCTGTACTGCACCTAAGGACGACCTTTCATTTGCCACCCATCCTATTGCCCTGTCTATTTGGGATATGGTATCCTGGGAATCAAGCATTGATTCCACAGAAATATCTTCTACTCCCAAGTCAGCTGCCGTCATGCTTGAAATGCCAATTTTTGTAGTCTGGCCCACATTGGCGCCTATCTGGTATTCAAGTGAGTCATCTGTTGTTACAACAGCGACATCATCAAATGCCTTGACGTAAGCTACCTTTCCAATTTCTGTAGTTGCCTGTGCTGCCAGTGAGAAAGTAACGCCATCCAGTGTTGCTGTCTTTGCTGAACCAACGTCTGACACTGTAATCGAGGTGCCGGCTGAGCTTTGGATGACTGCGTTTACTGAGGTTCCCTCAGCTACAAGCTTTACCTGGTATGTGGCATCCGCACTTACTGTACCGCCAACGGCGCTTACAATAGATGTTCCAGATTTGATCTCTATTGTTGCTTCAACGGCAGATTTAGATGCTGTAAGTGAACCGTCAAGGAGTTTCTTTGTATTAAACTCTGTAGTTGTTGCAATTCTTGAGATTTCGTCTTTTAACTGTGTTATCTCTCTTCCTATGTTTTCCCTGTCATCGTCTGTAACAGATTCACTTGCTGCCTGTACTGCAAGCTCCCTCATCCTGATAAGAAGGCTTGATGTCTCGGAGAGTGCACCTTCAGCGGTCTGTATAAGTGATATTCCGTCCTGGGCATTCCTTGAAGCCATTGACAAACCTTTGATCTGGCTTCTTAGTTTTTCAGATATGCCAAGACCTGCAGCATCATCTGCTGCTTTGTTTATACGAAGTCCTGATGAAAGACGCTCTAAGGACTTGGTCCTGCTTGCGTCTGTATTAATCAGGTTCTTATGCGCAGTAAGCGCTGTTATGTTTTGATTGATCCTAAGTGACATTTTGTTTTTCCTTTCATCCTTGAATTCTTTTTAAATAATTTCTAAGCATCCTGCTTCTTTTTCCAGATATTCTTTAGAGTGGTTATCCGGTTCATCCCACTCCTGTCTTATTTGTAAAAACAGGAAATCACAGGCATACTCTGACACCTGCTTCAAATCTCTATCTTTCACATCTTGCCCTCCCTGGCTAAACATGTTAATAAACTATATATATGTAAATCTTATATATATTCGCCTTTATGCTTTTTGACTAAAAAAGTGCCTGCCCTTATCCTTTAGGCGAGTACTTTTTGTCCTGCAAAGCCTTTATCTTCCTTTAAATCTTCTTTCCTCATGAAACATATCGGAAAAACTTGAACCAAACTTTAAAAAAACTTGTTAAAATCACTGTATCAAAAAGAAATTAGTAAATTATTTATTCGTTATTAGTATTAATTTAACTATTATTATTTATATTAAGACATTTTAGCATATTTTTGTGGTTTTGCAAGCATAAAATCAAGGATTTTAAAATATTTCACTATATAATTAAAAAATAATTATTTATATTTGACAAAGATATTAATAGATATAAAATTATGCAAAATATTATATTATTTTATATTAAAATATATATGATATATATTAATATTTTTATAATTATAATCGTCTTTTATAGAATTATGAAGTCGTAATAATTAAAATGTTACTTTGCCTTTTTTAAGTTTTATGTTACTTTTATTATAATAATCAGGAGAATGTAAATGAAAGTATTAGTAGTCGGAGGAGCAGGATATTTAGGCGGAGCAGTAACTGATTTGCTGCTTAAACAAGGGAAACATGAGATCCGTGTCTATGATGCTCTTCTGTATGAACACAGCTACTTAAAAGAGGTTCCTTTCGTCTATGGTGATATACGTGATCATAAAAAACTCTTGGTTCAACTCAACTGGGCCGACTCTGTAGTGTGGCTTGCCGCTTTAGTCGGTGACGGTGCTTGCGCCGTTAACACTGACATTACCATTGAGATTAATAATGATGCTGTAGGTTGGCTTGCGGAAAACTACAACGGCCGGATAATTTTTACCTCTACCTGCTCTGTTTATGGTGCGATGGATGGTGTACTTGATGAGAAATCACCGACTAATCCATTATCTGTATATGCTGTTACAAAACTTGCAGCGGAAAAGAAGCTTTGTGGAAATAATGCCATAGTCTTTCGTCTAGGCACCCTTTTTGGTCTTTCTGATCAATTTACCAGAATAAGGCTTGATTTAGTAGTTAACACCTTGACAGTCAAAGCTTATTCAGAAAAAAAATTAACTATTTTTGGCGGAAAGCAATTCAGGCCAATTTTACATGTCAAAGACGCAGCTTCAGCTATTATTGATAACATTGAAACTGAGTACAAAGGTATTTATAACCTACACAAAAATAATGTAAAAATTGTCGATTTAGCAAAAGAAGTCAAAGAGCAGTTTAAAAATATAAAGGTTGAAAAAGTAGACATGAAATTTCAGGATTCAAGAAACTACCGTGTTTCCAGTAATAAGGCCGTACAGGCTTTCAACTTTGCGCCAAGCTTTACTTCGGCAGACGGCATTGCTGAATTAAAGAAAATACTGGAAGAAGGTCGAATTAAGGATGTTAACAATCCGCTTTACGTCAACCAAGCATATTTAAGTAAGTCAGGCAGCCATAATCAATATCCTGAAAGGGGGTGGATATGATGGAAAATGATATAAAAAAGCTAAAGCTGATTGAAGCCGGCATTAGTGTTGACGATCGCGGAAAATTAATGTATGCCAATGATTTTGATTTTAATGATGTCAAACGTTTTTATATGGTTTCCAATCATTCAAGCGGCTTTGTCAGGGCTTGGCATGCCCATAAAAAAGAGGCCAAATATGTTTTAGTGCTTTCTGGTGCAGCAGTGGTAGGAGCTGTGGAAATAGATGATTGGGAAAAACCATCCAAACAAACCTTAGTCAGCCGTTATGTCTTATCTTCTGAAAAACCATCTTTATTATATATTCCTGCAGGTTTTGCCAATGGCTTTATGACGCTTACATCGGATACCAGGGTAATGTTTTTTTCAACTTCAAATATTGAAGAATCCAAAAATGACGACTGGCGTTACCCCGCCCGCTATTGGGATATTTGGAAAATAGAGGAAAGATAGTAGAATAAGGAATAAAAGATTTAATGGAAAAACAAAAGGTAATTATATTGGGAGCCTCTGGAATGCTTGGCTCAATGGTTTTGGATGTTTTTTCTCATGAGACCAGCATCGAGTCGAGCGTTACTGTAAGGGATCAAAAAGAAGCAGAAGAAATCCGAAAAAGTTATCCGTCAGTTACGATCAAATTGCTTGATGTTGAAACTGCTAAAAGAAAAGATATTTTAAGAGTTATTCATGGATCGAATTGGGCAATAAACTGTATAGGTTTGATTAAACCCTATATACATGATGATAATGCTGAAGAAGTTGAGCGCGCTATACGCATCAATTCTATATATCCGCATAATTTAGCTAAATCCGCAGAAAAAACCAAAGCAAAAGTTATCCAAATAGAAACAGACTGTGTTTATTCAGGTAAAAAAGGAAACTATATTGAA
>CAZXTL010000045.1:0-8082 GCA_964643725.1 uncultured Candidatus Marinamargulisbacteria bacterium
TATATAACCCCGCTAATTGCACAACCCTTATTGTTGCTATATCAAAATATAATCATCACAAACAAGTTATAGTTGCTAAAAAATATTCTATTTACAGTTTAAAAATTAAATTTAAAAAAACGGGGTAACCCGCTTCGGGTTACATATATCAATCTACTTCAATCCCATAATCAATCCATAATCTATAATCTACTCAAATCTATGCACATAACTTTAGTTGCTAAATAAAAAATGAAACAAGCATAGGGATTGAGATAGACCAGTCTATATGGTGATATATACCAGCAAACATGACATAAATAAAAGCATATGGGAATTATTAAGATTTCACTCTTCTTTTTTCTTTTTATTGTTTTAAAACCGATCAAGTATCATGACATAAGAAAAAATATTTATAAAACATTAAATCTCTTATAAAAAAACTTACGAGTGAGCGTTAGCGAACATCGTAAGTTTTTTTAGTTCATTATTATTAATTAAAAATTTAATGAAAATTGATATATTGGGGACAAATTTACAGATTCTCTATATAAGGGATTCTGTAATTTTGTCCCCAAATACTTGATATAACATTGTAAAATGATTGAAATTGGGGTAAAATTTACAGACTCTCTATATAAGGGATTCTGTAAATTCTACCCCAAAATATGATTGTTAGGTTACTGTAAATTATCGGGTATCGTTGAAGGGAATAGCGAACATCTGTTCTACTAAACTTTATTGATAATCCAATAAGTTACATCCCTATTATCTCCTCTACCCTTTTCTTTTTTACTCGTAATATAGTAGTGTAACTCATCTTCCTCTAAAATAGAATTAATCGAATGTAATCCCCTGTTTCTTACGTCCCTTGTTTTTTGTGGACTAAACAAATTATTGAAAAAATCATTTCTAAACAACTCTAATTCACCATTTTTATACAATTTTCTATTGGTATATTTTTCTAATACATCCTCTAATTTGATAGATTCAAAATAACTTTCTGCTATATGCGTCCTATCCTTTAGGGTGTTGTCAATAAGCGATGAATAAGATTGACTATTATAATTAAACATCTGCTCTAACACATTCAAAAAATATATATAATAGTATAATTTAGCTTGATTAACAGTTCCATCGTTGTGAATTATAGTGTCAAACTGTTTTCTTGAATACTTATTTAAAAACTCATTTATTCCTAAATCATTTAGCTCTCTAACATAGTTAAGGTTGTTTCTAATCCTCTTTATTGAAGATAGCAATTCACCTCTATTGCGATTTTTTATATAAACAGTAATGGTATCATTTGGATTATTGAAATCTATTCGTTTTCTACCGAGGCATTGAATAATGTCTGTGGGATCAAGCATATCTATAATGATGTGTTTTAGCTGCGGGGATTTTAAATTGACACCATTATCTAATACTTTAGTAGCAAATAGAAAATGGTCATCGAATCTACTTTCTGTTTCTATTTTTTCTATGGTTGTTCTACTTGATTTTTTAGCGAACACAGTATTATTTTCAGAACATATAAATTTAGAGGTGTCTTTGAACATATTATGGAAGTCGTAAGCATCCATAGCGTTACCAAAGTAAATTGCTTGTTCTGTATGTGGAATTGACCGCAATATATTTTCTACTGTTTCCATTTTGGAATAATAGTATATATTAGATATGTGTTTATAGTTTTTAGGTATATCATATTTATATTCAAACACGCTGTGGTAATTCAATAATGCTTCTGGTGTCGCAGTTAGAAATAAATAAATCTTATTCTCATCTGGATGGATAAGATTATTTAGCAACAAGTCAGTATTCCTGTTGAAACTTGAATCATTCAATAGGTAATGACATTCATCGAATACGACATAATAGAATGGATCAAAGATTGGCTTCAGTTGATTGCCATATAAAATAGAAGATTCAATAGATTGATAATTTTTTACAGATATACCATCTTCTTTAGAACCTAGTTCCTCTATGTTTTGTCTTTTAAGTATATTTCTGTTGGTCAATAGCAACATTTGTTTATCATTTCTTATCGCATAGTCCTTTAAGATATTTTTTATAAATTGAGACTTCCCCGTCCCTGTTTGACTACATATTAAGATTCTATCTTGTGGTTTCCATTTAGCAATTTCTTCTTGGGTTATAATATCCGAGATATAGTTTACATGACGCAAGTTATCCCCCTTGTTGTTTAGCAAGCATAACCTTTGTTTTTAGTTCCCTATTCTCTTGCATCAATCTATTAATTTCCATTTTGAGAGATTCTGATTCTTTTTCTTTTACCGCTTTATTTTCTAGTTCTATTTGCATTTGTTTGGCAATCGCATCCCTTTCATCTACCACTCGATAGAACGTTTCTTCCCACTTTGCTAATATGGAATCCCATTGTTCTGGAGTGTAATCGAATCGTCCACTAATGAAGTCGGTGGTGTTGTATAGGTGCAAATAATCTGTTGCTATGAAATCATTGAATATTCCAATTTCCTCACCTAATTTATATGTTTTAATGCTGCCTGTCTCTTTATTCCATAGTAAAGAAATATATCTACCTTGCTCGTTAATATATCTTTCCCAACCAGGATTCTCTATAAAGAACTTAGCTGATTCTTTGACGAAACTTAAAATATTATTGTCTATGGTTGTTGTCATCTTTGCTCCCTTCTTTTTTGATTAGCACAAATAATTATGCTATCTCTATTATAGCACATAAAATTGTGATGTCAATATGGAAATGCAAACATCTTTTATAACCCCTTGACAAAATAATAAATGTCGTGTATAATATAATTGTTCAGAATTATCATTCTGACTAAGGAGTTTTATGAAAAAAATAAGAGAAGAGGAATGCCATGTTCCAGTTAAAAAATACGAGGATATGACCATTAGCGAATGTTTACTGCTCACAGGGATTATAGATTTGATTCAGTCATGGAATGAGGAATCTGCTGTTGACGAAGATGGATTGAATGATGAATTATTTGAGAATGAAAGACAAATTTTTATCAATCACATCGCAGATTTGCGAGACATATTAGAATCAGTATCAACCTTTTATAATCTATGATGGCAACAATCTGGATAATCTATTTTATATTTGTGTGCATAATCTTAGCAAAATACAAAGGTTCTGCACACTAACGTTTCAAAGGACGAATTAAATTTGAAAATTCAACAATTTTATATTTTTAAAATAAATTCTTCAAGATTGCATAAATCTAATTATAACATAGATTTAACCGTAAAGCAAGCAAGGAAAAATGGTGAATTAGTATCTATCGGACAAAATCAAGCAATCCTATCTTTATTCAAATTGTTGGGTAAAAATTATAATCAATATTCGCTTGACGCACTATTTGAAGAAAAAAGAAAAATAAAGAACAGAAGAAGTAATGCGGATAACATTTCTAAACTATTAGAAATTGAAAAGACAATAGATAATACCCTATTCATCCCGCAGATTATATCGTTGGTAGTGGACAAGAAATCTCATTATAAGAACATTGTAGAAAAACATTTTGTAGTTAATGGGAGAGAATACGTAAGAATGGCTTGTGGAGCTGGACACGCTAGGAATAATAAAGTTATATTCATTCAAAAAGAATATGAAAAGCAACTAAAGACAATCTTGAATAATGGTAGAAAAGATATTCCTATTATTCTAAGCAAATTTAATGCTTATTTTGCTTTAGCATTTTCTAGTATTCTTCCAGTTAGCAACGTAAAGTTCTGTGTCATACCAGATTATGAAACCACCAGAGAAGAAATAGTGGACTTCGTTGATGACCATGAAATGGTTGTTGAAAAGAAATTGGATTTGTCTTTCAATCTGTTTGATGGTCAAGGAATTATATCGCCTAGACAAGCGGAAAAGTGGGCAAAAGAAATAGGTATCGATGACTATATCCCATCTACATTCATAATTAGAAACATATTCCTTAAGGGAATGGTTTGTGTAATGGATTTTCACTCATTCGCTCAACAAAACCAAACGTTTCTTATGAAAGACGTTTGGGGGAATGATGTCGACATTAGAACGGTAGACTTGATTCTGACTGCATCTCAATTTAAGATGTGGAATGCTTACGATAGTTTGAAAGATTATAATAATAATTTGGTAAAAAATCATATGACGTGGGGAATCAGTAGGTTTGCACCTAACGTTGAAAATGAGTTTAGTTTTTCTAATTATCAATTTTTACAATCTTTAAACATTCATGACGAAGATGTCATCCATAAACTGTGTGATAAAACACTTGAATATTTTGATGGGGTCGTGAATAAAGACATAAATAAGACTTTAATTTACTTGTTGGGTAAGGTTTTGAATGAGTACGATGAAAACATCCTAGATAAGGTCAATGATAACGTAGCTAAAGCATTGATACTGAACAATGATCTTATAGATGACCCATTTATTAAATCACATTTGATTCATAGTTTGAATAGAAAAATAAAAGATGCTTACATTGGCAACCTCATATTTGATGGAAACTATCAAACAATGATTTCTGACCCATATGCTTTTATGCAATATGCTTTGGGATTGCCCATAACGGGATTGCTTGGGGACAAAGAACATTACAGTAGGTTTTGGGTGGATAAAAATGTAAAAGAAGTGGTTGCTATGCGTGCTCCTTTAACTTGGAGAAGCGAAGCTAATAAATTGCACGTTGTTAATAATGACAACATCAATAATTGGTATCAATATCTAAAAAGTGGAATTGTTTATAACATCTATGGTATAGATACCATGCTTGAAGCAGATTCAGATTTTGATGGAGATTTGTCGTTTACTACAAATGCTCCAGAAATAGTTAATAACACATATGGCGGCAATCCTATCACATATGAAAAGAAAAAAGGTAACAAGCAATGCGTGCTAGAATCTGATTTAGCACATATTGATTCTTATTCGTTCGATACCAGGATAGGCTATATTACAAACAACTCTACTACCCTTTATGCTATGTTACCAATGTTCGAGAAAGACAGTAAAGAATATGATGAAATTATAAATAGATTGAAATATTGCAGGTTTTTACAAGGAACAGAAATAGATAAAACTAAAAACTTGACCAACACCGAGTTTCCCAAACATTGGACGACTTACACGAGCATAAAAGATGATATGATGTCATCAGAGAAAGATTTAGCACAATTTAATAATTCTGTGCTAATAGATAAACGTCCCTATTTTTTTAGATACCTGTATTCTTATCTCAATAAAAAATATCTAAAACATTTAAAAAACTATACTAATTATTGTATTTCTTATTTTGGATTTGACATAAAAGTTCTGGTTGAAAAATACAAGGGTGGTGAGGTTTTATCCGACAAAGAGAAAGAAGTTATTAATAATTACTATAAATATAATCCATTGTTGGAAACTGATTGTCTGATGAACAATATCTGTAGATATATGGAAAGAAGTATAAAAGAGATAAAGAAAAGAACCAAGCGCGATATTGTTAAAGAGAAGATACAGTTACTAAAAAATGCTGAAATTGAATTAGATAAAGAAAAACTTAAAAAATTATATGATTTATATAAAAAGTATAAGCGGGAAAAGAGAAACTTTATCAATATCAAAGACTCTGACGGGGAAGAGGTCTATAAAACCATAGAACAGTATAATAAGGTTGTGTTACAAGAGTCTTATGAGATTAGCTCTGATGTTTGTGAATTAGCGAATTTAGCGGTAACCTTATGTTACGATATGTATCCAAGCGACTCTAAAACATTTGCTTGGAATATATTTGGTGATGGTATTATAAAAAACATAGTGTTTAATAACAAATCCAATAAAGCAATTGTTCCATTTTTAGAAAAAGGTGGCAATATACAATATCTCGGCTCTACTTACCAACTAAAAGAGATAGCTATATGATATTCAATGAATTAGAATTTGCTACAAACTTATTGAAAACTGGATTTAGTAGGGATAAGTCGATTTCTGATCTGTTTATTCTTGCTAAATATTATAGACATTTGGGTATGAGCAAGAAAGATGTAGAAAAAGAGCTGCTAGGATTTTGTCGCAGATTCAATCCAGAGTTCAATATGGTTACCGATGGTTGGAGGATTGATAATGCGGTCAACAATAGTCAAAAATACAAACTCAGATTGCCAATTGATATTGCGATTACTCAAAACGAGCTCAATATAATTGAGCAAGTGGACAATTATAAATATCAAAAGATATTGTTTGTCATGTTGGTTTGTTCAAAAAATGAAAAATATAACGGAACAAAGATAAAACCTAAAAAGAATAAATCAATAGATTTTTTTGTAAATAGTTCTTTTATTGATGTGCTTAAAATTGCAAAAGTCAATATCAATAAAGATGAGCGCAACATTATCTTGCATGAATTGAATGTTTTAAGATTAGTAGAAGCAACATACTATGGTTCTTTTAAAATAAAATATGTAGATGAAAGTTCAAAAATGGTTTTAACGATACAGTCCAATGGGGATATGATAGAGGAGTATAAGAAAATGAAAAAAAGAGTTAAATATTGTATAGATTGCAATAAGCCATTTGAACCAAATTCTAATAGACAAGAAAGATGTGAAGATTGCGCTAAAAAAAGAGAAAAAGAAAAAACAAGAGAATATGTTAGAAATTACAGAAATAAGCAATAATGTAAGCATTTAGGATTTTTTTTTATAATATGAGAGAGAAGTGTTTTTGTACAAATAAAAATTTAAATGAATGAAATTAGTGGACAAGTGTGTCTAGTTAATGAATATAAAAGGAGGATATTATGATTTTTGTAAAACCAGTTGTTGGAAATCCTCCAATCACCCAGACGTTCGTTGAACATTTAGATGCAAAAAAAAAGTATGGATGGCAGAATTATAATGGTGGAATTGATTATGGTATTCCTACTGGAAGTAAAATCTTTTCAACTTGTGATGGAATTGTATCTTATGTTGGAACGGATACGAGTCCAAGCGGGGGATATGGAAACTATGTCAAGGTTCAACATAATAACGATTATTTAAGTTTATATGCTCATCTAAAAAAGAGCGTAGTAAATGTTGGACAAAAAGTAATCGGTGGACAACAGGTTGCTATTAGCAATAACACAGGAATGTCAACTGGCAGCCACGTCCACTTCGAGGTGCGTAAGAATAATATTCCTGTTGACCCGCAACCTTTATTGGATGCTAGTGAAGTAATAGTTGATGATACAAATCCAGAACCCGCAGATGATGTTAATGATGATTTAGCAACTGGAAATAACGCAGTGGTTATATCGTCAGCAGGTGCAAATCTGCGTGATAAAAGCATGACTTTATTGGGTCTAATTTATCAAAATACAGAGGTAAAAATTACTGGAGAACCAGTAAGTTTTGTTGATGGTATAAAAAGATACCCCGTAGTTATCAATGGGTATTTAGCACAAGATGATGGACAAGGCAACACCATACTGCAAAAAACCACATAAGGGGGATTGGATGAGGTTTACATATGAAATTGGGGATATGGTAAAAGTAAGAGTAAATTTTAAGGACTGGAAGATAGGTGAGGTTGGGAAAATAGTCAAGATAGAGGAGAATAGTGGATACGGTATGCAAATCCTTTATCTGTTGGATAATACCAATCATTCTTGGAGCTGTTTTTCTTCTTATCAGATAGAACCATGTTTTGAATGTATGTTGGAAACAGCATAAAGGAGGTATATTATGGGAAGAAGCATTCAAGGTGCTTTTTATTCTAACACTATCACCACTAGCGGTGATGGGAGTGGTGGCGAAGATTTAATTACAGATATTAAAACAACCTTAGGTTTAACTTCTATAGTTGTAAAAAAATTAACCTTAATATCTAGTTCTAATATTTCTGTGGACATCAACAATCTAGGAACTTATTCTAAATTATTTGCTGATGCAGATGGAAATTATAAGTTGAGCTTAGATTCGTTGGATTGTTCAATTAGCTCTGTAAAAATACTAGAAAAGAGCGTTGCGGTTTGGATCGCTGTGGTATTCTAATATGGGCGATCTAGCGGGAAGTTCTATGACAAATGAAGGCATCGGTGGATTTGGTATAACAGATAATGGAATGGCTTCTGAATTTGAAAAAAA
>CAZXTL010000046.1:0-7683 GCA_964643725.1 uncultured Candidatus Marinamargulisbacteria bacterium
CCTTAATGTCGTTTACAGAAGCTGGAACAGCAACTGCTACAAGAGCTTCATCAGCCTTATCAACAGCAGCCCAGTTCATTTTAACAATCTCTTCGCCTTTTTTCTTAAAAGTTTTTTCAATATACTTTTTAATTAGGGCAATAGCTTCTTGTTCTGGAAGAACTCCAGATACTTTAAAGAAAGCAGCTTGCATGACAGTATTAATTCTTCCGCCAAGTCCTACTTCATGAGCAATCTTTGCAGCGTCAATTGTATAGAACTTAACTTTTTTGTTAATGATAGTTTCTTGCATATCTCTTGTTAATAGACCAAAAGCTTCATCTCTTGAGCAAGGTGAATTTAGTAAGAACGTTCCACCTTCTATAATGCCTTCCAAGATGTCGTATCTGCCAATATAGGCGGGTACGTGTAGGGCAATAAAGTCAGCTGATGTAAGTAAGTATTCAGATTTAATTGGTGTTTTACCAAATCTTAAGTGAGATACAGTAATACCACCAGATTTTTTGGAATCGTAAGCAAAGTATCCTTGTGCAAAAAGATCAGTATTATCTCCAATGATTTTAATAGAGTTTTTGTTTGCACCAACTGTACCATCAGAACCAAGTCCCCAGAATTTGCATCTTACAGTACCTTTTGGTTCAGTATCGATAATTTCATTTATTTTGATTGAAGTGTTTGTTACATCATCTTCGATACCAACTGTAAAGTTGTGAGTACAAGCACCGTCTAGGTGGTCGTATACAGCTTTTACCATACTTGGTGTAAATTCTTTAGAGGATAGGCCATATCTTCCGCCGATGATTGTAATGTTTTTGCCTTGAAGTGCAGTTACAGTATCTAAGTAGAGTGGTTCTCCGATAGATCCTGGTTCTTTTGTTCTATCTAATACTGCAATCTTTTTAACAGAAGCAGGGATTCCTTCAATAAAATCTTTTACTGAGAAAGGTCTGAAAAGTCTTACTTTTAATAGTCCAACTTTTTCACCTTTTGCTAGTAAGTAATCGATAGTTTCTTCAATTGTTTCACAAGCAGAACCTATTGCGATGATTATTTTTTCAGCATCTTTTGCGCCAACATAGTCAAATAGGTTGTATTCTCTGCCAAGTTTTTCTCCAACTGCCTTCATGTATTTTTTTACAATAGCAGGAAGTTCATCATAATATTTATTAACTGTTTCTCTTCCTTGGAAGTATACGTCAGGCGCTTGTTGTCCTACTTTTAGCATTGGTTTTTCTGGTCTAAGAGCCATATTTCTAAATTGTTCAACATATTTCATGTCTAAAAAAGATTTAAGGGTGCTATAGTCACTTAGTTCAACTTTTTGGATTTCATGGCTTGTTCTGAAACCATCAAAGAAGCTTATAAAAGGCACTCTTGATTCTAAAGTTGCAAGGTGAGAAACAATAGCTAAGTCATGAGTTTCTTGAATAGAAGCAGCTCCTAGTAAAGCAAACCCAGTGTTTCTAACTGCCATAACGTCTGAGTGATCGCCAAAGATTGATAATGATTGGCAAGCAAGTGATCTTGCAGATACATGAAATACGGTAGGTTGTAATTCGCCAGCAATTTTGTACATATTAGGAATCATTAGAAGAAGTCCTTGAGAAGCGGTAAATGTTGTTGTTAAAGCACCAGCGGAGATAGAACCATGACATGTTCCTGCGGCACCAGCCTCTGATTGCATTTCAACTACTTCTACTGTTTCACCAAAAATATTTTTTCTTCCTGCTGCTGACCACGCATCTGTGTATTCTCCCATGTTAGAAGATGGCGTGATTGGATATATAGCAGCTAACTCACTGAAGGCATAAGCCACGTGTGCTGCGGCGGTATTTCCGTCAACAGTTTCCATTTTATTGTTACTCATATTGGACTCCTCTTTACCTGATTATTTTGACATGTTCACAAACGGGTAATAGTTTACTACCGTTTATTTTTTTGTGCAATTTGAATAACGTTTACTCATATTATTGTGAAAGGTCTTGTAGGTATGGAGTTTTTAGGATATTTATTAAGTAAAGGCAAACTATATGCTTAAATAGGGTTTATTTGTTATAATTCATTATTAAATAGATTTACGGGGGATTTAAATGGACGAATTTATAAAGATTAGGATAGAGGAATTAAAGGTTCTAAGAGAAAATGTCCTTCAGAAGCAGAGAGAAGAGCTTGCTAAGATTGATGTAAGAATTGATGAACTTAAGAGTATGCTTACTTCTAGTGGTATAGCTTATCCCTCAGATGAGAAAATAGATCTTGAAACAGTTAGCAAGGTTGCTAATGTTTTAAATGAAGATAAAAAACCTGTAGTTATTTCAAAACCAGAAATAGTTGTAATAGAAGATAATAAAGAATCAATAATTGATGAATTTCAGTTTGATATGGAAGTAGAATCACCAAAATCGAAGACAAGTATGAATTCCGAAGAAGTTGACTTAGAGTCAATGCTTGCTGATCTTTAAGTAATTTTTATTTAGTCTGAGCTAGTTAGCCCAGACTAAATTTATTCCAACTTTATTTTATAGGTATACTTCCAATTGTCCGGAATATTGATCTTTAATTTTTGAAAGAGCTCTTTCTTTAATCTGTCTTATTCTTTCTCTGCTTACTTGTAAAAGCCTTGCTATTTCTGAAAGGCTCATTGGTTCAAGGTTTTTAAGTCCAAAGTGACGTTCTATTATAAATTTTTCTCTGCTGCTCAGTGTGTCTAATGCACCATAAAGAGTATTGTCTAGTTCGTCTTCATCTAATTTATCTTCAAATCTTTGTATTGAAGGGTCTTCAAGGTAACTTCCTAGTGAATTCTCATTGTCATCAACAACTACATCTAACGAAGATGAATTGGCTGCAAACATTTTATAATACTCAATTTTTGATTGTGTGATACCTGTGATTTTTGATAACTCAGCTGTATCTGGCTCGCAGTGGTTTTCTGTCATGTAATAAGTAATAGCTTTTTTGATTTTTTGTACATTTTCTAAGATATTAGAGGGCAGTCTTACATCTCTTACTAGTTTCTGATAGCCTCTGTTGGCTGCCTGCATTATCCAGAAGGTTGCATAAGTTGAAAATTTTGTGCCTCTGTCGAATTCGTATCTTTTTGCAGCATGTAGAAAAGCAATAGCAGTTTCTTGAAAAATATCCTGTGAGTATTTGTGATTATATTTTCTAGTGTATTTATAAAGTAAGCCTAGATTGTTGGTTAGTAAAACCTCTTTGCTATCTCTGTCGCCCTGCTGTATATTCTGTAAAACAATTCTTTCATCCGTAGTATTTAAAACCATTTTTTCCCTCCTAAGAAAATATTTGGAGGAAGGTCATTGTATCTTACTTAAGGGGATTTCCGACATGCGGGCCAATCCATTATTTAGACCTTCCAATTCATCCTGACTCAGTTATAACTCTATAGCCTCCTTTCTTCAATAGTTTTAGAAAATATATTTCTTGTTACAAAGACATTATTCCCGTATTTGCTGGGTTTAAACATAGATGCAAATAATGCCATGTGATTTTGTTTAATTATTTCATTCGTTTGTTGTGGAAGGAAGAATTAAATTATAAGAATATTCTTTATGTTTTTATAAAGTTAATTAGTTGGTATTGGTTTTTCTTAAGAGAGAAGCCATATATAAAGTAATTATTTCTGGATCATCTTGTAATGCTTTATTTAGGGTCGCGTATATTTTTTGTCGACCAACATAATTGGACCTATGTAAGGCAAACAATACAACTTCTCTATCGTTTATTAGTGTTTTACTTTTAGCAAGAACATAGCTTGTATCATTAGAAGGAGCTTTTAGTAAGGCAAGAAGCATGACCTCTTTATCTTCCATAAGTGATTTGCTTTGGATAAACATAGAATTTACATCGTGATGATTAGCTTTACTTAAAGCCAGCATAAAGATGTTCTTATCTGTTTTTAAATCTTCACTAAGTGCTTCAAATATTATCCGAATACGAGATTGAGGAACCTTATCTAAGAGCATTAACGCGATGTCTTTTGAAGAAATTGAAATGAATAAAGGAAGTTGGGTGTTTAGATGTAACCAACCCAATAGTCCTATTTTAGGCTTTTTTATTGCAACAATTTTATACATCATTGTATAGAGGGTTTATCCATTTTTTTATTAATCATTTCTGTTGCTTCTGCTTCAGTGAAAAATAGATTATCTTGAAGTATTCTCATGAGACGTGGTTGTTCTGCTATTGTGTGATTGTTTATAAGTTCATCAGCTATATTGTTTGCTAAGTTCGGGTTCTGTTTTAAGATATTATGTATGATACTTATGATTGAAAGTGCATGATTGAGATTGGTTGCTTGGTGTATAGCACTAAGAATAATTTTTTTATCTTCTTGTAATTTTTTGTTAAGTAAAAGGAATATCCCATAAGCATACCAGCTTGATGATTTTTGTAAGACAGCTAATGCTTCTTCATTCGTTAGTTTGCCTATCATTGAGATAGTGGGGAAGGCTATTTCGTCAAACTTGTTCATGAAGAATACTATCATGTGAACTCTAATGCTGAATTTGTAAGTTTTTAATGCTATTGTTTTATTTTTCATAATTAATTTATCGTTATATATATAAATAATTCCCACATTTTTACTATATATTTAAAGTATTATTCACTAATGAACCATTGAACCAATGAACTAGTGAACTGTATAATACCCTTATGAGAACTAGTTTAGTTGTTGATCTTCAAAAATTTGTTGAGAATATTCGAAAAGTAAAAACAAGAATTCCCAATGGTGTTAAGTTTTTGGCAGTTGTTAAAGCAGATGGTTATGGACATGGCGCTGTTGCTCTTTCTAATATAGCTACGTCAGAGGGTGTTGATTATTTTGGTGTAGCTACAGCTGCGGAAGCTATTGAGCTAAGAGAGTCTGGAATAAGGACCCCAATTTTGCTTTTGGCTGAGCCGACAGATTGGGAAAGAATAGAGCCTATAATTTATTATGGAATAACTTTAATGGTTTATTCGGATGAATTTTTATCTGAGTTATTAATAGTTACTGATTCTTATAAAAAGAAGGTAAAGGTACATTTAAAAGTTGATACTGGCATGACTAGGCTTGGTGTAGATCCAGAAAATGCTGTAGCTTTTGCTAAAAAGATATTATCCAGTCCATTTCTTGAACTAGAAGGGATTGCCACACATTTGGCCGATTCTGATAACAAAGATGTTTATTATAGTCAAAAACAGATAGAAATTTTTGAGCGAGTTATTTTTGAGTTAAATAAGGAAGGGATTGATGTTGCTATTAAACATGCATCAAACTCTGCTGGCACACTTAATAAGATTAAGCCTTTTTTTGATATGGTAAGGGTAGGGATTGATTTGTATAAAGGAATAATGTCGTTTACTGCAAAAGTTCTTTATGTAAGAGAGATATCAGAAGGAGACTGTGTCGGGTACAGTTTGACTTATAAGGCTCGTCAGGACATGAGGATAGCTGTTATAAGTGTTGGGTATGCAGATGGGTATAGCAGAGCATTATCTAATAAAGGAAGAGTGCTTCTAAATGGTGACTCTTGTCCAATAGTTGGAAATGTTTGTATGGACATGATTATGGTCGCTCTACCCTCAAAGTTGAATGTTAAAGTAGGAGATGATGCTGTTCTTATTGGTGCTCAAGGTAGTAATGAAATAACTGTAAATGAAATTGCAGGGCTTACAGGCACTATTGAGTATGAAGTAATGACCTCAATAGGTAAGAGAGTAGCTAGGATCTATCGATCCTAAAATCCAAAATCCAAATGTCAAAATCCAAATAAATCCTTTAGTTAATTGAATCATAATAGAAATTTCGATTTTTAGCATTTTTGATATTTAAGTATTTGTCATTAATTTGATTTATTTGTCATTTGGATTTTGTCATTTGACATTTTCAGTCTATAATAACTGAAAATGTCATACATATCCTTATATAGAAAATATCGTTCTCAAACTTTTTCAGACCTTGTAGAGCAAGATGCTGTTATTCGCACATTACAGAATGCCATTAAGTTCGACAGAATCGCACAGTCTTATATCTTTGCAGGTCCAAGAGGCACAGGCAAGACATCCGTTGCTAGAATATTTGCTAAGACATTGAATTGCTTGAAGTTAGATAAAGAAAAAGCAGAACCATGTAATGAGTGTGATAATTGCAAACAGATAACCAGCGGTACTCACATGGATGTTATTGAGATTGATGCAGCTAGTCATACTGGTGTAGATAATATTAGAGAGCTTATTGAAAAGTCCAATTTTTTGCCTTCAATTGGGAAATGGAAAATATATATAATAGATGAAACTCATATGCTTAGTAACTCAGCTTTTAATGCACTACTTAAGACTATCGAGGAACCTCCAGCCCATGTTATTTTCATCCTTGCAACAACAGATCCTCACAAAATACTCTCGACTATCCAGTCAAGATGCCAGAGGCTAGATTTCTCTAAAATATCACAGTCAGCGATTGTAAAGCGGATTGAGGATATTCTTAAAGAAGAAAAGATGCAGATAACAGACGAAGCAATTAAGCTTATTGCCAAGTATAGTGGCGGACATATGCGAGATGCTCTATCTATTACTGACCAAGTGCTATCTTTTAGTAATGGCAAGGTTGAGATAGACCAAGTATATCAGCTACTTGGTGCTGCAAATATTGGTGATATTTCTACGATAATTTTGATGCTTAAGAGCAACCAACATGTTGAGTATTTTAAGTTAATGGACAAGTTGTTTTATGAAGGACTGGATGCAGTTCTTTTCCTTGAAGATATGCTAGAGTTTCTTAGACAGGTACTTTTTATTAAGATAGGGCTAAAAGACATGGTGATTGGGCCAATGGTTTCCATTAAAACATATCAGGAAGTTGCTGATGTTTTAAGTAAAGAAGATGTTTATTCTGCTATAACTGAAAGTTCTAAAGCAATGCAACAAGTTAAGGCTATGGAAGATAGTCGAGTCTTTTTGGAAGTTTTATTATTCCAAGCGTTTACTGGACAGATACAAGAAAAAAAAGTTCAAATGGATAAGGGAATAGGGGTAAGGGATAAGGAGCAAATTACAAGAGAGATTGTAGAAACAAGAGCACCTCAATCACAAATGTCCATTATTGAAAAAGGGTTTGTTAAATCAGTCACTGTTGAAGAAGTAAAACATGAGCAAAAGCCAGTGATTAGACCGGATGTTGTTCTAGATATAGTAAATATTAAACATTATTGGTCAGACATTTTGGCCTATCTTAAAAAGAATAAAAAAGCACAACTTTCCGCTATGCTTAAGGAATGCGTTCCTTTGACAGTAGAAGGTGACTCTATTTCAGCTGCTATTGATGATAAGTTTGCTTTTCATCATAAGAAGCTAAATGAAGACGAGAGTAAGCGTGATATTAATGCTGCTGCTTCAGAGATTTTTAATCGTAAGATTAATATAAAGATAGATTTTAAGAGTGGAAATGATATGCCTGCTGACCTTGAAACAGATGATTTCGAAGAGAATACTTTTTTAGAAAGCTCTGAGATACCAGATAGTATTAAGGATTTGGCAAAGCAGTTTGGCTCTGAGAAAGTAGAGAAGGTTTAGCTTAAGGGCTCATTGCCGCCCTTAACAATCCCGCTAGTCCTTGCGCAAATTCGCTTCATTAAAATCTGGGATATTTCTAGTCACCTTGTGAGCTACTGCCATCTT
>CAZXTL010000047.1:0-7019 GCA_964643725.1 uncultured Candidatus Marinamargulisbacteria bacterium
TACAGGTATTAGAAAAGATAATGCAGTTTGACAGAACGCAGAGAGTTGTTATGATTAGTGCATTAGGTAGCAAAGAAAAGGTAAAGACAGCAATGCTTCTAGGTGCAAAGTATTTTATTGTTAAGCCTTTCAAGGCTGAAGATGTTTTTAGAATACTTTCTTTCGTTGTAACAAAATACTAATTAAGGATAATAGATGGGCGCTAAAGAAGACATAACCGTAGCATTATATGGTTCAACCAAAATGGTTTTAAAGGAATATGTTGATAATATAACTGTCCAGTTTGGCGAGGTTAATATTGGCACAAGTCAAACAAGGCCAATAAATGTTAGGGGATGTGCTTCTCTTATTAATCTTGTTGGTGAAGTTAAAGGTAAAGTGTTGATTGACCTTCCATTAGAAACAGCATTAAAGATAACTTCTGTGATGAATGAGGAAGAGTTAACTGAATTTAATGATACAGTCAGTATGACTATTAATGAATTGGCAAATATGATAGTAGGCAATGCAATTAATAGGTTGGTTGATAATGGTGTTGATGTTGATATTTCCATTCCTTCTTTTATATATGGTAAAGAGGTGTCTTTATATTCTTCTGAGGCATCGGATATAATTGTAGTTCCAGTTGTAACCTCATTAGGAGATTTGTTTATTACGATAGCTATTTCATCAAAGTAACTCCTTTTGCTTTGCTCAGCTTGAAATAAAGTGTATAATTTTCATCATGAAAGTAATTAAGCCAGATTATCATGTAGACGATACCATTCAAACAATAGTTGGTTTTGATTCCATTCTTACGGGTGTTATTAATACAGAATTTTCTATTAGATTAGAGGGAGATTTTTCTGGAGAGATAAGATCACAGGGCAGTGTTTTCGTCGGACACAAGAGTAAGATAAAAGGGAATATTAGTGCTTTAAGACTTATAGTCCAAGGCGAGATTCTCGGAGATGTGGACGTAGTAGAAAGTATTGAAATAATGAGAACAGGAACAATAATCGGTGATATTTTCGGTAAGAAACTTATCATTGATGAAGGGGCAACTTTTAAGGGTAATGTTAATATGGACGTTATCTCCCCAAGTAAAATAAAAGAAGTTTAGTTTGAACTCCAAATTATATGTCTGCGGAAATCATCTTGGGAATATAGAGGATATCCCTTCGCGTACAGTTAAAGCGCTTAAGTCAGCTGATCTTATTTTTTGTGAAGACACTAGGACAATAGGTATTTTGCTGGCTGCTTTGGCGATAAAAGATAAGAAACTTGTTTCATATTTCGACCATAATGAACGGAGCAGGACAGACGCTCTTAAGCAAAGACTTGAAAACGAAGAGCTAGTTATTGCTCTTATAAGTGAAGCTGGCATGCCAATGATCGCTGATCCTGGGTATCATATTATTAATCTTTTTCATGAACTCAATCTTTCCATAGAAGTTATACCAGGACCAACCGCTTGTATTTCTGCCTTGGTTTTGTCAGGGTTTTCTCTGGATGGGTTTCGGTTTGTAGGTTTTTGGCCAAGGAAGAAGGGGCAACAAGGGAAGTTAGTGGCAGAACTTTTAGAGGAGAAGATGCCGTTAGTATTTTATGAGTCACCAAAAAGGATAACAAAAACATTGGAGACGATAATGTCATTTTCGGCTGATGTTGATGTTTTTGTGGTAAAAGAATTAACAAAAAGATATGAGCAATATTGGAAAGGCTCCGTGAGTGATGTTTTTAGAGAGGTTTCTAAAAAGGAGCAAAAAGGTGAATTTACAGTTGTATTGCAAGCAAGCAGAAAATAAGTCTTTTCCTTCATCAGATGTTGGTGGAAGTTTATGCAGATTAAGAGTGGAACTTTTTTTGACAGATATTTGTATTAATATATGAGCTTCTGATGAAAGTAACCGACAAAGTTTTGACACATTTTCTTGCCGGTGACATGCAGGCCTTTCAGCAGATATACGAATCCACAAAAAGCTTCGTGTATAACACGGTTTATAAAATGGTCTTAAATAAGCAGGAGTCAGAAGACTTAATGCATGATGTTTATGTAAAGGTTTATGAAAAACGATCCACGTATAACAAAGAATACAGTATTAATACGTGGATAAACAGGATCGCGGTTAATCATGTGATTAATCATTTGAATAGGCAAAATAATTTTATAAAGAAGATGCAGGATATTAGTTTTTTTTATAAGCAACATAGCGTTGAAGTGAAAGAGCAAGAGGATACTGCTCTTAAGTTGCTAGAAGGGCTTGATGCAAAATATCGGATACCAATAGTCTTGAAGGATATTCAAGAGTTAAGTTACGAAGAGGTTGCACAGACTATGAATTTGCCGATTGGCACTATCAGGTCAAGGCTTAATCGAGGCAGGAAGCAGTTAAGGAAATTATATGAACAGGAGGTACTAAAGTGAGAAATAGTTATGAAGAAATGATAGAACTTTTGCATACAAATGAAGCAGTACCTGATGAGATATTTAATAAGGTTATTTTTTCTATTCAGAATAATCAAGAGAAACAACTAGCAAAAAAGACAACTAGTATTATGGTTGTTTTGAGTCCTTTGCTGACCAGCTTTATTGTTGTAGTTATGTTTTTGGGTATTAATGGGATTAACATAAGGAAAGCATCCGAGGGTGAGTTTTTACTTAAAGTCTATGATCAAGGATATTCAGATAAATATATTTTAAATATTAATGAAGAGTTTATTTTTTAATTTTGGGAAAATGGAACTATTTGTAATCAACAGTTGTATAATTTAATAAATAAGGAGGGTCAAATGAAAATAGTAAGTAGAAGTTTAATGGTTCTAGGAGTAGCTGGCATGCTTTTTGCTATGCCACCAGGAAAAGATTCTGATAAATCTTGTATGTCCAACTCAGGTGATAAAAATTATAAAGAGTCTGGGATGATGCATAACAAAATGTTTAAAGATTTAGATTTATCTAAGGATCAACAGGCAAAAATTAAAGAAATTATGAAGAAGCATAAATCAGAAGGTAAAGATAAAGAGGGATGCCCAAACATAATGGATTCCAGAAAAGCATTAATGGATGAATTGGATTCTGATAAGCCTTCAGAGCAGAAGGTCAAAGAACTTAAGAAAGAAATTATTAGTATTCAAGAAAAGAAGTTAGATGAAATGATCACTATGAAAAAAGAAATGGATAGTGTTTTAACTAAGGAGCAGATTAAAAAGTTAAAAGAATTGAAAGCAAAGAAAATGGCAAAAGAACATAAAGAAGGTAAAAAGATGATGATGGAAGATGGGGACAAGATGTAATCGTCATCATCAATGTTTGGGATAGGAGTACATTAGGAGGGGAAAATGAAGGTAGCTGGTAAGAGTTTAATTGTTTTGGGGCTTGTTAGTATGCTTTTTGCTGTAGAGCCTACAAGGAATATGGATGGTAGGCCAAATAATATGTCTGGCGACCTACAACAAAAGAGGATTATGGAAAATGGTGGTCTTTCTTCTGAGCAGCACGCAAAGATTAAAGAAATACACGATAGGTATAGGTTAGAAAATAAAGATTCCTCAGATAAATTATTGGCAAAAAGAGCAGAGTTGATGAAAGAAATGGAGGCTACTCCGCGTTCAAATGCTAATATTAGTAAGCTTAAAGATGAGATGGCAGTCCTTCAAGATAAGATGAAAATTAACAGAGAAACCCTAAAGAAGGAAACGGATAGCGTCTATACTCCAGAGCAGCTTACAAAGCGTAATGAGCGTATGGCAGAACAAGCAGCGAAAGCTAAGAAAGCAAAAGAAGAAAGAGAAGCCGCACAAGCAAAATAATTCTTTTGAAGTTGATTAGGATTTTTAAAAAAGCCCCCATTTTTGGGGGCTTTTTATTTTAATACGAATACATATGACTGATACTTGTTTTCTGACTTATATGCATGTCATTTGTTATTATTGGTTTGGCTGTCAGCCGTTTTTGGTGCTGCGGAAGAGACTCGAACTCTTACACCGTTAAGCACTAGCCCCTCAAGCTAGCGTGTCTACCAATTCCACCACCGCAGCAAATTAAGAATAAGTATCTTTAAGAATACTACAATAAAAAACTCTTATCGTTAGATGCAGTCTCGACGAAGTCTTGACGAAGACGGAAACAACAGCTAACACAGATAATAGTACCATAGATATAATAATAACTTTTAGAAAAAAATCAAATAGTATTGATGTAAAGTTTTGTGAGTGGTATTTGTCAGGATAAAAAATAGCTAGAGGGGGAAGTAGTATGAAAATAATTAGTAAAGGTTTAATAATTTTAGGAGTAACAAGTATGCTTTTTGCGGTTGTACCTTCAGAAGAAGTTGGTGTAACAGGGGATGTAAAGGCAGATGCTTCTTGTTATAAATCATGTGATAGAACGTCAAAGATTTTTTTCAAAGGAATTGAGCTTTCAGAAGAGCAACAAGCAAAGGCAAAAGAAATCTGCAAGAAGTATAAAGAGGAATTAAATAGCGTTTTAACCGCTGAACAAGCTACTCAAGTTGAGGCGCAAAAAGCTGAAGTAAAGCCAGCTGTAGAAGCTGCAGTTATAAAGGTAGAGGCGACAGAAATAAAGGTTGCTGAGCCTGAAGTAAAAGAAGAAGCAGTGACAGAACAAGCAGTGACAGAAATCGAAGTTAACGTAACAGAACCAGTACAACAAGTAATTTAATTATATAAAAATAGCTCCTCATTTGAGGAGCTATTTTTATGTTATAATACCCACCATGGCAGAAAATAAAAATAATTATAAAATTAGTGATAACTTCACCAGAGGCGACTTTGCTTGTGCATGTGGGTTTTGTAATAGTGAGTTCAAAATGTCTTTATCATTAATAGGCATATTGGAACATCTTAAAGCAAAGTTTGCTCAGGATGTAAAGATTCATAGGGCTTATGTTTGCGAGCACCATGCTAAAGAATTGTTCGGAAGTAATAAGGATTACCATCATTTAGGCAAAGCAGTAGACATTAGCATTAACAATGTAGAGATGAAGGATGTTTTTCTAGAAGTAGAAAAGTTAGAAGAGGTTACAGGCTTAGGTCTTGTTCCAGCTAAAGGCATTATCCATATAGACATGAGGGATAAAGAAAGAAACATTTTCGTGGATGATAATGGTACGAAGACTGATTTGACAGAAGAGAAGCGAAAGCGTTACGGCTTAGAATAATCTTGAAGCAGTCACTGGACCGCTTTCTTATCTATCTCAATATACAAAAAGGATATTCTCCTCATACTGTTGATGCTTATCGTTCTGACCTTTCTTATTTCATAGAATTTTGTAATCAGCAAAAAGTTTACGATATAAATAATGTAAAAGAAGATAATTTAAAGCGATATATTTATTTCCTTCAGGAAAAAGAGTTATCTAAAAGAACTGTTTCTAGAAAGATATCCTCCTTAAAGAGTTGGTGGAAATACTTAATTCGTTATAATTTAGTTAGTCATGAGTTGACTAGTTATTTAGAGACACCAAAATTAGAGAAGAAACTTCCAAACTTTTTATCACCAGAAGAAATCGATAGATGCTTGGCGTCGGTTAAAGGATCAGTTTCAGAGAAACGGGATATGGCAATTATTGAGCTTTTGTTTTCAACTGGCATTCGAGTATCAGAACTTATATCCGTAGATATTGGCGATATAGATGAAGCTAGAGAAGAGATTCGAGTAGTTGGAAAAAGGGATAAAGAAAGGATAGTTATTTTAGGCAAGCATGCGGTGTTGGCTGTTAAGGAGTACACTCAAGCCTACAGGCACTTACATATAAAGGGGTCCAAAGAAAGGGCGCTTTTTATTAATTCCAAAGGTGGAAGACTAACTGTTAGGAGCGTGCAAAGGTTGTTTCAACAGATAAGCTCTCTAATTGGGAAAGAGGTAACCCCTCATACATTACGACACTCGTTTGCCACCACTTTATTAGATAACGGAGCAGACTTAAGAACTGTACAGGAGTTGTTGGGGCATTCTAGCTTACAGACAACACAGTTATATACCCATGTTACGGTTAAGAAGCTACAAGAGCTGATAGACAAAGTGAGATTTTAATTAAAAAAGTTAGGGTGTATGCTTGACATTGGTTTTTGTTAGGTTACTACTTAAGAGTAGGATGTTCAGGGGAGTAGAAATTTAGCTGGCCCGCTTGTCGGAGGCAATTTCTCACAAAAGTTTTTATACTTCCCATAAAAAGCTAGGGAGAGTGGTCTTTAAATGAGGGAATCGCTTATAATAAGTGCAAGGGCAATGGAGCTCAATCGACAGGTCATGGATGTCACTTCCAATAATATTGCTAATTTAGATACTATTGGGTTTAAAAGAGATAAAACTTACAACACTTCCTTTAAAGAAATTATTGCAACTAGGATGTCTAACCAGACAGAGAAATATTCTGTTCCAAACACTGTTAGTACTGTTACAGACTTCTCTTCAGGTGGATTTAGGTTCACAAGTGACGCTTTAAATGTGGCTATCAGCGGAGATGGGTTCTTTAAGGTTGCCATGCCTGATGGTACTTTTGCTTATACTAGGCGAGGGGTATTGTCATTAGATAAGGATAAACGGCTTCTTATCGGGGGCAATCAGGTAATTGGGACTGGGGGACCAATCACATTAGAAGACACAAGTATGGTAATTGATGAAGCTGGACGGATATTCAATAAAGATAGTCAGTTGATGGGACAGCTTAGTGTTGTGGACATTGAAGATAAAAGTAAGCTAGATAAAATAGGAAATACACTTTTTCAGTCTCAAGAAGAGGTACAAGAAATTCCAACGGAAGCGGTTGTTAAGCATAGATATCTAGAGGATTCTAACGTTAACCAAGCAAATGCAATGATAGAGATGATAGCTTTATTAGATTCACTAAGACAGTTTGAGACTCAACAGAAATTACTTCAGACTCAAGATGAGCTGAATGGTAAAGTAATCAGCCAAATAGGGGCTGTCTAATTTTAATAAAAGGGGTGCAGTAAATGACAAGATCAATGTGGATATCAGCAACAGGAATGATGGCTCAACAGTTAACTATTGA
>CAZXTL010000048.1:0-6689 GCA_964643725.1 uncultured Candidatus Marinamargulisbacteria bacterium
TTATTCTAATTTTGTATAGTATTAGTCATTTCCTCCAGCTCTATACAATTGATTGGTTGATGCAAAAGCTTGCGATGATAATGCTTTTTGTTTTTTTGATAGTTTTTCAGCCAGAGCTTAGACAGTTCTTAGAGAGGCTAGGTCAGGGTACACCATTTAGTAATTTATGGAATAAGGATGAAATTAATGATAGCGTTTTTTCTATTCAACTTATTCAAAATCTTATAAAAGTAATTGATATTTTAGCTGAGAATAAAATAGGTTCTATTGTTGTTATCGAACGGATGAATAATTTAGATAGTATTAAAGAAACAGGGGTTGAACTTAATGCGATGTTCTCCAGTGAATTGTTGCTCAGTATTTTTTATGGTAAGAATCCATTACATGATGGAGCCGTTGTTCTTACCGGTAACAGGATAGAAGCAGCCGGTTGTTTGCTTCCATTAACTCAGACTAAACTTAGAGATAGGTCCCTAGGTACACGACATAGAGCTGCTCTAGGATTGGTTGAACTTACTGATGCAATAGTCCTTGTAACCTCTGAAGAGACTGGTATTATTTCTGTAGCTAAGGATGGGAAACTATACCGAAAATTAAATAGGAAGAAATTAGGTGAACATTTATTGTCATATCTTGATATTGATATAGAGAGTCCTAATTTACAAGAAATGCCAGAAGGTTTTCATAAGTTCATGGATAACATTTTTGGAGTTTTTAACAAAAAATAATCATGATAACGATAAAAACTTTACAGGAAAATAAGAAAAACTCTCAACCTATCGTGGCTTTGACTGCTTATGATGCTTTGATGGCTTCTATTTTTGATTCAGTTGGTATTGATTTGCTTTTAGTTGGTGATTCTGTTGGAAATGTTGTATATGGGTATGACACAACTATTCCAGTAACAATGGAAATGATGATACATCATACTATCGCCGTAAAAAATGGAACAAAAGAAGCTTTAATTCTAGCTGACATGCCTTTTTCATCATGCCATGAATCAATTACTGAAGCTGTTAAAAATGCAACGCAATTGCTTAGAGCAGGCGCTCAAGGTGTAAAGGTTGAAGGAGCAGGTGAATTTATGATAAGTGTTATAAATAGGATGGTAGAAGCAGGAATAATGGTTTCTGGTCATCTTGGTTTTACTCCTCAACAGATTAATATATTTGGTGGAAATATTATTCAGGGTAAGACAGACAATGATGCAAATAAAATCATTCAAGATGCTAAGAGACTTGAAAAGGCAGGTATTTCTATGTTGTTTTTAGAGATGGTTCCAGAGGAATTAGCTAAATTAATAACTAAAGAGTTAAGTATTCCTACTATTGGAATAGGTGCTGGTAAGTATTGTGATGGGCAGATTTTAGTTTCTCAAGACATGTTAGGTATATTTACTAAATATAAACCTAAATTTGTAAAAAGATTTGCTAACCTTGCTGATAATATCCGTGATGCTGTATTATCTTATAAGAATGAGGTTTCAATTGGTGACTTTCCTTCAAACGAACATTCATATATTAGTTAGGATTATTATTTAACATGACAAACGTTGACGACATTATTAATTCAAAGCCAACAGACGGTGTATCGGTAGCAGATATTATGATAGACGCATCAAAGGATAAATTTAAGAAAATTGAAGGTCAAGATACCATCATGGTTGTTGATGATGATCAGCACCAATTATCATCTATGAACAAACTTTTGCGAAAGAATTTTAATATTATTTCATGCAGTAATGGGAACCAAGCAATAAGAGAATATCAAGAGAATGTAGATGATATCATGGCGGTATTGCTAGATATTAGACTTCCAGACATGGATGGATTTGAAGTTTTTGGCTATATTAAAGAAATAAATGTTAATATCCCTATCATTTTTATAACTGGCTATCAAGCAACCTATGGTGATGGATTTGATATCTATAAGAAATATCGTCCACATGGCTATATAGTTAAGAATCATGTAAATGAAGTAGAGATGATTATGGATTCGTTAATTAATGCCATTCAGTCTTACAAACATGTTATAGAATTAGAACGTACAAAGATTTTTCAAGAAAAGAATAGGATGATGGCTGGTCTATTACATGACTTAAAGAATATGTTTGCTCCAATTCTAATGATGCCTGATCTTATTAAAAGGTTTGTAAAAGCAGGTGATATGGATAGAACATATGATATGTTGGAAAGACTAAAGAAAATGGTTCAATTTTTCAATTCCAACCAACTTGTTCTTTTTCAATATGCTAAAGAGAGAAATATCAATGTTCAGTTACAGAGCATGAATATTAAAGATTCTTTCAATGATTTTTTGGAGATATTGGAGTTGCAGTATTCCAAGAGATTTATTATAAATGTTGAGTATTTGTATGAAGGTGATGTTGTTTCTGATAAGAATACTTTGTTTACTCAAATAATTCTTAATATTATTAAGAATTCAAGCGACGCTTTTCATTTGAAACAAATAAAGAATCCTAGAGTTGATATTAAGATTATGACTTTTGAAGATTATTCTGAATTATATAAAGAGTATCTTCCTCAAGTAAAAAAGGAAAATATCCAATTAGTTATTGTCGTTGGAGACAATGCTGGAGGGTTGCCAGATGATATCGTTAGTAACTTCTTTGAGCCCTATGTTTCTAAAGGAAAGAAAGATGGTACTGGTCTCGGTAGTTGGATGATTAAAAATGGGGCTGAAGAAATACTTTACGGCCAGCTAGTGCTCGATAATAGGCCTGGGATAGGTCTTTTTTATCATATTTTTATTTGATTTTCTCTCTGGCTTGAAATCTCACACTTTTTTATATATTATTAATATTGGGGAAATTAAAAGAGTGGGGGAAATATGTGCTTTTACATGACGTAAAGCAGTCCGTTTCTATTATTGATAATCCGGATATAAAAGTTGTTTTAAATAATGACTCGGATAGTCATGTTATCTCAAAACATGGATATAATTTAGACATTGGCTCTCAGATTGGGTTTATAGCTAAAAAGGTTAGCCAGGATAAAGAGTTAAATATAAAACAGCGTTCTGAAATAGTTCATGCGCTGAAAGACTTCCAGATAAATGCACAAGTTTATCCTTATGATCGTTACATAAAAGAGGCGAGTAATAATTTGGGTGTTATTCTTAGTAGGTCAGAAGCTGCTAAGTCTGAAAAAAAACATTATGTTTGGAATCTCAATCATTACTTAGGTCTTAATCGTAATCCTGAAGTTATTAAATTTTCTCAAGAGTGTATTCGTCGATATGGTACTGGTAGTGGCACCTCTATGGTTGCTGGTGGAATGAATGAAATACATAGAAAAATAGAACAATTTTTTAGTAAATATTGGGGTAAAGAAGAAAGTATTATTTTCCCAACTGGATATACTGCTAATCTTGGAACAATTTCAGCTTTAGTTGGACAAGATGACCTTGTTTTGATTGATAAAGAATGTCACGCAAGCATTATTGACGGCGTTAAATTGAGTAAGGCGCAATTGCTTCCATTTAGGCATAATGATCCAATTGATCTTGAGAAGAAACTCCTGAAATACTCTGGTAAATATCATAACGTTTTAGTAGTAATTGAATCAGTATACTCTATGACTGGGGATGAAGCTCCTGTTGTTGACATTTCTGCTTTAAAAAACAAGTTTAATTTTTTGTTATATGTTGATGAAGCTCATTCCTTTGGTTTTTATGGTGACAAGGGTAGAGGGCTTTGTTATGAAAAAGGTTGTATTGATTCTGTAGATATAATGATGACAACTCTTTCTAAGTCTACTGGTTCAGCAGGAGGAATTGTTAGTTGCAGTAAGGAATTAGCTACCTATATCCAAGTTAAATCTAGTCCATATCTTTTTCAGGCTTGTCTTAGCCCTGGAGATGCAGGAGCAGTATATAAAGCCCTAGAAATTCTAACAAGAGATACAACATATCAAGATATTTTATGGAAAAACACCAATCATTTTAGAGGTAAACTTTTAGAAAAGGGTTTTGATTGTAGAAACAGTAAGAGTCCAATAGTTCCAATTTATATGAGTGATCCAAATAAATTAGCTCTTATGTGTAAAGAAATCTTCGAAAATGGTATTTTTACTAATTGGGTGGCTTATCCTGTTGTTGGCTTACATGAAGGTAGATTGAGGTTTATTGTTACTGCAAATCATACAAAAGAGGATATTAATAATACTGTAGAGATTCTTTATTCAGCTTATAAAAAAATAACAGAGTAAGTTATGTACGATTTTTTGATTTATTTTAGTAGGTTATCTCCCTTATTGGTGATTATGATTAATTTGCCTTTAGGTGTAATCGTTTACTTTAATAACAAACACGAGAAACTTAACCTTTATTATTTATTGTTTAGCATCCTGATGTCGATGGGTGGGTTAGCTTGTTTTATACAAGGAATAACTCGAACAAAGTCTTTAGCAATATATGCTGATCAACTTTATTATATCGCAATGATTTTTATTCCTGTTGTCTACAATAGATTTACACAATTATTTACCAGAATAAATAGGAAAAAAACTCTATATTATTTTTTACCTGTTACAGCTTTTTTAGTTATTCTGAATTTTACTAGTTTTTTCAGGAGCGATGTAATCCTGAAATTTGATAATAGATACATAATTGAACCGAATTTTGGTTGGTATATTTTTATGGTTTATTTCTTTTTATTATTGGCAATATCTTTTCTGGATTTATTCCGTGCGATTTTAAGTAAAAAGAAGCAAGATACAATGAGTATCAAATTCTTTATAGTTGGTTCAATTTTTGCTTTATTTTGTGCTGTTTTTTATTATCTTTTAGTGCCAGACATCAATAGCAATCTTAGTTATTCTATATTTAATCTCTTATCTAGCTTTTTTGGGGTTATCTTTGGGATGTTCATGGTATATAACATTCTTTATTTGAAGTTTCTTGACGTTGAGATAATTTTAAAAAGAAGTTCTTACTTTTTAGTTCTGTTCCTGTTGGTCATTCTTCCTTTTGTAATGGTCGTTAATTACCTTTCAGATAGATTGTTTGCTCTTGTTGGTGGTCATGCCTATTTAATTACAGCAATTCTTTGGACGATTTTTATACTCTTTTCTGAGTATATTAAAGAATGGATGAAACGGATGACCGACAGTCTGTTTTATGCAGCAGATTATAACTACGACAAGGTATTAGATAGAGTTAATCGCAAGCTAAGCGAGATCACTGATATTTACTTTTTACTTTATAGTTTACATGAAGATATAACAAAATATTTAAAAGTCAAAAACGCTGGCATATTTCTTCCTAACAAAACTAGAACAAAATATTATTATGTAGAATTAGAAGAAATGGATAGTTTTATCGATACAAGAAAACGTTCTAAACTTTTATCCATTAGTACTAATCATTCACTTTTTACCGTAATTCAAAAGGTTCAAGGTAATATTCTTGTTAGGGAAGAGTTGCTAAAGACAATTGATTATAATGATGATGTTAAATTAAAGGAATGTTTGACAGTTATTGACATGATTGGAGCAGAAGCTTTGATTGGTAGTGTATTTAAAAACAGACTTAATGGGATTCTTGTAGTGACTAAGAAAAAAAGTGGAGAAAGATTTAAGCCAAAGGATTTTCGACTTTTAAGATTTATGATTAATCAAGGTTCCTTAGTTTTAATGAGAATATTTGAGATAGAAGAGAAAACTAGAATAGCCATAGAAAAAAAGATGCATATGGAGCATAAAATAGAGTTAGAAGAGAAGAATAACCAATTAGGAGAAGCATTAATTGAACTTAAGGGCGCACAAGATAGGTTGATTGAGGAAGAACAACTTACTGCTATGGGTAAGCTTTCAGGTGAGGTCGCTCATGATATTAGAAATCCTCTAAGTTCGATGAATAGACTTTTTACTTATGTTAAGCAAGAAGACATGATAAATAATAACGATAAGGTTATTTTAAGTTTGTACGATTCTATTGAAAAAAGTGATTTTGCAGAAAAGACTAAAGCATTAAAAAGTTTGAAATATTTATTAGTTAACAATAAAGAGATGAATTCTGTTATAGAGGAAACTATTCAGATTAACGATAAACTCAGGAAGATAGCAGATGACTTTTTGGATTATTCTCGTACATCAAAGGATATTCCAACTGAAAAGGTTAAGGTTAAGGAGTTGTTATTAAGAATTATTAAACAGTTTAATTCTTCAGATGATGTAAATAAGTATAAAGTTATTATAAAAGTCGAGGATATTCCTGAGTCAACTGTTGTTATGTTTGAACATCAACTACAAAAGATATTTATGAATATAATTGATAATGCAATAAAAGCAGTAATTGAAAATGATAGTGATTTTAAAGAAGTTATTGTTGGTGGTTATGAAACTACAATTGCCAATAAGGAAATGATAGGTGTCTCAATAAAAGATAATGGTGTTGGGATCCCTTCTGAACACTTGAATACTATCTTTAAGCCTTTTTACACTAAGAGAAAGAATCTTATGGGAACTGGGCTAGGCTTAGCTATTGTTAAAAAGTTGATTGAAGATGCTAAGGGTGATATTACAGTTGAGAGTAAAGAAAATGAAGGTACTGAGTTTAAATTATTTTTACCTTGTCACAGTAGGTAATTAGGTTTTATCCGAGATAAGAACTTTTCTTAGTCTATCCATATCTTCTAAAACTTTGCCTGTTCCATATGCAACGCTAGA
>CAZXTL010000049.1:0-6538 GCA_964643725.1 uncultured Candidatus Marinamargulisbacteria bacterium
ACTTCTGCAGCAATGCGAAGATTGACGACAGTTGGATGGAAGGCTATCCGACCGCTGAAGACTTCGCCCGCACACTCGTACACTGCATTGACGTCCCCCCGAACTGCGTCATCGACGAAGTCAGCATCTGGGGCACCAAGCAAGTCAAGGATATGCTGACGGCGTACTAACGCATGGGCGCATCGGAGTTTCGACGCAATTACTGGGAGTATTGGCGTCCTCGCCTCAGCAGATGCGCCCCTTGTTCTCCACACACTCCATGTAAACGCAGGGCATAAATGCGCGCCGCCGGTCCCCGATCATCTTCTGCCCTTTATCGCGGTTTCCGTTTACCGAAAATTCAAGATGCGCCGCGGTTCCCATTTCAGCAAAGGCAGTACGCATCCAAGTGATCATTGTATGGCTGGTGCATAGCGGCCTGAGTGCTTTTAACCTCTTTTTTGCGTCCACTGAGTGGTCGCAAAATATCCGCTGTCAGCCAAATGCCATCTCACATTGCCGGACGCAGTAGCGCTACGCGTGTTGGTGTTCCCTGGGAGGGAGGGCGTGATCAACTTAATTTCTTGTGAGCAAGTTGTTTCTTCTGAGCATTTAAATGGGGCGTTTTCGTCTTTTTTGTCTGAACCTTGCACTTACTTCTCTTTGGCGAAGATGCGGCCTTCTTTGCTTCTCGGCCAAGATATGGGACGCCAACCTCACGAACACACGCGATTTGCTCTTGCCTATATTGATAAAATGTGTGCTTCGCGCTTTCCGCATTCAGTTTTGCAAATAGTGCAGTGCCGATGCGTCTGCCGAGCTCCACAGGAACAGCATTTCCGATTTGGCGTAAAGCTTCACCCCAAGCACCCGTGATCTGGAATGCTTTTGGAAATGTCTGTATCAACTTCGCTTCGTACACTGTGAAGTAGCGAACAGAACCATCCCGAAAACGAATCATATTTTCACCACCCGGAACCCCATGACCTCCAGCTTTAACAGTCTTGGCAGGGAGATCCAGATCACTCCCCGTATGTCCGGCATACGTACGAGCTCCACCCCGGAATATGTGATCAGGAATACCATGCGCCTCTCTCGGGTCTGGAACATCACTCAGTACATCGCGCAGGGTGATCCATGCCCGAGACTCTGGTTGAAAAAAGCCAAACGTATTTCGCAGGTCATTTATCTTCGGCAGCATCGACGCCGGGCAAAGTTCTCGCTCATCTTTAGCAACGTTGTGATGATCCCAATACGATCCTGTCACAAATTTATCCCACAACAACCGCTCTTCACTGTGCGTTGGCTTCGGAAACTGCCACGTGATATCATGATCCGAACGAATGCCAACAATAACGACACGTTCACGGCATTGAGGCACCCCATAATTGGCAGCATTGACGAGCGTTTTCGAAACCCGATATTTGATGCCGTCATAGTGGTCAAAATTTAACTTCTGCAGGAGTGAGAGATGCTCGAACCACGTCATTTTTTTGTTTATCGGGCACGCATCAGGAAACGTCAGGCGGAGCATAATATATCGGAAGTAGTCGGAAAATGAATTGCGCAACAATCCTTTCACATTCTCAAATATGAAAGCCCGCGGCGTAAGTGTTTCAATCGCTCGGATCGCATGAGGGAACATATCTCTAGTATCCGAGTACGCACCATGTTTACCACCCAGCGAAAATGGCTGACACGGAGGACCTCCGGCGACAATATCGATGTCGGAAAGAATACTAAAATCATAATCGCGGACATCCCCCTCAAACACCTTTTCAGGTGCGAAATTCAACCGAAGGGTAGCACACGCGTCCTTATTGAATTCCACGAATGCGCTATGCTTGAAGCCGGCCAGTTCAAGACCCTTCGCAAGACCGCCCGCACCTGAAAAAAGTTCTAAGGAGTTCATAAAATCACCGAAAGCCGACTCAAGTGCCTATCAATATCCTTGCATATTGCAGCACGTTTCCGTGGCATACCTTTGCACTTCGACGCCCATGCTCTGCCAGGGTGAAGCACATCCCAATCCGATATAGCTTGCTCATATCTCCCCTTGCCCGGGTCATGGTTGCCAAATCCATCCACTGTCGTGTTCCAAAGCGGAGAATGCAGCTTAATGAGAGCAGCCTCAATGGTGCCGATCATATCCGACCCTGCATCTTCAAAGATCACAAAACGACACATGAAGTCTTTTGTCGATAGTTTGGCTGTAGTTTCAATACTTCGACTATGCTGCCTTAATCTGTTGCAAAGTTCGCGCGACTGACTCAACGGATTGTCAGATGAGCGAGCTTGGCGCCATCCTGTGGGCACTGCTTTTCCAACGTAAATCGCTGTCTTATATGAAAGCCTGTTGATCTCTCCATATTTTGCATATAGAGGATGCTTCCCAATGTAATAGAGCGCATAGACTCCTGTTCCAAGAAATGTTTCCGGTGGAGGCAAACTCACAACAGGGGTTCCATTGAAAAACCGTACAGCATCTTTCACAAGTTCAACAAAGGCATCGTTACGATAGATGTGTTTCTGACGGTCAAATGGTTGTATTTTCATGTGTTTCTCTTCCCAGCAACAGACTATTTTGCGTACTGGCAAAATCCCTACGCAACGGAGAAATAATAGTGGTTCTAATGCTCATCCTCAAGTCTGTAATTGTGATTACTCCGAAATATATTGCTTCAATAACAGCAAACACCCAGTTTCTTTGATTTCTAGACCGTGAAATTGCAGAAATCAATGCAAGAACACCTCCTAATCTTGTTGGAGAAGACATACGGCAATTTGTCTGTAGCCTATTAAACTACGAGCCTCACGCCCTTTCCATCATCTCCCTCAGGGAGTTTTGGGATCTTGTGTGAAGGTTACTTGGTTGCTTTTGCCCACTCATCCGTTGCAAATTCCAGTAGTGATGTGGCTTGTTTCAAATATGAATGACCGTCTTTGCACGGAACTACTTGGACGGCATGACCGACACTGGCCAGCACGATATAGGTCACCCCTTGTAGAATCGACTCGCTTCCAATCTTATGTTCCTGGCAGATAATGCCCGTGCAAGATGCATGGGCGTTTCGGCTGAAGAGAAAGTAATCACGCACGTAGTGATGGTCAAGATTGGCAGCATGCGCTACATCAAAAGTATTCCATTTGCGGTTTGATTTGACTCCATGCTCTTTACGAAGTGAACTTGCGAAGTCGGATAGTTGATCAACAGTATCAACAAATAGACTTGGCGATGAATCCTTCTCGGCATCCTGCCATTTTTTTATCTTAATAAGATAATTCTCAATCTCAGCTATAGCCTTCTCAACCGCGAATGCCTCATGTTTTACAGCAGCCATGAGATTAAAGAAACTCTCAAATAGAGAGCGCATGAGAACAAAACAGGAACTGATGCGGTCACTAGCCTCCAGAGTAAGCACATCTTCGGCAATCTCCGATATATTGCGCGCATGTCTGTAAATAAATGCCTGCCTGATCGGAAGGTCCTGATGGTCTGTTTCGAAGGCATCATCCAGAAAGAGATCGAGCAAGTCGATACATTGCGTTGCATAAAGGCGTTCATTCATTGTGATTGTTCGCTAGAGTTGTTTTGTTCTGTTTGTTACGGATAGATACCAAGGCTCAAATTTAAACCTCTTGTTCCTCAACCCTTGAATAGCTACCTAGGTGACAGACAGAGTCCTTTTATCTAAGCCTCGGTTACCTTCTCGGAGATTCTGCATCCCTCTTCCGCAGTATTCCCTGCGCATTCTCTATGATATAACTTGGATATAAACTGCCATTCTTGTCCACCTCATGTGTAGCAATTTTCTGCAGCACATCGCTTGGCGTTTGATCTAAACCTACTATACTTGAAATAACAGAAGCCGCCATAGACAAATTGCTGTTTTCGCCATCCTTATACCGGTCATAAATCTTCCTGATATTGTCGGCTCCAATATTTCTCTCCTTCATCAACGCCAAAATGAAGTCTGAATCATTAAGATATTGTTCGACCACACCATTGAGATCTACCATGGTTATTCTGCCAGTCGCTAACAAACGCAGAATGACACGACGTTCCGCTTCGCCGCTTTTTCCTGCTCGCAGATCGGTGGCGAGCTGGTCAATAGCAGATGGGTCGCCTTTACTCCTTTTCCAGAGTAACGTTTCTTTCGCGCTCTCCATCTCGGACTTACAATAGGATCCCTTTTTTGGATATCGCGAATTGTGTTCGGCTATATCCTCAAGAATATCGTCCGGTGTTTCCTCTGATAGCGCTATTCTCGGGATAATTTGAAAAACTTGTGTGCTCATGTGCTTGTAATGCTCATAGATATTTCTGAAAAGTGCTTCGCTAACCTTCGACCTGTCAAACATAATGGCATTCACAAAGGAATCGTCATCTATGCAGTAATGGACAATAAAAAGCATATCTTCCTGTTTGATGCGAGTGGATCGCTGCGCTTCTTCTAGGAGAACGGAGCGGCCCGCTTTGCTTAGTCGACCAGCACGTGCTTTGGCGATAAGCGTTTCTAACGTATGGGGGTCTTGGTGCATGGCATCGGACATCGCCCGATGCTCAGCCTGATAACGTTCACTGGGAAGAATCTCAGCAAAATAGGTCCAAGCGGCAGAAAGAGAAGAAACAATAATCGGTGGAATGAACAGCAACGCAAAAAATACCGTACGAAAAGTTGTCTGCTTGCGGCAGGCGAGCACAATTCCAACAAGAACGAGCACAACGATTCCAGCGATACCTCCGAATATCATTGTAAATTCTGGGCCTAAGATCCATAAACCTGTTCTCTCCCCGGCCGCAAAATTCGCAGCTTTAACGCTACTGAAAAAGGAAAGAACAATTCCTGCTATGCTGGCTAGGAAAATGAGAACGCCCATAAAGAAAGTATTCATTCGTGCATGTCTTTCTCAATACTGTATACGTTTAGCGGAGAAACGTAACGCTGGGTACCAGTGTTATTTCGCACCATCCTCATACGTTCCACTCTCCCTCCACAGTGCCCCCACAGGGCATGCGGCTATGCAGCGGTTGAGCGTAAGCCCCATGGCAATGTCCATATCGGCGCTGAAGGGGGCTTTGACTGCGACGTCGAAGCCGCGGTTGCCAAAGGCGAGGCCGGGCTGCACGTGCTCGGTGGCGGTGATGCCGATGCAACGTCCGCAGTCGATGCATTTGCCGGGCTCGTGCACCAGCCCGCTGGCGTAGCGTTTACGCACCACATGCTTACGTGAACCCGTCCGATATTGGTCGCGGTGGGCTTCGTATTCCTGCGAGTAGGCACGCAAGGAACACGTGAGCTTTTTGCCACAGTCGCATTGCAGGCAGCGCGATGCGGCTGAGACGAGTGAGGCCGAGAAGGTGTCAGGGTTCAGGGTTCCACCTTCGCCAAGGCTACGGCGGACTGGTCGGGGTTCAGGGCTTGACAGTAAACTGGCTCTGGGATGGACGGCGACCTCGCCGTCCAGGCATCGAGGCCGATGCCCCTCCCCATTCTGTAGGCTGTGCGCAAGGTCTGTCGAGACGAGTTGCTGGAGTTCGTCGGGAGTAAGCTTGCCTAAATGGGAGTCAAAACGCGGGGACCACGCGGCGCCGACGTTGCTGTGCGTCAGGACGTGGTGGACCGACTGAGCAGTCAGCCTCCCCTGCCCTACAGCTCTAACCGCCATTTTGCAGACCGCGATCGCGGCGCCGCAGGCAAAGATGTTGCTGCTGCTCGAAGCGAAGGTGTGGGCGTCCACCGCGATCCCCTTGGGCGAGGCCTTGATTGCAAAGGGCCAAGGCTTGTCAGGAATCGGCATGCCAGTGGCGAAGATGATGGCATCGGAACGCTGGAGCAACTCGTCAAGGCCGCGCTGGTCGCTGACCTTGCACCCCATTTTGAATTCCACACCCAAAGCGCGGATCACATCAATCTCTTGTTCCAGAATTTTCAGCGGCAACACAGTGCGGTCACTGCCGTAGCGCAACATGCCGCCGGGCTCTTCGCGTTCGTCCACAATCGTGCAGGCATGGCCGAGCAGGGACAAATAATAGGCGCTGGAGAGTCCGGCCGGACCTGCCCCGATAATCGTGACACGCTTTCCAGAAGACGGGGCTGGGCGAGGTCCGGGTACAGCATTGTTCAACGAGGCTGCTTCAGCAACGCCTTTGTGAAGTTCGCGGATTGACACGGTGCCGTCAACATGTGCGCGGACACAGCCCTTCTGACACGGAGCTGGACAGATGTGTCCGAGAACGCCGGGGAGGGCAAGGCGTTCACGGACCGTGCGCACTGCAGCATCGAGATCGCCTTCAACAATGTGCTTGGCCATGACCGGGATATCGAGGTCCGCCGGACAGATGCGCCGGCACGGGCCTTCGCAGTCGCCGGCATGTTCGCTCATCAGCAACTCAAGCGCTCTCCGGCGATAGTGGCGCACCTCCTCGGAACTGCTCTCCAGGATCATGCCGTCTTCTGCCAAGGTTGCACACGAGGGCGCCAGAGCGTTACGGCCCTTGACCTTGACCACGCAGACATAGCAGGAGGTCGGCGGTTCAATTCCCTCCAAGTGGCAG
>CAZXTL010000050.1:0-6439 GCA_964643725.1 uncultured Candidatus Marinamargulisbacteria bacterium
AGTCGGCGGATGACAGACACCTCGAAACGACCCGTACACCTTGGTTATGTGGCCACAGGCATCGGCCTGCTGACCCTGGCCTTGGGCGTGCTGCTCGCGAAGGCGGCGAACGGGACCGCCATGGTGCCGGCGTACCTGGCGGCGGGCGTGGTGGCCCTCCTCGGCCTGGTGGCCGCGGGACGGGCGGCGTTCGCGCGGCGCCAGGCGAGCGAGCAGGAGCAGGTAGCGGAGTACCGCCGCACCCACGCCACCACCGAGTTGTTCGAGGATGCCGACGAGGCCGTGCGACTCGCGACTCGGGCCAACGAGCAGTTCACGAAGTACTTCGTGCCCTTCTTCACCATCGTCCTGGGCCTGGCGATCCTGCTCACCGGGATGCTGCTCTGGCGCGCCTGGGCGCAGCAGCCGGCTTTCCCGGTTGCGCGGCGGCCGCTGGCGATGACGACCCTGAGCATGATTCTGGGGCTATTCTCAGCCATCTGCGGCAGTTACTTCATTGGGGTCTCCCGGGAGCCCGGTTGCCGTTGGTTGCGGCCGCCCGGCGCCTGGATGTTCCTGGCCGGTGGGCTTTTCGTGCTCAGCGGCGGCGTCATGCTCTGTGAGCACTTCCAGAAATGGGTGCTGGTGGTGGACCACCGTTGTGCGCTGGTGTCGACCGGGTTGCTGCTGGCGTTGGGGGTTGAGTTCGTGCTGAGCTTCGTGATTGAGTTCTACCGGCCGCGCATGCCGGGGGAGAGCGAGCGTCCGCTGCCGGAGAGCCGCATCCTGGCCCTGTTCACCGAGCCCGGCGGCGTGGCGCGCAACGTGGCAACCTCGCTGGACTACCAGTTCGGCTTCGAGGTCTCGGAGGTCTGGTTTTACCGCTTCCTGGAGCGTACGGTCGTGCCGTTTGCCGTGTGCATGGTCCTGCTGCTTTGGCTGCTGACTTGTGTGGTCACCGTGAATCCGTACGAGAACGGCATCCGCGAGCGCCTGGGGCGCGTGCTGGTGGATAGCGCCGGTACGCCCAGCGTGCTGCCGCCGGGGCTGTACGTGAAGCTCCCCTGGCCGCTGGCCCGCATTCTGGTGTTCCCGGTTGAGCAGCTCCAGGAGGTCGTCATCGGGCATGGCGATGAGGCGGCCGCGCCGACCCCGGCGGAGCCGGAGCCGGAAGACGATGGGCACGGCCACGAGGCCGCGCCCAAGGCGAAGGATGAGGCGGTTCATTCCGAAGTCATCCTGTGGAGCGGCGTCGGGCACGGTGACGAGACCCTGTTCAGCGTTGCGAACGACGCGGGGACCAAGGGTCCAGCGGCGGCCGACGCCGGGGGCCTGACGGTATCGCTCCTGGCGGCTGACATTCCGGTGTATTTCCGCGTCAGCAATCTCTATGATTTCGCCTATCGGCATCAGGATGCCCGGGCCGAACTGCGGGCCTTGGCCACGCGCGAGGTGGTGCATTTCCTGGCGCAATCCGACTTCAACCATATCCTCGGAGCCGGGCGGACAGCGGCGGCAGCGGCCCTGCAGGAGCGCATCCAGGCGGCGGTCGAGGCGCGCAAGCTGGGGATCCGCATCGCCTTCGTTGGCCTGCAGACGCTGCACCCGCCGTTGGAGGTAGGCGCGGCCTTCAACGAGGTGGTGGGGGCATCGGAGGAGATGCAGCAGCGTGTCCTTGAGTCCGAGGCCTATGCGGCGCGCCGCAAACCGGAGGCGGAGGGCCAGCGGGTCTCGCAAGTCAGTGCGGCGGAGGCTTATCGGCGGGAACGTGGGCAGGTGGCGCAGGCCGAATCCGAGCGTTTCCTCAAGCAACTGATCGCCTACCGGGCCTGCCCCAGCATGTTTGTGCTGAACAGCTACCTCGAGGTGCTGGAGACCGAAGGCGCCGCGACCCGTAAGTACGTGGTTGCGACGACGCGCGGCAGCGAGGTGTTCATCCTCGACCTGCAGGAGAAGCTGCGTCCGGACCTGCTGGATCTGGACGTCGAGAAGGTGGGCACGGAACAGTGAGCATCCAGGCCCGGCCAGCGGGCGGGAGGACCCTCTGAACTATGAATGAAAAGCGTTCACTGTCGCAGCACTGGCCAGTGGTGGTTCTAGCGGCGCTTGTCGTCGGGATCTTCGTGGCCGGCCTGGTGACGTTTCAGGTGCGCGAGACGGAGATCGCGCTGGTCAAGCGTCTGGGCAAAGCCAAGACGGACGGCAGCGGCAAGGTGCGTGTCTACGAGGCCGGTTTGCACTGGAAGTGGCCTTTCGTCGAGGATGTCTGGCGCACCGACAAGCGCCTGCAGACGTACGAACTGAAGAAGGGCCGCACCGAGCAGATCACCACCAGCGACAACCACCAGATCGTGGTCTCGACCTACGTCCTCTGGCGCGTTGCCGACCCCGCGCTGTTCTTCAAGAGTTTCCCGCCGCCGGGCACGGACTACTCCTCCGAACTCGACGCCCTGGTGCGGAGTTCGCGAAACAACGTGTTGCCACAGCACGCGTTGGCGGAGATCGTCAACATCGACACCGGCAAAGCCCGCCTGGCGCAGATCGAGAAAGACATCCTGGCCATGGCCCAGCCGCGCGCCTTGGAGCAGTACGGCATCGAGATCGTCGATATCGGTTTCAAGCATGTCGGCTTCCCGGAGCAAGTCACACAGAAGGTCTTTGCACGCATGCGGGCGGAGCGCGAGAAGCGGGCTCAGGAGTACCTCTCGATCGGCTTGCGCGAGGCGCAGCGGATCCGCGCCGAGGCCGACCGCGAGGCCAGCGACACCGTAGCCAAGGCGCAGGCCGAGTCCAAGCGCATCCGGGCTGAGGGTGACGAGCAGGCGGCCAAGAGCTATGCCGTCTTCCAGCAGAGCCCGGAGCTGGCTGCCTTCCTGCGCAAGCTTGACGCCTTGCGACTGACGCTCTCCGAGAAGACGACGCTGGTGGTCGACACCAACACTCCGCCCTACGACCTCTTCCTGAAGGGCGCCACGGACATCGGCGGCGACGTGAAGAGCAACCCGACGGACGCCAAGCCATGAGCCCCGAGATCGTCATCGAGCCGCCGCGGGATAGTGAGGGACCGGGGGCCGGCCTGCAGGCCCTGATGCGGATGTTCCACGTCCTCTTCCTCGGTCTGCGCGTGCTGATCATCGTGATCTTTGTCTGGATGGTCTTCAGCGGCGTGTTCCGTGTGGAAGACGGCAAGGAAGCGCTGCTGTTCCGTTTCGGTCGGCTTCAAGAGATGGTGCTGGACAGCGCGCGTGGTCCGACCGCGGTGCTGACCAGCGGCCACTGGTACTGGGCGTGGCCCTATCCGGTGGACTATGTAAAGAAGATCCCGGCGCAGCAGGCTCTCTCGGTCTCCACCGATGCGGTGTTCTGGCCGCGGGTGAATCCCAACCAGATCCAGACGCCCGACCCGGCGACGATGGAGAACCTGCCCTTGGTGCCGGGTCAGGACGGGTACCTGCTGACCGGTGACACCAACATCATCCACGCCGTCTGGACCCTCACCTACCGGGTGCGCGACGCGAAGCGTTACTACCTTGCCTTCTATGACGACAGTGAGGTGGTTCCGGGTGCGGACGGCAAGCAACCGCCGCCGAAGGGCCATGCGGCGATTCTGCAGGATATCCTGGCCAACGCCGCGCTGGCGGAGATCAGCACGTGGAGTGTCGAGGACATGCTGCGCTCGTCGCGGGTCAGTCCGAGCGATCCCGAAGTGAAGGAGCTGCTGACGGACAACGTGCGCAAGCGGGTCGAGCAGAAGCTGGCCGTGCTGGACATGGGCATCGACGCTCAGCTCGTCAATCTGGTAGATATCCAGCCGCCGACGGCCACCCTGACCGCGTTCCGCAAGGTTGGTGATGCGGCCACGGAGCAGCGCCAGATCGTCGAAGCCGCCGGCAAGTACGCCGCCCAGGTCATCCCCGCCGCCGAAGGCGAGGCCTACCGCGTTCTTGACGAAGCGCGGGCCTACCGCACGCGCAACGTGGAATCGGTACAGGCTGAGAGCTCCTACTTCCTGACCGTGCTCAATGAGTACCGTAAGAACCCGCACACCATGCTCGTCGCTCTCTATTCGGACGCCATCCGGGACGTACTGCGCCGAGTGGAGACCAAGTACGTTATCCGTGCGGCCGAGGGCGACCGGCAGGAGCTGCGTATCCAGCTCGGTCCGCCGCCGATGAAGTTTGGCCGTCCCGCTGCCGGGAACGCACCGGCGGGCAACCCATGAGCGACCGGCTGCACACCCGTCCGAGCGCGACACAAGGATTGAGCCATGTTGGCTGAGAGCCCAAGCGAACTGCTCGAGAAGAAGGCGCGGCTTTCGGCCGGCGGCCACGACCGCGCGCAGCGCGAGGTGACGCACATCGGCCTGGCGCTTTTCGGCGGCATCCTGGTGCTCAACTCGTACTTGGCCGCACGCTTCTTTGCCGCGGCCATCGACCCTTTCGCGATCATGCTCAGCGGCCTGATCGGGGCGCTGCTGCTCTCGCTGCCCATTTTCTGGTCCGCCGGCAAGGACTTGATTCAGGGCAAGGTGTACATGAACGAGTTGGTGGCCCTGGCGCTGCTGGCGGCCTTCGCCAACGGCGAGTACCGGACCGCCGGCGCCGTCGCCTTCTTCATGCTGGTGACCATCACCTTGGAGCGCAAGACGGCCATTGGGGCCGAGGCCGCGATCGAGGCCGTTGTTCGGCTGACGCCGCGCGTGGCGCGGCGGATCGTGGAGGGCCGCGAGGAGCAGGTGGACGCCTTTGATGAGCTGCGCCTGGACGATGTCTGCCGGGTGCGCCCCGGCGAGAATCTCCCTGCCGACGGCGTCATCGTCAGCGGCACCAGCTCCGTCAACCAGGCATCCATCACCGGCGAGTCGCTGCCAGCGGATAAGGCGGCCGGGGATGAGGTCTATGCCGGCACGCAGAACCTGACCGGGCTGCTCGACTTCCGCGTCACCCGCATCGGTACCGACACCACCTTGGGCAAGGTCCGCCATCTGATTGCCGACGCCGAGCGCTCCAAGCTGCCGATCATGCGCATGATCGACCGTTACGTGGGTTACTACACGCCGACCATCCTGATGATCGCGGCCTTGGTCTGGTTCTTCACCAGCGACATCAACCGGGTCATTGCCGTGCTGGTGATGTCCTGCCCGTGCGCCCTGGTGATTGCCACGCCCTCGGCGGTGATCGCCGCCATCGCGGCGGCCTCTCGCCTGGGGATCCTGATCAAGGATATTTCGTTGCTTGAGATTGCCGCACGGGTCAAGGCGGTCGTCTTCGACAAGACCGGCACGCTGACCGAGGGCAACCTTGAGATCGCCCGGCTGCAGCCGGCCGCAGGCGTCGACCTGGCCGAGTTGCTGTTGGTGGCGACGACCACGGAGTACCACAGCAATCACCCTGCCGCCGAAGCCATGAAGCGGCTGGCGCGCGAAGCCGGCATCGCCTGGCGCGATCCGGAGCAGTACACCGAGGTAGCCGGCCGCGGCGTCAAGGCGATGTTTGCCGGGGCGACCTGCCGAGTCGGCCGCGAGACCTGGCTCCGTGACGAAGGACTGGACACCAGCGGCATGGCCGCTACCCTCGCCGACCCGGAGACCGCCGCCATGAGTATCGTCTTCGTGGCCAAGGACCAGCAGGTGCTGGGTTGGATCGGCCTGCGCGATGCCCTGCGCCCGATGGCCGCCGAAGCGATTCGCCAACTCCGCGAGCTTGGCGTGAAGCAGTGTTGCATGGTGACGGGTGACAACGAGACGGTGGCGCGCAGCGTCGGCGCCAAGCTCGGCATCACCGAGATCAGGGCAGGGTGCCTCCCCGAGGAAAAGGCGGCCTATGTCCGCCAACTCCATGAGGCCGGTGTGCTGGTTGCCGTCGTCGGCGACGGCGTCAACGACGCACCCGCCCTGACCGCCGGCGACATCGGCATCGCCATGGGTGCAATCGGCAGCGACGTGGCCATCCAGAGTGCCTCGGTCGCCCTGATGAACAACGACCTGCGCCGCATCCCTTTCTTCATCGCCCTGGCCCGCAAGGCTCGCCTGTTCATGAACCAGAACCTGGCGATGGGTCTTGGTTTCATCCTCCTGGGGCTATATTTCGCGACCATCGGCATTGTCACCCCGGTCGTGGCCGCGGTTCTGCACAGTGTCAGTTCGTTGGTCATCATTTTCAACAGCGCGCGTCTGGTCCGTGCCGGCGAGGAACTGCAGTCCCGTGAGGCATAGCGCCGACCGACGTCCCCCCGGCGGGACGGTCCCGGCACAGGTGGAAAGAACCATTCATGGCAGGCAACAGCACTGAGATCATCGTCGAAGCCGCCGGCCTGACCAAGGTCTTCAAGGACTTCTGGGGCCGCCCGAAGGCCAGGGCCGTCAACAGCATCGACTTCAAGGTGCGCCAGGGCCAGGTGTTCGGTCTACTGGGCCCCAACGGCTCCGGCAAGTCGACCACGGTCAAGATGATTCTAGGGC
>CAZXTL010000051.1:0-5822 GCA_964643725.1 uncultured Candidatus Marinamargulisbacteria bacterium
TAGAAAGATACCCAATCCTTGGAAGATTAATAGTAACAACGCCGATTGAACCAGTAAATTCATCTGCTCCGAACAGACCGCCACCTCTATTTCTTAGCTCTCTTTTATCTAACTGTAAACGACAACACATTGAACGCACATCTGTAGGGTCTAAGTTGCTGTTAATAAAGTTCTGGAAATAAGGAGTTCCATATCTTGCAGTCATTTCAAACAAAAGCTTAGCATTTGGACTTTCCCAATCAAACTCTTTAGTAATGTTATAGGTAGGGATAGGATAAGCAAACCCTCTTCCGTCAGAATCACCCTCCATCATTACTTCAAGGAACGCTCTATTAAGCATATCCATTTCTTTCTGATAATCTGCATAGGTTGTTTCTAACTGTTTGCCACCAATAAGCGCTGGTCTATCCTTTAAGTCTGAAGGCACTGTCCAATCCAACGTAATATTGGTAAAAGGTGCTTGGCTACCCCATCTTGATGGTGTATTGATACTAAAAATATAACTCTGTATTTGTTGCTTTACCTGTTCATAGCTAAGGTTATCCACTCTAACAAATGGTGCTAAATAAGTATCAAAACTAGAAAAAGCCTGAGCTCCAGCCCATTCGTTTTGCATAGTCCCAAGGAAGTTAACCATCTGAGAAATAAGAGTACTTAAATGCTTTGCAGGTTTTGAGTTTATTTTATTAGCAACTCCTCCAAACCCTTCCTCAATAAGTTGTCTTAATGACCATCCAGCGCAATAGCCAGAGAACATAGAAAGATCATGTATATGGAAATCACCATGCTGATGAGCATCCGCAACCTCTTTAGTATAAATGTTCTTCAGCCAATAATTAGCTGTTATTGCTCCTGCGTTATGCAAAATAAGACCACCTAAAGAATAATTGATATTACTATTCTCATTAACACGCCAATCGGACTGTGCTAAATACCCATCCATTACCTTATTGATATCAAGAATAAGTCTTTCTTTATCTCTAATCTTGCTTCTTTGTTCTCTATAAAGAATATAGGCTTTTGCTGTCTTCGCATGACCTTCTTCAATCAAAACTCTCTCAATAATGTCTTGTATCTCCTCGATAGCAGGAATTGTTTTCTTGTTATAAGTGTCAGTTAGTCTATGGATAACTTTATCGGTTAAGTCTTTTGCTAACCCAGCATCTGTTCCTCCAACTGATTCTGCAGCTTTATAGATAGCATCTACAATCTTCTGTTTGTCAAAATCAACTATCTCACTGTTTCTTTTAATTACCTTTTTTATAAGTCCTCTTGAATTCCCTGTTTCTCTTAATATCTCTTTCAGTTCTGCTATTACCATCTAAATAATCCTTTCATTACATATTCTTTATTTCTTTTATAAATTCGCTTACATCCTTGAACTGTTTATACACAGATGCGAATCTAACATAAGCCACTTGATCCAAATTCTGCAATCTATCCATAACCATCTGTCCAATCTCTTTAGAATGAACTTCCCTCTCGGTACGACGGTGCAATTCTTCAGTTATCTCTTCTACAATAGACTGTATCTGCATAACAGTTACTGGTCTTTTTTCTGTGGCAGCCATCATTCCATTAAGAATCTTCTCTTTCTTAAAAAACTCTTTGTTACCCTTACTTTTAATAATGACAACTGGACGTTCTTCTAATCTCTCGTAAGAAGTAAACCTTTGACTGCATGATAAACACTCGCGACGCCTTCTGATCGCTTCACCTTCTGATAACGTCCTTGACTCAATTACTTTATCTTCATCACTACCACAAAATGGACATTTCATTAACTTACCTCAACCCCTACATATAGTGTTTTATTTCAACAGATAATAAATTAACACACTACATAAGCAAAAGTCAATTATTCCAAATTACGCTTGATTATCATCTTTTTTAGTCTTATCAACAGGTTATTAACAAACTGTTCACAAGTGAATATATTTATATTTTATAATGAGTAGCCTATCGCTCTTATTGCCTGCATTTCAAGAAGAAAAAACAAAAATTGACCGCACTTATATATACTGATATTTCTGAATATTGCATAAATACAGCTCCTATCGTAAAATGTTCTAGCTTTAACGGTGTTCGCGGATGTGGTGAAATTGGCATACACGCCAGACTTAGGATCTGGTGCTTCGGCGTGGAGGTTCAAGTCCTCTCATCCGCACCATTAATAATAGGGAAACCCTATTATTAATGAAAATGAAAATCCAAATGACAAAATCCAAATAAATCATAAATCAGAGAATGCCAAATAATTTAAATGCAAAAAGTCAAAACCTTATTGGGATTTTGAGATTTAAAGATTTATTTGTCATTGGTTATTGGGGTTTGGGATTTATTCTTAACTCGTGATTAGTAATTTATCAATTATTAATAAACGAAAGTTTCACGTTAAACATAGGCTGGTATTTTATTTTTCAGAAGTTCTTTAAGTTTTGATTTTGCTCTATATACTCTTGATTTAACTGTACCAATATCCAAACCTGTCACCTCAGCAATTTCCTCATAAGGAAGCTGATTTATCTCTTTAAGTATAAGAACTCCTCGATACCGGTAATCTATCTTATCAAGCGCTTTATAAATAGTTCTTAATAGTTCCAAGTCTTCTATATCTCTACCGACTTCCTGCGCATTATCATCAGCAAGGCTATCAAAAAATTTCTCATCAAAATTATTTGTCTGTCTGTTTGATCTTCGAAAATAATTTTTAGACATATTAACAGCTATCCGATATATCCAAGTAGAAAACATGGCATCACCACGAAACTTGTCTAAATTAATGAAAGCTTTATAAAAAACTTCTTGGGTTATGTCTCTTGCATCTTCGTAATTACAAATCATCCCATTTACAGTACGAAATACCTTATCCCTATAACGAGTAATTAGCTCTCCATAAGCATCAAGCCATCCGCTCTGAACGGCACTTATTATTTCGTTATCTGGCAAATTCGCATAATTCATACTAGCCAACAACTCCTAACCCTATCTCAACGACTAAACTTCTCATACCTAACTGACTTGTTTCAGGTTTTGGTAATTTATCTGGATCAAACTCACTCGCAGTGATTTGCTTAAATGTCTCAAACCCTTTCTCGTAATTCTCTGGGTCTATTTGCTTCATCATTGCAAACCTACCTGGATGATCACTCATCTGAATATGTTCAGACAACTTCTTTGAGTTATATGCATTTGGTAAAACTTTATTATTGCCTAAAGATTGAACATCTTGTAATCCGGTCGTTGATGATGTCGCGTCTTGTTTATCAATCATCTGAGAAAAAACCTTCTTAAAAGCTTCTTCGCTACGCTCACCTTCTTTTGGTTTTAAGTTTTGCTCCTGGTCTTTACCTATCTTGTTTTTAACCTTTGATGTAGGATCAAAAGCTTCTAAATTCACACCTTGCATAATTAACCACCTCCACTGTCTTTTATATACTAAGACACCTGTACTTCTAGATTGTTCCCACTATTTATGGTTTTTAAACAAATATTTTTTAAATATATCCAATATATACCCTTTGAATTTGGCTATCTGATGTATATAAACTCTAATTAACTTAATAAAGGAGGGAATGTCATGACTAAAGTAAAAAATGTTGGTGAAGTTTATAAGTGCAAACTATGTGGCAATGTTGTTGAAGTTAAAAAAGTTGGCGGAGGAGAGCTTGTCTGCTGTGGACAAGTAATGGAAAAACAATAACTCAATAAACCTCAGGGATAAATCTCTGAGAATCTTTTGGTGGACGCTTATACTCTTTGGGAGGCATAACTCTTTCAGACAAAACAATTGGGGCTGGAGTTAAATCCTTATAGGGAATAATAGACAGAAGATGCGAGATACAGTTTAAACGAGCCTTCTTTTTATTATCAGCGTCTACCACAAACCAAGGTGACTCCTCTGTATCAGAAAACGCAAACATTTCATCTTTGGCCTTAGAGTATTCCACCCATTTATTCCTAGATTCAAGATCCATGGGACTAAGCTTCCATCTTCTTGCTGGGTCATTTAGCCGAGACTGAAACCTCTTCTCTTGTTCTTTATCGTTCACTGAAAACCAATACTTAATAAGAATTATCCCAGACCTTATTAAAAGGTTCTCAAATTCTGGACAAGACACTTTGAATTCTTCATATTGCTCGTCAGTACAGAATCCCATAACTCGCTCAACGCCAGCTCTGTTATACCAACTGCGGTCAAAAAGCATCATCTCTCCACCAGCTGGCAGTTCTGCAATATATCTTTGAAAATACCATTGTGTGCTTTCTTTTGGTGTTGGGGTTCCAAGCGCAACTACTTTGCAAATACGAGGGTTAAGGCACTCTGTAATACGCTTAATTACGCCACCTTTTCCAGCAGCATCTCTTCCTTCAAATAAAACTATTACCTTAAGCTGTTTTTCCTTAACCCAAGCTTGAAGTTTAACTAACTCAAGTTGCAACCGTTCAAGATCCTTTTCATACATCTTATCGGTTAATTCTTGCATGTTTTTTGAGCTTTCCATTAGCTCCATTATATTTTATATCGTGTTTATTTCAAACTTTTTAAATGTTATACTTTATTTATGAGAAAAATAATACTTATTATGTTAACTTTTTTCATAGCTATTACTCTTATTGGTTGTGGAGCAACCAGTGGCGGAACACCAACAGCAAGAACCTACATAGGCGCACTAGCCAAAGGAGACCTTGTTTCCTTTACAATGAATCCAAACGGAACTTTCGAATTTGAAAACTCTACAGTTAGCCTTTCAGTAACAGGAAAATATAGAACTTATACCGAACCTCAACTTAATGTAAGTTGTTACGAAGCATATGACCTGTATATAAATGGTGCTTACAGTTCAGAAACTGCTTTCTTTAAAGAACTACCTGAAATTGCAATAGTTGCCTATATCCCTGGCAACTCTGGTGATAGTGAGGTTGCTGTATTTACCTACCAAACCACCCCTGTTTTAGATGGCTCTCTCGACGGTGAATACCATTTCCTTAATGTCGTTACTTCTAACAAATCAACCTCTGATGTCGAAATAGGAAAATATCTCATATCTGGTTCAGGTGTAATAGGCACAATAAATTCCTTTGCTAATCCACTTGGATCCGGAACCCAATTCTCGCTAACGCTATCTCCTAACGGATATTATATTGATGTTAATCCTGCTGGCTATAAAGTATCTTTAACTCCTGCTGGTGTTATGATAATTGACCATGGAGCTAATAATGGAATGTCTGTTGGAAACAAAGTACCACCAGCTAGCTATGGCGATGATATCATTGGAACATATTTTGGAATAACTTCTGGTGGAGAAAACTTAGTAAAGGTCATCGTAACATCTTCTTCTAACATGAGTCTTTCTCTCATTGATTTAAACACCTCGCCTAACACTTTACATGAACTCCCTAATAGAACCATTACAGAAATATCTCCTGGGTTATATGAAGCAACTCTTGGCATTGACTCTACAGGCTATAATTGTGGAGTCATAAAATGGACTATGAACTCTCAAGGAACTTTCTTCGGTATTAAAACAGATGGACAAAACAATCCAGGTCAATGCGAATTCAATGTAATAGGATTAAAAATACAATAACTCTGTAAGATACACAAAATATTGCATCTGCATATTTAATACCATACAATACTTAATGCATATTTTGAATTTATCGAACGTATGTCGAATTTTTTTGTAATGAATAGATATTTATCTGTGTTCGCTGCGGTGGTGGAATTGGTAGACACGCTAGACTCAGAATCTAGTGGGCATTAGCCTGTGCTGGTTCAAATCCAGTTCGCAGCACCAAATGGTCGCTTAACACGAACT
>CAZXTL010000052.1:0-5586 GCA_964643725.1 uncultured Candidatus Marinamargulisbacteria bacterium
CACTGGGGACAAGCCTGTCTTTGCGCGCGCTGATGTACTTTTATCATAGTGCTTGGCCAGACTAGGGTCGGGAAGCCAGGCATGCCCCCGGACGCCGGCCACGCCCATGGGCAGATACGCACGAGAAGAAGGATCTGACTCTAGTGCCCCCTAAAGTCAAAATTAGAGGACTGACCCGCCCCACGCCATGGGCAGATACGCACGAGAAGAAGGATCTGACTCTAGTGCCCCCTAAAGTCAAAATTAGAGGACTGACCCGCCCCACGCCATGGGCAGATACGCACGAGAAGAAGGATCTGACTCTAGTGCCCCATAAAATCAAATTAGAGGACTGACCCGCCCCACGCTCTAGTGCCCCATAAAATCAAATTAGAGGACTGACCCGCCCCACAATCTCTCGGTGACAGTTCACCTGCGGACGCAGGAACAGCGCAAGGCGCAGGTGGGAACGCTTTGGCTCGCTGGCCGAGCGGCTTGGAGGATCCGGTGCTGGAAATCCGGTGCCGTGTATACGTATCTGTCTGTTGACAAATGTTTTATGGGTAATACGGAGCGGACTTACGCCCTGCTGGAAGCTCTCGCCTGCTGGCGCTACGTTTGGCCATGGCAGACGCGCACGACACAAGGCCGAGCCTGCTCGAAGGCATTCGCGATCCCGGCAACCACGATGCCTGGGAACGCTTTGCGGCGTTCTACCAGCCCGTCATCTGCCGTTTTGCTTCCCTCCAAGGCTGCACTGGGGCGATGTGCCAGGATGTCGCCCAGGAGACCCTGGTCGACCTGATCCGCATCATGCCGACGTTCCGTTATGACCGCGACCGAGGCCGTTTCCGGTCCTACCTGTACCAGATTGCCAGGCGCCGAGTCCTGCAGGCTTGGCGCCGCCAGTCACGCTATGTCTTTCTCGAACCCAACGACCTCGCGCCGCATCTGCCCGTGCACGAGGACGACGGTGGTACCTGGGATCGCGAATGGCACCGGCAGGTGGTTCTCGAGGCACTGGAGCGCCTGCGGGAGTGCGTGGCGGCGACGTCTTTCGAGGCCTTCCACGCGCACATGGTGCGGGGCGAGGACGTCGGCAGTGTCTGTGCGCGTCTGGGGCTGAAGCCCAACGCGTTCTATCAGATCCGGCACCGGCTCTGTGCGCTGCTGCGGCGTATCGTCGGTACCATTGAGAGCGAAGTTGAGGCCTAGCATGGATGACGGGCAGATCGAGGACCTCTGCCGCAGCGCGGCGATCACGACCACGGCGCCTGTCGCCAACGCCTCCGAGATGGCCGCCAGGCTGCGGCAGGCGCGGGCTCTGCTGTCTCGTTTGCCGTTGCCAGAGCGGCTGCCGGCAATTCTGGTTCTCGGTCCGCGGCAGCCACCCCGTTGGGTCGCCCTAGAGGGGGACTCGGTAAGTGTCGGGCGCGACGCCAGCAACGATCTGGTCGTTGACGACGAGGGCGTGTCGCGGCAGCATTGCCGGCTGTTTGTGGAGGGCAACTCCTGGCAGGTGGAGGACCGCGGTTCCCGCCACGGTGTCGGGCTGCGCGGGGCGAAGATCGCGCGCCTGGCCCTGTGCTCGGGAGACGTGTTGAGTCTGGGCAGAGCCTGCCTGCTGTTCGTGGACGAGGCCCCGGCGGAGGAGGCCGCGCCGCGCGAGTGATCAGGGGCGGGAGCTGGGCGGATCGTGCGGCTACGCTATCCGACACGCACCTATGGCGCCGTCGCCGGGGATTTTTCCGGGCAGCGCTGGGTGTAAGGCGGCGGAACGGAGGGAACCGTGCCCAAGGGGAAACCAGCAGACCAGGTTGCCGGTACCGCCTTCCCCGGTTCCGGCCCGCCGGAAGCCACGGGTGCCTGCGAGCCCGTCTCGCTGTCCGCTCTCCTGCGCCGCTGGGATGTCCCGCCGGCTGCGTCGGGCTCACCTGGCGTACCGCCGGACGTGGTCGCGGTTCTGCTGCGGGAGATCATCGCGACCGGCAGCGGCGGCGCCGACGAGAGCGTGCCCATCGCCGCGGGCGGCATGGGCGTCGTCCACGATGTCCGCGATCCGGCGTTGCGCCGGCACGTGGCCCGCAAGGTCCTCCGCCGCGAGTTGCGGCAGAGCCCGGGCAGCGTCGCCCGCTTCGTTGCCGAGGCCCAGATCGCCGGCCAGCTTGAGCACCCTGGCATCGTCCCCGTCCACCAGCTTGGCGTGAACGACGAGGGCAATGTCTTCTACACCATGAAGCTGGTGGGCGGCAGCACCATGGCTGCCCTGCTCAAACAGCGCCCGCCCGACCCGGCCGCGGCCCGCGGCGTCTTCCGCGAACGGCACCTTGACATCTTTCTGCGGCTGTGCGACGCCGTCGCCTTTGCCCACTCCCGCGGCGTCATTCACCGGGACCTGAAGCCGGAGAACGTGATGGTCGGCGACTTCGGTGAGGTCCTGCTCCTGGATTGGGGGCTGGCCAAGTTGGTCGCCGACGCCGCCCCGGCGGCGGCGGGCGGGGCGGGAGCGGTCTCCGACCTCCGCGGCGGCGCCGACGAGCGCTATCTGACGCTGGACGGCACGGTGATGGGGACCCTCGCCTACATGCCGCCCGAGATGGCCCGCGCCGAGCACGAGCGCATCGGCAAAGCCAGCGACATCTACCTGCTCGGGGCGATCCTCTACGAGATCCTGACCGGTTTCCCGCCGCACGTCGGCGCGAACTCGACGGAGGTGTTCCTGGCCGCCGAGCAGAACACGATCCGGTCCTGTGCTGAGGACGGCGAACTGGTGCGCATTGCGCAGCGGGCCATGGCCACTGAACCCGGCGACCGCCACTCGTCGGTGCTGGATCTGCAGGAGGACATCCGCCAGGTGCGCCGCCACGAAGAGAGCATCGCTCTGGCCGAGCGCAGTCGCGGCCACCTGGCCGAGGCCCGTGCGGGTGGCTCCTACGACCTCTTCGCCCGCGCCCTCTTTGGCTTCCGCGACGCCATCGAGCTCTGGCCCGGCAACGAGCCTGCCGCCGTTGCCCTCGGCGAAACCGAGGTGGCCTATGCCGGAACGGCCTTGGGCAACGCCGATATCGACCTCGCCGAGTCGCTGCTCAGCCCGGCCAACCCCGCCCACGCCGACTGCCTGCAGGCCGTCCAGGAGGCGCGGCGCGAGCGCGATTCCCGCCGCCGCCGGGTGCAGGCCCTGACCCGCGCCACCATCGCGCTGACCGCCGCCACCCTCATCGTCCTCACCATCGCCGTGCTCTGGATCCGGGCTGCCAAGGACCGCGCCGTGACCGCGGAAACCGCGGCCGTCACGGCAAAGGACCGGGCCGAAGCGGCCGAAACCCAGGCCGTAACCGAGAGAGACCGCGCCGAGGGCGCCGAACGCGAGACGCGCGCCCAGAAGGACAGCATCGAGGTCGAGAACTACGTCAACAGCATCGCCCTGGCCGACCGCGCCCTCCGCGATGGCGACTTCGCCAGTGCCCGCCGCCTCCTCGAGGGCTGCGCCCCCCGCCTGCGCCAGTGGGAGTGGGGCTGGCTGGTCCGCCGTTGCCTGGCCCCACTGGCTGAGTTCGAGGGCCACAGCGAACGCCTCGCCTGGGCCGAGTTCAGCCCCGACGGCAGTCAGGTCGTTGCCAGCGCCGGCGAGTTGGCGACCCACGCCTGGGAAACGCGTACCGGCAGAAGACTCTGGACCCGCCCGAGCACGCAGCCTTATACCATCTACTTCCCGGCCAGCCCGCGGTTTTCCCCGGACGGCCGCTGGGTGACGACCTGCCGCGACGGCTATGTCTCGCTGTTTTCCGCTCAGGACAGCGCCGCTGGACCGGTGCGGGACTTCACTCTCACGGGAGAAGTCGCCTATGTCGCGTTCAGTGCTGATAGCTCGCGTCTTCTCGCGATCGGGGGGACCCAGGCTATCGTCTGGAGCGTGGAGTCCGGTCGCACGGTGTGGGAAGCCAGTCGCCTAAACCCCTTCTTCGGCACCGCAATCTCCCCCGATGGGCGGCGCGTCGCCATTCCGCCGGAGCAGCCGCGGCAGCCCCAGGAGACCTGCGCCCTGGTCCCTGTCGACGGGGGGGCCAGGGTCACCTTCGATGTCCCCGCCGTGCCGTCGGCGGCGGAGTTCATCGGCACGGCTGCCGTCGCCTTCGGCCTGAACAACGGCACCGTGCAGATCCGTGCCACGGACGATGGCCGGCTGCTGCGTGAACTCCCGGTCGATACCGCCGCCGTCACCCGTCTGCGGGTCACGCGCGATGGTCGGCGGCTTCTGGTTGGCACCGCGAGTGGCCTGATCCAGGTCAGCCGCACGACCGATTGGGCCACCGAACTGCGCCTGCAGGCCCACGCCGCCCCCATCGCCGGGATAGACCTGCATCCCTCGGGAAAACTCCTGGTGACCGCCGCGCAGGAGTTGCGCCTGTGGCCCTTCCCCCCGCCTGAGGCGACCCGCGCGGTGAGCGGCAATGGCATCGGCAGCGACCTGTGTGCCCAGGCCTGGCATCCAGATGGACGGCATCTGGCCGTCGCCTCGTGGCGCGGACCTTATCTCTACGATAGCCTGGAACACCGTCTGGTCGACCCGCCCGGTCTACGCCAGAGCCTTGAGCGGTGGCGCTCCGAGACCGCTTGCCAGGAGTTCGCCTGCAGTTGCCTCTGCTTCTCCAGCGACGGTCGCTTCGCGGCCTGTACGATCAGCAGCGGCGGTCGCCGCGCTGAGAGTTGGTTGCTGGTCTTCGCTGCCGACACCTGGGAGATCCTGGCCAGCCATCCCTGCTACGTGACCAACTGGCTCGGACCGACCGTGCCGAGTCTCTTCCTGCCGGATGCCGAGCAGGTTCTCATCGTTGCCCGTCCCACGGGGGCAGACGCAGGGGCCACACCGGGACCGCTGCACTGGCGGGAGACCGCGCTGCCGACGGTGCTCAACTGGCGTACCGGCGAGCGCCTTCTGACCCAGACCCGCGGGGTCCAACGAGCCCTGCTCAGCCCCGACGCCAGGCAGGTGGTCGTCGCTCTTGGCTACGGCGTTTACGAGCTCTGTGACCTCACGCCGAAAGGACCCGCAACCCAACGCTTCCAGGCCTCTGTCGTAGCCAGCGACGCCATGGCCCTTTCCCCCGATGGCACCATCCTGTTGGTTGCCGCCTTCGAGACCGTAACCGGCTGGAACACCGCCGACGGTCGGCGGCGTTACGCCCTGCACGGCCACCGCAATTCCGTCTACGGCATGAGCTTTAGCCCTGACGGCAGGCGCATCGTCACGGCTTCGGAAGACGGCACCTGCGGCCTCTGGGATGCCGCTAGCGGCCGTTTCCTCCTCGCCATTCCCATCCAGTCGGGTGCGGTCTTGAACAGCGCCTGGTCCCGCGACGGCCGGGTGCTCTCTCTGGGCGCCTTCCTGGGGAGCGTCCCGCTGAACCTCTGCGAGTCCCTTCCGACCGACACCCCGATCACCCTCGACTTCGCCCGCGTCCGCGCCTGCCTCGACCAAGCCCCGTAGCCCGTCCCCCTGGCGGGCCGGGCCCGTTCCCCTCCTGTGGAACCAGGGCTCGCGGGGTGCTAAACACCCGTGGACGCTCGCGCTCCAGCGGCGGTCCAGGGTTCCATCCTGACCCGATC
>CAZXTL010000053.1:0-5157 GCA_964643725.1 uncultured Candidatus Marinamargulisbacteria bacterium
AGATTTGGCTGTAATGCTGAGTATATGTGTATGCCTGAAGATGGTTTCTTGTCGATAAAGTTGCCAAAAATATCTTATGAGGAAGCCGCTCCTGTGTGTGGGGCGTTGCAAGCATGGAATTTACTAAAATCTAAAGCAAATATTCAAAGCGGGCAAAAAGTTCTCATTAATGACGCTTCGGGAAGTATAGGTTCGGCCGCTGTACAGATTGCTAAAATATTTGGGGCGGAAGTTACCGGAGTTAGTTGTACAGATAATCTGGAATTTGTTAAATCTCTAGGAGCTGATAGAGTAATAGATTACACAACTGAAGATTTTACCCAAAATGGTCAGACCTATGATGTTATTTTAGATGTGACTGGTAAACCTTCGTTTACACATTATAAGAATTCACTTAAAAAAAGAGGATTCTATCTTACCACTTATCCAAAGCTTTCAGTTTTGCTTCAAATGTTTTTAACAGGAATATCCAACGGTAAAAAAGTAATATTTTCAGCAACCGGGTTGATTCCGGCTTCAGAGCGCTTAAAATTCCTTAAAGATCTTATTTTGCTTTTTGGGGAAGGAAAGTTAAAGACTATTGTAGACAGAAACTATCGGTTAGATCAAATTGTCAAAGCTCACCAATATGTTGAACAGGGGCATATAAAGGGAAACGTAGTAATTATCTGTTGAACATAATAAAAAACTGAACAAATCTCTGAACCTGATCTTTAATATATAATTTAAGTACATTTCCATCTCCCGCCACATCAAAATTCACATTGCAAATATATTGAGTAAAAACATCCCGATATTGATTTCTAATTGCTCCTAAAATTACTTTTTGTTATACTCTCAAAATATGAATGAAAACAATAACATTTATGGTTTTAAGCTTATAGCTCTTCATCTGATACCCGGTATAATAGTTACTGTTGTTTTTATTCCTTTGGCACTCATTGCAAAGCATTATGGTCTTCCAACACTTTTAAGTATCTATATAGCTATGTCTATAGGAATTGTACCGGTACTTTTGGGATACCTCTTTTTTATTGGGAAAAAATACAATAAAACTTTTTCTCTTAAAGGAATAATAAAATACAGGCAAAAAATTCCTGTATGGCAGTATTTTGTATTTGTTCTCATTAGTATTTCTGTTGCAATTGGCATTTTTTTTGTTTTTTCATCTATTGACAGCTTAATTTTAAATAAAATATTTTTCTGGATTCCTGACTGGTTTAAAATTACTCAGGAAACGTCAACAGCTAGTTTTTCCAAGTTAGTTTTGGTAATAACTTTTTCTTTAGGAATTGTCTTTAATGGAATCCTGGCACCTTTCGCAGAGGAGCTTTACTTTAGAGGATATCTTCTCCCCAGGATGACAAGTTTTGGAAAATGGGCACCACTAATTAATACAACATTATTTTCTTTATACCACTTCTTTACACCCTGGCAATTTTTTACCAGAATATTAGCTATCCTGCCAATGGCATATTCAATCTGGTGGAAGAAAAATATTTATATTGGAATTATAACCCATTGTATTTTAAATATATTAACTATTGTTGTATTAATGATTAATTCCGGTATGTTTGTAAGAGGTTGATTTTGCTAAAAAATTAAAAATAAAATCTGTCTAAACCTATATATTATTAGTTAAACAGGTTTCTTATTTTTACTGTTGTATTTAAAAATTTGTTCGAAATTTTACGCCTTGGGCCAGCCATTTTTTGGTATAACTTAAAAAGAGCATACACATTTCCTGTTAGCTGCTAAAAAGATGGATACCATTAGATAAAATCATTATTCAAAAAGAGCACCCTATTTTCCTGTTAGCTGCTGCGAAAATATGGTCATTGCTGAGCACAAAAGCCAAAAACACCCAAACAGGAAAATAGTGTCATTAATAAGCATAAAACAACATTTTGCTATTGGTTCAAATCTACTCTGCCCAGCCAAAGTTTATTAATCCTTTATTTTGTAATTCCTAAATATTTCTTAATATGCTTGGCCAAATCATTATCAATTTCTGAGTGTCTTGGAATAGGTTGTTTTTAACCAGTTTTAGGATTAATATAAATATCGTATCTTGATACAGGCTTGTAAAATATGCAGCCTTCTATTTTTATTTGTTTTAAAAGTTCGCTGCGTTTCATACTGAGATTTCTTTTAGCTGATAATCTGAGGGAACGTCATCCATTAGCATTAGCTTATAAGCATCTTTAAGATTTTCTTCAAGTTCTTCAACAGTTTCACCCTGGCTCATAATTTCAGGTTGTTCAAGAATTTTACCTAACCAGAATTTTTCACCTTTCCAGTAAACAATTTTAATTTTTGTATTCATTACTACCGCCAAGAGATAGATTTAACTCTTAAGAATAATTTATTTGTTGCATTATTATAACATAATAACAAGCTGTTCTAAACTGACTTTATAATTATATAAAAAAATTTTTAATTATTACTATTTCTTTGACAAAATGGTTCTAAATTTCACTATCTTGGCCAGCCCACGGTATATATGCCAACTTTAGAATTTATAATTTTTATTTACTTATGAATAAATCCAAATAATTCTTATACCAGAATTGACGGCCGTATTGAATACTTTTATCTATCTGTTTTAATATTTCCATTTCAACTATTTTTTTTGTAAGCTCATTCGCCTGGGGACGGGAAAGTCCGGTCCACTGCTCTATGTTTTTAACAGTGACAATTGGTAGATTATATAATTTTTCAAGAACAAGAGTTGCTTTCTTTGCCCTTTTACCAAGGGTTTGAATTTTTAATAAGTCATTTATTCTTAAAACATTTATCTTCTTTGATATATTAATTGCCTCTTCTGCTATAATAGCTACACCATCAAGAAAAAAATTCAACCAGGAGTCGATGTCGCTTTTTTCGCTGTGATATCCTGCCAGACTGATATAATACTGTGTACGATTCTTTAAAAAATAATCTGAAAGATAAAGCACAGGTCTTTCAAGAATTCCTAATTTACAAAGATAAAAAGTAGTTAACAGCCTTCCTGTTCTTCCATTACCATCAAGAAATGGGTGAATTGTTTCAAATTGTGCATGGACAAGTGCAGCTTTAATTAGTGGTGTATAGTCATTTTCTGAGTATATGAATTTCTCCAAATCATCAAGACACTTGTAAATCTCTGATTGTGGTGGAGGAATAAAAGTTGCAGTACTTAAAGAACCACCACCGATCCAATTCTGCGAATTCCTGAATTGCCCCGGTGTCTTTCCTGGAGCATCTGCGGTGCCCTCTAAAAGTATTTTATGGATTTCCCTGATAAATCTGAGTGATAGTGGTAATGTTTTTAATCTTTCAAGACCATATTCCAATGCCTGTATATAGTGAAGAATCCTGTCAACATCCTGTGGAAATTTATGTTCAAGCATGGATTCTTTCTTTATTACATCTATAATAGTCGCTTTTGTGCCTTCAATCTCACTTGATTTTGCGGCCTCTTTTCTTATATACATTAAGACAAAAAAATCAAGGTCAGGCAACAGCTGTGTAATGCCATCAAGTTTTCCAAGCATAAGCACAGCTCTTGCATGCAGCAGTTGAGTTTTGCTACTTATAATTATTTTTCTATCAGGAGGAAATTTTTCCGGAATAAAAGCTTTATATCCACCTGGTTGCTGGATTAATTTTCCAATATTCATTTATATATTTATTAGATTATTTATAGTTGTTAGGATTATATCAATTAAACCTAACATCAGTCAAGTAGTTGTTAGGTTTAATTATGGTTTGAGTCTTAAAAAATCAATGCCGGTATAAAAATAACCTTGTCCGAGCTTGTAATGGCAGTTCTAACATCGTTCGCTATGCCTATCTAAGCCAATCACCTCAATAAGTGCACACTTTCCCTCAGTCAATACAGATATCAAAGCAATATAGAAAAGATGAATTTATTTATTAAAATTCTTATATCTTTTCTTAGAATTATTTCCAAGTTTTTTATATTTTAAACAATCTTTTAAATTGCCGATACTATTGTATTGTATTTAATTATAAAAACAATTATTTGAATTTTATTGAATCCAGCATTGCTTTTATTTCGACATTATTCTCGTGATCTTTACCGACCATGGATATTATTACCACATCTCCATTTCTGTCCCCATAGTAAACAGTCTGATAGTCGCCGTCAGAAGTATGGCTCTCCCCAAAAAATTTAATACCTAACATCGTGACTTCCCCAAGAGCTGTGCCATTTAATAATTCTATATTTCCTTCTATGGCTTCTTTACTAAAAGTTGCAGCATCAGGAATGTCTAAAAGGACTGAGAGTATCATGGAATCCTTATCTTTTGTAATCCATACCCCGACACTTCCCTCTGCTGCCCCGGCACCGGCAAAATCCTCTGCTGACAATTCCTCTGTTATCCACCCGTCAGGTACCAGGATTGAAAACAATTCAGTTTCGTACATAACACCTTTAACCTTTGATTCTGCCACAGTTTCTTTGGCGGCTGCAACAGTTTCGCCGGCCTTTTCTTCACCTCTTGTTTGGGACATTTCCCCATACTCGGCACCACAACTATCATATGCTCCCATGCTGGCAATTGTAAGAATCACAACAAAGGCAAGCAACCATTTCTTTACTGATGACATTTCTTCTCCCTTCGTTTTTAAAACAAATACTTGATGGCTTGTAGCATTTTATATTAATGTAAATACTATAAAAATAAACTATTAATGTAAATTAGAAATTATGGTAATTCCAACAGTTAGCTTTAAACGTTTCTATTGTGTTCACTCGAAACCATAATCTTTGATATTTAATTAAAACTGATTCTTCAAACCAATTAATCCAGTTAAAAAATGTTTCGAAATGTCACATCTTGGGGCAGCTATTTTTTTGAATAACTGAAAAGAGTATATATATCCTTTATGTTCCTAAAAAGATGAATGTTTTTAGGTAAAATCAGCATTTAAAAAGAGCACACTATCTTCCTGTTAGCTACTGCGGAAACATGGTCATTGCTGGGCGCAAAAGCCAAAAACATGCTGTCAGGAAGATAGTGCCATTAATAAATTAGATATTTTAATTTATAATTACTTCCCTTAATTTAAATCATCAGTTACAATAAACCGAAAAGTAAGCCTAAATAAAATAGCAAACAAACATAAATCAATTTCTTGCTAGCAATA
>CAZXTL010000054.1:0-1812 GCA_964643725.1 uncultured Candidatus Marinamargulisbacteria bacterium
CCAGCAACTAACATTTTAAATCTCTTTAACCCACTACTTAATTCTTCTTCGCCTAAGATATCGCTTGCTTCATGACCAAAAACTAATTGACCTTGTTCTGTATATGCTCCAACTGAAGGATAACAGTAACCATTATTCCGTTTGGAATTAAAAATTACAGGTATGACCTCTTTGTTTTTACCTATAATAGTATAAGCAGCCTTAGTATTACTTGTTCCAAAATCAACACCTACTTGAATGTAAAGTTTTTCAGCAGAACGCTTTATCCATCCAGAAGTCTTATTAACAGTGCTGTTAGTTTCTGTCTCCTGTTTTGGCTTAATATTTTCATAAGTTAGAGGTTCTTGCTTTTCGTTTTCCTTTTTATGAGCATAATCAAACTTCTTATGACAAGTTGGGCAAGTTACGATAAGCTCTTTTTTTGTTTCTGGTATACTTAGCTTCTTTGTACAATAAGGACAAGTTATTACAATCCTAACAGAATCATCTAACCCATGATTAAATAAAGATTTTATCTTTCTTAAACTATTTCTAAAGTTAAATTTCTCATTCATTATTAATTACCTCAAGAACGCCTGCTGCAATCTTGTCGTACTCAAATCCAACCGTTTTCATTTGTTCCACTTTGCTTTTCTCCACATCCCATTCTCTTTGAAGACGATTTTTAGTTCCTTCTAACATTTTGATATACTTTTCAGTTCTATTGTTTTCTTTAGCTTTTTCTAATAGTTCATTTTGTTTAGTTAAACTTTTAACATAACTAGAGGTAATAGAAGTTTGTCTTCGCTCACAAAAGTGTTCAGCTTCCTCTTGTTTTTTTTGTCTCAATTCTGCAATGTGCTGCTGTAAAGTTTGTTCTGCAACCTGATATGATTCCTTGGCATATTCTTGTGGGATTTCTAAGCTTTGACCTGTGTTATTTTCTCCTTTTTCTAGCATTTCTGCCATTAAGGATTCTCCTTCTGCTAAAGGTAATGATGAGAAATTTTCATTTACTAAAATAAACTCTAAATTATTACTGTTTTTTCCACCAGTTATTCTCAGCCTGAAAATAAAATAAAAATAAAAACCTTCTGCTATTTGCTTTGTTTTTAAAACAATATGATGTGCGTTTGGTATTTCTTCTTCTTTTTTTTGATAATGTTCTACGATAGATATAATCAAGGGATGAAGGAGAGAAAGGAATTCTATATTTGGCTTTTGAAAGGCGACTTCATTATCAAAAGTTATATTCACTTGTGGTGTATTTATAAGAAAGTGTCTTAATTCTTTATTTTTCCCACTTGAAACTATAAATCTTTGCAACTTATCATCAGGGTAAATAATTCCTGTTTTACTTCTAGTGTTATATTCAATACGGGTAAGAGGAGCATTGTTCTTGATAAAATCTTGTAAAAATATTCTTATCTGTTCACCCGTAATATATCTTTTTTTATCACTTATAGCGGCAATTTCATTTTCAAAAAAGGCATCTGTCCCAATAAAGTTAGCACTATCTTGATCAAGTTTCTCTAAATCTAATTTCTTCCTATTTATTATTGCCATCGCTTCATCAATTTTGTCTTTCTCTTCTTCTTTAGTAAGCTCTTTACTAAGAAAATCACTTTCTATCCTCTGAAAAACATCACCAAGTATCATTTCTAAATCACCAACTGAACGTTCAAAAATATCAATGCGTTCATATAACCTTTTTAATATTCTTTCTTCTATTGTGTCTTTTACCCATAGGTTATAAATACGAATAATAGGAGATTCTTGCCCAATACGATCTAGACGACCTATCCTTTGCTCAACTTCCATCGGGTTCCAGGG
>CAZXTL010000054.1:1912-3381 GCA_964643725.1 uncultured Candidatus Marinamargulisbacteria bacterium
TCCTGATCCCACTCTTTGATGATAAGAGCTAGTTTGCCTTTCAGTTCTGAGACTAAGTTGTTTTTTTCTTCATTACTTAGCTCCATTTCATCATCTTCAAACCACTCGTTTTCTTCTAAATCATCTTTATTGCTAGATGCATTTCTGTAATGCTCTATCATTGCAGGAATTGATGAAGCTAATCTCCGTTGAGGAAGGTTAATAAGCCAATTAACAATGATTTTATTTTTATATTTTGAGCCAGCTTCTTTCTTAATAAGTTCAGTTACTGTATCGTAAAATCTTTTTTCTATATCACTAAAAGTCAGTTCTATAGAATAAGCCTTTCGTTTAGCATTATGAGTATGAACGTCTCTTTTCCTAGTTCTAGTAAAAAGATGCCCTAATAAATTAATATCAGCGAGTTTTGTCTGAAGCTCATATGTTTTTAAAAAAGAAATATCGCCTTTGTCATAACTTAGCTCTTGGAGTTCTTTTAAAAAATTATTCAAATAAACATTATTTGCAAACCAAGGAGAAAAAAGCGAAGGAGTTAATGTTTCATAAATCGCATTTAAGTCTGGTGGATAACTGCTTAATAAAGATTGAGCCCTAACGATTGGCTCATTAGCCTGGAATCTTTCTTTGGCAGTAGCTTTATCTGGGAAATCATCCTCGTCTAAAATATTTAATAAGCTAAATAAATTTTCATCGCCTAAATGAACAGGCGTAGCAGTTAAAAAAATCATAGCATCACAACAATCAGATAATTTCTGACCAACTCTTCTAGATTTTCTGCCAAAGTTTCTCATATGATGTGCTTCGTCTACAATTACCATATCTATATTCGGATGTATTGTTTCTAATTTTTCTATAATAGATTCTGACCTTATAGATTCAAGTGAGATTATTCCAAAAAAAGTTGTTTTATCTGGATCTTCAGCATAAACATCTAGTAATTCATCAAACCCTTTTCTGTCATATATCGTTGGGTTCTCATTAAACCTTCTTGTTAGTTCTTCTTTCCACTTTTCACGAAGGACTGCGGGACAAACTATTAAAACTTTTTCCAAGGTTTGTCTGGCTTTAAATTCAGTCAAAATAAGTCCAGCTTCAATAGTTTTACCAAGACCAACTTCATCACAAATCATTAGTCGATTATTATAAGAATTCATAATTTTAATCAGAGGTTTAAATTGATATGGATAGAACCTAGTTCTGGAAGCATTAAAGGCATACACCTGGTTATTAAGAGGGAATTTTCTTATCATTCGACAATAAGTTATTAACCGTTGAAAATCTTTCTGATTTCCAAGCTTATTTGCTAATAAATTATCTAAAGCATTGGAAGTAGAAATGTGCTTGATAAGGTCGATACCGGCAACTGTTTGCTCTCCCTCTAAGGAATGCCAAATAACAGTATAATAAGTGAGTCCTCCATAGGATGGAGATAGGCCCAAAATAGTTCCAATCTTACTTGGGTCTGATTT
>CAZXTL010000055.1:0-3281 GCA_964643725.1 uncultured Candidatus Marinamargulisbacteria bacterium
ATGAATCGGGTCGATGAATAAATCGCCTGACAAAGAAGATTTTAATCGCTCGAAACCATCGACTGCATTCATTGCTTTAAGTTTTATAAAACCATTTTCCACAAATTCCGAAATTCAATTCTGAATTTCCGGAAGGAGATATTAATTGAGCTTTTATCTTTTATCCTGCACCTGTTTTTCGTATTGCTGAATATTGGCAATCATGTCTGTTCCGACAGGTACATTCATTTTCAGGCAATAATAATCCCAGACGGCATTCCATGGCAATGTTTTTGCCTCGTCGAGCAGAGCAAGACGTTCAAAATACTGAACATTGTCTTCGTAAGCCCGCAGTTGCGTAATGGGTTCTAAGAGAGCCATTAACAATGCTTTCTGAGCAGCCCTTGTTCCTGTAACCCATGCTCCGATGCGATTGATACTGGCATCGAAAAAGTCGAGACCAATGTTTACCCTGTCGAGTGCATTTGCCCGAACAATTTCTTCAAACAGATGACGCAGATCGTCGTTCAAGATCACTACATGGTCGCTGTCCCACCGCACGCCCCGACTCACATGCAACATCAATTCCGGCACATAGAGGAGCATCGCCGAAATTTTATCGGCAACCGATTCGGTCGGATGAAAATGGCCCATATCCAAACAAATCATCCGTTTGTTTTCCACGCAATAACCCATATAAAACTCATGTGAACCAACCACATAAGATTCACTGCCTATGCCAAACAGTTTACTTTCGAGGGAGTCGCGCATCAATTTCTGGTCGTATTCTATCTTAAAAATTTCATCCAGGGAATCTTTCAACAATACCCGGTGTTTAAAACGATCCACCGTCATATCCTTCGAACCATCCGGGATCCAGATATTGTGAACACACGATTCACCTGACTCCTGCCCAAAAAATGCACTTATTTCGCGGCAGCGTTTGATATGTTCAATCCAAAATTCACGGATATCCTTGTTTTTGTCCGAAATGGTAAAACCGCTGTTCACTTTTTCGTGTGAAAAAAGGGTACAGTTAAAATCAAGAATTGTACCTGCTTGCTTTGCCCAATCCGCCCAACCTTGAAAATGTTTGGGTTCAATCTGGTCTCTGTCCACCAACTTGCCTCCAAACTCACCGTAGTTGGCATGAAGGTTGATCCTGTTTTTACCCGGAACCAATGACAATACTTTTTCAATATCGGAACGAAGTTCACCGATAGAACGTGCTTTCCCCTTGAAATTTCCTGTTACCAGGGTGCCACCGACACCCAGTTTGGCATTGGGTTTTTCAAATCCGCCAACATCATCTCCTTGCCAGCAATGTAAGGAGATCTGGATTTTTTCCAACTTTTGAATCACCTCATCAGTGGCAATGCCTAATTCGGCATATCGCTCCTTTGCTATTGCGTATGCTTGTTCAATCAATTTTGAATTAATCATGACTTTAAGATTTGATGGTTAATGATTAATGGTTAATGATTAATGGCTAATTTCGGGAAACCAGATATCAACCAGGCTTTTATACATTCCAGGTGCACCAAATAAGGGATTGTTTCGTTTGACCATCACATTGTCCAAGTCCCTCACCGCCTCAACGCTCAGTTCTTTCAATTTCTGTCCGGTTGATAAGGCTTTTAAAATGGAATAAGCAGTCATCTCGAGTAATTCCACATTCATCAGGGTCCATTCAATGGTATCCGGACTCATGGTGACGATGCCATGGTTTTCCATCAGGAAGCTGTTGTATTTTTGAAGATAGGGACTGAAATTATCGGCTAATTTCTGCGTAATTGGTTCTGCATAAGGCACAACAGGAACCGGACCAACTTCGTGTGTGGTTTCAGGAAAAAATGGTTTCATCAACCAGTTTTCACCCTCCATAATGGCAAAAGCACCCACATTTGGAGCGTGACAATGCAATACCGATTTGATATCCGGTCGCTCTTCGAAAAACTTCAGATACATCCATTTTTCGCCGGTTGGCCGGCGGGTTCCTTCAATTGTTTCACCTTTTGCATCGATGAAAACCAAATCTTCTTTCTGAATATCACCCTTATTCATCATGGTAGGGGTAATCATGATGACATCGGGTTCCAATTTCCAGGCCAGGTTTCCACCGAAGCCGGTAACAAACATATTCGCTGCCAGGCGGTGGCAACATTTTAGGAAGGACTTTGCTTCCTGATTGTATTTTTCAATTAATAACATGGATTGAGGAGATATGAGTTGTGAGAGTTAGGGGATGATGATTACTTTCAGGGCTTTGTTGGCGGGGTTACCTTGAATATCGACGGCTTTGTTGAAATCATCCAGACGATATTCATGGGTAACCAGTCTGGCGAAATCCTCTTTTCTGGAGGCAATCATTTCGCGGGCATCGATATAGTCTCTTAATACTGAACTATTTGCGCCATGAATATGTAGTTCGGGGTAATGAATAAGGTTCAAATCGATCAGATCAGTTGGATCCGATTTGGGCATACCGGCGAAGATAGATAAATGTCCGTCGCGAGCCAATAATTTCATACCGACAGCCACCAACGATTTCACCGAAGCCGCCACCACTACTGCATCCACACCGCGTCCATTGGTATGCTCTTTGACCCATGTTTCAGGATTATTCAAGGCAGAATTTACATAATTATCGAACGGAAGCCCCAGCTCTTTCAATAAATCAAGCCGCTCCTGCGATACATCCATGATGGTAATGGTTTTTGCACCTCTGAATTTGGCCACCATACCATTTAATACGCCAATTATCCCACCGCCAAAAACCACCACGTGGTTCATTGTTTCGAAAGGAATAATTCGCATGCCATTGATGCAGCAACTCAGCGGTTCGATCAATGTTCCCAGATTGGCTGAAAAATCATCCGGGATGGGTATGAGACAGCCCTGGTCGATACCTTCTTTGGGCATGATCATGTATTCGGCAAAACCACCGTTCCACTGGTAACCCATGGCTTTGAAACCGTTTTCGCACAGGTTTTCGCGATGAATTTTACACATGGGACAATGACCGCATCCGATAACTGTCTGTATGGCATAACGTTCACCAACATGTACATCTTTAACTTCCTTGCCAATTTCTACCACTGTTCCTGTGATTTCATGCCCGACAATGGGTACGTCCACATGCTTCTCGCCTTTTAATACACGTTGGTCTGTGCCACAAATGGCGCATGCTTCAACTTTTAGTAAGATTTCGCCAGATGCTGGTGAAGGGGTAGTAAATTCTTCTACTACGATTGTTCCCGGTTTTTTTATTACTGCTGCTTTCATTTTTTATATATGTATTT
>CAZXTL010000056.1:0-3004 GCA_964643725.1 uncultured Candidatus Marinamargulisbacteria bacterium
CGACCGTGCACAAGCTGCCGGCGGGTGGCGCGATGCCGTCCGCGATCTCCGGCATGGCGGCAGGCCTGGACGGCTGTCCGTACGTGGCCTTCACCAAGGGCGCGGCCGACAACATGCTGACGATCTGCGACCGCGTGTTCAGCGGAGGGCAGGTGCGGCACCTGACCGACGACGACCGGGCAAGGATACAGGCTGCCAATAGCACGATGGCATCGAACGGCATCCGCGTTCTGGGCGTAGGCTACCACGGCCTCCCGGACGTGCCGGAGGTCCAAGCCCCGGGCAAGGTGGAGCGCGATCTCGTGTTCCTGGGCCTGGTCGGCATGATCGACCCGGCCCGACCCGAGGCGAAGGCTGCGGTGGCCAAGTGCAAGACGGCCGGGATTCGCACGATCATGATCACCGGCGACCACCCAGACACGGCCCGCTACATCGCCGCCGACCTCGGGATGACCAAGCTCGACGGGCGAGTCATCTCCGGTGTCCAGCTAGAGAGGATGAGCGACGCGGACCTGAAGGAATCGCTCAAGGACACCAATACGAACTGCTTTGCTCGCGTGTCGCCTGAGCATAAGCTACGCATTGTCGAGGCCTTGCAGGACCTGGGCCACATCGTCGCCATGACCGGCGACGGCGTGAACGACGCGCCGGCCCTCAAGCGCGCCGACATCGGCGTTGCGATGGGCATCACCGGAACCGACGTCTCTAAGGAGGCGGCGGACATGGTGCTGCTGGACGATAACTTCGCCACCATCGTGGCCGCGGTCGAAGAGGGTCGCGTGGTGTACGACAACCTGAGACGATTCGTCATGTTCTCGATCTCGGGCAACATCGCGAAGGTGATCATTGTGGCGTTGGCGCCACTGATCGGCCTCGCCGCGATGCTCAAGCCGATCCAGATCCTGTTCTCTAACCTGCTCACCGACGGCCTTCTCGGCCTAGGCATGGGCATGGAGGCGGCGGAGAAGAAAACCATGCAGCGGCCGCCGTATTCGCCGCAAGAGAGCATCTTCTCCCGCGGTGTAGGCCTCCACATCGCCATTATCGGCCCCGTGGTCGGATTGCTGCTCCTGGTGGTGGGCTATTGGCAGTGGCAGAAACTCGGACTCCCGAATCTGCTGCAGATCAGAGATGAGGCACACCGCAACGAACTGCTCGCCGACCCCAAGGTGCTGCTGTGGGGAACGCTCATGTTCACGGCACTCGCGCTGATGCAGGTGGGCCGTGCGCTCAGCTCGCGTTCGTTCATCGAATCGTTTTGGAAGCAGCCGCTCCGCACGAACAAAACGCTTGTGGGCCTGATCCTCGCGGTCGTGGCGTTGCAACTGTCCGTCGTCTACACGCCCGGCGTCCGAACCTTCTTCTCTGCCGTCGGGCTGAGCGGCGTGAACCTGGGCTTGTGTATCGCGTTCGCCATGGTTGTGCTCGCGATTATGGAGTTGGTGAAGGCGTTCGCGCGGCGCAACACCACGGCCTAATGTGCATTGATGCATTGGGTACGATAATCGACAATTGACTCAATGCGCACAGCAAACAAAGTACACCCGGCAGGCTGCCGAATCTGTGGTGGCTCTGGTAAAGTCACGCAGCAGGATTCTCAAGGCGCTGCCATCGATCCCTCCAACCTGCCGTGACCCTGAGGACGACAATATCATCGGGAGCGCCATGGCTGGAAAATGTGCCTGTATCGTCACTGGCGACAAGGACCTACTTGATCTTGAACGAGTTGGCAAGATCAGGGTTATCGCCTCAACGTCCTTCATGCAATTTGAGGCTGCAACGGGTTAGTGAGGGCCGAGGGTTTAATGAGGCGGTCTTCGAACCCTACGGCACGGACCCGAAGCGATTGCAGGTCGGCGAGCACACCGGTTAGGGGAGCGACAAGGCGGTCTTCGACTTCGCGCCTGTGTGATATTTTGCACTGCACCGGTGGTTAGGATTCGGCGCGCAGTTTATAATTCGGACGGGATCATTGTAATGTTCTTTGTTTTGCACCGACGGGTTGTTACACTTTTGAATCGCGACAGGTGAAAATGACAAAACGACAAGGGGCAGCTTGGTTAGGGCCGCGAAAACCAAGCGTCAGAAACGGGAGGCGTGATGAGGATAAGGCAATTCGTATTGACCCTGATAGGGGTAGCTATGATGGGGGACAATGGAATGAGTGAGTCGGCCCCTGAGACCGGGAATGAGGCGGAGGCCGTGTCGGTAGTGGCCGCGATGCCTGACTTCAGCGTGGTGCTGCCGACTCCACGCCAGACGGGCGGGATGCCGCTGCTGGATGCGCTCAAGCAGCGGCGCAGTGTACGCTCTTTTTCCGAAAAACCGATTCCAGAGCAACTTTTATCCGACCTGCTCTGGGCTGCTTTTGGTGTCAACCGGCCGGAGTCCAGGATGCGGACGGCTCCATCCTCCTACAACTGGCAGGATGTGATGCTGTACGTGTTCACGCCGGAAGGCGTCTGGACCTACGAGGCGGCAGGCCATCGCCTGTTGAACGTGCGCCGGGGGGATCACCGCAAGCTGGCAGGCTTGCAAAGCTACGTTTGGGCGGCTCCGTTGAGCATTGTCTATGTATCTGATTATTCAACCATGAAGCATGGGGATGAATCCTTTTCGATTGACTATAAGCTGAAAATCGGCGCCATTGATGCAGGCCATATCTCGCAGAATGTGTATTTATTCTGTGCTTCGGAGGGCCTCGGCGCCGTGGCGCGCGCCTCGGTGGATACCAAGGCCTTTGCGGAAGCCTTCTCGCTGTCGGTGGATCAGCAGGTTATACTCGGCCAGACAATTGGCTGGCCTGAAGGGGAATAAGAGAGAAAATCAGGTTATATGCGATAACCCGCCACCCGTCTGGGCTATCGCCATCCAAACCCGGATGGACAACGTCTTCTGGTCTGTGGCGCAGGAGAACTCCAGGGACAGACCCGAATGGCGCTTGGAAATCCTCGCGCGACGGGGAGTCCCTGCGGGTGACCGAGGATATCATCATGCAGACCGT
>CAZXTL010000057.1:0-2780 GCA_964643725.1 uncultured Candidatus Marinamargulisbacteria bacterium
CCACATTTTCCGCATTCTGGGGAAGGCGTTCCGCATGAATGCCACCGGTAACCTTCAGCCCGAGCTTCTTATATTTGATCAAAACAATAGGAGATTTCACACTTATCATGCTGACGCCCATTTTTTTCAACAGAATAGCCATTCCGTCCAATTCTACATTTGGCGACATGCTGACCAGACGGCTGACATCCCCATACATGGTCATATAAATATCAGCGGCTCCAGTGGCCGGACTAAGTTCCGGAATTTCATCGCCAAACAAGCGATCTTTGACAATGTCCTTTTCCGCCTGCTGCAATTTCAAGTTCTCTCTGGAAGCAAAACGGTCGAGATTGCCTTTTACTACCGCAACCTTCGAACTGGATTCTGGAGGGAACGTCTTGCCCACCGGGAAAGGCGTGATTGCGGTGAGCGGCCTGATTTCCAAACCGCATACGGACATCTGGTTGGGCGCCTCGAACGACAATTCAAGACTGCCGTCTTTAATTTCAACAACCGCCGGGAATGCTTTTACCTGTCCGGCTTCGGTACTCGCCTTATCAACGATGATTGCGCCATTCGCCTTAACCGTCATGTCCTGACGGGATTCGCCCAAGTTCAAATCACCGAGATATATGAGCAAACGGTATTTTCCGGGTGGCAGATCAACCTTGAATTTGTTTTCGTTATCATTATACAAACAAATTCCGTCATTGAGCATTTCATATTCGGGATAGGATTCCTGGCAGTAATACAATGAGCCAAGAACATCATCTCTCCGGTATGGTCGTCCATGGAAGCTGTTCTTGTCGAGCCATCCGTATCCGGCACTGGCGTCATAATAGGACCATGGATGAACAGGCAGATATCCCTGGCAGACCTTTCCTGACTCTTTTGATGCCCCGTATATCTGCGCATACAGGTTATCCTTCTGATTGTCGGGCATCTTCCAGTCTGCTGGCGGCATGCCGAAATCGAATTTGTATTCCCGTTGTTCAGATGCATTTCCCACCACCATTAATAATAAAGCGACAATAAATATGATATTTTTTTTCATGATTTAAATTTATTCCCGTCCGCTCCATATAGGAAGCGCCCAGTCCAATGAAGAGAGACCGTTGGATGTCGGAGGCGTATCAACAACAAACCCCTGCCTGATGCTGTCCGCATGCCCGTCGCAATAAAGTGCATTGGCACTATTATCATGCCGGAAATGCGGCCAATACGAGCTTGAGGTATAAGGAGCACTTGCCCAAGGAGGATAAGCGGCGTAGTGCGCACTGTCCACAAGCATGATTTTATTGGATGGTGATTTTATTGTGCTGTGCCTAATAAAAGTATTGGCCGCATTCATGCCATAAGCTGTATACCATGCATCCGTACTGCCATAAATTTCCGTGCCGGGATCCAGTGTTGCCGTCGGACATATAAAACAGTGCATTTGTTTTCCCCAATTATTCATATCAATTGTCGCTGCTGTAGCCCCATTATTTAATTTTTTGTCATATTCCGCAACAGAACGCATCCACATAGTGCCGGAAACGCCAGGACCATTGTAATAATGCATGTAAAAGTCTTTGTTGTCATCCAGATAAAACTGTAAATACAGCCCCAACTGCTTCAACTGGTTGATACAGGAAGACGCCTGTGCTTTGTTCTTGGCCTTGCTCAGAGCCGGCAGCAGCATCCCCGCCAAAATTGCGATGATCGCTATCACGACCAACAGCTCAATGAGTGTAAACCCTTTGTGTACAAAGGATTTACAATTTGGACTACATTGTCTTCCATTCCTCTGTTTTAGAATTTCCTTTTTCATTTCAACACCTCCCGTTTTTTTAAGTTATTTTATAGATTTTGAGTTGTCGAGTCTGTAATCTGTCGTCTGTAATCTGTCGTCTGTCGTCTGTCGTCTGTCGTCAGCAGCTCAACTTCCGAAAACTTTCGCACTGCCGCATTCTCAAACTTCCCCAGTCTTCCTTGCCCCAAATCATCTCGGGCTGGAAAGCCCAAGTTACTTTAAAGACACACTAGTGTTCCAGCCAGGCCGCCCAAAATCCGCAGAGCCGCTCGCGTCCGACCTGGGGACTTTCTCCCCCTTTAATCCAATCAATAAGTAGACGGCCCATGCCGACACGGAAATCCATAGACGACGGTGGTTCGAGTGAAACCGGCAAGCCTTTGATCCTTTTCTTGAATTCACCCCATTCCGGAGACGATGATTCCAGTTCTTTCTGCAACTTTCTGTCAGGAACGAAAGGCGGTTCGCTGAATTTGCTGCCGACCGTTCTCCACATCTGAAATTGATTCAACCAGATCTCTGGACGAACCGCCCAGCGAAGGAAAGCCATTGCGACTTCGCGATCGCTTTGACGTGTCAAGACCCATACCATGCAGTTGCCCATCAAATTGGGCTTCCTGGCGTTTCGAGAAGGAAACGCTTCCATCCGGAGGTCGCCTTGGCTGCGGACAAAAGAATAACACATCGACGCCATGGAGGGGAATGTCATCACCGCCGCCGAACCGTTTCCGGAAAGCTGTTCTATTGTTTTCCAGGGCGTCAAGTTGTCTATGACAGCCAGACCTACACTGTCTTTCAGCTCACGCAGGTGCGTCAGAGCCCTCAGGCATTCCGGACTTGACATTATGCCATTCCAGTCTTGCAGATTATTGATCCAGCGTTCACCCAGCTCTTCCTGGAGCAGATGCGCAAAAAGCACAAACATGCTTGTTCCGTCCCCTTCGATCAGCAATCCTCCACCATCGGGAGATAATTTCCGCATGGCGCCGATCCATGGATCCCA
>CAZXTL010000058.1:0-2776 GCA_964643725.1 uncultured Candidatus Marinamargulisbacteria bacterium
TTGAATTCCGTTAATACCTCAATCACCTGAGAGCGGCGGTACGTGTCTCGGATCATGCTGGCTTCTATCACGGCGTTTGTCGGCGTGGGCAATGTGAAGCCTCGCCGCTGCGGGTTTGGGTGGCGTAACTGACAACAAGCAAATAATAGGAGTATTTTCATGGTGTGCGCTCGACCGACTTGCTGTCTTAACAACTCACTATTATGGCGTTAATTGCTTTGTAGTACTAGGCAGATTGTTAAAATCCTGTAATTGTTTTTCAGCATTTAGCATTTCAGATTTGGCCTCACTCCACAGGGGTGAAATTCTATATTGCTCCTTTTTGAGCATACTAAACTTGTCCGTTTCATCGTCCAGATAGATACCCTTCGTTTCAATCCCCAAGTTTTTTCTTTTATCCCGTTCTTCCCTGAGTTCAGCCTTAATTTTATTGAGTTGCACTTCATATTTTTCAACGAGAGGGCGCAGAAGTTCCACTTGTGCCCTTGCCTCATCGGCTGAAACATAATAGCGTTTAGCTAGGGCCTTGACACTATCTCCAGCCGTCTCCAGAGTCGACGTAGCAAACACATTATTGTTAGTGTTCGGCCCCGAATTTAATCGTAAACCCCCGCCCAAAGTAAAACATAGATTTGTCCCTTTCCCATCACCTAAGTCTTTAATTGAATATGGTATTTTATAAAAGTGGTTAAGTTGAAATGTTTTATAGGATGGTGTCAACTCCCAAAGCTCCTCTCGCTCAAATGGCTGACGTATTAGGACAAAAAAAGTTTTTGCAAATTGCTTAGGCGAGACAACGTAACAGAGCACGCCCGTGTCCATTCTCCCTAAAACATTGGTATCCGTTGTAAAGATCGGCACATCTATACCATTGACTATAGACTCCGTCTTTCTGAATCCTATAACCTTTATAATTAAATTGGAGTCAATATCCGGAACGTCGAATACTGGGGCATCCGTGCCGCCGCCATTTGCTAGAAATGACAGCAAACAAGACAGGATTAGACCAACAAGATTTTTTTTAGTTCTCATGAAGTTTACCACGGTGTTGTCATCGGAGGATAATTACGGTCTGAGCCCCCCTCTGGAGAGCTTTTGCGATTGATGACGTTATCATTTGTCCACAATGGATTTGCATAATATATCGTTGGAATAAAATAGGGGCTCTTTCTTGAAATCTTGAACGATACGTAATAACTGCCCGCCGCAATATAACTTCTATCAACTCTCGGGTATCCTGGCGCTGAGCCCATGCTGCCATGGGCCGGATCACCATCTAAGCTACCAGACAATGCGTCTCCGCCTTCTCCCCTCATATCAGAATAGTATTTGTTAGCTTTACTAAACAAATACCAGTTCGCTTTAATGGTGATCTCTCCTTCAATACAGTCAGGCAATTTTTCTTTTGCTATTAGATTGTAATATAAAGGAGGAGCCGTCTCAAGTAAGAAGTCTAGTGTTGATGGATGATTAGGTGCATATGATTTGCCATCTTTCGCGGTGTATCCTCCCCTCCCAACTCCTCTTGAATCAATGCGAATTGCTTTGGTTACAGCTTGCGTATCCTTAATCAACGGGTTGCCCTCTTTGTCTCTTAAATTCATCGTCACTCGCTTCCCATGAACAAGCAAACCTCCATTTGGAATTCGCTCAAGGTCCTTAGCGGATAAAAGGATAAAAACGCTCGCATATATTGACCCGACTCCCCTTTGGTTATTCGCATCAAAATATTTTGCTGAAGGACTATCGTTGACTGGAGCAATCGCGAATTCACCCAACTTGTCAGCCCTATTCACTCCATCATTACCCACACACCCATACAAATTAACCCCACCACTTTCCTCAATCGGGTCTCTATTCATCCATCTTTGGAGCATCGGAGAGTAGTTACGATAGCCATAGTAATAGAGCCCTGTATCTTCTTCAAAATACTTGGTACTGAAACGGAAGCGAAAGAGATCGGACATATCACCGCTTTGGGCTATCGTTTTTCCAAAGGCATTATAGACATAGCTGGCTCGGACAGTGCCGTTGGTGTCAACATAAGCCGTGATATTTCCGTTTGCATCATAACAGGGAATATAGACCGCCCCGTTGCGCTTTTCAAAGAGCAAGCCCCCAACACCGCCAGCTCCTTGACTTGTACCGCTTAAATCAAGACCCCAGACGTATTCGATCTCGTCAACCGTGCCGTTGGTATGGGCTACACGCTCATGAATCAAATTCCAGCCGTCATACACAAACGTGGTCACTTCGTTAGTGTGCCACCAGTAAGTTGGAGGTGTAATTCCACCAGGCGCATAGACTCTGTATTCTTGTCCCATCTTTTTTACCCTGCGCCCAAAGTGATCATAGGCGTAGGCATTCCTGACTGTTCCGACCTCGTTGGCATTCAAACCAAACATGTAGAATGACAGACGGTTTTCTGCATTATAATAAAGGGAATGCTCACCAATTCGGGTAGTGTTACCGTCGGAATCATGTTGCAGCTTATAACCAGTCAGATCCAGCAGATTCGTAACAGCCTTGTACTGATTCAGGTTGTTCACGGTATAGGCATTGGTGACAGTGTTGAGCGAAGTGAAAAGGCTGTTGCCTATGTTATCGTAAATGTAGGAATAGTCATTTGTGTCGATGGTCACACCCGTGACCTCGCTGCGTGCGTTGTAAGCACAGGACAGTATATTCGTGCCTGTCTGCGCCGTGTAAACGATGTTGGTACGGCGCGAAAGGAGGTCATTGGCGTAAGCTGTAGAGTGCACAGACACGCCGTCAA
>CAZXTL010000059.1:0-2758 GCA_964643725.1 uncultured Candidatus Marinamargulisbacteria bacterium
TGATTTTCATTTGGTTTCTTTCACTATGAGATTGTCGATGGCGCCTTTGAAGCGGTCGTCGATCGTGTTTCCTGCCGCTCCGATCCGAAGCCGAATGGCTCCCGAGCCGTTGCCTTGGTAGTCGAATTGAGCGGCGGCAAACTCGGCTTTGCCCTTCCACGCACCCGGGGCGTATTCGAAACTTTTCAGGACGCTGCCGTCTTTGCGCAGCACCTCCACGACCAGAGCATCGCCGGCTTTGGTGGCCTGCGAAAGGTCGGCATACACGGCTGGGCTTGTCTCGAAGGAAACCTGATAGTTTTTACCCGATGTGTTGGCTTCGATCTCGCCGGATATAATGACATTGTCCTTGAAGATCATAATCGCCCAATCGGACGGAGTGAGGGCGACTTCGCTGGTACTCATCGAGCGGTCCACCGCGTGCATCGCACCAGCGCCCGAGGCACTCCATCCCAGGACCTTGCCACCATGGGCCACACTCAAGCCTGTATCCGCCTGTTTGTTGTTTTTGTTGCCTTCGTAAGCGCCGAACGATTCGAGAAAAACTTCGCCATTGGCACCCAGGACATGGATTTGCAATTCCAGAAATGACTCTACCCCGCCCGGTTGCTTCACGGATACCAGAAACGAGTTTCGTCCCGCATTCATGTCCTTGGGCGTGCCGGAGTAAGTGCCGTCGGGACGGATCGCGAGCCAAGCCGGGCCGCTCTTTTTGGTGAAGGTCGCGCCGCTTGGCTCCAGCTTCCCGGAGCAAGCCTCGCCGGCTTTTATTTCAGTGAGCGTGACTATTTTCGCGCGCTCCTGCGCCTGCATCACCAGCACCCAATCCTGCGGCGAGGGAATTTCCTTGGTTTTGAATTCGCCGGTGTCGGAGCGGATGAGGCCTTGGTCGAAGCGGCGTCCGGTGGCGGGATCGAAATAAAATGCGGAGTAGCTCACGCCGGGTTCAAGGCCTTTCACCACCGTGCCGGTCCAGTCGTAGATCCTCCCTCTCGGATGGTAAATGAAGCGCACTTCGCCAGGAATGCCGGCGGCGTAGCAGCCGGGCGCCGTCCACTCGGGATGCGGCTCGAAGTGCTGCCACGGGTATTGCTCGAGGAGTTTCTTCGCCATGCCGAGCTGGATGGCGCCGGGGTAGTTCATGCCTTCCTTCCAAGTGGTCCAGTCATAGACCTTTTTGCCCCCGAACGCGGCTGACGCACAACCGGGATCGCCTTCCACACTGGCGTGCCAGATGCCGGCCGCACCATAGGTATGCCCCGCCGCACCGTTCAGAATGCTCTGCCAAAATATCCGGCGCTGCGTGTCGCCGAAACCCTGTTGCATGTGCCCCTCGTAGCAGGTCTCGCCGACCAGCACGGGCATGGGCGGCCCTTTGGAATAGGCCGAGGAAACGATTGCCACAGACTGCGGTTGGACTGCCGCATTTTGGTCGTGGTTGCCACCGACCATGTCGAAATCAATCACCGTCGTGTCCCCCTTCGCGCCGCGCCGTCCATGACCCGTGTGGCAGGTGAGCGCGCGGTGGAAGGGATCGAGGCCCCGCACATGATTCGCCAATGGCGCCCAGGGACCTTTGTTCCATTTGGTTTCCTCGGGGATTTCGCCGGCAAGGATCCAGAAGATCGGATACGCTCCGTAACGGGCTACGAGATAACGCCAGTGGCGCTTCAAGCCCTCAAGCCCAATCGCCTGCATGCTATTGCAATCCCCACGCCCCCAGGAGCCGACGATCACCGGCGCGAGACCGCTTTCCACGAGGTGCTGGATGCGGCGGTCCGTGTAGTTATAATACTCGGGGTTGACCTTCTCGAATTTCACCGACTCGTAGGGCAGACCGCCCTCGTTCGCCATGCGCGGCTCAAGGAAACCCTCGTCGGGATACGGCCCGCAAACGATCTGGACGGCATTGAATCCCTTCTTCTTGCGGTCGGCGGCGAGTTCCTGAAATCCCTCCCATGTCATCCGCTTGCAGAGGTTCTTCCACCAAGTATCGGCCAGCCAAAAAAACGGCGTGCCGTCCGCGTGTTCAAAGTGGTGCTTGCTGCCGGAGCCGCGCACCGGGCCGTGCTTGTAGAGTGGATTGTCGCTCGTGCTCGGAATCACCTCGATGATGCCGCTGATGCCATGAAGTCCGGTGTTCGTCGCGTCTTTGCATTCCGTCTTCCACGAATGAGCGCCCGTTAGCTCCGAGGCGTAGCGGAATTTCCAATCATTGCCCCCCGCCCAGAACGCGGGCACGCGGAGTTGCTTGCCATCCGGCCGCGTCACCACCGCATCGAGTTCGACCTCCATGAACGGATTCGCGTAGGGCTTCGAGGAAACGAGTGATATTTCCTTCACTTGGTTCGCCTCGACCTTTGTTTCCTTGGCTTGCGAGGGCAGGCTGAAAAGCAGGCCCAGTAACAGAGTGAGGAGTGTGTTTTTCATGGTCTGGTTTTTTATTTGGCTGGGTTCTTGAGATCTTTCGAGGTGGCTAATCCGATGACGCGGCCTTGATCACCCACGGCGTTGTAGAAATGATAGACCACGCCGTCGTGCTTCACGATCCAAGGCTTGTGGGCGTAGGTCTTGTCCCAAGGCTCTGATGACTTGACGAGATCCGGGGTGACTGAGAGGTTGGGGATATTGGCGGATGTTTCATAATGGCTCCCAGTTACTTGTTTCCGACGGGAGCCGAACCGATCCTCCGAGCCTGAATCGAGGCACCGCCGTTGCGGGTGAACTTTTCCACCGCACCCACAGCCCCCTCGACGAC
>CAZXTL010000060.1:0-2741 GCA_964643725.1 uncultured Candidatus Marinamargulisbacteria bacterium
ATCCGGCTGCCTCACGGCACCACTCAAATGTTGCAGGAACATAGTGGTGCAGGGACTCCGATTCCTGGCGGGGTATCCGACGCTGTCTTTAAGATGGTTCTTATCGTCCCTGTCGATCAGAGATCGCCGTTTGCAGAAGCGCTCGCTCAGTCGGACCTCTGGCAATCCCTCCCCGTATCGGGTGAATATGCAAGTTTAGCCAAGTTCAATCTTTCAAAGCTTGAGGGTAGGACTGATGAGGTCATTGCCTCAAGTTGGATGGTTGCAAACGCCAGAAACCCAAAGGTTATCGCAGCCATAAAAGCGTCAGAAAAAGAAACCCAGACAAATGAGCCCCAACCAGGCGCTCCTGGCTATCGGCGCTGACGCGCCTCAGCCAAAGCGCCAACGTTGGGGCAACAATAAAAACAGAATGAAATCGAATCGTTTCAAATGGACGCTGGTAAGCATCGCTGCCTTTATCTTAATTGGCGCAGGTATTTTTTGTTATGTGTTAAAAACCATGCGAGCACATAGCCGTATTCTGAGCTGCAATAATCACGAACGATTCCTCCTGGTAGAATTACAGAACTATGGCGATATAAACAACGGCACCATGCCTTACGATCAAGGAGTTTCAGGATTTGAGTTCATAGCTCGATTTTCGGCAAGTTCAGATGCTCATGTTAACTGCAACCATGGATCTCAGGCCCGTATCGGCGGATGGCAAGCTGTGAATCTCACACCGCAATTATGGAGCGAAGTGGCAAAGAGATGGGACTTCCCCAAAAAGCCAATTCCATTTGCATGGTGCGGCAAAGCGACGGGCGTCGGACAGCGAGTTGTCACAGCCGTCATTAACTATCGGCTGGATGCTGGTTTCGTTTTGCATCCTTTCAACATGAACGAAGCCGAACTCAAGGCAGATTTGTTGAAACTCAACGAAATACTAATATCAGTAGGCGAAGCCCCTATTGAAATGAATGTTCCTGACAGGATCGACTGGGCTAAGTGGGATATGCAGAACAAGAAGGAGCCCCAACGATCACCTGCAAACTAGCTCGCAAGGCTCGCAGTTTGTGGTGGAACGTTCGCCAAACATATTTTGACAAAATGATTCATGAGGCGTACGGTATTGCGTACGAAAGGAATTGATCATGACAACACTCACGGCGACCGAAGCAAGAAAATCGCTTTACTCTCTTTTGGATGATGTTGCGGAGTCCCATAAGACGATCCTGATCACCGGCAAGCGGAATTCTGCCGTGCTCGTGTCCGGCGAGGACTGGACGGCCATCCAGGAGACACTATATTTGACCGCCATTCCGGGAATGAGGGAGTCTATTCTAAAGGGAATGCGAACGCCCATTGGTAAGTGCGCCAAGGAGCTTAAGTGGTGAGCTGGACAATTGTCTTTACTAAACAGGCTCAAAAGGACGCCAAGAAACTAAAGGCGTCTGGCTTGAAGCCAAAAACTGAGCGATTGCTTGAGATTCTGGAACGGAATCCTTATCAAAATCCGCCTCCCTTTGAGAAACTGGTCGGAGATCTGGCTGGAGCATGTTCCCGTCGCATCAACATACAGCATCGACTGGTGTATCAGGTTCTGGAAGACGTCAAGACGGTTAAAATCATCCGACTGTGGACGCACTACGAATAATTCGGCGAACCACACCTCGGAGTTTACGTCGCTGACGCGCCGAAACTCAAGGTGACCGTTGGGCTTTGAAAGGAAAAACAGAATGAAGAACATTCTATTCACAATGATTAGCCTCGTAGCGATCCTTATCTCCGCTGGATGCATCACCACCGATACTAAAACACAACAAAGCGATATCGGAAAGACCATCACATTCACAACCAAGGAACCTGCACCGGCAGATTTCGATTCTTGGACCTTCTTCTGGCAGTATCCTCGTATTGAGAGATTTGATGCTGACTTCGAATACGTCGTTATCCATCCAAATGGGACGGAATATTACGTCTACAAGTCCGGCATAACACCGTTTGGCGGCACTGCACGTTCTGATTTCTGGCCGGGAATGTGCCATGACATAGGGATACCCGAACGTGATATGATCGGACCATTCCACGGAAAATCGATTACCATCGTCTTTCGGGCCACAAAAGGCCTCATCAGATTTCCTTCCGGAAATTTTGGTGGATTTGCATTCTACAAGAAAGGTGACAACGGAAAGATTGATCGAGACCATCCCGTTAAGCGTATTGATGGAGTGAGGACGAAATAGAAGCCCAACAAGCCATACGCGACTCGCTAAACGCTCGCGCATCAATGGCACCGTTGGGTCTCAAAGAAAGGATACGAGAATGAGAAAGATGCTGATATGTTTGTCACTCGCTGCGATAGCCTGTCTTTCAGGCTGCAGTTCTGCAAACAACCCGCAAGCGGAAACGGCTGCCGTTGTTGCCGCGAATGCTTGGCTGTCGCTTGTTGACGGGGAAAAGTATGCGGAAAGCTGGGACGAAGCCGCTCAGCTCTTCAAAGGAGCTGTCCCGAAAGAGCAATGGGTCCAGACAATGCAAGCCGGAAGAAAGCCCTTCGGGAAGAATGTGTCCAGAGAACTTCAATCCAAGCGCTATCGAACATCATTGCCGGGAGCCCCAGACGGTGAATACGTTGTGATTCAGTTCAAGGCTTCCTTCGAGAACAAGAAGTCCGCGGTTGAGACCGTCACACCCATGCTCGATAAAGATGGAAAGTGGCGAGTATCCGGGTATTTCATGAAATAGACAGGACCCAA
>CAZXTL010000061.1:0-2659 GCA_964643725.1 uncultured Candidatus Marinamargulisbacteria bacterium
CAGATTCCACTCCTTCTTTCGAAAGTCGGTTTTCGCATCCACCGGCTCACATCGCAACAACACAGGGAACCACAGCTTTCAACCCAATGAACACGTCCATACTTTGAGTTCCACAGGGTGAAATTTAACATAGAACAATAAACTTCGAACGCCAAGGCTTAGTGGGGAAAGGACGCAATCATAAATATCATTAAATTTACAATTTCCTATACGAGCAAGAACTATAAGAGGACGCCATGACTGACATTGTGCGATGTCCCAAGTGCGACTCTGAGAACGTTATCTTCAGCAAGAAGCGTGGCGCTTATGTCTGTGAAGACTGCAACCATTGCCTTATGAATCAATTGCTGAGTTTGGAAAACCTCCTTAAAAACACTGTCATCGAAAAAGGAGATGCCGAGCTCATTAAGGGATTCCGAAAAATCAAATTGATCGGCAAAGACTGGATGGGAGAAGAATGGCTCGTGGAAGAAGAGACCACCGGCAATAAGATGGGACTGAAACTGATCCGCCCCATGGTGCCTTTAAACGCAAAGAACCGTGACAAGTTTCTGCAAGAAGCAAAACTTTATGGCAAACTACATCATCCTAACATTATTGAACTATATAAGACCGGTTATTCCGCTGATGCCATTTTTCTGCTTATGGAATTTTGCGAAGGAGACAATTTAGATAAATTGATAAAAAAACACGACGGAATCTTAATTCCAGAAATTGCGGTGCCTATAATTATCCAGGTGTTGAACGGGCTCGAATATGCCCATAATGTAAAGATTCAGGTTGAATTGGATGGCGGAACAAGCAAATTGACAGAAGGCTTAGTCCATCGTTCTTTAAGTCCGCAAAATATTCTTCTGAGTGATTCGTCAGAGCGTCCTACAGCTAAATTAGGCTATTTCGGTATCGCCAAAGCTTTTGAAACTGTCGGCTTGACGGGAATTACTAGAACCGGAGAGGCATCCGGCAAGCCGGTTTTTATGCCGAGACAGCAACTTATAAACTATAAATATTCAAAGCCGGATGTGGATGTTTGGGCTGCTGCCGCAAGTTTATATAATATGCTTACCGGCGCTTTTCCTAAAGAATTCCCGCCGGGCTCTGATGTCTGGCTCTCGGCGTTAAAGGGACAATCTGTCCCTATCCGCAAACGAAATCCAGAAATCCCCCTAAAACTGGCTGCCGCCATTGATCAAGCGTTGATTGATAATCCTGAGATAAAAGTGAAAACCGCCAGTGAATTCAAACAGATGCTGGAGGAGTCAACCTTAGCCCCTTACGGAAAATTATAGCAAACGTTTTTGCGATGTCTCCTTGACAGTAGCACAGGCATCTTGCCTGTATGTCTTTGGGCGTCTCGCCCATCTTGGTATTACGCCAAGGACGCGCAATAAATTGCGCTACTACCAATGCGACAGGGACGCATTTTCCCGTATGGAAAAACCTAGTGTCTTTGTTTCACAGTTCTATGTCTTAAGCTTATAAAAATCTTAATTCTCAAAACAACGCTTGAAACATTTGAAATTCAATGAATTTCCAATTTGTTTCGGATTTAAAACGTGTCTCTCGTAGCCTCCCAGGTGAAAGCGGGATATTTGAATTTTGCGTTTGGGTTGCGGCCAAAGCCCGCCTTAAAGCCATCCATTCATGAAATATCTGACTCTGATATGGCTCCGCCAGGCACACTCCCTACTTCAGGTGTAGCGACATGCTTCACAGAAGAAATGACATCTCCAGTAGAGAGTCGAACACGTGCAAGTTGGTGTAACTCCTCACTGATATAGTCAGAGGGAATCTCTCCCAGCGGAAGCCATGTCTCCCAACTCTCGCGTGGCTTCAGCCTCTTGGGAAGAGGACGGTTCTGTTGCAAAACATGGATTTTGGGAACGGCCTCGATCCATACGTGAGTTATTTCAACATCCATATCATGGCATATATTTGTTGCATTGATGAAGCAGCAAGGCATTGATGATCCGAAAAAACTGGCAAAGTGAACAGTCAATCGGATATGTGGGGCATTCGCCGTTCGCTGCCGGTCATCCCCCAGAAGAACATGAACCGTGCGAGCTAAGTTCTCAAGATGAGCCTCGAGCGGCGGAGTCAATGCATCAAGCCAATGCGTATTGCTCAGGGCAAACTCCATGGCCTTGGATGGCATAGTGTTCTCAATTCGGAAAGGCACAATCACCTTTCCTTTGCTCATAGCTCGCTCCACTTCGCGCCTGACTAACGGGGAATTATTGGCATTTGTCGAAAAGACAATGGCAAACACACGGCACGAATCTATCGCATCCACAATGGCTTCACCGTACTCCATACCTGGAAGTATATCCCGCGGTGCGATCCAGCAGCGAATACGCTGGCTCTCCAGTTTGGCGCAAGCCGCATCCGCCACAGCTTTATCGTGGGAGGAATAACTGATGAATACATCATACTGCATGTCTTCTTGTCCTTAGAGTAATTCATTATTCTTTCATGAATTAAATAGAAGACAATATATACCCATCCCTAATGATTTTAAAAGCGCGTTAACCGCTATTCGGAACGCCAAGTCAAGATTGAAGTAATCGGACAGGGAGTTGTATTATTGGATCGCCGGCAATCCCGACACACTTTTCGGCCGGGATCTTACGAACTGACGGCATGAATATTGAATAGAAGA
>CAZXTL010000062.1:0-2621 GCA_964643725.1 uncultured Candidatus Marinamargulisbacteria bacterium
CGGGCGGCTCTAACGTGTGGCCCTACGCCACGTGGGCCAACGCGGCAACGACGATCCAGTCGGCGGTGGACGCGGTCTCGTCCAACGGGACGGTGTGGGTGACGAACGGCGTGTATGCTGCGGGCGGCAGCGTGACACCGGGCTGTGCGCTGTCCAATCGCGTGAGCCTCACCAAGGCGATCACCCTGCAAAGCGTCAACGGCGCGGCCGTCACTGTCATCGTCGGCGCGGCGCACCCTGTCACCACCAACGGGACCTCCGCCATGCGCTGTGTGTGGATGAATGCAGGCACGCTCGTGGGCTTCACCCTGACCAACGGCCACACCTTCGCCACCGGCGGGAATTGGAACCATGACCTGGCTGGCGGCGGACTGAACCTCAGCGGCAGCGCCACAGCCAGCAACTGCGTGATCGTCGGCTGCTCAGCCTCGCACGGCGGCGGCGTCAAGTTCGTCGGCGCCGGAACGCTTGAGAAGTGTACCGTGCAAAATTGCCGGTCGGACGGTCAGGGCGGCGGACTTTATTTCAACATCGGCGGTACGGCCTCGCGCTGCATCGTGCGCAGCAACCGAACCTCCAGTGACAACGGCGGCGGCGCCTATCTGTACGGCGGCGGCCTTGCGCGAAGTAGCCTGTTTGTGCAGAATACGGCGGCAGGCAGCGGCGGCGGCGCACTCATGGACACCGGCGGCCTGCTTGAAAACTGCACCGTCGTCAGCAACACCTGCCCCAACAGCGGCGGCGGCGTGTATGTCTGGCAAAGCGGCACGAATCTCAACACGATCCTCCAATACAATACCGCAACCGGCGCCACCAGCAACTACACCGCGGGCGCCAGCGGTGTCTTTCGCAATTGCTGCACGACGCCTCTGATAACCGGAGCCGGCAATATCACCGCCGCCCCGTTGTTCGTTGGCGGCGGAGACTACCGTCTGCAAGTCGGATCGCCCTGCATCAATGCCGGCACCAATGCCTATGCGCAAGGCGCGACAGACCTCGACGGCAACCCGCGCCTCATCGGCGGCGTGGTGGATATGGGGGCGTACGAAAGCACCAGCGGATCGACCACCAACGGAATCCGCTGGGCTTGGCTGTTGAAGTACGGTCTGGTTACGGATGGCTCGGCGGACCAGCAGCAAGCGGATGCCGACTCCTTCAACACCCTCCAGGAGTATATCGCCGACACCGATCCGACCAACCCGGCCTCCTATTTCCGCATCACGGCGATCGGCAACAGCCCCATGACGACCGTCTCGTTCGTCTCCAGTGCAAGCCGCGCCTACACGCTCATCGGCGTCAGCAACCTCTCATCCAGTGCGTGGTTGCCCGTGCCCGGCGCAGGGCCGCGCCTCGGCACCGGAGGGCCGGACTCGCTGAGCGACACCAACGTGCCGCCGAAAGGCCCGTTCTACCGGATGAAGGTGGAACTGCCGTGACGGTACTCCGTGCAACGTGCGTGAAGCCAAAGAGCCGTATCACTGTCTTGCTGGCTGATGACCAAAAGGACATTCGCAAGGCACTGCGGAAGATACTGGATGCTGAGAGCGACATGCAAGTGGTCGGTGAAGCGGCCAATGGCAAACAGGCTGTGGAAATGGCGAGGAAGCTCCGTCCCGCCGTGGTCGTCATGGATATTGCGATGCCGAAACTCAACGGGTTGGAGGCCACTCGCCTGATCCGCCAAGATTTACCCGCCACCAAGGTGCTTATTTGCTCTGTCCACAGTGAAGAAGCCTATGTCGAAAGAGCGATGGAAGTGGGAGCGGCTGGATACATCAACAAACTAACCTTCGCTGACAATGTGGTTGCGGCTGTACGGGAAGTTCAAAAGGGCAAAACGTTCCTCAGCCCCGCCATTGCCAAGATTTTCAGCAAACGACGGCACACCTTTGAGAAGAAACTGGGCGTGTTCTGCTTGACGTAACCCATTATAATGTTCATATTATGCTCTCAATAACCCCTTATAAGGAGCATTATGAACCGGAGCGCGTTTGCCCATCTCAAGGAATGGAAGCAGCGGCAGAAGAGGAAACCGCTCGTATTACGCGGTGCGCGCCAAGTCGGTAAATCGTATCTGGTTGAGGCGTTCGCGAAGCGCGAATTTGAGACCAGCCTGACCGTCAATGCCGATCGGGATAGAGCGTTTCTGAGGAGAATCGTTCACGAACCGCCCTCCCGGATGGTGCAACTGCTGGAACTGGAGTACGGCCAGCGGATCATTCCCGGAAAGACACTGCTCTTTTTCGATGAAATACAGGCGGTGCCTGAGTTTCTGGCGCGGCTCAGGTACTTTTATGAGGAGCTTTCCGACCTCCATGTCATTGCCGCCGGTTCGCTGTTGGATTTTGTCCTGGAAGATCATTCGTTCTCTATGCCCGTCGGGCGCATCGAGTACTTGCACTTAGGCCCCATGACGTTTGGCGAGTTTCTTGACGCAACCGGAAACGAGCGCTGGTCTGCGTTTCTCAGCGCTTTTGGCTGCCGGGAGACGATGCCGGACACCGCACACCAGACGCTCTTGCGGCTGTTCCGCACGTTCCTGGCGCTGGGCGGAATGCCCGAGGCGATCGAGACGTATGCCCGCACGCATTCGCTGCTGGAGGCCGACCGCGTCAAAGAGT